>CAWFYQ010000008.1:312500-602155 GCA_963820005.1 uncultured Alphaproteobacteria bacterium | reverse complement strand
CTAGTTTCGCGACCCGAAAGCTTATTCTAAGAGAACTAGTCGTGGACGGCGAGCAGGTTGGCGTCGCGGATGAGAACCCAGCGCCCGTCCTTCTCCTTGCGCAGGATCGACAGCGTATAGCCCGAGCGCTTCAGCAGCGGCTCGCCGCCTTCCGGCGTGACCGTGATCGTCAGCCGATTGCGCAGATACGCACTCTCGCCGATGATCTCGATCTCCTGAATCTCGCTCGTGCCTTCGATGCGAAAATCGGTCATGCCGCGCGCGGTGGCGGCGAACTCTTCCTTGCCGAACGGCTCACGCCCCGGGACCATGAAGACACGTCGTCGGCCATGAGGCCTAGCACGGTCTCGGTATCGCCTCGCTTGCTGGCGCCATCCAGGTCGCAACCAGCTCGCGTATGGCCTCCTCGTCTTGGGTCATTGACAGCCATGATACCCCAGGCAGCACGGCTGCGCAGGCCGTTGTGATTTTGGCAGCGCCTGGAGGATGGGTCATACTGCGAAGATCGAATCGCCCCGGCGCAGCTGAAGCGAGCAGAGTTGATAGCGCCAATGCCGACACTTCGCTCCATCGACCGCCGGACCCTGATCAAGCAATTAAGCGTGGGCGGGAGCTTGCTGGCGGCTTCCTGCGGCTGGCCCTTCCGCTCATTCGCTGCAAATCCATTGGCGCGAACGTTCGGCATCGACGTGTCGAAATGGGGTGGCGAGATCGACTGGCTCGAAGTCGTCGCGAAGCTCAATCCCCGTTTCGTGTTCGTGCAGGCCTACCACGTAGGTAAGAGCGAAGCCTCGTCCTACGCCAATCCCAGCTTTGCGAACTATCGGCGCGCTCTGCAACGGCTCGGCGTGTTGCACGGAGCCTATCTTCGTTGTCATCCCAATGCGAAGGCCGAGACCTCGATCAGGAGATTTTGGGCGACGTACACGCCGCGAGCCGGGGACATCCTGCCGACTCTCGACATCGAGGACGATTACGACGACAGGTGCACCCTCCCCGTGCAGAAGCGGATCGACCAGATCGAGAAAATGGTCGGGCTCGTCGGAGCAGGATCGGCGGTCAGAGGCCGATGATCTACACCAAAGCGCGCGTCTGGAGCGAGCTTGGCAATCCGACGCAATTCGCCGACTGCCCGTTATGGGTTGTCGATTACCACGCCGGCGCGGCGCCCGCCCTGCCCGCAACGTGGGACAGATTCAGTTTTTGGCAATACGCACAAAATCTGAGTGGCGGCGGCGTTCCTGGAACCTACGACGGCAATTATTTCAACGGCGCCGAGGCGGACCTTAGCGCCTATCTGCTGCGGAAATAGTCCCCCGCGCCGGTGTCGATGATTTTGTCGATGAAGCGCCCTATCGCGGCAGATATGCCGTAACGGTGCAATTCATCTGCTTGTGCCATACACTCCCCCGATCGCGCGTTGGAGTCGCCATGTCTCTCGCCTGCCTGCCCTCGCCTGCGTGCTGCTTCTGCTGCCGGCACCGGCGCTCGCCGGCGCCAAGGAGAAGATCGCGGCGGCGGCTCCGTCGGCGCTGGTGCTGGTCGTCGATGACAAGGGCAACGAGCTGATCGCCCAGAATGTCGACCGGCCCTTCGTCCCGGCGTCGGTCAACAAGATCGTGACGGCTTGGCTGGCGATGGATGTGCTGGGCGGCGACTACCGCTTCCAGACAAGCTTCTACCTCGACGACAAACGGGTGCTCTACATCCGCGGCGGCGGCGATCCATTTCTGATCTCCGAGGAGCTGGCGCCGCTCGCAGAGCAGCTGGTCGGGGCGATCGGCAAGGAGCCGATCACCGGCATCGTGCTCGACGCGAGCTACTACCCTGCCGACATTCGTATCCCGGGCATCGAGGATACCGACGAAGCCTACAACGCTCTGAACTCCGCGCTCGCCGTGAACTTCAACACGATCGCCGCCGTGCGCAAAGGCGACACGGTCGTGTCCGGGGAAAAACAGACGCCGATCACCCCGCTTGCGATCAGCCAGTTCCGCGCGCGGGGCCCCAACGGAAGCGGCCGCATCAGCCTGGCCCAGGACCCGGCGGTGAGCCTGCAATATGCCGGCGAGCTGATCGCGGCGTTCATCAGCCGTGCCGGCGGCAGCGTGAAGGGCAAGATCACGACCGGGCCGGTGCCGGAAGGACTGAAGCCGGTCTATGTGCACAGATCGCGTCCGCTCTCGCAGATTCTCATCCAGCTCCTCACCGCCTCGAACAACTACATCGCCAACCAGGTCTTCCTGGAGATCGGCGGCACCCTGGGCGGATCCGTCAGCCTCGAGAAATCGCTCCAGGTCGCCAACGCCATGCTCGCCGCCAACGGCCTCGCCGATGCCATTCATATCGAGGAGGGCTCGGGCATCAGCCGCGGCGACCACTTCACCGCCCGCGGCCTCGCCAAGGTGCTCGAGCTGTTCGCGCCCCACGCCGATCTGCTCCGCGGCCACGACGGCGGCTTGAACAAGACCGGCACCATGTCCGGCGTCAGCACGCTGGCGGGCTACGCCGACACCAAAAGCCACGGCCGGGTGCGCTTCGTGATCTCGGTCAAGAGCAGCGCTGGCCCGTCGCGCTTCCAGCTGCTCAAGGTCATCGAGACCGGACTCTAGCCGGAGCCACGCGTAACGGCGCCGCGGCCCAGACCAAAGGTGGGTCGAATTGCCCCTGTAACAACGCCTGGTCTCGGCTAAGGTCAGGGCATGAACAGGCTGTCGCGCTCCGCGTGCCCCGTCGTTTTCGTGCTGGTCGCGCTCATGGCCGGATCGGCGGCTTCGCCGGCGGCGGACGAGCCTCGGACGCCCTGCACCGAGGACGCGATGATCGTGTTCGATGCCTCGGGGTCCATGGCCGGCAATATGGTCCAAGGCCTGTTCAGCGCCGTGACGCGCATCGACGAGGTGCGCAAGGCCCTGGCCGAAGTGTTGCCGGGCGCGACGAAGTTCCGCAAGGTCGGGCTGATCACCTACGGCCCAGGGCCTTACCAGCAATGCAATGTCGACCTGCAGTTTGCGCCGATCCCGAACGCGACCGAGCGCATCATGAGCGCGGTCAACGCGCTCAACCCGGCCGGCAAGACGCCGCTTACCGAAGCGGTGAAGCAGGCCGCCGACATCCTGCACCAGCAAACCACGCGCGGCGTCGTCGTCCTGGTGACCGACGGCGAGGAAACCTGCGGCGGCGCGCCCTGCGATCTCGGCAAATCGATCAAGGCGAACAGCCAACTCACCGTTCACGTCATCGGCTTCCAGCTCAGGGGCTTCAGCTGGACCGGCGCGCAAAGCATCCTCGATGTGAAATGTCTCGCCGAGGAAACCGGCGGCCTCTACATCACGGCGGAGAACCGGCACGATCTGATTGAGGCGTTCCAGAAGACGCTCGGCTGCCCGATGATGTCGGCCATTGACGCCCCGTTGCGCTGAACGCGAGCTTCGCGCTCGTCGCATGGTTCATGGCCTCGCCGCGCGATGCGCGCGAGGTCATGTCAAAGCTTGCCCTCGGGCTTGACCCGAGCGAGCCCCCAAAGAGGGGGGATGGCGCGCCGAAAAGCGCAAACCTGTAATGTCCGCGATCCTTTCGGACCACGGCGGGCGCCTCTCGGCGCGCCAACAAGCGCTCAAGCAGCGAAGCGGTAGCGCATCAAAAGAGGCGCCATGAGCCATGCCACGCAAGCGCATGCTATTTGCGGACGTCTTTACGGCAGCGGGCCTCGCTTCAATCCCAGGCTGTCTGCCCGGGATCTTCAAGCCAGCTCCTGGCAGGGACTCCTAGTGGTCCCGGGAGGAGTTCCGGTGCCGCCCGGGTGTCTTGTTGCGACAAGACCCGCGGGCGCCGCGCCCCGTCCCGCTGGTCATGACGCCTCATGATGCGCCCCTCAACGGACGAGGTGAGGCGATGATACGGCAGGTTCGGAGTGTGGGGATAACTCTCAAATATCGAAGTCCGCTGAGTGCCATGAGCGGACATTTGCAAAGGTAAGGCGCGGAGCTTTGGGGTACAGGCTTAGAACTCTAACCAGCGGCTTGGTGAGTTCTCTCCTCGTCGCACGCCTTGATATGAATAAGGTTCGGCATTGACGAAAGCTTGTCCGCTGGCACGCATGCAGCGACCCCAGCTTTCCTGGCGCCCTCGATGAACAGCATGGCGGCATCGTCTGGATAGCCGCCGCCATCATTCAGATATTTCTCGACACTCCAATTGGGATCCAGGCGAACCACCTGCGCGGCGGCGACTTTCGCCCCGGTCATATCGCCCGCCATGGCGCTTGCCGCCGCCAAGTATGCGTAGTCCGTGGCGAAAGGGGTGGTGACCTGTTTCGCGTACTTCACGGATTTATCGAACTGGCGGCCAAAGAAATATGCCAACCGAAGCTCCTGATTGTACCAGTACGGGTAGTTGGGATTCAGTTTCAGCGCTTTCTCTGTAAGTTCGACCGCCCGATCGGGTTGGCCAAATTGAGGAAGGAACCATGCAATGTTAATTAGAAGGTCAGCGTTATTAGGAGCCAGCGCCTCGGCCTTGGCAAATTGCTCAAGAGCCTGATCTGCCATCCCCTGGTAGGCGAACGCGTGTCCCAGAACGAGCTGGGTCTCTCCGTCATTCGGATCTAACCCAACAGCATTCCGAGCGGCCTCCTTCAGCTTGGTCAAATTATCAGCAACGGAAGTTCCGAGACCGAGGTCGATCCTATAGTCATAAATATAGGCTAATCCGACATAGGCACGAGCGAGCTCCGGATCGATTTCGAGCGCCTTTCGGAACAATCGTTCTCCCTCGTCCAGGCCTTCCTTGGTGACCTTATGCTTGGCCTCCATTCCAAGGAGATAGGTGTCATAGGCCGTCAAATCACCGGGCGGCTTTCGTCTGACTAGCGAGCGTTCGGTTTCAGCAACTGCGCCCTCATAGCCGGTGAGAGTGGCTGAAATTTTCTCGGTGACATCGCTCTGCACTTTGAACAGGTCTGTGGCGGGGCGATCATAATGGTCCGACCAAACATTGCCGCCAGTTCTTGCATCGATGAGCTGGGCAGTCACCCGAATCTGGTCGCCAATCGGTTGAATGCTCCCTTCGAGCACGTAGCGGATGCCGAGATCGCGGCCAACTGTTCGTACGTCCGCGGGCTTACCTCGGTAAACTTCCGTTGAGTTCCGGGCGACGACAAACAGGTCTTTGGAGTGAGACAGGTCTGTAACGATGTCCTCGGTAATTCCGTCGGCAAAGCGATCCCACTTAGACTCGTTGCCAATGTTCTCGAACGGCAAAACCGCGATGGAAGCTTTTTCAGACAGTGAAGTGGATGGAGTCCACCATTTCCAAGCGGTGAAGCCTGCAAGCAGCGCAAGCAAAACTGCAATTATGGAGGCCGCTAGGAATCCTAACGGCGCCTTGCGAGAACGGGGCTGGGATGCAACAGGGCCCTGCGAGGGATCCAGGCGTTGATCGGGTGTTGTCGCGTCCGCTCGATCTGGCCAAGGATTGGGTGGTGCCGTCTGCCGAAACTTGATTTGCGGAGTGTACGTTCCCTTCGGTAGATCGATTCGAATGGGATCGCTTCGGCCGTCGGCATCATAGTACTCGCGAAGCTTCTCACGCAGACGCGCCGCCTCGATCCGCACGAGAGGATAGACTATGGGGTCGAACGTCTCGGGACGATCGAAGACTTCCAAAGCGACGTTGTAGCCCTTCAGCCGCTCACTGCGCCCAGCCAGCGTCTCGTTGACGAGGTACTCCAAGAACCGCTGCCGGCGACGCGACTGGTGGAACGGGCCGCTCTTGAGGATGCGGTCCAGTTGCTGACGAATGGCCTCCTGGTCGGATTCGCTCCAGTGTTTGAGCTGAACTACCGTCACGTTCCAACTCCGAACGTCAGGATGTTTCATACCGTTTCATACTAGGACCAGAGGGCATGACCTGTCACCGCTACAGAATTGATCATCAATGCCGATCAGGAACGAGCGCAGACATTAGCGGCTGCCGAAGTTACGGAGGAGCATATGAAAGCAAAACTGTCGTTTCTCGTTGTTGCTATCGCTTCGATTTGCACCATCTCGGCTGCCAGGGCGGAACAATCCAACACCGCGGACGTAGAGCGCTACATCAGGGAAAGCGAGAGCCAATGGGCCGAATCCGTCGCCAACGGCGACGCCTCCGTGGTGGAACGCATTCTCGCCGACGACTTCCTCGGCGTAGATCCCGATGGCAATCTTTACGACAAAGCTAAGATGGTCGCCGACACGCGCGAAGCTCCGAAGGAATTCATCTCCAACCATCTCAACGATGTGAAAGTTCGCTTTTTCGGCGACACGGCTGTGGCCCAAGGAGACGAATCCTGGGTGCGCCGCACCGGCACACCGCTCCGCGCTCGTTTTGTCTGGACCGACACTTGGATCCTCCGCAATGGCAAGTGGCAAATCGTAGCCTCTGAAGATCTGATCGCCCCCGAGCCGGCACAAAAACCGGTCAACTGAAAGGAATGCCGTTATGAGGTCGATTATCGCTTCGATCGCTGTTGCACTCACGTTTTGTGCAGCTTCAGCAGCAGCCGCTTCGGAGTTTCCGAAGACTGGCAGTGCGGAATACGACACGTACTATGTCGATAATACGGTGGCAAAAATCGACAGCGGAGCCGGTACCGGGGCCATCGTCGACAGCACCGGAATCACCCGGAATGTCAAAGGAGAAGGTCCGTTCAATGACATGTCCGTTCGCTGCCTCTATCACATGAGCGCAGTGGGAGAGACATTTCACTTCAACGGTAGCTGCGTTGAAACCGACAAAGATGGCGACAACGTATTCACGACCTTCGACGACAACAACCACTACATGATGGGTGGTACAGGGAAATACAAAGGCATCACGGGAACGGTTCCCTACACTGTGACGGAACTTCACGAGGCGGTCGGCGGCCGCTCGGCTTTAATCGTCAAACACAAGGCCACCTGGGAGATCAAATAGCTGAGGCCCCCGGGCGTAATCGGTGCCGCCTACGTGATGGTACCGGATTCCCGCTTTTCGCGGGAATGACACAAGACCCATGAGGGAGTTGACCAGGACGCGACTTCGGACTGAGGATGGCTATAGGATTTTGGCGAATTGCGGCAGCCGAGCGGGGGCAAGGCTTGTCAGTCCAGAAAGAGGGATCAGCCGGTTTCATCCCGAGAAGTCGGCTCGATTCGTTGACCGACGGCGTGTTCGCCTTCGCGATGACCTTGCTGGTCATCAACATCGAGCTGCCGGAAGGATTTCCACCCGGCGACCAATGGCGAGTTCCTCGCCAAGCTTTCCAGCCTCTCCGATACGTTCACCGCCTATCTCATCACCTTTTTCGTCCTCATCGGCTTCTGGTCCGGACGCGCACAGGAGGAGACCGGAGAAGCTGACATGGCGAGCCCGGCCTATGCGCGGGCGACGCTGTGGCATCTGCTCGGCGTCACCTTCCTGCCGTTCTCGATGCTGGCGGTGAGCCGATACGATTTGGCGGCGGCGGTGTGGATCTACGGCGCCAATATGATCTGGCTGGCCGTCACGGCGCTTGCCGTCTCGCGCATCGCCGAACGCGACAGCAGCCGCGTCCGCGCGAGCGAAGCCGAGGGACGCGTCAAGCTCGGCGTCCTGATTGCGGCTGCCGTGCTGTCCATGATCGCGAGCCTGTACTCGCCCGGCTACGCCATGCTGCTCTATCTGCTCGTTATTGCCGCACCGCTCGTGGCGCGGCGTCTGTATCGCGCTAGCACCTGAGTCATTGCCGAGGAAAACGAAAATGAACCGACAGCGATGCGTTCGGACGGCACTGCTCACAGCCGCCGCAATTGCGCTCCTTTCATTGGCAGCCTGCGGCGATGACACCGCGTTGCCGCCGCGCGAAGCGATCGTGCCCGTGAGCGTGGTGACGCAATATTTCCCCGAAGTGACCAGGGAGTCCGGCACGGGACCGAACGAAACGAGCGTCGGCAAGCCGGTCGCGTCGCGATCGGTGGTCTTCACCAGCGCCGACGGAAAGAAGAAAGTGACGCTCTCCGTCGATCAATACGCTACTGCCGATGCTGCCGCGCAGGCCTACCGAACGGCGGTGGAAGGGAGCAAGGCCGCACCTGGCTTCAAGCCTGCGGCGGCGCCGAATCTCGGGGACGAAGCGTTTGCCGGCACCTCGCAGGTCGGCGCCGAGATGCATTTCGGGCTTGGCGCGCGCGACGGCAATCTGATCGTCTCCGCCACGCATGCCGGCGACATCCCGGTCACCCCCGACAATTCGAACAACCTTACCGGTCTCGCAAGCGCGGAACTCGCCACCGCCAAGCAGGTGCTGGCTGCGTCCAAGGAGTGAGGCGCTGGCGCCTGGTCATTTCGGTTTTGACGCCACATACACCTCGGCGCCGGCGGCGAGGAATTTCGCGCTCATCTCCGCCATGCCCTGTTTCCTTGCCTGCTCTACCGCTTCGCTGCTTGAGAGCGTCTCTTTCTCGGCGAGCTTGGCGGCGTAGTCGCGCACCTGCTGGGTGATCTCCATCGAGCAGAATTTCGGCCCGCACATCGAGCAGAAATGGGCGAGCTTGTGCGCCTCCTTGGGCATCGTCTCGTCGTGGTATGAGCGCGCCGTGTCGGGATCGAGCGACAGGTTGAACTGGTCCTGCCAGCGGAAGCCGAACCGCGCCTTCGACAGCGCGTCGTCGCGCGCGGCCGCGCCCGGGTGGCCCTTGGCGAGGTCGGCGGCGTGCGCGGCGATCTTGTAGGCGATCACCCCAGCTTTCACGTCGTCGCGGTTCGGCAGGCCGAGATGCTCCTTCGGCGTCACGTAGCAAAGCATGGCGGTGCCGAACCAGCCGATCATCGCCGCGCCGATCGCGCTCGTGATGTGGTCGTAGGCCGGCGCGATGTCGGTCACCAGCGGCCCGAGCGTATAGAACGGCGCCTCGCCGCATAATTCGAGCTGCTTCTCGACATTGACCTTGATCTTGTGCATCGGCACATGGCCGGGCCCTTCGATCATCACCTGGCAGCCGCGATCCCAGGCGATTTTGGTCAGCTCGCCGAGCGTCTCGAGCTCGGCGAATTGTGCCCGGTCGTTGGCGTCGGCGATCGAGCCTGGACGAAGCCCGTCGCCGAGCGAGAACGACACGTCGTAGCGCCGCATGATCTCGCAGATCTCATCGAACCGCTCATAGAGGAAGCTCTCTTTGTGATGGGCGAGGCACCATTTGGCCATGATCGAGCCGCCGCGGCTGACGATGCCGGTGACGCGCGGCGCGGTCAGGTGGATGTAGCCGAGCCGCACCCCTGCATGGATGGTGAAATAGTCGACGCCCTGCTCCGCCTGCTCGATCAGCGTGTCCTTGTAGACCTCCCAGTCGAGCTTGACGGGATCGCCGTTGACCTTCTCCAGCGCCTGATAGATCGGCACCGTGCCGATCGGCACGGCGGCGTTCCTGATGATCCATTCGCGCGTCAGATGGATGTTCTTGCCGGTGGACAGGTCCATCACCGTGTCGGCGCCCCAGCGGGTCGCCCACACCATCTTCTCGACCTCCTCCTCGACCGAGCTGGTCACGGCCGAGTTGCCGATATTGGCGTTGATCTTGGTGAGGAAGTTCCGGCCGATGATCATCGGCTCGGATTCCGGGTGGTTGATGTTGGCGGGGATGATGGCGCGGCCGCGTGCGACCTCTGCGCGAACGAATTCGGGAGTCACAAAAGCCGGCAGGCTCGCGCCGAAGCTCATCCCGTCGGCGAGCCGGGATTCCGCCTCCTCGGCCTGCCGCGCGCGTCCGATATTCTCGCGATGGGCGATATAGACCATCTCCTTGCTGACGATCCCCGCGCGCGCCAGCTCGAGCTGGGTGACCAGCCCGCCCAGCCGCGCGTCGATCCATGGCGCGCGAAGTTTCGGCAGGCCGCGCTGCACGTCGATCGCGGCGTCGGCATCTGAGTAGGGGCCGGACGTGTCGTAGACTCTGAAGGGCGGCTCGCCGCCGCCGAGACCGATCTCGCGCAACGGCACGGCGAGATCGTCGTGGCCCTCGGGCGCGGAATAGATCTTGCGGCTTCCGGGCAACGGGCCGGTGGTCACTTTGGGCGGCGCCACGTCCTTCGCAGAAATGGGCTTGTTCATCGTCTTCACTCCTTTGACCAAGTCCTCATGCTGAGGAGGGCCGCAAGGCCCATCTCGATGCATGAGGCCCTCATCCTTCGAGACGGCCGCGTTCCGCGGCCTCCTCAGGACGAGGAGCAGAGTGCAGGGCCAAGCGGCAAGGGAGGTGCGGAATGAACCGTTCCCGTCCCTTCGCCGGAATGACCCGGATCAGGTTCGAAGGGTCTCCGCGCGCCTTTGACGACAAAGGCAGCGGACTCTCAGCCCCTGCGCTGGGGCTCCCCTCGGAACGAGGCTAATGTAGGCCGATGCAGCCCCATGTCAAACACGCGGGGCGGCGGCACGCGGCGTTATTTCCGCCGCGGCTGTTTGGCCGCGGCCGGCTTGGCCGGCACCTCGGCCAGCGCCTCGCGGCTCCACATGTCTTCATAGCCCATGATGCAGAAGATGGCCCCGAGCACGATGGTGAAGGCGGCGCCGGCAAGCACGCCGGCATGGCTCGCGATCATGCGGTCGCCGAGGGTCTGCACCGTGATCGGGAACACCAGATTCATGATGCCGCGAAGGATCATGAGCCAGCCCAGCACCGTCACCAGCACCCGCCAATCGGCCACCCAGAGATTATGCGCGTTGACGATTGCGACCCCGGCGACGAGCGCCAGCACGCCGGTGGTGAAGATCAGCGCCCGCGAGCTGATGAACTCCTTGAGCAGGCTGGAATAGCCGTCCCCCTCGGTGAGCATGCCCATGACCATGCCGACGCCGATCGTCAGCAGCACGGGACCCATCAGGCGCGCGATATATCTCGATGCGGTCATTCAGCCCTCCCCAAAGCCAGTCAGCGTCGGCCGCGAGGGTAATGCGAAACCGGCGCAAGTGGAACGCAAGTCATGCGTCCTGAGCTCAAGATGTCGGACCGGCGGGCAAGACCTGAAGGCGACCGCTGGCGCGAAAAGCGCCAATCGCAACCCTTAGTCAAGCACCCTTGTCGGCCGTGACAATTCGCATATCCCTTTGCGTATAACGGAATTCTTGCGGCTGACGCGCAAGCAGTTTAAGCCTCGTCATCATTCTGCCGCGCTTCACCTTGAATTCCCGGGTCCTGAGCTGAACCCCGCCGGTCACACCCGCCGCAACCGAGGTAGACACGACGTGAAACAGGACGTTTCCACCGACGCCAAGGCGCGCCCGGGTGCCAAGCTCCCGTACCGCTGGATCCTGCTCTTCGTCCTGCTCCTGGCGACGGTCGGCGGCGTGCTGGTCTATTGGCATTATTCCGAGATCTACCCGTCGACCGACAACGCCTATACCGGCGCCGACGTGGTGCGCGTGGCCTCGCAGGTCTCAGGGCCGGTCATCCGCGTCTATGTCCAGGACGACGACAAGGTGGCCTCCGGCGATCCTCTGTTCGACATCGATCCGACGCTCTACGACGCAGCGCTCCGCAACGCGCGGGCGCAATTCGATGCCGCCGCCGCCGCTGCCGGCACGGCGGGCGACGCGCTCAAGGCTGCCGCCGGCAAGCTCGAGGAGAAGCGCGCCGCGCTCGAAGATGCGCTCGCCGCCTATCGCAAGGCCAAGGACGCGCAGAAGGAAGGCTGGCTGGTATCGAGCGACTTCACCGCCGCGCTCAAGGGCTGGCACGATGCTTGGGCTGCCTTCGACGCGGCAGAGGCCGATTTCACCAAGGCCCAGGATGACAAGCTGACGGTGACCACGCCGACCGTGCAGCTCCGCGCCGCCTCGGCGCAGCTCGACAAGGCGACCCATGACCGCGTGCAGACCCACGTCACCGCGCCGGCCTCGGGCTGGGTATCCAACGCAAGCTTGCGGCCCGGCACCATCGTGCAGGCCGGCACGCCCGCCTTCGCCGTCATCGAGGACGGCCGCTGGTGGGTCGATGCCAACTTCAAGGAGACCGATCTCGCCCGCATCAGGAAGGGCCAGAAGGCGACCGTCCGTCTCGACATGTATCCCGGGCTCAAGCTCGACGGCGTGGTCGAGAGCATCAGCGCGGGCTCCGGCGCAAGCTTCTCGGTGCTGCCGCCGGAGAACGCGACCGGCAACTGGGTCAAGGTCACCCAGCGCTTTCCGGTGCGCGTCAAGATCACGAGCAAGCCAAATCCCGACAAGCCGCTTCGCTTGGGATCGAGCGCGAACGTGACCATCGACACGACCGAGTCGGCGCCAGACCAGAAATGAGCTCGGAGCAACGCGGCCGCAAAGGGCGGAAGCGGAAGGCCCCTGCCGAGCCGCCGCCGCCACCGATCAAGGCGGCGCCGCCACCGCCGCCACCGCCGCCGCACCAGCCCGACCGTCCGCCGATCCCGCTCGTCATCGCCGTGGTGCTGACCGCGGTGCTCGAAGTGCTCGACATCACCATCGTCAACGTGGCGATCCCGCATATGCTCGGCGCCTTCGGCGCCACCTCTGACCAGATCAGCTGGGTCCTCACCTCCTATATCGTCTCCGCCGCCGTGGTGATGCCGCTCACCGGCTATCTCTCCACCTGGCTCGGGCGGCGGCGACTCCTGCTCGTTGCCATTTGCGGTTTCGTGCTGTCCTCGGCGCTATGCGGCATGGCGTGGAATTTGGAGAGCATGGTGGTGTTCCGGCTGGCTCAGGGCATTTTCGGCGCGCCGCTCGTGCCGTTGAGCCAGGCCATCCTGCTCGACGCCTTCCCGCGCGAGCGCCACGGCCAGGCGCTCGCCATTTTCGGCCTCGGCATCATGGTCGCCCCGGTGATCGGCCCCGCGCTCGGCGGCTGGCTCACCGAGACCTATTCCTGGCGCATGGTGTTCTACATCAACATCCCGATCGGCCTGTTCGCGCTGCTGCTCTCGGTCGGCTATCTGCCGAAGCGCGCCATCAAGGAGATCAGGACCGATTGGCTCGGCATGGCGCTATTGGTGTTGGCGGTCGGCGCCCTGCAATTCGTGCTCGATCAGGGCCAGATGCGCGACTGGTTCAATTCCCGTCTCATCGTTGTCGGCACGATCGTCACCGTGTTCTCGACCGCGGCGTTCTTTCTCAGAGGCTGGAACAAGCCGGACAACATCATCGATCTGTCGCTGCTGAAGGACCGCAATTTCGTCATCGGCACGCTGGCGATCACCGCCTACGGCATCAGCCTGTTCGGCTGGATGGCGCTGATGCCGCTGCTCAGCCAGCGGCTGCTCGGCTACCCGCCGGCAATGGCGGGCACGCTGTTCATCCCCCGGGCGCTCGTCAGCGCGCTCACCCTGGCGATCACCGGCGGCATCCTCATTCGCCTGTTCGACGCACGCTATCTCGTCGCCGCGGGACTGGTCATGACGGCGCTCGGCACCATCCTCATGTCGCACTACTCGTTGTACGTGGACTATTGGGGCATCGCGTTGCCGGGCGTTCTGGCCGGCGTCGGCACCGGGCTGTTCTTCGTGCCGCTGACCGCCGTCACCTTCGGCAATATCGCCAAGGTGCAATACGACGAAGCGTCCGGCGTCTATGCCCTGATGCGCGGTATCGGCGGCTCAGCCAGCATCGCCGTGGTGAGCTGGCTGTTCGTGCGGCAGACGCAGATTCACTGGAACGAGCTCTCGGGTCACATCACGCCCTTCAACCAGGCACTCATTCCCTATCTCGCCCAGCATGGGCTCACCCCCCACTCGCCGCAGGCGGGCCCGCTCGTCACCTATGAGATTGCCCGTCAGGCACAGATGCTCGCCTTCAACGATCTGTTCTGGTTCATCGCCATCGTCACGCTTGCCATCATTCCCTTGATCTTCGCCATGTCGCGGCCCGAGAACGTGTCGCTGGTGCCGGCGCACTAGCAGCGTCGGTCCGGCAATACCGAACGTCCACGCGGCTTGCACGGCGGTGACGATGCAGGATTGGAAAACCGCCGGAGACGGCTACCAGCAGGCCTTGGCGCCCGAGGTGCAGACGTAAGGCGAGATCACGCCCTGCCAGCAGATGGTGTAGGACTTCGCGTCGACGATGTCCGGCCGGTACATCATGTTTTCGCTCACGCTGTCGCGCCAATAGGGCTCCGGCTGTGCGCGCATCGGGCTGACGGTGACCGAGCCCAGCTTCTTCGCCCGCTTGTATTCCTTGATGTAGTCGGACAGCGCGAGCTGCGCGCGGCTGACCGCGGTCTCCTTGTCGAAACCGTCGGCGGTTCCCGACAGTCCGACACACCCTGCCGAAGCCGGCGTGCCCTGCACTAGGCACAGTCCCGCCGCCAACGATGCCAATGCCAAGACGCGCAAATACGACCTCATCGGAACGCCTCCTCAAGCGACTAACCTAGATGGATCAAGACTATCGCGGGAAAGCGAGCCCTCGCCAGGGGGCTGCAACCGGTGCGGATGAGGTTCCGCCTGCGCTGTAGCCTTTGTGCCACAGTTACGCGTCAAAATGGAACGAGCGGAAAGGGAGCAGCCGATCTAGGGTTTTAGCCTCAGTCCGGAAGGAGCGAGCTCTATGACGGCGAGGCTTGTGCTGATTACTGGGGCGTCGAGCGGGATCGGCGAGGCCGCGGCGCGGCGCTATGGCGCGAACGGCGCCCACGTCCTCCTGCTCGCCCGCGACGCCGGGCGCCTCGACGCGGCGGTCGGCGCCATCCGCAAGGACGGCGGCACGGCGACGGCCTTCCCGGTCGACCTCGCCGACGCCAGGGCGACCCAGGAGGTCAGCGAACGCATCGCGCGCGAGGCCGGCACGCCCGACGTGCTGATCAACAATGCCGGAGCGGGCCGCTGGATGTCCTTGCTCGACACCACGGCCGCGGATGCGCTCGCCATGATCGAGGTGCCCTATCTCGCTGCCTTCAATCTCACCCGCGCGTTTCTGCCGAAGATGCTTGCACGGAGAAGCGGGGCTATCGCCTGCATCACCTCCCCTGCATCGTTCGTCATATGGCCGAACGCGGTCGCCTATACCGCGGCGCGCCACGCCCTTGCCGGCTTCACCGAGGCGCTGCGTGCGGAAGTGCGAGGCTCGGGGCTCAGCGTCACCCTCGTCGTGCTCGGCCTCGTCGAGAGTGCCTATTGGCAGCACAATCCGGGCAGCCGCGCGCACCTGCCGGTGATCAACCCGATGATCATGCCAACTCTGACGCCGCAGCAGGCGGCGGAGGCGATCTTTGCCGGCGTCGAAGCGAAGAGGCGCGTGGTAGTCAAGCCGGCGGCCTTACGCGGGCTATTCATGCTGAACGCATTGGCGCCGCGCCTCGTCACCAATTTCCTGCGCCGCGCCGTGCCGAAGCAGGGCTGACAGCGCTTCGGGCTTGGGATTCAACGATGCTCCTCGACGCTCGAGGCGATCAGCTCCTTGTTGAACCAGGCGAGCGCTCGCGTCTGCCTCGCCCAGCCCATGATCTTGCCGCGGTCGGCGGGATCGACCACGGCAATCGTTTCCGCCCCCGAACTATCGAACAGGCGCAGCGCGGTCTCAAGATTGTCATCGGGGCGAAGCGCGAGCGCCCGCTCGGCCTCGGGCAGCGCGTCGGCCTCCCCTTCAGCGAGCTTCTGCATGAAGTCGGCGACGCGCACCGTCTTCACCAAGACTCGATGGGGACCGTCATGCAGCACGATGCCGCGGGTTTCGAGCTGGGCTTGGAAGAAGGACTTGCCGAGGATCGCTTGCGAGACGCCGTTGCCGATCGCCACGGTGAGAAGGAGGGCGAGGCTTAACGCGAACCCGCCGGTCAGCTCGAAAACCATGACCGTGGTCGAGATCGGCGCGCCGAGCACCGCCGCGGTGACCGCGCCCATGCCGAGGATCGCGTAGAGGCCCTCGCTCGACCCGAACTGCGGAAACAGGTGGGCGGCGATCAGGCCGAAGGCGCCCCCTGTCAAGGCGCCGAGATAGAGAGCCGGGGAGAACACCCCGCCGCCGAAACGGGAGCCGAGCGCGATGGCCGTCGCCGCGGTCTTGGCGAACAGAAGCATGAACATGAGTGCGATCGGCAGCTGATCCTTGAGCGCCGCGTCGGTGGTGTCGTAGCCCACGCCCAGCACCTGGGGAAACCAGATGGCGATGATCCCGATCAACAGGCCGCCGAGAACGGGACGGGCGACCAGCGGCATGTCGATATTGCGGAGAAACCAATCTGTGGCGAGCACAGCGATCTGGAAGGTCACTGCGACCATCGCGGCGACCAGGCCGAGCAGCATGAAAGCGGGAACTTCGAGATAGGAGGTGATCTGGTAGGTCGGCACGATGAATGCGGCGACATTGCCGAACCAGGCCTGGGACAAAATTGTCGCCATCACCGAGGCCAACACCAAAGGCACGAAGCTGGTGATGGCGAAATGGCCGAGGATCACCTCCTGGGCAAACAGCACTCCGGCGATCGGCGTGTTGAAAGAGGCGGCGACGGCCCCGGCCGCGCCGGCGGCAAGCAAAGTGCGCCGTGCGGCATTGGGGAGATTGAGGCTGGCGCAGGCGCTTGCGGCGATGCTGGCGCCGAGATGCACGATCGGCCCTTCACGGCCGGCGCTGGCACCGGTCCCGAGCGAGAGCGCGCTGGCGACGGCGCTGAGCAAACCCTGGTTGAGGCTCAGGCCCCGGCCAGCAGTGATGCGCGCCTCCATGACGTCCGGCACCGCCGCGGTGCGCTTGGCAACCAGGAGATATTGCAGCATGAGGCCGACCGCGAGACCGCCGACCGCCGGCGCGATCACGATCACCCACCAGGGTTCCGCGCGGGCCGCCTTTGCCACGGCCTCTGACATGGTCCCGAGCCAGGGGAGCTGAAAGGCCCCGATGGCGAGACGAAAGACTATGGCCGCCGCACCCGTCGCCAGCCCGATCAACGCCGCGAGCAACCAAACGACCGGCTGCCGCGTCGCCTGGAATTGCTTGAGGTTGGGCACCATCCAGCGCCCGGCGGTCTCCAGCAGCTTTACATGTCGCAGCGCCATTGGCGTTCCTGCAAGCCACAGCATAAGGAAGTCGGCACCGCCAAGGCTCAGGACGCGAGCTTGAGCCTTGCGTCGTCCGGCGTGCCGGCGTCTAGCACCATGGAGCGGGCCTGCCGCGCCGGCACGTCGCCCGAGGCGCCGAATTTCCGGATCAGGCGGCGCATATACATGCGGAAGCGGTAGTGCTGGATCTCGAATCGGTGCCACGGCGTGTCGCGCCAGCGTATGCCGTGGCCGATATCGGGCGTGGCGGTTGCCTTCAGCGCGCGGAACCAGGCGGCGCGCTTCGGATCGTTCGACAGCGCCTTGACGAAGCAGGCGATCAGCCGCGCCTGAAAATCGGCGAGCTGCCACACGCCGCCTTCGGCCGGCTCGAACAGGCCGACGACGAACAGATCGTCGAGCTGGCGGTGGAAGGTGTGGATGAACAGCTTGGAGCCGCCGTCGGGGTTGAGAATGTAGGACTGGTCCAGGAACGGGAAGCTCGGCCGGAAGCCGGTGGCCCAGACCAAGAGATCGACCTCCTCCTCGCTGCCGTCGACGAAGCGCACGCGTCTGCCGTCGAGCTTCTCGATGGCCGGCTTGGTCACGATCCGGCCATGCACGATATGGTCGAGATAGGTGGTGCAAGCGGTCGGGTGCGCCTCGAACAGATTATGGTCGGGCGCGGGCAGGCCATAGCGCTTGTGCCGCCCGACCAGGATGATGAGCCCGAACCGGTAGAACCAGCGCATGATGCTGCGCGGCACCGGCCACTTGCTGGTCATGTCGATGAACGTGTCGGCCGGCTTGCCGAGCACCATCTTGGGGAAGAAATAATAGGACCGCCGCATCGAGTGCACGGCGCGCGCGCCGTCGTGCGCCGCGTCTGACAGGATGTCGACCGCCGAGTTGCCGGCGCCGACCACGAGCACGCGCTTGCCCTTGAGCTGCTCCTTCGACTTGACGTCGTGCGAGTGCAAGATCTCGCCATCGAACTTGCCGGGATAAGCCGGCGTGAACTTCTCCCAATGATGGCCGTTGGCGACGACGACGCCGGTATAGAGCCGGGGCGCGGCCTCGCCTTCGAGCGTCACCTGCCAGCCCTGCTCGCTCCTGACCGCCGAGACGACGCGCTTGTTGAAGCTGATGCGTTGATAGAGGCCGAACTCTCTGGCATAGGCGCGCAGATAGTCTTGCGCCTGCGTCCGGCTGACGTAGTGCGACCATTCCTCGGGGAAATGGAAATCGGGATAGCGCGACAGTCGCTTCGAGGAGTTGAGATAGGTCGAGCCATAGACCACGTGCGGACTGTCGGGATTCCAGATGCCGCCGATATCGGCGAGCGCCTCGAAGCAATCGAACGGAATGCCGCGCTCGGCGAAAGTCTTGGCCACCGCGAGACCAGAGGCGCCCGCGCCGATGATACAATAACGCTGCACTCTCCCTCCGATTTCCGCCGTTGCGACACCCTGCCCGGCCCCGTTTGCCGCGCTTTGGGCCCGACCTAAGCATCAAAGCCCGGCACGGTTCAACCCACTCGCATCGCGCTCCGGCCTCATTGATCTGTGTCAATCCGGACGCTGGCGCAAACCCAGCTCTATGCCGACATCGCCCGCTCACCCAAAGCCTGGATTTGCCAGCGCTTTGCTTTATGGTCTGTCGCCCGCTGGTTTTGGGGGAAGCTATGGATATCAAGCGCGACGTCGCCATAAAGACCTGGGACGGCACCTGGACTTACCATCCCAAGGTGATCGCGACCCCCGAAAGCGCCGAGGACATCGTCGAGATCATGGTCGACGAGGTGCGCTTTCCCTCGCCGGTCCGCCCCGCCGGCTCGATGCATTCCACCGCGCGCATGAATGGCGACGACGGCGGCACCATGGTCGACATGAAGGGGATGAACCGCATCCTCCACTTCACCGACGACACGGTCACGGTCGAAGCCGGCGTGAGCCACATCGTGCTTGCCAACGCGCTGAAGGACCGCGGGCTACAGCCTTACGTCACCACCGAGATCGGCAACGTCACCCTGGGCGCCATGGCGACCGCCGCCACCAAGGACTCGTCCTTCCCCGGCGGCTTCGGCCAGGTCAGCTCCTACGTGACCGCCGTGCGCCTGGTCACGCCCGACGGCAAGCTTCGCGAGATCACCGAGCGCGACAATCCGAAGGAGATGCAGATCATCCGCTCGAGCTATGGGCTGCTCGGCATCGTCTACGAGGTGACCATCAAGGTCAAACCGACCACGGCGCTCGCCGTGCGGCATTATTCGCTGAGCCTGGAGAATTTCCGGCGCTACTTCCCGGTCTACAAAGCGCGCGGCTTCGCCGTGATGTATTACATCTTCCCCTATGTGAAGCGCGTGCTGGTCGAGCTGCGCAAGGATAACCCCGACGTCCAGCCCACCTCGCGGCGGCGCTGGGCCTATCGCAACCGCTTCTGGCGCAAATACGGCCCGGCCGTCACGCTGTGGATCGAGCGGAACACCAAGAACCAGAAGCTCCGCTCGCTCGCCGACAAGCTGCATTTCTTTTTGCTGCGGCAGGGACTCGTGCTGATGGTGCGCAGCGACCGCACCTGGCCGCATGCGCAGATCATCTCCTATCCGCGCGAGCCCGGCGACAACAAATATCTGTTCAGCATGTGGGCGTTCCGCGAGGGCGGCTTCTTCGACGTGCTCGACGAGTATTGCAATTTCTGCCTCCACTACGAGCAGACGACCGGCTATCGCTGCAATCTGCCGAGCGTCGGCTACGCCATCTCGCGCGATGTCGAGGCGCTGTTCTCCTATAGCTGGGAGGGACCGACGCTCAGCATCGACCCGGCCTCGACCGGCGGCCCGGAATGGGAGGAGTTCCTGCGCCACTACAACGATTTCTGTAGCGAACGCCGCGGCGTGCCTTTGTTCAACCAGACGCCGTTCCTGACCCGCGAGCAGGTCAGGCGCGCTTTCGGCACGCGGCTCCAGCAATTCGCCGCCTATCGCAAGACAGTCGATCCGAAGAACCGCATGCTCGATTCCTATTTCCGCGAGCTGCTTAGCTAAGCCCAAGCCCCGTCTCGCGCTGATAGAGGATCAGGTCGAGCGACGGCGCGTCCTTGGCGATTTTGGTGAGCAGGCAATGCACCTGACCGCGATGGTGGGTCTGGTGATTGAACACGTGCGGCAGGGCGTAGACGAGCTCCTGCTCGATGTCGGCCGGCCGGCTGATCGTGCGGTAGCGGATCGTGCGCGCGAGATCCTGCTCGCTGAGTCCTTCGACAAACGCAATGATGCGTGCGTCCTCGGCAAGCCGCGCCGTGCGCAACGCGCCAAACTCGTCAAAGAGTATGTCATCGAGCCGTGCCGGCGCCCCGCCCTGTCCGGTCAGGCGTTGCATCCAAATGCGATCGCCGACCAGCAAATGATTGAGCGTGCCATGCACCGAGCCGAAAAAGGCGCCGTGATCGGCGCGATACTCGGCGTCGCCAAGCTCGGCCGCTGCCGCGTACACGCGCTGATTGGCCCACGCGTTGTAGCCGGCGAACATTTGGAAGATGGCTCGCATTCCCTCCATTCACGCCCCCGTCCTCTTGGTGAACCAGCGCGCGAGCGGAAATGATAGGCCCCGCGGCAGCGAGCGCACCGTCTTGAGGAAGCCTTCGACCTGCGGCGGGAAAGCGATCTCGTAAGGCTTGCTGCCGAGCTTCTCCAGGATCTTCCGCGCGCAGCGCTCCTTGCTCATCACGTAGAGCTTCTTCTTGGGATCGTAGGCGGCGTTGAGCGGCGTATCGACGAAGCCCGGATTGATGATGGTCACGGCGACGCCGGTGCCTTCGAGCTCGAACCGCATGCTCTCGGCGAGATTGATCACCGCCGCCTTGCTCGCGCCGTAGCTGCCGTTGCCGGGCCAGCCGGCATAGCCGAACAGCGAGCCCATGATGGCGATATGGCCGGACTTGCGCTGGAGCATCGACGGCAGCACCGCGGCGACCGCGTTGATGACGCCGTCGACATTGAGCGCCATCGAGCGGTGAAAGCCGTCGAGGTCGATATTGCGGATGTCGAACGGCGCATACATGCCGGCGCCGAGCAGGGCGAGATCGATCGGTGCAAGCGTGCTCTCGATCTTCGCCACGCAAGCCTTGAGCGCGTCGGGCTGAAGCACGTCGGCGGGATAGACTTTGATCTTGTCGCTCGCCGCAGCGAGCTGATCGAGCTTGGCGCTCGGCCGCGCCGTTGCAGCCACGCTCACGCCCGAGGTCGCGAGCCGCCGCGCGATCTCGCCGCAGATCGCGCCCGATGCGCCAGTGATCCACGCCGTCTGCCACGGAAAAGTCTGTCCAGCCATACCTAGCCTCTCGGTGTCATTCCCGCCAAAGCGGGAATTCCGCGACAAAACCAAGCTCAATCCACGAAGGGATCGTGCACGAGGATGGTGTCCTCGCGCTTGGGGCTGGTCGAGAGCAGCGCGACCGGCGCGCCGATCAGCTCCTCGAGCCGCCGCACATATTTGATGCACTGCGCCGGAAGCTCGGCCCAGGAGCGCGCGCCGCGGGTCGATTGCGACCAGCCTTCCATGGTCTCGTAGACCGGCTGGACGCGGGCCTGCGCCCCTTGCGCCGCCGGAAGATGATCGAGCGGCAGCCCGTCGAGCCGGTAGCCGACGCAGATCTTGAGCTCCGGCAGCTCGTCGAGCACGTCGAGCTTGGTCAGCGCGATGCCGTTGATGCCGGCGACTTTGCGCGTCTGGCGCACCAGGCAGGCGTCGAACCAGCCGCAGCGGCGTGGGCGTCCGGTCACCGTGCCGAACTCCACGCCACGCTCGCCGATCAGTCTGCCGGTCTCGTCCTTGAGCTCGGTCGGGAACGGCCCCTCGCCCACGCGCGTGGTGTAGGCCTTGGTGATGCCGAGCACATAATTGAGCGCGCCCGGGCCGAGGCCCGAGCCGGTCGCGGCCTGAGCCGCCACGGTGTTCGACGAGGTAACGAACGGATAGGTGCCGTGGTCGATATCGAGCAGGGCACCTTGCGCGCCCTCGAACAGGATGCGCTTGCCCTGGCGGCGTTTGGCGTCGAGCAGCGCCCACACCGTGTCCACATAAGGCAGAATCTCCGGCGCGATCGCGGCGAGCTGGGCGCAAAGATCGTCGGCCGAGATCTCCGGCTCACCCAGTCCGCGGCGAAGCGGATTGTGGTGGGCGAGGATGCGCTCGATCTTCGGCTTCAGGCTCGGCAAATCCTGCAAATCCATCACCCTGATCGCGCGCCTGCCGACCTTGTCCTCATAGGCCGGGCCGATGCCGCGCTTGGTGGTGCCGATCCGCCCCTCGCCGGCCGCGGCCTCGCGCAACGCATCGAGCTCACGGTGCAACGGCAGGATCAGCGTCGCGTTCTCGGCGACGCGCAGATTGTCGCGGCTGATGCTGACGCCGAGCTTCTCGATCTTGGCGATCTCCTCGGCGAGCGCCCACGGGTCGACGACGACGCCGTTGCCGATCACCGACAGCTTGCCCTTGCGCACCACGCCCGACGGCAGCAGCGACAGCTTATAGGTGGTGCCGTCGACCACCAGCGTGTGGCCGGCATTGTGCCCGCCCTGGAAGCGCACGACGATGTCGGCGCGCTCGGACAGCCAATCGACGATCTTGCCCTTGCCTTCGTCGCCCCATTGGGAGCCGACGACCACGACATTGGCCACGTTGGTATTCCTTCGACTTGCGGCGGAAAAAGCCAAACGGCCCCGAAGGAGTTGGGGGGCCGTGTGACCTTATAGCGTCCCAGCGCGGCAGATGCGAGCGCGGGTTTTGGCGCTTTTTTCGCGGTCAAAAGTTCAAGATCGCTGCGGCGAATGGCGCTGCGACAGATCGAAAGATGCGGCAGATGGCGCTGCGACATCCGGCGTAGCAAACATCGCCGCGGCGCGGGTGTTTGCTTGGCCCATCGGCGCCGCATCAGGCGACGCCGTTGAAGGAGTACCCCCCGATGCTCAAGACCACCCTCATAGGACTTGGCGCCGGCGCCCTGCTTTCGCTCGCCGCCGCTGCCACCCCGGCCTTTGCCAATTACGGCCATTGCAGCGAGGAGCCCGACTCTGCCGACTGCCGGAGCTACAACATGCCCGGCCTGCCGCCGGCCAAGGGCACGCCCGCTCAGCCGATCGTGCACAAGCCGATCGTCCATGCCCATAGCCACCAGCTTGCACCGCGCACGCTGCCGCAGAAAGGCTAGCGCTCGTATCGCAAACGCCCCTCTCCCCGTTCGGGAGAGGGGTATTCAAGCGACCGTGGCGGGCGCCTGTTTCTCATGGGCGAAGGCGTAATCGAGCCAGGGCATCAGTGCCGCAACATCGCCCGCCTCGACCGTGGCCCCGGTCCAGATGCGAAGGCCGGCCGGGGCGAGGCGATAGGAGCCGATATCCTTGGCGACGTTCTCACGATCGAGCAGCGCCGCCATCCGGCGTGGAAACTCATCGCGAAGCGTTGCCGGAAGCGCCAGCACCTCCGGATCGACAATCCTGAGACAGGCCGAGGTATTGGAGCGCGTCTCGGGCACGCGCGCCAGGAAATCCACCCACGGCGTCTCCGCCACGAACTTGGCGACGATTGCGGCGTTCGCGTCTGAGCGCGCGATCGTCCCCTCCACTCCGCCGACGCTCTCTACGAAATCGAGCGCGTCGAGATAATCCTCGAGGCAGAGCATCGACGGCGTGTTGATGGTCGAGCCCTCGAACAGCTCGCCCATCAGCCTGCCGTCGCGTGTCATGCGGAACAGCTTCGGCAGCGGCCAGGGCGGCGCGTAGCTCTCAAGCCGCTCGATCGCGCGCGGCGACAAGATCAGAATCCCGTGCTGCGCCTCTCCGCCCAGCACCTTCTGCCAGGAGTAGGTCGCGACATCGAGCTTCGCCCAGTCGATCCTTTGCGCAAACACGGCAGAGGTCGCATCGCAGATCGTGAGTCCCTTGCGGTCTCCGGCGATCCACTCCGCGTCGGGTACGCGCACGCCAGAGGTCGTGCCGTTCCAGGCGAACACCACGTCGCGGTCGAAATCGACCTGCGCGAGATCGGGCAGATCGCCGTAAGGCGCGAGCAGAGCGCGCACGTCCGTGAGCTTCAATTGCTCGACGATGTCGGTGACCCAGTCGCGGCTGAATGCCTCCCAGGCGAGCACATCGACGCCGCGCGGACCGAGCAGCGACCAGAGCGCCATCTCGACCGCGCCGGTGTCGGAAGCCGGCACGATCGCCGCGACATAGCCGGCAGGGAGCTCGAGCAGCTCCTTCGTGCGCTCGAGCGCGAGCGCGAGCCGCGCGCGCGTCTCCGGCGCGCGATGGCTCCGGCCGAGCAGAGCGCCTTTCAGCCGATCGAGCGACCAGCCGGGACGCTTGGTGCAAGGTCCCGACGAGAAGCGCGGATCGTTCGGCCGCAGGGCCGGTTTCGGAATGAGGTTTACGGACTTCGTCATTTTACGTCCGAGACTTTGCCATTTCAGTCCGTGACAGGGTCTGGTCTCGCCATACGTTCGGCTGCCAGGGCCGTCAAGTCCGGCTGAAGCGCAGAGCTAAGCCAAAAAAGAAACCGCCCGTCGAAGGACGGGCGGTAGAGGCTGGCAGTCTTGGGTGGTGGGATGGGCTGCTACTTAAAGGCGACCGGCATGGGCGCGGGCTGGGAGCCGAGCTTCCAGCGGACGCCGAGCATGATGTCGTTGGAGGTGATGTCGTCGATGTTGAGGCTCTTATAAGAGGACGTGTTGTCATAGGCCGTGACCTTGCCGCTGCGCGCATCGCCGAGGTCGGTATAGCGATAGGACAGGTCGATGGTGAGGCCCGGGGTCACGTCATAGGCGAGACCGGCGTAGAGGCCCCAGGCGAAGTTCGTCTGGGTATGGTCGGCGCCGTAGAACACGCTGTTATTGGGCACGTTCACGTCCTTGAGCCCGTTCACCGAGATCGAGGCGACACCGACGCCGCCGCCGACATAGGGCGTCAAGCAGTGATAGGTGCCGAGATTGACATAGGCGTTGGCGAGGCCAAGCCAGCTCTGGATGTCGGCGGTGTATTCGTTCGTGCCGGGATTGAAATTGCCGCGGGATCGTCGTCAGCACGATTGAAGCCGTCGCTTCCGGGATATTTGTCCTGACCGAAGAAGGTGGCATCGCCGCGATATTCTCCGGTCACGTCGAAGCGCAGCCATCGGTTGAATTCGTAGCCGACGCCGCCGCCGACCAGCGGCGAGCTCTTGATGTCCTTGTGGAACACCTGGAAGTCGTTGAACTGGAACAGCTCGCTTGAGATGTCGTCGACATGCGGATTGGCGCCGCCGACAAAACCTCTGATGTACCAGGGCCCGGCGCAGCCCACGCAGGGCGCGACCTCGAGTGGCGGCGGTGGCGGAAGTCCAAGATCAGCGGCCGCGGCCCCTGCCGTCTGGCCCATGACCAGGGCTAAACCGATGATGATTGAGCGAATCTGTCCCATCTCTCTTCCCTCTCGACTGCAGCCGGAACTCACCCAGGCTGTCTCGTTCGGGACTATGGAAGGGAGATGGTTAACGGACGCCTAACCGCTGTACCGGTCCGGGATGGCACCATGGCCGAGCTAACGACGCCGGCCGCAACGGCGGCGAGACTGGCTGAAATGATTGAATTTCCGGCGGATCGAGGCTGGGACTACGCCGCTGCGTCGGTCAGGGCGTGAACGATGTCCGAGACCACGGTCTTGACCAGCCGCTCGTCGTCGCCTTCCGCCATGACGCGAATCACGGGCTCGGTGCCCGACGGGCGGATGACCAGGCGGCCGGACTTGCCGAGCTTCGACTTGCCGTTGCTGATCGCCCGCTGCACGCCGACATTGTCGAGCGGCTGGCCGCCATTCTTGTAGCGGACGTTCTTCAGAACCTGCGGCAACGGCTCGAAACGATTGCAAATTTCGCTGACCGGCTTGCCGCTCTGCGCCACCACTGAGAGCAGCTGGAGCGCGGTGACGAGGCCGTCGCCGGTGGTCGAGAAGTCCGACAGAACGATATGGCCGGATTGCTCGCCGCCGACATTGTAGCCGTGCTGGCGCATATGCTCGACCACGTAGCGGTCGCCGACCGGGGTGCGGGCGAGACCGAGATTGAGGCCTTCGAGATAGCGCTCCAGCCCGAGATTGGACATCACCGTGGCGACGATTCCGCCGCCGGCGAGACGCCCGCGCTTCAGCCACGATTCGGCGATGACCGCCATCAGCTGGTCGCCGTCGATCATGTGGCCCTTCTCGTCGACGATGACCACGCGGTCGGCGTCGCCGTCGAGCGCGATGCCGATGTCGGCGCGCACTTCGCTGACCTTGCGGATCAGATCCTCGGGCGCGGTCGAGCCGCAATCCTTGTTGATATTCAAACCGTTGGGATCGACGCCGATCTTGATCACCTCGGCGCCCAGCTCCCACAGGGCCTCGGGCGCGACCTTGTAAGCGGCGCCGTTGGCGCAATCGATCACGATCCTGATGCCGTCGAAGCGGATGTTCTTGGGCAGCGTGCGCTTGGCGAACTCGATATAGCGCTCGCGCGCGCTGTCGATGCGGGTGGCGCGGCCGATTTTCTCGGCCGACGCGAGCAGATCCGAGGAATCGCCGCCCATCAGCTCCTCGATCTCCTCCTCCTTCTCGTCGGAGAGCTTGTAGCCGTCCGGCCCGAACAGCTTGATGCCGTTGTCGATATAGGGGTTGTGCGAAGCGGAGATCATCACGCCGAGATCGGCGCGGAGCGATCGGGTCAGCATGGCGACGGCCGGCGTCGGCATCGGACCGAGCTGGAACACGTCCATGCCGACGGCGGTGAAGCCCGACACCAGCGCCGATTCGATCATGTAGCCCGAGAGCCGCGTGTCCTTGCCGATCACCACGCGGTGGCGATAGGAGCCATTGGAGAACAGCTTGCCGGCGGCCATGCCCACTTTGAGCGCCACCTCTGAGGTCATCGGATAGGAGTTGGCGCTGCCACGGATGCCATCCGTGCCAAAGAACTTGCGAGCCATGGCGGTCGTCCCCCCGTCCAATCCCCCGATTGGCGCCTGCCCTGCGCTTGGGTCTTTTCGGCGCTTCATGGGATTATGCTCCTCCTCATACCCCATCTGAGTTCAAAAAATGTAAGCAATAGTTACACCAATCGCCGGACGGGATGGCCAAATTTCCCTTAATTTTCAGCGCCGAACATGGCCGCGCGCCACACCCCGAGGGCCTGCGCCGTGGCCGCCACGTCATGCACCCTGAAAATCTGCGCGCCCTGCGCCGCCGCGGCGATCGCCGCCGCCTGCGAGCCCGGCTCCCGCGCCGCCGGCGCTTCGCCCCCGGCAACGCCCTTGATGAAGCGCTTGCGCGAGGCGCCGATCAGGAGCGGCACGCCAAGGCCGTGGAACAGGCTGAGATTTGCGAGCAGCGCAAGCGTGTGCGCCATGGTCTTGCCGAAGCCGATGCCGGGGTCGGCGGCGATCTTGGCGCGCGGGATGCCGGCAGCCTCAGCCTCTTCGATGCGGCCTTCGAGATAGTCGTACACTTCGAGCACGACGTCCCCGTAGACCGGATTGTCCTGCATGGTCTTGGGCTCGCCTTGCGCATGCATCAGCACGATGCTCATCCCGGTCTTGGCCGCTACGCCGAGACTTGCGCGATCGTAGGTAAGGGCTGAGACGTCATTGAAGATCGTGGCGCCTTGTTCGCGCGGCAGCCTGCGCCACCTCGGCCTTGCGCGTATCGATGGAGATGACGGCGTGAAAGCCCTTAAGCCCCTCGATCACCGGCAGCACGCGCTCGAGCTCATCCTGCTCACCGACGGCGTCGGAGCCCGGCCTGGTCGACTCGCCGCCGATATCGACGAGTGCCGCGCCCGCCTGGGCCAGCCCGGCGGCATGCTGGATCGCCTCCTCGGTCGTGTCGTAGAGACCGCCGTCGGAGAAGCTATCCGGCGTGACGTTGACGATGCCCATGAGCAGCGGCTTGTCGAGCTCGAGCCCGGCGAAGGGCGGCCGCTTGCTGGTGACGCGCGCGACGAGCGCGGCGAGATAGGCGTCGTTGTCGCCCTCGCGGACGAGCGCCTGCGCCGTCAACATACGCCGCGTCGCCTTGCCTGGCTCGCCTTCGATCAGCTCGGCAGCGGCGAAGGCGATTGGACCGCCGGCGAGCGGCAGCGCCAAGCCGTCGGCGATCGCCGCCTCGACGACAGCGCCGTAGAGAAACCCGAGCGGCCTGAGATAGAGTTCACCCATGCGCAAGGATTAGCACAGGCCCGGTCGCTGGCGACTTTCTCATCACTGACCCTAAGTGAGGTCCGGATAGCTGCGCTCTGCTCCAGGACGGATATTCCCGTAGCGATCCGCGTAGGAAGCCAAAAGCAAAATGCCCGGCACGAGGCCGGGCATTGCATTGCTGTGTCGATAGCTCTCGCAACTTAGGTCGAGGGCTGGGGCGCCATGCCTCCGGTGTCGGGCTCGGGCGGCGCCTTCTTGCCGCGACCGGCAGCGGGAACGGCTGAGGCCGAGCCCGGCCGCGCCGTGACGTCGGGCACGAACTCGCGCACCGGCGGCTTGCCCTTGAGCAGGTTCTTGATCTCATCGCCCGACAGCGTCTCGTATTCGAGCAGCCCGCGCGCGATGGCGTGCAGATCGTCGAGATTGGTGGTGATGATCTTGCGCGCATGCTCGAACGACTCATCGACCAGGCGGTGGATCTCCTCGTCGACGATGGTCTGGGTCTCGTCCGACAGATTCTGCGTCCGCGCGATGGCGTGGCCGAGGAACACTTCCTCCTCGTTGTCGCCATAAGCGAGCGGGCCGAGCTTGTCGGACATGCCGTATTGCGTGACCATGGCGCGCGCGAGCAGCGTCGCCATCTTGATGTCCGACGAGGCGCCCGAGGTGACCTTGTCGTAGCCGAACACGATCTCCTCGGCCACGCGTCCGCCCATGGCGACGGTGATGTCGGCCTTTAGCTTGGCGCGGGTGTAGGACAGCATGTCGCGCTCGGGCAGCCGCATGACCATGCCGAGAGCGCGGCCGCGCGGAATGATCGTCGCCTTGTGCACGGGATCAGATGCCGGCATGTGCAGCGCGACGAGCGCATGGCCACCCTCGTGATAGGCGGTCAGCGTCTTCTCCTCCTCGGTCATCACCATGGAGCGGCGCTCGGCGCCCATCATCACCTTGTCCTTGGCGTCCTCGAACTCGATCTGCATGACCAAGCGCTTGGAGCGCCGGGCGGCGAGCAGCGCCGCCTCGTTGACGAGATTGGCGAGATCGGCGCCGGAGAAGCCCGGCGTGCCGCGCGCGATGACGCGCAGGTCGACGTCAGGCCCGAGCGGCACCTTGCGCACATGCACCTTGAGGATCTTCTCGCGGCCGATGATGTCGGGACGCGGCACCACCACCTGGCGGTCGAAGCGGCCCGGCCGGAGCAGCGCCGGATCGAGCACGTCGGGACGGTTGGTGGCGGCGATCAGGATGATGCCTTCATTCGCCTCGAAGCCGTCCATCTCGACCAGCAGCTGGTTCAGCGTCTGCTCGCGCTCGTCGTTGCCGCCGCCGAGGCCTGCGCCCCTGTGGCGGCCGACCGCGTCGATCTCGTCGATGAAGATGATGCAGGGCGCGTTCTTCTTCGCCTGATCGAACATGTCGCGGACGCGGGAGGCGCCGACGCCGACGAACATCTCGACGAAGTCCGAGCCCGAGATGGTGAAGAACGGAACGTTGGCCTCGCCGGCGATGGCGCGCGCGAGCAGCGTCTTGCCGGTGCCGGGAGGGCCGACCAGCAGCGCGCCGCGCGGGATGCGCCCGCCGAGCTTCTGGAATTTCTGCGGATCGCGCAGGAACTCGACGATCTCCTGCAAGTCCTCTTTGGCCTCGTCGACGCCGGCCACATCGTCGAAGGTCACGCGGCCATGGCGCTCGGTGAGCAGCTTAGCCTTGGACTTGCCGAAGCCCATGGCGCGGCCGCCGCCCGACTGCATCTGGCGCATGAAGAAGATCCACACGGCGATGAGCAGCAGCATCGGAAACCAGGAGACCAGCACGCCGAGCAGCGAGGGAACGTCGTCCTCAGACGGCTTGGCGGTGATCTTCACGCCCTTCGTGGTCAGCTTGTCGACCAGGTTGGGGTCGTTCGGCGCGTAAGTCTGGAAGTTGCGGCCGTCGGTGAAATGCCCGGTGATCTGGCTGCCGGCGATGGTCACGTCCTGGACGTTGCCGCCCTCGACCTCGGACAGGAGCTGCGAGAAGCTGATCTCGTTGCCGCGGACATGGACGCCCGGGCTTTGGAACAGGTTGAACAGCGCGACCAGAAGAAGGCCGATGAACACCCAGATAGCGAAGTTGCGGAAATTCGAATTCATGAACTGACCTGACGGCTCTCTTCTATGCGCGGCTTCGATGCTTCAAAAGCCTCGCCCCCAACGCTGGCGCGGATTGGACGATAGCTCGTTAACATAGGAACGTACGCCTTCTTTGCCAAGTAAAGCTAACGCAAAGAGGTGCATGCTTCCTCAACGGTTAAGAGCGACCCCCGTTCCACGGCGCCTGCCAACCGGCGCTCACGAATCTTGCGCGGCAATCAAGGTCCGAATGGGGCAAAGCCTCGCCCAATGCCGGGATGCCGGCGAGGACATCGCCTCTGAAGCAGGCAGGCAGCGTCCGCCCGGCAAGGCGAGGCAATCGCGGGAACCTGTCGCGGAGATCGAGGAAGCCACTATCGCCGAGCGCGCGCACCGTGACCGGACCCGCCGCGTCAGCTCCGAGCTCGATCCTGAAGCGGTTGTCCCACAGCGCCCGCATGCCCGGCAGGAGCTCGATGACCGGGAGACCCTCGGCGCGCAGCTCGCGAAAGATGCCGAGCCGGCCCGACAGAGGCTCGATCCGGCAGCGGCCGAGCGTCCGTCTCGTGCCGGGACGCGCCGCAAGCGAAGCGAGCAAGGCCTCGAGCTTGGCAAGCTGCACCGGCTCCTCGCTCCCGCCGACCGAGGCGATGAGGCGCGCGAGCGCGCGGAGCGCGATCTCCTGAGGCGCCTTGAGCAATGCAGCCTGGTCGATCGCGGCGTAGCCCGCCTCGCTCGTCTCGCTGTTGCCGGCAAGGAAGTCATGCGCGGCGTGGTCGAGCGCTTCGCGGGCACGGCGCAAGCGACGCGCCGAGAGCGCCAGCGCCTCAGGCGTCAGACCGAGCGTCTCGAGCGCGCCCGCACCTCCCCTCAGGCGTGCGCGCTCGAAGCGCGGATCGGCATTGCTCGGATCGGTGACGAAACCGATTCCCCGCGCGGATAGCGTGGCGATGAGCCGCGCCTTTGGCAGATCGAGCAACGGCCGGTGAAGCGCGATCCCGGCCCAGGCGCCGATCTCTGGAATCGCGGCGAGCCCGTCGAGCCCGCTGCCGCGCTTGAGCCGCATCAGGAAGGTCTCGGCCTGATCGTCGAGCGTGTGCGCGGTGGCGAGCGACGGAATGTCATGCGCATGGCAATAGGCGGCCATCAGGTCGTAGCGCGCGGCCCGCGCGCGGGCCTGGAGCGCGGTGCGCTCCTCGCCGGTTCGGTCCCAGGTCAGGATCGTATGGTGAAGACCGAGGCTGCTCGCGCGGCGACCGACCATCACCGCCTCGTCGCGCGATGTCGCGCGCAAGCCGTGATCGACGCTGAGCACATGAAGCTCGGGGCGAGCGCCGCGCTCGGCGCGCCACTCGGCGGCGAGCTGCATCAGCGCGAGACTGTCGGGTCCGCCGGAGACGGCGAGCGCAAGGTGCGAATAGGCTTCGAGCCGGGCGAACGCCGCTTGCGCCTCAGCTGGCGAAACGGGGGCAGCGTCCATGTCAGCAGCCGGCCTTTTTGCGCTCGCCCCTGGCCTGGTCGAGGATGTGCGCCGGGGCTTGCGGGTATTTGGCGGTGAGCTCGCCGAAGGTCGAGCAGGCCGCATCCTTCTGGCCGAGCTCTGCGAGCGACATGCCGAGCTTGAGCAGCGTATCGGGCGCCTTGTCGCCGGATTTGTATTTCTTGTAGCCCTTGAGGAAGGCGTCGGCGGCGCTCTTGAACTGGCCGCGCACATAGTAGCTCTCGCCGATCCAGTACTGCGCGCTGCCGGCGAGCGGATCGTTAGGGTAGGCGTCGATCAGCTGGCGGAACGCGGTCTCGGCCGCACCGTAGTCGCGCTGGAGGATCGAGCCATAGCCCTGCTCGTAAAGCGACTGCGCGTCGCCATTGGGGATCCCCGCACTCATGCCCTGGCTTGGCGGCGGCGCATCGCCGTGCGGCAACGGAGCGAGCGGCTGCGGCGCGCTGTTGGCGGTGGCGCCGGTCGTGTCGGCGCCGGGATCGCCGAACCAGCGTGGCTTCGATGTGTCTTCGGCGGTCGAAGCGAGCGACTGCTCGGCAGGCGCGGGCGGAGGCGGAGCCTGGCTTTGCTGGATGGGCGGCGCCGGTGCCGGCTGCGGCGTCTCAGGCGGCGGAGCCGCCGCTTGAGAGGGCGTGGCCGCGAGCTTGGCCTGGATGGCGCTCATCTGCCTGCCGAGCTGATCGAGCTGGCTCGACAGGGCGCCGATCTGGGTCTCGAGCGCGCCGACGCGCTGGGTGAGATCGCCGACCGCGGCGGAGCTGGCGGCGTCTCCGGCACTGCCAGCGGCCTCTTGCGGCAGAACCGCTCCAGGCTTGGCGCGGACCAGCGTCTCGAGCGTGCCGACACTCACCTGGAGGTCGAGGAATTGCTGCTCGAGCCTGCCGATCCGGTTCGCGACCGAATCGCCACCTTGGGGCTTGGCTGGCGTTTGCGGCTGAGCGGGCGCGCTATGTGCCGGCGGATCAGCCTGGGCAAAGCCTTCGCTGGCAGCGAGGCTAAGCGTCGAGAACGCAAGGAGAAAAGCGCCGAGTAAGCGCCGCCTGCCGCGCCTTGAGATAATCAATGAGATCACGATTGGGACCTTGCCGTTTCGACCGGCAGGGCGCTTCAACGGGAAGCGCCAAACGCGCCGAACAATAGCGCATTTGGCCGAGTTTTTGGGGCCAAACTTTGATTTGCCCCGGGGCCTCGCCCTTCGAGACGGCGCCAAATCGCGCCTCCTCGGGGTAGGAGAACCCTCATGCTGAGGCGCCGCCGCAGCAGGCGGCGTCTCGAAGCGGGAGCCGCGCCGGCGACTAATTCCTGGCGATGGCGGCGTCGTTCAGCACCGTCTGGGCGCGGCGATTCTGGTTCCAGCACGAGACGTCGTCGCAGACCGCGATCGGCCGCTCCTTGCCATAGGAGATCGTGCGGATTCGCGCCGCAGCCACCCCGTTGCTGGCCAGGAAGCCCTTGACCGTCACGGCCCGGCGAGCGCCCAACGCAAGGTTGTACTCGCGCGTGCCCCGCTCGTCGGCATGGCCCTCGATGGTCACGTTGTACTGGGTATAGCGATTGAGCCAGCGCACCTGGTTCATAAGGATGCTTTTGGCCTCGCCAGTCAGCGCGGAGCTGTCTTCCTGGAAATGCACCAGGTCCCCGACATTAACCGCGAATTCCTGGGCCGAGCCCGGCGTCGCCAGCGAGCCGGTGCTGCCGAGCCCATATTCCTTCGGTATCCCGTGGCGCCCACAGGCCGCCAGCAGAACAGCGATAACGACCATGCCTGCAAGCCTGCAGGCGTGGTTAATCCCACCACACGAACGCATTACTGATTACTCCCGACTACCCGTAAGCTTAGGTAAACCGTAAGGGCGAATTCCTTAACGATCTCCTAGTTCCCTCAAACGGGCAGGCTAGAGCGTGGGAGTGTCCGGAAAGGGCCAGCGAGGTGGCAAGAAACGGATGTTGGATTGCCGTTAGATCCGGGCCCTAAAAAAGGAAGGGATGCCTGGGACGCCGCCGCATCTGCTACGGCGTCCCGGCATCCATGCCCCGTCTCGCGAAAGAAGAGTTTCTCCGCGATGAATTCCTTGGCCGCGCGTTAGACGCGAACAACCTGCTCGACCACGACATCGGCCGACCCGAGCTTCAGCGGCGTGGTGGCCACGGCCTTCTCGTGATGGCCGAAGCAGCCACCGAGCGCAATGGTGGCGGCCACGATGGTGGCGACGATGATAACGCCCTTCAAACCCTGCATGGTCTTCTCTCCTTTGGTTAAACGGCAGTAGCCGTCTTTGCATGTACCGGCGCGGCGTTTTCAGATCAAGATCGCACTGAAGTCGTTCGACCGTTTTGTCGGTCATTGATGCTAAAATGCCACTCCGAATCTCATCCTCCAGCAGAGGTCACGCTAACCGCCCGGAGGACGGCTTTCAAGCATGGTTAACACCCTGGAGCCCTTTGCTTAACAAAGGGTAAGAGGGTGTTGCAATTTGGCCGCAGTGGGCGTGGGGAAGCCTAGTTTATCAGCGGCGACCAGGCCGGATCCGAGCCGAACGCGGGGGTTACAACCTGCCGCTCGTTATAGCCCGTGAGGTCGATCGTATAGAGCTTGGGACCGCCCGCGGCGCCGGGCGATTCCCGGAAGAACATGAGCACTCTGCCGTTGGGGGCCCAAGTTGGGCCTTCGTTGTGGAATCCCTCGGTCAGGACGCGCTCCCCCGAGCCGTCAGGCTTCATCACCCCGATCAGAAACTTGCCTTGGAGCAGCTTGGTGAAGGCGACGAGATCGCCGCGCGGCGACCACACCGGCGTCGAGTAGCTGCCCTCGCCCCGGCTGATCCGGTGCTGGTTCTTGCCGTCGGCGTCCATGACGTAGATCTGCTGGGAGCCGTCGCGGTCGCTCTCGAACACGATCTGCTGCCCGTCAGGCGCGTAGCAGGGCCCGGTGTCGATGGCGTCGGTGCTGGTGAGCTGCATCGTCCGCCTGCTGCGCAAATCCATCGCATACAGATTGGCGTTGCCGCTCTGCTCGAGGCTCATGACGATGCGCTGGCCGTCAGGCGAGAAGCGCGGCGCGAATGTCATGCCCGGAAAGGCGCCGACGATCTCCTTCTGCCCGGTCTCGATATTGAGGAGATAGACACGCGGCGAGTCCCCCTCGAAGGACATGTAGGTGATCTCCTGGGTCGAGGGGCTGAAGCGCGGCGTGAGCACGAGGTCCTGGCCGGTCGTCAGCAACCGGACGTTGAAGCCGTCCTGATCCATGATCGCGAGCCGCTTGGTGCGCTTGTCCTTGGGCCCCGATTCGTCGACGAACACGATGCGCGTGTCGAAATAGCCTTTCTCGCCGGTGATGCGCTCATAGATCGTGTCGGCGATGATGTGGCCGATGCGACGCGCATCCTTCGGCCGGGCGTAGAACTGCTCGCCGGCGAGCTGCTTGCCGGAATAGGTGTCCCACAGCCTGAACTCGGCCTTGAGCCTGCCGTCCTCGCTGCCGATGCGGCCGACGACGAGGGCTTGCGCGTTCAACACCCGCCAATCGTCGAAGGCCGGGACGCTGTCCAGCGTGACGCCCTTCTCGATGAACGCCGATTGATCGATCGGTGCGAACAGGCCGGAGGTGCGAAGGTCGCTTGCCACCACGTCGGACACCTCGCGCGCGGTCGCCGGGTCGAGCGAGCCGTCGCCGACGAAATCGGGGATGGCGATCGGCAGCGCCTGGATCTTGCCTTGGGTGATGTTGAGCTCGACCACCGCGCGCGCAGGCAGGACGCCGAACAGCGCAGCGCCGAGCGCGAGCACGCCAAGGGCGACGCCCTGCCGGCAGCGTCTTGCCGACAGGCGGTTGAATGAGATGTGAGCTTGCATCGTGTGGAGCATCTGATTCGGGACCGCTCAGCCGCTGCGATACATGTCGCTTGGGTCGAAATTGAGAATCATGTCGCGCCACAGCGCATATTTTTCGCTCGGCAGCTCGTAAGGCTGGCACTGGAACACGGCGCGGACCGCGCTGTCGGCAGCCGCCTGGAAGAACGGCGATGAGCCGTCATTGGCGATGGTCGGCGTGCCGACCAGGGTGCCGTCCTCGTTGAGCTTCAATCTGAGCTTGATGACGATCTGGTCGGCGCCGAGCCCACCGGGCGGTGGGCTCCAGCATTTGGCGATGCGGGCCCTGAGCGCGTCGATCTCGTTGACCGACATGGCCATTTCGGTGCCGTTCGACTGACCCTTCACCTTCTTCGCCGGCGCGCCGTCGTCGGGGACGACAGGCTGAGCTTCATCCGGTGCGTCGGGGATCTTATTGAGCAGGGCGGCGATCCGGTCGGCGCTGAAGTCGCGCTTCTTGCGGGGCGGCCGGCTTTGGCTTCGCGTCAGCCTGCTTCTGCGCGTCGGCCTTCTTCGCCGCGGCCTTTGCACTCAGGCTTGGGCTTGTCATCCTTGGGTTTCGCCGGCGGCGCATCGGCGAGCGCGGCTGTCTCGTCAGGCTTGGGATCGGCCTCCTTCACGGCCTGGGGCTTCGGCTCCTTCGGCTTGCCGGCGAGCGCGGCATCGTCCTTGGCATCGGCGCTGCCCGCCTTGAGCTTGGTGATGTCGGACGGCGCTGCGGCGAGGTCGATCGGAATGGCGAGCGGCGTCGGGTCGACCTTGGCCGACGAGAAGGCGACGAGGGCGAAGAGCAGGATCGCCACGTGCAGCGCCGCCGATATGAAAGTGCTCCTGCCCATCGCGCGTCTTGCTTCGCCCTATTGCTTCGTTGGGGCCACCGGCTCGGTGACCAGCGTCACGGGAATTCCCGCCGCCTTGATCCTGGCGAGCACCTTGGCGACGCTGCCATATTGGGCGCGGTCATCGCCCCTGACCTCGACGCGGTCGCCCGCGCCCGAGTTCCTGATAGCAGCGAGTTTGGGCACAAGTTCGTCGAAGCCGATCTCGCTGTTTTGCAGGAACACCTTGCCCGAAGGGTCGATGGTGATGGCGAGCGCCTGCTTCTGCTCCTCGATCGGGCCGGCCTCGGTCTTGGGCAGGTCGACTTTGGGCAGGTCGGGCTTGGCTTCCATGTTCATGCCGACCGTCAGCATCGGCGCCGTCACCATGAAGATGATGAGCAGCACGAGCATCACGTCGACCATCGGCGTGACGTTGATGTCGCTCATCGGCTGTGACGAGCGGCGCCGCGCCCGCCGCTTCGACAGCGACCCTCCTGGTTGCAGTCCTGCTCCCATGTCGAGCCCTCACGCGCTCTTGTCGATCTGGCGCGACAGGATGGCCGAAAACTCGTCGGCAAAGCCTTCGAGACGGGCCGCGTAGCGCGCCACTTCGCTGTTGAATTTGTTATAGAAAATCACCGCAGGGATAGCCGCTAGCAGGCCGAGAGCGGTGGCGAACAAGGCCTCCGCGATGCCCGGTGCGACCACCGCGAGGCTGGTGTTCCGGCTGACGGCGATCGCCTGGAAGCTGGTCATGATGCCCCACACCGTGCCGAACAGGCCGATGAAGGGGGCGGTCGATCCGACCGTGGCGAGGAACGTCAGGCGGCGTTCCAATCGCTCAATCTCGCGCGAGATGGTGACGTCCATCACCTTCTCGACCCTGAGCTGGACTCCGGGCATTGGTTTCGTGCCGCGGTCTCCGCCCTCGGTTTCGGTCGAGCGCTTCCACTCGCGCATCGCCGCCACGAACAGGGCCGCCATGCCGGTGTTCCGCCGCTGCGACAGCGCCTGGTAGAGCTCATCGAGCGACTGCCCCGACCAGAACACCTGCTCGAACTTGTCGGTCTCCTTCCGCGTCTTGGCGAACAGGAACAGCTTTTCGAGGATGATCGCCCAGCTCCAGATCGATGCGAGCAGGAGCCCGATGATCACCAGCTTGACGACGATATGGGCGTTCTTGAAAAGCTCGAAGATCGAGAGATCGACGGCGATATCGGGCGGGTTCATCTCGGCCTCGTGGCATGAGCTCCAAGGTGCCGGCGAGGACCTTTCCTCGAAACGGCGGCTTCACCCCGCGGTCGTGACCCGCGGCGCCGATCGACATCGCCGGAACAGACCGCCCCTTCGCTCCCAGGATCGACCTTTTGCGAGCGAATGTGACTAAACTTGGGTCGATTTACCCTAAACCCGTGCGGTGCGGCTGTTGCGGCACGCAAAGACGCAGGACCGGCACCGACTACGTTTCACGCGCCTGGTTAACGAATCGTTGAAGCGCGTTCCTGACGAGGGCGCCCAATCGTTGCGGTTTGCCCGAGCGACCGACCAGCACCACGGTGACGAGAGCGTGGGCGATCAGCGTCCCGTCGCGCCGCACGTCCTGGCGCAACTTGAGGCTCGCGCTGCCGATCTCGGCGCAAGAGGTGACGATTTCGAGCACGTCGTCCATGCGCCCCGGCTTCAGATAGTCGATGGCGATGTGGCGGACGACGAACACCGCGGGCTCGCCCGCTTCCGGATTCGCCAAGCCAGTTTGGTCGATGCCGAGCAGCCTGATGAAGTCGGAGCGGCCGCGCTCGCAGAACTTGATGAAATTGGCGTGATAGACGACGCCGGCGCAGTCGGTGTCCTCGAAATAGACGCGCACGGGAAGCACATGGGTGTCGCCCTCGATCCGCCCGGCGAGGTCCGGCCAGCTCCCGTTCATCATTCGTCGCTGCCGTTGAACAGCGGGAACTGGGTCGGCGGCTGGGCCGGCTGATCGAGGCCGAGATGGGCGAAGGCCTGCGCCGTCAGCACGCGGCCGCGCGGGGTGCGGGCGATGAAGCCCTGCTGCAACAGATAGGGCTCGATGATCTCCTCGATCGCGTCGCGCGGCTCTGACAGCCCCGCAGCGATGGTCTCGACCCCGACCGGACCGCCGCCATAGTTTACCGCGATCAGCCGCAGATAGCGATGATCGAGCGCGTCCAGCCCGCGGGCGTCGACCTCGAGCTGCGACAGCGCGCCGTCGGCGACCTTCGCATCGACCGCGCCGGTGCCCTGAACGCTGGCAAAATCGCGCACGCGGCGGAGCAACCGACCGGCCACGCGCGGCGTGCCGCGTGCGCGCCGCGCGATCTCGTGCGCGCCCTCGGCCGTGAGCGGCAGCCCGAGCAGACGCGCCCCGCGCCGCACGATCTCCTCGAGCTCGCCGACGCCGTAAAATTCGAGCCTGATCGGGATGCCGAAGCGCTCTCTGAGCGGGGTGGTGAGCAGGCCGGTGCGGGTGGTGGCGCCGATCAGCGTGAAGCGCGACAGATCGATGCGCACCGAGCGTGCCGCCGGGCCCTCGCCGATGATGAGGTCGAGCTGGAAGTCCTCCATCGCCGGATAGAGAATTTCCTCGACCGCCGGATTGAGCCGGTGGATCTCGTCGATGAACAGGACGTCGCGATCCTCGAGATTGGTGAGGAGCGCGGCGAGGTCGCCGGCTCGCGCGATCACCGGACCCGAGGTGGCGCGGAAATTGACGCCGAGCTCGCGCGCCACGATCTGCGCCAGCGTCGTCTTGCCGAGACCGGGCGGTCCTGCGAACAGCACATGATCGAGCGCCTCGCGCCGGCCGCGCGCCGCCTCGATGAACACTTTGAGGTTCGAGCAGACCTTGGCCTGGCCGATGAACTCGCCGAGCACTTGCGGCCGGAGCGATGCCTCCGGCTGATCGTCATCGCGCTTCGCCGCCGCGAGCACCCTCTCGCTCATTGGGCCAGCTCCTTAAGCCCGAGCCGGATCAGCTCCTCGGCGCGCGCCTCGCGTCCGGCCATGCCGATCGCCGCCGACACGGCCGCAGCCGCCTCGCCGTGGGCATAGCCGAGATTGGTCAGCGCCGAAACCGCGTCCCGCGCCGCGAGCCCCTCGGGCAACGAGGCGACCGGCGCGAGCCCGCCAGCGGGCCTGAGCGCCGGCGCGAGCTGGGGCATCTTGTCCTTGAGCTCGGCGACGATCCGCGCCGCGACCTTGGGGCCGACGCCCGGCGAGCGCGCAACCTGCCCCTTGTCCTGGAGCGCCACGGCGTTGGCGAGCTCCGAAGCCGACAGCGTGCCGAGCACGGCGAGCGCGACCTTTGCGCCGACGCCTTGCACCGACTGCAACGCGCGGAACCAGGCGCGCTCATGCTCGGTGGCGAAGCCGTACAGCTTGATCGCGTCCTCGCGCATATGCGTCTCGATGGCGAGCGTCACGGTCTCGCCCGCCGGCGGCAGCATGCTCAGCGTGCGCGCGCCGACCGTCACCTCGTAGCCCACCCCTGCGACATCGACGATCACCGCGTTGAGCGAGACGGTATCGAGCTTGCCGGTGAGCTTGCCGATCATGGCAGCGCCCTCTCCCGCGCGCGTGCCACTCTCGCTTCGAGCGCGGCCCAGCTTCGCGAATGGGCATGGGTGATGGCGATGGCGAGCGCGTCGGCGGCGTCGGCGCTGTCAGGGACAGCGCGCGGCAGCAGGCATTTGACCATCGCCCTGATCTGACCCTTGTCGCCATGACCGGCGCCGACCACCGTCTTCTTCACCGCGTTCGGCGCGTATTCGGCGATTGAGAGCCCAAGCAGCGCCGGCACCAGCATGGCGATGCCGCGCGCCTGGCCGAGCTTCAGCGTGGCAGAGCCGTCGCGATTGACGAAGGTCTGCTCGACCGCGGCTTCGAGCGGGGCGAGCCGCGCCAGCACCTCCGACAGCCCGTCGAACAGCTGCCGCAGGCGGCGGCCGAGAGTCTCGGCGTCGTCGGAGACCACCGAGCCGCAGGCGACGTAAACGAGCCTCACCCCGTCAGAGTCGATGACGCCCCAGCCGGTGCGCCGCAAACCGGGGTCGATGCCGATGATGCGAATCGCTTTGCCGCTCATAGAGCGGTGATAGCACGACCGGCTCTGCGCTTCGATCCGGCACGCCCGCCTGCACACCAAGCCGTGAAGGCCATGAACCCCGGCTGAATGGCCGGTTCAAAGCCGGTTCAAGCCGCCCCCGCTAAACCTCGCGTCAAGGAGTTGAGGAAGACCCCGAACCAGAGATCAAATTGGAGAACGGACATGACCTTTCGGACTTTACTGATCGCCAGCGCCACGCTGCTGAGCTTGAGCGCGGCCGCGGTCCCGGCCTATGCCGGCGGCTCGACCGTGCACATCGAGCAATATGGCTGGGCCAACGAGTTCGGCGGCTCGCAGAACGGCCACCGCAACCGCATCACGCTCTACCAGAACGGTTACGGCAACTCCTCGATCAATTCGCAGTCGGGCGCCCATAACCGCGCCGTGGTCGGCCAGGAGGGCAACGGCAACTCGGCCGACACCCTTCAGCTCGGCCGCCGCAACATCGTCGGTGTCGCCCAGTTCGGCTCGGGTCATACCGCCATCACCACCCAGGACGGCAACGGCAACGCCATCGGCGTGATCCAGGCCGGCCACAACAACGATGCGCACGTCACCCAGGTCGGCCACGGCAACGTTTCCGTGGTCGTCCAGGACTGACCCGCACGCATTGGCGAGAGGAACGCGACGCGCGCGCCTCTCGCTCCCACTCGATCAACTGGAGGTTTGACCATGACCAGGATTATCGGACCCCTCGCGGCGATGCTGCTGCCACTCGGACTGAGCTTCGGAGCATCCGCCATGGTCGAGGGCAACGCCCCGCAACTGGGCGCCAAGCTCGCCAAGCTGCCGGCATGCGAGCTTCACGTCGAGCGCCAGGCCGGCAGCGTCGTGCTGGAAGGCGAGGTCCACGCCACTCATGCCACCGCCGGCTCCTATCGGCTCAAGATCTGGCAGGCTGGCGCCAGCAGCTCATCGATCTCGCAGGGCGGCGATTTCACCGTTCCGGCGGGCGGCTCGAGCTCGCTCGGCCTCGTGTCGCTGCCTGGCGGCGGCAGCTATGGCGCGACGCTCACCGTGAACTTCGACAACGACCCCGTGGACTGCAAGGCCACCACCCACGGTCCCCGTCCGGTCACCGCCAAATAAGGAGCTACCTCGATGACACGACGCACGCGATATCTCGCTCTGCTCACGGCGACGCTGCTTGGCGTGGCGAGCCTTACGGCGCCGGCCTCGGCCGGCAGCATGACCATGGTGATCACGCCGCACGGCGACAGCGCCGACCTTCTGCAGAAGGGCTTGCAGATCTATTCGCTGGTCGAGCAGCAGAAGGGCAAAAAGAAGAAAAATCACGCCAAAATCGACCAGAAGGGCAACGACAACGCGGCCGCGCTCAGCCAGAAAGGCGGCGGCAATTACGGCCTCGTCGTCCAGCGCGGCAACGGCCATACCGCGACCGTGTCGCAGGACGGCTGGAACAACGCGCTGGGCGTCTTCCAATTCGGCAAGAACGCCGATCTCGACTACGCGCAGAACGGCAACGGCCAAGCGAGCATCGTCCTGCAAGGCGGCTGGTAGCGAGACGGGCTTTGGCGCGGCGCGCCGGCGGTCTATAATGGGCTCAAGTCCGAGTCCCGATATCGACCGCGCGGCGCCAGCATGCCCGGCATCTTCATCAATTACCGCCGTGACGACGCCCCCGGCGTGGCGGGGCGCCTCTATGACCATCTCGCGCGCAGCTTCTCGCGCGGCCAGATCTTCATCGATGTCGACGCCATCAAGCCCGGGCTCGATTTCGTCAAGCAACTCGACGCGCAAGTCTCGCAATGCGACGTGCTGCTCGCCATCATCGGCCCGCATTGGCTGAGCTCCGCCGACGACAAGGGCAAGCGGCGGCTCGACGGCGACCGCGACTATGTGCGGATCGAGATCGCCGCGGCGCTCAAGCGCGACATCCCGGTGATCCCGGTGCTGATCGACGGCGCGGCGATGCCGGAAGAGGCGGACCTGCCCGAAAACCTCGCCTCGCTGGCGCGGCGGCACGCGCTCGAGCTTCGCCACACGCGCTTTGCCTCCGACGCCGACGCCGTCGTCACTGCGCTGCATACGGTCCTGCCAAAGGCGAACAGGCCCTTGCTCTGGCCGCTCGTCGCCGCGGCCGTCGTCGCCTGCATCGCGATCGGCGGCGCGATTTGGTGGCTCCGCTCACCAGACAGACAAATGGCGGAAACGCCCGCCGCGCACGAGCAGAGCTCTCAGCCCTCCAGCCAAGCCGACGCGCTGGACGAAGCGAGGCGCAGGGCCGATGAGGCGCGGGCAAAGATCGCCGCGGCCGAAACTCAAATTGTCCCGCCCAAGCCCGAAGCGCGACCGGATACGCCGGGCCCCTCGCCGTTTGACGGCATGCGCGACAAGAACTTCATACCGGATTCGTCGAGTTCCCCGCAGTCATCCGGCGACCTTTCGAGCGGCAGCGTCCCGGGCGTCAAAGTCGCGCTCGGCCAATCGCTCGATGCCGTAACCGCGGCCTACCCGTCAGGCAAGCCGACCACCGTGTCGGAAAAGCCTGCTTTATGGCTGCAAAGCAACGGGCTCTATTTCTTCTTCACCAACGACAAGACCTTGGAGAACATCAGGTTCGACGCGCCGTTCGCCGGCAGCGTCAACGGCGTGAAGCTCGGGGACCCATTCGACGAGGTGAAGAAGAGGCTCGGCGAACCGCTGAATTCCTGGGACTTCGGCGACGACAGGGCAAACCTCTATCGCGTCGGCGACATCAATCTGCGCTTCGATGTCGACAAGTCCGGCAAGGTCGCCACCATTTTCTATTTCAAGGCGAACTGACGCGCGCAAGCCTGGTCAGGCGCCGCCGCCCGGGCGATTATTTCGGCTTAAGCCGCGGCCGCGACCGACGGCAGCTCGACGATCTGCGTCAGCCCGCCCTTCGGCCTATTGACGATGGCGATCTTGCCGCCGGCGCGCTGGATGATCTCGCGCGCGATGGTAAGCCCGAGCCCCGCGCCCGGAATGTTCTGCCGTCGGGCCGGGTCGGCGCGAAAAAACGGCTCGAACACCTGCCCGATCAGCTCTGGCGCGATGCCCGGTCCCTCGTCCTCGATGACGATGCGCGCCGTCTGCCCTTGCGCTCCGTCGACGCTGACGCGGGCGCGCACCCCGTGCGTCGCGGCATTGATCATCAGGTTGCGCAGCGCGCGGTTCAGCGTAAGCCGGCTCGCCCGCACCGTGACCGGCTCGGCCGCTTCGTTGACCACGTCGAGATTCTGCGCCCTGAGCTCGGAGCCGATGCTGCCGACCAGCTCGTCGAGCCTGATCAGCTCGAGCGGCGCCTTGCCCGATTCCTCGCGCACCAGCAGGATCGCGCTGTCGGCGATGCGCTCGAGCTCGTCAAGGTCGCGCAGCCACAGCTCGCGATCCTCCTGATCCTCGACGAACTCGGCCCTGAGCCGCATGCGGGTGATCGGCGTGCGGAGGTCGTGGCCGGCGGCCGCGACCAGGCGCATGCGGCTCTCGACCGCGCTCTTCAGCCGCGCCGACAGCGTGTTCAACGCGCGCGCCGTGGCCCTCACCTCGGCCGGGCCGCGCTCGGGGAACACCGGCATCAGCATGGCGTCGGACCCGACCGACTCGACGGCATCCTCGAGCAGCACGAGCGGGCGCACCATGCGGTTCGCCACGAACACGGCGATCGCCGTGGCGCCGAGCGTGATCAGCGCGAGCCAGCGAAACAGCACGTTCCACGGCACGCCTTGGGGCGGCAGATCGGTGATCGGCATCAGCAGCCAGCCGCGTCCCTCGACCGGGATCGACACGACGAGCGGCGCTCCCCACCCGTCGCGGGTGATGGTGACGGCGAGGGTCAGCCCGCGCGCCGCGAGCGAGTCGCGTAAGCGCTCGGTCGAGCCGGCATAGGCACGGCCCGGCGCCGGCTCGGGCACCAGCTTGAGCACACGGGTCTTGCCCTCTTTGGCGATCCGCAGCAGCGTCTCGACCTGCTGCGCCACCGGAGTGAGCGAATGCCGGTGCTTCGGCGGACCGAGCAGATAGAACAGCACGACCGTGAGCAGGCCCACCACCGAGACGATGGCGACCACCAGCAGCACGGCGATCTTGGCGCGGAGCGTGTTCATGGCGCGGCATCCTGCACGTCGACCTTCACGGTCAGCTGATAGCCGCCGTTCCGCACCGTCTTGAACAGATGCGACATGCCGCCCTCGCCGAGCTTGCGGCGCAGCCGGCTCACCAGCACGTCGATCGAGCGGTCGAGCACGTCGCCCTCGCGGCCGCGCGTCATGTCGAGCAGCTGGTCGCGCGACAAGACGCGCCCCGGCCGGTCGAGAAACGTTTTCAGCAGATCGAACTCGGCGCCGGTCAGCTCGATGCTGCCGCCGTCGGGATCGGTGACGCGGCGCGTCTGCGGGTCGGCTATGAACCCTTCGAACCGATAGACCTTGGTCTCGCTCGGCTGCGGCGGCGAGTCGGCGCGCCGGCGCAATACGGCGCGCACACGGGCGATCAGCTCACGCGGGTTGAACGGCTTGCCGAGATAATCGTCGGCGCCGATCTCGAGTCCGATGATGCGGTCGACATCCTCTTTCAGCGCGGTGAGCAGGATGATCGGCACGCTGGAGCGCTGCGCGCGAAGATCGCGGCAGAGATCGAGCCCCGAGCCGTCCGGCAGCATCACGTCGAGCACGATCAGGTCGATCTGGTGCGTGGCAAGCTGCTCGTGCAGCTCACGGCAGTTTGCCGCGAGCAGCACGCGGAAACCCTGGCTCTCGATATAGCGGGCGAGCAGCTTGCGGATTTCGGGATCGTCGTCGACGACGAGAATACGCTGGGCGACTGCGGTCATGGTCCTGGCAAATGGGTTCATCTCGGCAAGCCCGTTCTAGCCGCGAGCGCTCAACCATCAAGCGCATTTTTGTAACGAAAGCCGCCCCCGCCGCCCGCCAGCAACATTTCGACACACATCTCTGCTGGCGGGCAACGTTCGGACACGCCAAGACCAATGCCGGCAATGATGCGGTCCTAGGGGTTAAGTCCCCTCAATCAACAGGACGCTCAATGATGAACACCTCTCCAAAGATCGGCCCGATCCTCGTCGTGGCCATCCTCGGCCTGGCAAGCCTGACGCTGCTCACGTCGGCCTGGGGCGAGCCCGTCAACCCAGGACCGGGCCGCGGCTCGCACGGCCCGATGTGGCGGTGCAACGCTCCCGGCAACACCGGCCCTGGCGGCATGCATGGCGGCATGGGCTGGCGCGATCCTGCCCAGATCGCCAAGCGGCTGAACGCGATGGAGACCGAGATCGGCATCCGCGCCAATCAGCTCGACGCCTGGCGCGATTTCACCGACGCGCTGCTCGGCACGATGCAGCGCCCGAAATGGCAGTCCGCAGACGGCGCCGCAGGCGGCGACGCCAAGCCGCAGCCCTTCGCGCTGGCCGAGAAGCTTGCCGACAACACGATTGCCCGCAGCAAGAGCGCCGAAGCCCTGCTGAAGTCGATCGACGCGCTGCGCACCAAGCTCACGCCAGAGCAGCTCGACAAGGTTTCCGCGATCGAAGCCAGGTTCAGCGCCCATCATGGCCGCGGACCGCATTTCGATGCGCCGTCGCCAGACGACCAGAAGCCCGACGGCGCACCCAAGGATGGGCCCAATCAGGGGGATCGCCTCTAACCGTGAGAACTCCTCCCAATCCCCTGATAGTGCCCTACCTCGGGGGCGGCCGGAGCAATCCGCCGCCCCCTTTTTCGTGCCGCGCTATTGCCCGACGATCGGGCAATTGACGGTCGCGACCCCGGCGGCGAGCACCTTGGCCTTGAGCGCCGTCGCCAGATCCTTGACCGAGCCGAAATCGGCGTTGTCGTAGACGGTGACGAACCACAGCGGAGAGTAGCCGGCATCGCCCGGCAGCGTCGCCGGCACGTTGTGCGTTTGCTCGGAGTTGGGCTCGGCTTTGAACCCCGAACCCGGACCGCCGTCCGGCGTGCCGGGATTGACGTTGAAGGTCACGTAGATCGGCGACAGCGGGACGCCGGCGCCCGACAGCGGCGCCTCATCGAAGCTGAAGAACTTCGCGACCTGACCTTGGTACCAGGCGCTTTGCAGCGCGGCACTCTCGCCGTTCAGACGCTGCTTCGCCTTCGACTTGTCGGCAACCACCGGCATATTGCGCAGCGCATTGGTCTGCTCCGTCTTGTAGCCGGCGGCCTTCACCGCCGCCGCATCGACGATCGTGTTGGCGGCGTAATCTTTCGGCACGGTCACTTTCCACACTTGGCGGAAATCGTTGTAGCCCGTCTCGCCCGGCAGCGTGTCGATGATATCGAGCTGGCCCGCCACCGGCTTGTCCTCGCCGTCGCGATAGAGCACGTAGACGGGCGCCGGGGTGGTGGGCTGGACGTCGAAATTATAATAGCGCACCGGCTTGCCCGTTGCGGGCGAGAGGCCTTGCGTGACGAACGGGCCGGTGTCGAAATCGACCGGCTGGTTGGGCCCTGGAATGTGGTTCGTCGCGGTGCGTAACTGAAGATGCGCCGCCTTGTCGCTGAAGCGGTCCACCGCCGCGACCGGCGCCTTGTCGGGATCGACAGGCGTGGTCGCGGCTTGCGCCGTGACACCGGCTGAGACGAGCGAGGCGAACGCAAACAACAATGCAATTCTTGTAGTCATGGTAGCTGCTCCTGGTTCGGTTGGGGGTTGGCTTAGGGAAGGGCGAAAATGACGACCGCCGGCAGGCCTGAGCCGCCGAAGAAAGCCGAGACGGTGCCCGAGACCGTCGCAGCATATTGCTTGCCATCGAGGCCGTAGCTGATCACGCCGCCGCCGATGCTGCCGCCGGTGTTGAAGCGGTAGAGGACGTCGCCGGTCTTGGCGTTCAGGGTCAGGAAATCGTTATCGAGGTCGCCGGTGAAGATCACGCCGCCCGAGGTTGCCGTGACGCCGGCGACAAGCGGCGTGGGCGAGGCGTATTTCCAGCGCTCCTTGCCGGTCGACGCATCGAATGCGGTCAGCCAGCCCTTCGACTTCTCGCGCGGGTCCGAGGCGACCGAGCCGCCGTAATAATGCATGCTTTGCATGATCGGCGGGTCCTTCGGCGCCTTGCTGAAGATGCCGCACCAATCGACTGCGGGGACGAACAGCGTGTTGCTGCCGGGATCGTAAGCCGGACCGTTCCACTCCATGCCGCCGAGCAGGCCGGGGCAGCGATGCACGCCCTCCACCGTCGGCACCGCGTCGACATTCTCGCGCGTGGTGATCGGCACCTCGTAGAACTGGTCTTGGGTGTTGCGGTCGAGCAGGCGAAGCAGCCCGTCCTTGCCGCTGATGCTGATCACCTCATGCGTCTTGCCGTCGATCGTCGCCGTGAACAGCGGGCTGACCTGGCTGAGATCGGCGTCGTGCACGTCGTGGGGGATGAACTGCCGGTACCAGAGCAGCTTGCCCGTCTTGGCGTCGAGCGCGACGATCGAGTCGGTGTAGAGATTGGCGCCCGGTCTGAGCTCGCCGTAGAAGTCCGGCGCCGGATTGCCGACCGGCAGGTAGACGATGCCGGCCTTGGCGTCGAGCGAGAGCGGCGTCCACAGGCTGCCGCCGCCATGCTTCAGCGACTCGGCGCTCTCCCACGTGTCGGCGCCGGGCTCGCCCGGATCGGGGACGAGATTGAATTTCCACACTGGCTCGCCGGTCTCGAGCTTGAACGCGCCGACCCAGTTCTTAGCGCCGAAATCTGCGCCTGACGGCCCGGCGATGATGAGGTCGCCGAAAATGAGCGGCGGCATCGAGAAATATTGACCGCCCGCGGCGCTTGCGATCGGCTGGCTCCAAATGAGCGAACCGTCGGCCATGTCGAGAGCGATGAGATAGCCGTCTGCCGTGCCGCGCACGAGCTTGCCGTCCTTGATCGCAGCGCCGCGATTGGCCGGCGAAATTTCCTGGCCCTTGGGCTGCCAGATATAGGTCCAGCGCTCGCGGCAGGTCTTGGCGTCGATCGCGACCGTGGCGCGTCCGAACGTGAGATACATGGTCCCGCCATAGACCAGCGGGCTGGTCTGCACCGCGGCCGCCTGCTCCGAGCGGTAGATGCAAACCGCCCTGAGGTCCTTGGCGTTTTCCGGCGTGATCTGCTTGAGATCGACGAACCGCGCGCCGGCATAGTCGTGCGAGGCGTAGAGCCAGCTGTCGGTCGCGGTACCGGCTTGATCGAGTTCGGCCTGGGTCGGGCCCGTGATTTTCGGCACCGCGGGGCCACTCGGCTTGGTCGCCGCGGCGGTGTCTTTCAGGCTGGCGAGATAGCCGAACAAATTCGCCCGGCCGGTGGCTTCGGGCACCATGACGGTCATCGCCGTTCCCGGCACAAGCTTGCTCGGATCGGCCAGAAACTTGTCGAAGCTAGGTGCGTCCCAGGTTTGGCCCGAACCCTGAAGGGCCGGGGTGAAATGGAAGCCCTGCAGCGATCCGGCCTTGCGCCCGGCGACACCGGCAAGGGAGGGGCCGATCCCGTTGACCCCTGGTTGGTTGGAATGGCAGGCCGAGCATTGCGCTTGGTAAATCTCCTGCCCGGCATTGAGGTCGGCTTCGGCGGCATCGGCAATTCGGGGAACGATCGCGACAAGGATGGCAGCCAGGAAAAGATGAGCGATTCGCATGGGCGTAAGCCCTCCAAGGCGGGCGGCTCGATCTGCCGCGCAACGGTTGTTCCGCCCGCCCAGACTGGCGAAGCCGGGCCTGAAGCTGAAATGCCGCCTTGCTCTAGGATCGATAGCGCCGGGCTATGGCGGCTCGCGCGGGGGCCGGTTCGGACGAAATTCGTGCGCGGCCCACGCGTCGCGGAACCCCCAGGCGCGGCTTCGTGTTACACTGGAGCCGCGGACAGACGCGGCTCATGCGGGGATGATTCGCCGTCGCCTTGAGTCTGTTCGGGCGACGATCACGCTCTGCCATAGAGATTAGGATCGCGCGTTCATCGCAGGGGGCACCAATTTGGCTGGTGCAAGCGACGCCATCGACCCCATCGACGCCGCCCGGAACGATATCGCCGGGTCTAAGGATCTTATTGCCTCCGCCGTCGAGGATCTTAGCCAGCATCAGCGCTGGATCGAGAATTATCGCGTCGCCGAGACCAGGCATGCGCGGCGCGTCAAGCGCCAAAAGCTCATGCTCGCCGTCGAGCTCATCACCAAGCGCATCCTTCGCGCGCTGCGGCGCTTCGCTCTGCTCGCCGCCCGTCTCGCCCGCGCGACGTGGCGCGTCGCCGCCAGCGTGTCGGTGAGGGTCGCGCAAGCGATTACCGCAGCGTCGATCTCCGCTTACGCGCTCACGCGGAGCGCCATCGCCTGGACCTCGCCGCGAGTCCACGCGCTCGCCGTCGCGACCGGGCGGCAGATCGCTGCCGCCTTCGCCTGGTCTCGGCATCAGGTCCGGGTGCTGGCGCGCGCCACGCTGGAGCAAGCCGCGCGCGCTTACGCCTGGGGCGCACCGAGGGCTCGCGGGCGTGCCCGCGCGGCCTATCGCACGACCGAGGCTGGACTCTCTTGGTTCGGCGCCAAGGCGAATGTGCTCGCGCGCGCTTCAACCGATGCCGCATCGACCGGTTTCGCCTGGACCACGGCGAAATCTCACGCTCTGTCGCGTGCCACGATCAAGGGGACTTCGGCCGGTGTCGCATTGGCCGGTGTGAGAGGCCGGCAAGCTTCTTTCGTCGCGTCCAAGCAGGCGCGGCGTGGCGCGGCCACCGCGAAGCGCTTCGGGGCTCACGTGAAGCAGTCGATTTCCCGGCGTTGGCCGCAATGGGGCGAGACTCCAGTCAGCGTCGCAGCCGAGCCCATGACAGTCATCGCACCGCCGCCCGAGACCGGCGAGGCCGTGATCGCAGTCGAGGCGCCGCCGGTTGCGCAAACAACGGCGCTCACCAGCCACCGACCGAGGCGGCCAAAGTCCCGCGCGATCCGTGCGAGCCGCCGCGAGCTGAGGCAAGCGCCACGCGTCGCCGGCAGCCGTAGTCCGGCCCACTGAGCCCCTCCGATCAAGCCTCGCCGCTCGCCGCGCCGACCGTGCTATAAATTTCGATCTTTCACGGGTGATGTCCGGCTAAGACCATGGCGGCAGACAGCGTTTGGCGGCGCCGAGCGCCGATCTGGTTGCGAATTCTCGCCGGCCTTTTGCTGTTCCCCGTCCTCGCGCTCGGCATCGCTCTGCTCGGCGGGCCGATGCTGCAAGGATCGATCGACTCTCCGCTTCCGCCTTGGCTGCTCATCGTCGGTGCCATCGCCGGCGCGATTGCGAGCTTCATCGCCGTCCGCAGATCCTCGATCCCCGTCGCGGCGATTTTGGTCGCGCTGCCTGTGCTCGGTTATGCGGGGGCGTTCCTTGCCATTCAGAATCTCGGCGATAGCGAAACGCCGTTCGGCGAAGCCCAACAGCCGGCTCCAGCACAGCAACCCGGGACTTGGCCGGACGTATTCGATCGCCCATCCGGCGGTGGCGGCGGTGGCGCGCAGTCCGACGGTGCGGCGCAGTCCGAGACCGAACTGCCGGCTGAACCCGAGGCGCGACCGGCTCCCGAACCGCATTATGACGTCGTGCAGTTGCCGGAGTTCCCGTGGCCGCCGCCAGCCGCCTCGGCGTCCTATGTCCTGCCGGACGGATTGTTGGCGAGCTACCACACGGTCGGCGCCGTGGTCGACGCGATACTCGCCGCTCTCGAGCGAAGCGGCTATGTCGAGCGGAGCTTCTTCCGTACCGAAGCGGGCGGCGTCGCGCTCGTCACCCGGCTCGAGCGCATCAACGATGACGGCACCTCCTCGGCCGCCACCGAGCGCTGGCCGGGCAGTGCTCAACATTACGAGTCGCGGGACAATCTGTTTCAGTTCCTGCAAGGGCTGTTCTACGTCGATCCCGGCCATTACCGCGTGATCGTATTCGTGCTCCAGGACCTGCCGTTCTCCCAATCCTCCGCCAACGTTACCGGGGAGGAGGCGCGGGCTTGGCTGACGGCCGGCGCCAATGTGCTGCCGCAGGAGATCGCCATGCGTCCGTTCGGCGGCGCCGATGGCGGCCACTGCACCGCGCTGATCTATGAATTTGCCAGCGACGGCAGCACAGTGCATGTGGTCGAGAGCCGTCTGACCGGCAAAGAGCATCTCGAGAAGGCCGGCCTTCTGGCAGGTCTCGAGACCCAGCCCTGAAAGTTTCCCAGGCTCGCGCCGTGCCCAAGAAAGTCTTCATCAGCTACCGGCGCGAGGACACGGCTTCCGCCGCCGGCAGGGTCTACGATCGCCTCGCGCGCCTGCTCAGCAAATCGAACGTGTTCTTCGACGTGAGCACGATCGGCGGCGGTGAGGATTTCGTGCAGCGGATCGCCGCCGAGATCGGCAACTGCGACGCGGCGCTCGTGTTTATCGGCGATAAATGGCTCGAGCCGACGGCTTCGGGCGGCCAGCCGCGAATTTTCGAGCCGAATGACTATGTGCGGGCCGAGGTCGGTGCGGCGCTGTCGCGCCCGCTTCTGATCGTGCCGGTCCTCGTCGGCGGCGCGCGCATGCCGAAGCAGGAGCAATTGCCGCAAGACATCAGGGCGATCACCACCAAGAACGCGCTGCCGCTTCGCCACGAAAGCTTCGACGACGACACCGAGAACATCGTCGCGGCGGTGTTGGGCTTGTCACCCAACGAACGAGCCTGGGAAGACAAGGGCACGCTCACGGCGAAGATCGGCTACGCGATCGGCGGCGCGATCGCCGTCTCTGCTCTGATGCTGATCGGTGCGCTGCTGCATTTCTGGATCTTGGGGCGTCCGCTTTCCGCCTCGATCGGCGCGCCCCTCACCACGCTGGTGCTGATCGCCGGCGCGATCGCGGGCGCCTGGATGGGCCTGCGCTACGAGGCCCGGAAACGGAAATTGCGGTGAAACCGACGCGGCGTCAGCCCTCGATGGGTGCGAACACGGACTGCTCGTGCTCGACGCCCTTCAGCGCAAACGCGCCGAGATTGCGCAGCTCGTGCTCCGACAGCCGCCGCCGGAAAGAATCCGACAGCAGCAGGCCTTCACCGAGATTGCGGCAAAGATCGGCGAGGCGCGCGGCGAGATTCACGTCGCGGCCGATGACGGTGTAGTCGAGCCGCGCGCCCGAGCCGACATTGCCGTAGGCGGCGTTGCCGAAATGGAGCGCGATGCCGACCTCGAAATGCGGCGTGGCGCCGGTTCTGCCGTTGCGGCTCGCGACTTTGAGCAGGCCGGCGCGGGCCGCGGCGAAGGCGCGCATGCAGGCTTCGATGTCGCCGCTCTCGCCGGCGCGGAAGATCGCCAGGATGCCGTCGCCCATGAATTTCAGCACCTCCCCGCCCCGCTCGTCGATCGGCGGCACGATGCAGTCGTAGTAATCGTTGACCAGCGCGGTCGCCGCCTCCTCGGCGAGATGCGAGGTGATCTCGGTGAAGTCGCGCATGTCGGCGAACAGGATCGCGGCGCGGATCCGCAACACCTCGCCGCGCCGCACATCGCCCGACAGGATGCGAAGATGCGGCTCGTTGCCGACATACATGCGCATCACCTCGCGCATGACGCGCTGGAGCGCCAGCACCTCCTGCAGCGCCGCCAGGCTGGGGAAGATCGATCGCAACACCGCGATGTCCTGATCGGAGAAGCCGCCCGACGCCCGCGTGGCGAAGGTGAAGCCGTTATGCATGCCGTTCGGCAGGACGACCGGGACGGCGATGTGATGCGTGTAGCCCGCGTCGCGAAGCGGCACGACGATGTCGAAAGCATCGTCCGGCGCATCGGGCAGCCAGGTGAACACCCAGTCGTTGAGGCGATGGGCCTCGGCAAGCGCCCGCTTGCCGCTCGCGTCGGACCCGCGTTCATGGGCGTAAAGATATTCGCGCGCCGAGCTGCCGAACTCCCAGATACGGGCATTCGCCGCGCTCTCGGCATGGCGGAGCTCGACAGCGCTGGTCGCCCGGTCGATGGGAATGCCGGCGTCCCGGAGCTTGAGCGACACGCCTTCCAGAATGATGTTGGGGTCGCCGATCTCGCGCGCCTCGCCGAGGATCCAGTCGCGCACCGCGAGCGCCAGCCTGAGTCGCTCGTTGGAGACGATCGTCGTGGGCTCGCTCGGGATCTCGACCATGGTCGGGAGGCCTCTCTTTTTCTTTGCCGCGCACATGGGTTGCCAAAATTTCCCAGAGGCGCGTGGCCGTTCTTTGGCTTTCAGCCATTTTGCATCGTGCGTCCGTCGAGGATTCTCAAAAATTAACGCTGCGTTTGAACCAAGACGTAACCCATGCTGGAGCAAAAACATTCAGTATGGTCAAGACCCTACCATCGTCCGGCGCGAGAAAGCCGCGCCCGCAGCCCGGCGCCTCTCTATCGACATCGCGGACCACGGTTGCGCGTGGTGGCAACGCTCGGAAGCTCAGTGCGAGCGACAGCGAGCGGCGCTTTTCGCTTCTCGTCGAAAATGTCACCGACTACTCGATCTACATGCTCGACCAGGACGGGATCGTGACCAACTGGAATTCAGGGGCGCAGCGCATCAAGGGGTACAAGGCCGACGAGATCGTCGGCCAGCATTTCGAGCGCTTCCTGACCGAAGAGGATCGCCAGGCTGGGGTTCCGGCGAAGATGCTGGAGACGGCCGCTAAGGAAGGCCGCTTCGAGGTCGAAGGATGGCGGGTGCGCAAGGACGGCAGCCATTTCTGGGCGAACGTGGTGGTCGATGCGATCCGCGACGAGACCGGCACGCTGATCGGCTTCGCCAAGATCACGCGCGACATCAGCGAGCGCCGCCGCCACGAGGAGCGCCTCAATTACCTCGCTCATTTCGACACTCTGACCGGGCTTCCCAATCGTCAGTCGATCCGGACCATGGTTGAAGAAGCGATCGCTTCGGGCAACCCAGCCACCGTGCTGATGCTCGATCTGGACGGTTTCAAGCAGGTCAATGATACGCTCGGTCACGACGCCGGCGATGCGATGCTGAAGGCCGCCGGCGGCCGTCTGCAAAATTGCGTGGGACAAAAGGGCATCGTCGGCAGACTTGGCGGCGACGAATTCGCCGTGCTCCTGCCCAAGATCGGCAACCCGATTGCGGCCAGCGCGATCTGCGAGCGAATGATCGACGCATTTCGCGCGCCGTTCATTTGGGAAGCGCAGGAATCCTACGTCGGTCTCTGTGTCGGTTTTGCCATCAGCCCATCGCATGCGCGCTCGGCCGACGAGATCGTCTCCAACGCGGACCTAGCTCTCTATCGCGCCAAGGCCGAGGGCCGACGCGGCTATTGCATGTTTCAGCCGAGCTTTCGCCAACAGGTGATCGCCAATCGGCTCTGCGATCACGAGCTTCGTCAGGCTATCGCCGAGGGTCAGCTTGAGCTGTTCTACCAGCCTCAAGTCAACCTCTCCGACTATCGCGTCGTGGGTATCGAAGCGCTGCTGCGCTGGAATCACCCCGTGCACGGCCTGCGCGCGCCTGGCGCCTTCCTCCATGTGCTCGAGCGGGGTTCGCTGGCGCCGACCGTGGGCGATTGGGTCATCCGCGAGGCCACTTCGCATGCCGCCAAGATGCGCGATCTCGGCTTCACGACATTTCGGCTCGGCGTGAATCTGTTCGGCGCGCAACTCCGCCGCGGGCAATTGCTTTCGACCGTCACGCGTGCCCTTGAGGAGAACGCGCTCCCCGCAAGCGCGCTGGAGCTCGAAATCACCGAGAATATCTTCCTCCAGGAAGACGAAGCGCTCATCAAACCGCTACGCACTTTGCACGCGCTCGGCGTCGGCGTCGCTTTCGACGATTACGGCACGGGGTACGCCTCGCTCAGTCTGCTGAAGCGTTTTCCGTTGACCAGGCTCAAGATCGACAAGAGTTTCGTCCGCGATCTGCACACCGATCGGGAGGACGCGGCTGTGGTCAAAGCCATCATCTATCTCGCCGAAAGCTTCGGCCTGGAGGTGATCGCCGAGGGTATCGAGCGCGAGGAGCAAAGGATGCGGCTCCGCGAGCTTGGCTGCGAGAGCGGGCAAGGCTTTTTGTTCGGCAAGCCGATGCCGGCCCAGCGCATATTTGAACTGCTCGCAGGTGCGCCATGCGATGCCAGCGCCCGTTGGCCGCAGGTCAACGTCGCGCCAGTGGTTTCGCGGCGCGCCTAGCCTTCAAGCGATCAAGCGCTCGAGCACCTCGTCGGCGATCTCGAAATTGGCGTAGACGTTCTGCACGTCGTCGGAATCCTCGAGACCCTCGATCATGCGCAGCAGGCGCTGGCCGCTGTCCTCGTCGACCGGCACGCCGTTCTTCGGGCGCCACATGATGGCGGCCGCGCGCGGCTCGCCGAACCGCGTCTCGAGCGCCTTGGCCACCAGATGCAGCCGGTCGGGATGGCAATAGACGTAATGCCCGTCGGCGTCGGATTCGACATCCTCGGCGCCCGCCTCGATCGCCGCTTCGAGCATCTGGTCGGCGGTTGCCTTGGCGGCGTCGAACTCGATGGCGCCGAGCTTGTCGAAATTGAACGAGACTGCGCCGGTCTCACCGAGGTTGCCGCCGAATTTGCTGAAGATCGAGCGCACCTCGCTCGCCGTTCGATTGCGGTTGTCGGTCAACGCCTCGACGATGACGCCGACGCCGCCCGCGCCGAAGCCCTCGTAGCGCACCGCCTCGTAATTGGCGCCGCCCGCCTCCTCGCTCTTCTTGATCGCCCGCTCGATATTGTCCTTGGGCATGTTGACCGCCCGCGCCGCTTGAATGGCGCCCCTGAGCCGGGGGTTCATAGTGGGATCGGGCAGGCCCAATTTCGCCGCTGCGGTGATTTCGCGGGCGAGCTTGGAGAACAGCTTGGAGCGCTTCTTGTCCTGGGCGCCCTTGCGGAATTGGATGTTCTTGAACTTGGAATGGCCAGCCATTCTGCCCCGTCCTGTCTACCGGCCCTGTCGATCAGGTCGGGACTTATAGGCGGGCGGCCGGGCGAAATCCATAGCACCGGCGGCCGCGCCGCCCGACAGCGCCGGTTACGAAGCCTTAACCGTAATGGCTCGACAACTACAGGTTCGGGGACGCTTCGCGCCGCTTGCGCGGAAAGAGAGGGGGGCAACCATGCCGCAACATCGGAAATCGACCGACACCGCCGCTCATGACCGGGCGATGCCCTCCGTCACGCTGTCGGAACTCTGCTCGGAGGCTGCCGATCACGTGGCGAAGGCGCGGCTTTCGCTGTTCGACGAGAGCGCCGATGCCGACCGCGCGCTGCTTCATCTCGACGAGGCGATCTTCTGCCTGAAGCGGCTGCTCGCGCGTGGCCGCGCGTCGAACCTCAACGGCTCGGGCGCTAAGCTCCGCTCGGCCTAAAGCAGATTGCTGCCCATGCTTCGAGACGCGCCTTCGGCGCTCCTCAGCACGAGGCCCTCACCCTGAGGAGGCGCGTACAGCGCGCCGTCTCGAACGGTGGGTTTTATCGCTCCGTCAGCCAGAACGAAGGCTCGGCCTGCGACAGTCGCCCGCCCTGCCTGAGCGGCGCGATTACGCGCGCCAGGCCCGTCGCATCGTCGATATCGATCGCCACCCCGCACAGCGTCGCCTCGCCTTGCGCCGGCGTGAAGCGCCCGCTCGGGATCTTGGTGAGGAAGCGATTGAGCGGCTCCTCCTTGTCCATGCCGAGCACCGAGTTGAAATCCCCGCACATGCCGGCATCGCTGATATAGGCGGTGCCGCGCGGCAGAATCTGCTCGTCGGCGGTCGGCACGTGGGTATGGGTGCCGACCAGGGCGCTTGCGCGGCCGTCGACGAAATAACCAAGCGCCTCCTTCTCCGAGGTGGCTTCGGCGTGGAAGTCGATGAGGATGGCGTCGGCGCCGGTCTTCAGCCCGCAGAGGTCGAGCTCTCGCTCCACCGCGCGAAAGGGATCGTCGAGGTCGGCCATGAACACCCGCCCCATGGCGTTGATCACCAGCACCTCCTTGCCGTTCGCGGTCTTGAACAGGCCCGCGCCCTTGCCGGGCGTGCCGGCCGGGTAATTGATCGGCCGCAGCAGACGGTCGTAGCGCTCGATGAAGATCAGCGCCTCGCGCTGGTCGAACACGTGGTTGCCGGTGGTCACCACGTCGGCGCCGGCATCGAGCAGCTCGATCAGGATTTGCTCGGTGATGCCGAAGCCGCCGGCCGCGTTCTCGGCGTTGACCACGACGAAATCGAGCGCGTAGCGCTCACGCAAATTGGGCAGCGCCTCGATCACGGCGCTTCGCCCCGATCGGCCGACCAGATCGCCCAAAAACAGAAGACGCATGAATAAGGCCGACCCGCTTCGCCACCCGGTTCAAAGATCCAATAGGCTGCATAGCGAATCGGAAGCCGTATCGCCAGCTTTGCGGGTGGGCGGAGCGAGGCAGGCGGCTCGCCCTGAAGCATGATCGCGACCATGCAGACCTCTCTTAAAGAGAGGAGGCGAGGCCACGATGGCCGTCGGAGCTAAGATCCCGGTGTCCCTACTAATGTAGGTGGGCGCCAAGTGACAAAGACCACGGTCCTCGTCAGGGTCGGCTCCCATTGGATCTTATAGGGCCCTGGGAATTATGCTCCTAACGCACCTCGCAGCCCGCCGAGTCGGACTATAGCGAAGCAAATCTATAAATGCGACTAACGTCGCGTTGCCGGTGGCGGCGCCGCCCCCGCCGGGCTGCCGTAGCGTTCGTTCAGCATCTCCAGCCGGTCGGCCGCGGCGCTGACGCGGGCGGCAAGATCGGCTTGCGTGTTCTTGACCAATTCGTCGGCGACCGAGCGGTCGCGGCGCGCTTCGGCCAGCGTCGATTTCATCTCCTGCACCTGACGCCTGAGCTCCCACAGCTCGTCGGTCACCACGAGCGAGGCCATCAGGATCAGCCGGTCGTCGCCGACCTGGCCGAATTTACGCCGCATCGTATCGACATGAGAGCCGAGATATTCTGCGAGCGCGATGAGATGCGTCTCCTCGCCTTCGCCGCATTCGAGCCGATAGGTTCGGCCGTTCAACGTGACGCTGACTTGACCCATGCGAACCCCCGCCTTCTGCGCTCTACCCCGGCACCGCCGGCATCATGTCCTTGAGTGTCATCATAACGGTCTCGAGCCGGCCGGAGACCTCGTCGTTGGCGGCCTTCAACCGCCGCACGCGGTTCTTCTCGGCGTCGAGGTCGAGCCGCAACCGCTCGCGCTCCTCGGTCAGGGAGCGGATCTGCTCGCGCAGCTCGGCGATTGTAGCGCCACCTTCGCCGTCGGCGAAAATGTCGCGGAAAAAGCCTTCGAGGTCGTCCAAGGCGACATCCAGCCGCTCGGCCGCCTGCTGCAGAGCATCAGGTTGAATCATCGCGCTGCTGGCCCTCCCCACTCGGCCCGCCGCTCCATGCCAGCGAAGTGGCACGTTCGCTGTCTGAAACAGCGGTCTGACGATAATGTGGTCACATTACGCCAAATGTTCAACAACAACGAACCTCCCTCATTGGTTCCAGCCCCGCCGATTGACAGCGCCGCGAGGCCTGTGATTTGAGACGGGCGCTGTTAACGTATCGTCAACATGCATGGAGGCGGCGAGAGCCCCCGATCATGGCTGAAGTCAAGCCTAGGTGCCGGCTCTACTTGCAGATTCCAGGCGAGCCCACGGCAAAGATCGAAGCGGAGCTCGCCCAAGCGCTCGCCGCTGCGGACCCTGCTTGCGTGTTGCTAGGCCGCGACGCGCGAGGCATCGACGAGCCCCATGCCGACCGGCTGATCGACCTCGTGCAAGGGGCCGGCGCTGCCTGCCTCATCGACGGCGACGCCGAGCTTGCCATGCGGCTTGGCTCCGATGGCGTGCATCTTGCTGCCGATCCCGAGCTGTATCGGACGGCCCGTGCCCTGCTCGGCAGCGAGGCGAGCATTGGCGTCGGTTGCGGGCTCGAGCGCCACGAGGCGATGGAGCTTGCCGAGCTCGGCGCCGATTATGTCGGCTTCGCCCCGAGCTCACCGGCAGACATCGACGGCATCGATCGCTGTGCCGAGCTGATCGCCTGGTGGGCCGAGATCTTCGTGGTGCCCTGTGTCGCCTTCGATATCGACACTGTTGATGTGGCGGAGCGGTTTGCTTCGCTCGGCGCCGATTTCGTCGCGCCCTCCAAGCTGATCTGGCAGGCGGACGATGCGGTCAGCCGCATCGTCGCGATCGCCTCCGCAATCTCCCGCGTCAGGAGGGCTGCGTGATCGAGTTCCTGGCGCGACGCGGCTTGCTCGCCACGGCGTTCGCACTGCTGCTCGCCCCGTGCACCGCGCGCGCCGTGGAAAGTCCGTCCTACACCGCCTATTTCCAGGGACGCTATCTGACCGCGCTCAAGCTCGCCGAGCAGGAAGCCGCGCAAGGCTCAAAAGAGGCCTTCACGCTGATGGGCGAAATCTACGAGGAAGGCCTCGGCGTGGCGCAGGATTTCGGCAAGGCCGCCGACAATTATGCCAAGGCCGCCGATCTCGGCGACGCCAATGCGCAATTCTCGCTCGGTACGCTGGTCGCCGAGGGGCGCGGCGTGAAGAAGGACCTCCGCATCGCCGCCGATCTGTTCGAGCGCGCCGCCCAGGCCGGCAATGCGTCGGCGCAATACAACCTTGCGCTGATCTATCTGAACGGCAAAGGCCGGCCTCAGGACGAGGCCAAGGCTGCCGAGTGGATGCAGAAATCGGCCGCCGGCGGCAACGCCCAAGCCGAATACGATCTCAGCGCCTTCTATCAGTTCGGCCGCGGTGTGCCGATCGACAAGGCGAAGGCCGCAGATTGGATCGGCAAGGCGGCCGAGGACGGCTTGCCGGAAGCCGAGGTCGAGTACGGCGTGATGCTGTTCAAGGGCGAAGGCGTGGCCGCCGATGAGACGCGCGCCGCCAAGCTGTTCCGCCAGGCCGCCGAGCAGGGCAACCCGATCGCCCAGAACCGCCTCGCGCGGCTCTATGCCAACGGCGTAGTGGTGAAGGCGGACCCCGTGCAGGCCGCCAAATGGCACCTCCTGGCGCGCGGCGCGGGCGTCAGCGATTTCACCTTGGATTTGATGCTGGCCAAGCTCACCAAGGAGCAGCGCGCCGAGGCCGAGAAGGATGCCGACGGCTGGCGCAATGGCCGCCTCTCCGACTAAGCGAGGCACCTTGACAGCGGTGGGGCCTTAGCGCCTTAACAGGCGGCGATCCGGATTATCCTCAAGGCATTCCATGAAAATCAATGGCAACGAGATTCGCCCGGGCAATGTGATTGAGCACAAGGGCACGCTGTGGGTCGCGGTCAAGACTCAGGCCGTCAAGCCCGGCAAGGGGCCGGCTTACGCCCAGGTCGAGCTCAAGAACGCGATCGACGGCACCAAGCTCAACGAGCGCTTCCGCTCCTCCGAGACGGTCGAGCGCGTCAGGCTCGAGCAGAAGGACTATCAGTTCCTGTTCGCCGAAGACGACATGCTCACCTTCATGGACGTCAACACCTACGACCAAATCCAGATCCCGACCGACTTCCTCGAGGAGCGCGCCGCCTTCCTCCAGGACGGCATGACGGTGACGGTCGAGAGCCACGAGGGACGGCCGATCGGCATCTCGCTGCCGGGCCAGGTGACGCTGGAAGTGGTCGAGGCCGATCCCGTAGTGAAGGGCCAGACCGCCGCCTCCTCCTACAAGCCTGCCAAGCTCGAGAACGGCGTGCGCATCATGGTGCCGCCATTCATCTCGGCCGGCGAGCGCGTGGTGGTCGACACCACCGAGCTCACTTATGTCCGCCGCGCCGAGTAGCGCCCTGCTCGCCTCGGCGAGGCCGCTTTCGGTCGATTGAAATTAACATCCTCGTCACGGCCGGGCTTGTCCCGGAACTGATGAAAGGTCGGACCGACCATGCCCGCCTCAGCGCTGATGAACGTGATGGTCGCCGCCGCGCGCAAGGCGGGACGGAGTCTCGCGCGCGATTTCGGCGAGGTCGAGCAGCTTCAGGTCTCGCTCAAGGGCCCATCGAATTTCGTCAGCGCCGCCGACCACCGCGCCGAGGAGATCCTGTTTCAGGAGCTGACCCGCGCGCGGCCGGGCTACGGCTTCCTGATGGAGGAGCGCGGCGCGATCGAGGGCGCCGACCGCACCCATCGCTGGATCGTCGATCCGCTCGACGGCACCACCAACTTCCTGCACGGCATCCCGATCTTCGCCATCTCGATCGCGCTCGAGCGCGACGGCGAGCTGGTCGCCGGGCTGATCTTCAGTCCCGCCAACCAGGAGACCTTCACCGCCGAGCGCGGCAAGGGCGCCTATCTCAACGACCGCCGCCGCTTGCGCGTCGCCGCCAGGACCGAGTTGTCGGCCTCGGTGATCGGCACCGGCATCCCGCATAGCGGACGCCCCGATCACGACCTCTTCCTCAAGGAGCTTGGCTTGGTCATGGCGGCATCGGCCGGCGTGCGGCGCATGGGCGCCGCCGCGCTCGACCTCGCCTGGACGGCTGCCGGCCGGCTCGACGGCTTCTGGGAGCGCAATTTGCGCCCCTGGGACATCGCCGCCGGCATTGTCATATTGCGCGAGGCAGGCGGTTACGTGACCGACGCCGACGGCAAGGAGCGCATGCTCGACACTGGCGGCATCGTTGCCGGCAACGAGACCATCCAGCGCAACCTGCTCAAATTGCTGAAGGGCTTGCCGGGTGAGGTCAAAGCGAGAGGCGTGGCCTCGCCCAAGCCTGGGTCCGTATGACAAGCGGAATCGGCCCGCGAGCCGGTAGGTTGTGGCCCGGACGCCCTAAGGTTGCCGTTTTGCCTGTCAAACTATTCGGCTAATCTCGCCCCGGCGCGAAACGCCCGATTCACGACGGAAGCCGATGGCCCCGCCAGTCTACAAGGTCAAGCTCACGCGCCCGCAGGTCTTCCTGTGGCGGATGACGCTGTTCCTGATCCTCGCCGCGCTGCTGGCGATCATCCTCGACGGCCAGACCCAGCAGCTTCGCCACAGCTTCATGGCCAATCCCGGGCTGAACGGGCTGATCATCGGCGTGCTTCTGGTCGGCATCGTCTATTCCTTCCGCCAGGTGCTCCGGCTCTATCCCGAGATCAACTGGGTCAATAATTTCCGCATCTCCGATCCCGGCATCACCGCCGAGAAGACCACGCCCGTTCTGCTCGCGCCGATGGCCACCATGCTGCGCGACCGCACCGGGTCTCTCTCGCTCGCGACCGGATCGATGCGCTCCCTGCTCGACTCGGTCGCCGCCCGCCTCGACGAGCAGCGCGAGACCACGCGCTATCTGGTCGGCCTGCTCGTCTTTCTCGGCCTGCTCGGCACCTTCTGGGGCCTGCTGCAGACGGTCAGCTCGGTCGGCGCCACGATCGGCGCTCTCGACACGGGTTCGGGCGAGAACGTGATGCTGTTCGATCAGCTGAAGGAAGGTCTCGCCGGCCCGCTTCGTGGCATGGGCACCGCTTTCTCATGCTCGATGTTCGGTCTCGCCGGCTCGCTGATCCTCGGCTTCCTCGACCTCCAGGCCGGCCACGCGCAGGGCCGCTTCTATAACGAGCTCGAAGATTGGCTGTCCGGCATCACCGAGCTCCAGCCGGCCGACGCCGCGACCGCCGGAGCCATTCCCCCGCAAATGCGCTTCGCGCTGATGGACATGCAGCGCTCGCTGTCCGATCTCAGCGAGAAGGTCGAGCTCAGGGTGCTGAACGACAATACCGGCGACGCGGTGAAGGACCTGGCGCAAGGCGTCGACAAGCTGATCCGCCAGATGCGCGCCGAGCAGAAGGTGGTGCGCGAATGGGCCGACGAGCAGGCCCAGCAGCAGCATGAGCTTGCCGACGTGCTCAGGCAAATCACCGACAAGTCGAAAATGCCGGTGCGCGAGGAGCGAAGCTAATGGCCCTCGCCCGCGCCCGCCGCGGCCGCTACCAGGCGAATTATTGGCCCGGCTTCGTCGACATGCTGTCCACCCTGCTGCTGGTGGTGACCTTCCTCATGTCGCTGTTCATGCTCACCAACTACTTCGTCTCGCAGGCGGCGAGCGGCAAGGACACCATGCTGTCGCGCCTCAACCGGCAACTCTCGGAGCTGACCGAGCTGCTGGCGCTCGAGCGCTCGAAGAAAGAGTCGACCGACGACGAGCTGGCCGCGCTGCAGGCGACGCTCGGCGACAAGGACAAAGAGAACGCGCGCCTGACCGGGCTGCTCGGCGATGCCGGCGGCAAGACGCAAGGCGCCGAGGACAAGGCGCACGCGCTCGGCGGCGAGCTTGACACCCAGAAGAAGATCACCAACGACGCCCTCGCCAAGGTCGAGCTGTTGAACCAGCAGCTCGCGGCGCTTCGCCTCCAGCTCGCCTCCTTGCAGGAAGCGCTCGATGCCTCCGAGGCCAAGGACAAGGACAGCCAGGCCAAGATCGCCGATCTCGGCCAGCGGCTGAACGTGGCGCTCGCCAAGAAGGTGCAGGAGCTTGCCCGCTACCGCTCGGACTTCTTCGGCAAGCTGAAAGAGGCCCTAGGCGACCGCGCCGATTTCGCGGTGGTCGGCGACCGCTTCGTGTTCCCTTCCGACGTTCTGTTCGACTCAGGCTCGGCCGAGCTGAAGCCGGGCGCGACCGCCCAGCTCGACAAGCTCGCCGACGCGCTGAAGCAGGTCGAGGCCAAGATCCCGCCCGACATCGCCTGGGTGATGCGGGTCGACGGCCATACCGATATCCACCCCATCGCCACGGCTGAGTTCCCCTCGAACTGGGAGCTGTCGAGCGCGCGCGCGATCTCGGTGGTGCGCTATCTGATGCGGGATGGGATCGAGCCGGAGCATCTGGTGGCGGCCGGCTTCGGCGAATTCCAGCCGATCGACCCGGCGACCAGCGACCAGGCCTTCGCCAAGAACCGCCGCATCGAGCTCAAGCTCACCGAGCGCTAGGCTCCCTACTCGGCGGCGTCGGGCGCGAATTGCAGCTCGGCGAGGCGGGCGTAAATGCCGCCTTTGCCGATCAGGCTCTGATGCGTGCCCTCCTCGGCGAGCCGGCCGCGGTCGAACACCAGGATGCGGTCGGCGTTGATCACGGTCGCCAGCCGATGGGCGATGACGAGCGTGGTGCGGCCCTGCATGATCTTGTCGAGCGCGCGCTGCACCAGAAGTCTCGCTTTCGGAATCGAGCGCGCTGGTCGCCTCGTCGAGCAATAGGATCGGAGCGTTGCGCAGCACCGCGCGCGCGATCGCGATCCTCTGGCGCTGCCCGGCCGAGAGCGTGACCCCGCCCTCCCCCAGCATGGTCGCGTAGCCGTTCGGCAGCGCGGCGATGAAATCATGCGCGAACGCGGCTTTGGCGGCGGCCTCGATCTCGCTGCCGCTCGCGCGCTCGGCGCCATAGGCGATATTGGCGGCGATGGTGTCGGCGAACAGCGTGGTCTCTTGCGGCACGAGCGCGAAGCGCGCGCGGAGCGCCGCGAGATCGGCCTCGTCGACGGCGACGCCGTCGATCTCGACCTTGCCGGCGTCGGCATCGTAGAAGCGGAGCAGGAGCGCGAAGATCGTGGTCTTGCCGGCGCCCGATGGGCCGACAAGGGCGATCCGCTCGCCCGGCTTGACGGCGAAGCTCACCCGATCGAGCGCGCTCGCCTCCGGCCGCAGCGGATAGGAGAAGGAGACATTGGCGAAGGCGATCTCGCCCCGCGGCGGGGTGGGCAGCGCCTTCGGATGCGCCGGAGATTTGATCTCCGACTGGACCTGCAGCAGCTCGCTCAGGCGCTCGGCCGCGCCGGCCGCCTGGCTGATCTCGCCCCATACCTCGCTGAGCTCGCCGACGGCGCCAGCGGCAAGCAGCGCATAGAGCACGAACTGCCCGAGCCGGCCGCCGGTCATGGTCCCTGACAGAACGTCCTGCGCGCCGTACCAGAGCACACCGACCACGCAAGCGAACACCAGGAAGATGGCGATCGCCGTGAGCCCCGCGCGCGACTTCGCCCGCGCATTGGCCGCGGTGAACGACCGCTCGACCGCCTCGCCGAACCGCGCCCCGGCCGCCTTCTCATGGGTGAAGGCTTGCAGCACCCTGACCTGGCTCAGACTTTCGCTCGCATAGGCCGAAGCTTGCGCCAGGGTGTCCTGCGCCTCGCGCGACTTCGCCCGCACCGCGCGTCCGTAGCCGACGAGCGGCAGCATGATGACCGGAATGGCGACGACCACGGCCAAAGAGAGCTTGGGGCTGGTCACCACCATCATCGCGGTCGCGCCGATCAGCAGCAGCAGATTGCGCAGCGCCTGCGAGATCACCGTGCTCGCCGCGGCCTTGATCTGCGTCGTGTCCGCGGTCAGCCGCGACATCACCTCGCCGGAATGCGACACCTCGTAGAAGGCGGGGCTGAGACCGGTGAGATGCTTGAACACGTCGCGGCGGATGTCGGCGACCACCCGCTCGCCGAGCCAGTTGACGCAATAGAACCGCGCGGCGCTGGCGAGCGCGAGCACGAGGCCGACGCCGACCAGGGTGATGAAATATTTGTCGATGAGACTGGGATCGACGCCGGAGAAGCCGAGATCGATCATGCGTCGCACGGCGAGCGGCACGGCGAGCGTGGCGGCGGCCGAGACGAGGAGAGCGAGCAGCGCCGCGCCGAGCATTCCCCGGTGACGCAGGAGATACGGCCTGAGCGCAATCAGCGGGCCAAGCGGGGCGCGCTGGTCTGCCTTGGGCTCAGCCGGGCCCTGGGCAGACGCATGCCCCCGGCGTTCGGCGCCGTCAGTTTTTGGTGTTGCGAGTTGCACGATCGCCCAGCGAGTTTTTCAGGGAGCAGACTTTAAGAGCCTAAGCGCGCGGCGGGAAGCGCCGATTGCCGCGCCCTTCCGGCTCAGTCTTGTATCAGCTCAGAACTTGCTTTATAGGCTCGGCCCAAGAAATCTCCCGAATTTTACAAGGCTGGAGCCATGAAAAAGGAAATTCATCCCGACTATCACCGCATCAAGGTGGTGATGACCGACGGCACCGAGTTCACGACCTATTCGACCTATGGGTCGGAGGGCGACACGCTGAAGCTCGATATCGATCCGAAAACGCACCCGGCCTGGACCGGCGGCAGCCATCATCTGATGGACCGCGGCGGACGCCTGACGCGCTTCAAGCGGAAATACGAAGGCTTCTTGAAGTAGGCGCATCAGCGCTCTTACGTCTTCAACGTCCGCAAAATTTCGTGATGGCCGGGCTTGTCCCGGCCATCCGCGTCTTTATCGTTGAAGCGGACTGGCGCGCTATTCCTGCGGGCCGAACGCGGCGCGCAAGCGCGACAGCTGCGTCTCGAACGGACTGTCGACCTCGCTCCCGAGCGGCAGCTCCTTCAAATCGAGCATGTGATCGAGGCGCACCACCCGCTCCTGGAGCTTGACGCTCTGCTCGATCAGCTCGCGCAAGCGGGGCGGCAACTGGCCGAGCTCGCGCGTCGGCTGATCGCCGCCGGCAACCGGAAGCTTGATCTTGCGCTGCTCCTCGATGGCCTGCTCCTGGGTGAGCTCGCCCTCGCTCACGGCGCGCCTGATCAACAGCCACGAGGCGAGCTGCATCAGCCGCGTGGTGAGCCGCATGCTCTCGGTGGCATAAGCGAGCGAATGGGGCGGCCTAAGCTTGCGCGCCTCTTTTCGTCCGTCGCCGTCGAGATAGGTCGCCGCCGCCTCGACCAGCGCCATGCCCTCGCGGAACACGGTCTTGAACTGATCTGACCGCGCGAACTTCGCGCCAAAAGAGACCGTAACGTTTTCGTCACGATCCCCGCTCTTGGATCTCCCCGCCATCGGCCCCACTCCCGTCTACGCTCGTGCCGGCGGCATACTATGCCATGCGGGAGGCTCGTCGTCGCCTTCCGTTAGCAAAGGTTAAATCCCTTGATTTAGGCAAAAAAAGAGCCGCCATAGGGCGGCTCAGGAAGTTAACAGGGAGGCGTCAAACAGAGTGGACAGGCCACTCAGATCCAGAGGACTGGATGACGAGAACCCTAACGCGAAAGTCCTAAGAACCGGTTAACGCTAAGCCGGGGTTTACCTAAAGGAACTGTGAGGACGCGCGACGCTCAGCGCTTGAAAGCCGCCTCTGCCGCGCTTTTGGAGGACTGCTTGGCGCCAAGCGTCGCCTCGACGCGGGCGATCTCGCCCTTGAGGTCCTCTATCAAGCGCCTTGAGCTCGCCGACCGACAGCTTGCTCAGATCCTGGCCAAGCTCGTAGCGCCTTGGCTTCTTGGGCGGCGGTGCGATGTCGTCGGTGTCCATGCGCGCAGTGTAGCCCAGCCCTCGTCGTTACGTCATCGCCGGGCTTGACCCGGCGATCCAGAGCCGCTTGCTCTATGTTTCGTTGTCCTGGGTGCCCGGGTCAAGCACGGGCATGACGTGGTAGAGAGATAATGATGCTGCCGAATACCATGACTGCCATCGTCGCGCGCGAGCCGGGCGGGCCCGAAGTGCTGATCCCGGTCGAGCGGCCCGTTCCCGAGCCAGGCCCAGGCGAGGTGCTGATCGAGGTCGCCGCCGCCGGCGTCAACCGTCCCGACGTGCTCCAGCGCCAGGGTCTCTATCCACCGCCGAAAGGCGCCTCGGACATCCTCGGCATGGAAGTCTCCGGCAAGGTCGTCGCCCTTGGCTCCGGCGTGAGGCGTTTTCGACTTGGAGATAGCGTCTGCTCGCTCGTCAGCAGCGGCGGCTACGCTGAATATTGCGCGGCACCGGAGATGGCGAGCTTACCGGTCCCGCGAGGCCTGCCGGTGGTCGAGAGCGCCGCACTGCCCGAGGCCGTGTTCACCGTCTGGCACAATGTGTTCGAGCGCGCCGCGCTAAAACCCGGCGAATGGCTGCTGGTGCATGGCGGCGCGAGCGGCATCGGCACGACCGCTATCCAGATGGCGACTGCGCTTGAGGCCAAAGTCATGGTGACGGTCGGGAGCGCCTGGAAGGTCAAGTCCTGCGAAGCGCTCGGCGCAGTGCGCGCGATCAACTACCACGAGGAGGATTTCGTCGAGGTGGTGCGCGAGACGACCGGCGGCCATGGCGCCGACGTCATTCTCGACATGGTCGGCGGCGACTATATCGAGCGCGACCTGAAGGCCGCGGCGCTGGAAGGCCGTATCGTGCAGATCGCTTTCCTCAAGGGCGCCAAGGTCGAGATCGACCTGATGCGGCTGATGCTGCGGCGGCTTACCCTCACCGGCTCGACGCTTCGCGTGCAAAGCAGCGAGGCCAAGCAGCGCATGGCGCGCGCGATCGAGGAGCGCATCTGGCCTCTGATCGCCGAGGGCAAGCTCAAGCCGGTGATCGACTCGATCTTCAAGCTCGAAGATGCTCCCGGCGCCCACCGGCGTATCGACGATCCCGAGCATGTCGGCAAGATCGTGCTGGTGACGACATAAGCGCAGGCACCTAGCCGCAAGCGTCGGCAGGCGACTGGACCGGGGTTCACCCAAGCCTCGCTTCGACATGCCGCCCATGTAGGGTGATGAGACCGGCAGAGACCCGCAAAAAAAGCCGCGGTTCCATCGCTTAAGACCTAGGAAGCAATTGCCTAATAGGGCGGCAGACCCTATATAAGGTCCATTCCCCTTCATCTGATTTCGGATTTGAGCTTTCGCCGAAGGGGCGGAAGCCCGCCGCTATCCTCTTAAGGTCAGAACCCCCATGGACCGTGCCCCCCTGATGCCCAAGGCGACCGCCGTCTGGCTGGTCGACAACACCTCGCTCACCTTCGACCAGATCGCGGAGTTCTGCGGGCTGCATGTGCTCGAGGTAAAGGGCATCGCCGACGGCGACGTTGCGCACGGCATCAAGGGCATGGACCCGATCTCGTCGGGCCAGCTCAGCCGCGAGGAGATCGCCGCCGCCGAAGACGATTCCTCGCATCCCCTGAAGCTCTCAGAGCCGAAGGTCGAGGTGCCCGAGGTCAAGACCAAGCGCGGCCCGCGCTATACGCCGGTGTCGCGCCGCCAGGATCGGCCGAACGCCATCCTCTGGCTGCTGCGCAATCACCCCGAGCTCAAGGATTCCCAAGTGATGCGGCTGGTCGGCACCACCAAGCCGACCATCCTCGCCATCCGCGAGCGCTCGCATTGGAACTCGCCGAACCTGCAAGCTCAGGATCCGGTGACGCTCGGGCTTTGCTCGCAGATCGACCTCGACGGCGAGGTGAAGAAGGCCGCGACGCGGCTCGACCGCGAGCGCAAGGAGTCCGGCATCGTCGAGCCGCCCAAGGCCGGCACGCTGCTCCCGGCCGAGGAGAGCATTGCCTTATCGCCGCCGCCCGAGCCCGAGCGGCCGATGGCGACCGCGCTGGCGCAGGAGGCGCGCGCCGCCATGAATGCTCCCGACGAGGAGGAAGAGACGCCCGACATCGACTCGGTGTTCGCCAAGCTCAAGGACTTCAAGCGGACCGACGTCACCTCCGACTGACGCAAGTCAGCGCAAAGTTTGACTCTCGTCAAAGCAGCCTCATCGCCCGCGCGTGAAATGACGTGTCTTCGTCTTTCTCGCGAGGGGTATCATGAGCTCGATCGAAATTGCCTATCTTAGCCTGGTGATCGTGGTGTTCGTCGGCTTCGCCGGAGCGCTCGGCTACTATTCGCACAACTGAGCCTGGTTGCGGGCGCAAGAGCGTCCGCTCAAAGTGCAGAGCTTCGGTTCTGGCGCTGAGATTTGCTTTCCGATTGCCGATTGGCTGTGGCCTTCGCTAGGGTGTGTTGAGGAAACGCGCCCAAAGAGACGGCCAAGCAATGGCCAATCCGTATAACACCGGCCTCGACAAGACCCCGGCCAATTACCAGCCGCTGACCCCGCTTGTGTTCCTGGAGCGCGCGGCTCAGGTCCACCCCGGCCATACCGCGATCATCCACGGCAGCGAGCACAGCTCTTATGCGGCGTTCTATGCCCGCACCCGGCAGCTCGCCTCTGCGCTCGCCGCAGAGGGCGTCGGCGACGGCGACACCGTCTCGGTGATGCTCGCCAATACCCCTGCCATGCTCGAAGCGCATTACGGCGTGCCAATGGCCGGCGGCGTGCTTCACTCCATCAATACCCGGCTCGATGCGAATGCCGTCGCCTTCATGCTCGACCATGCCGGCAGCAAGGTGCTGATCGGCGACACCGAGTTCGGGTCCGTCGTCAAGCAGGCGCTGAAGCAGGCCAAGGTGAAGCCGCTCCTGATCGACTATCGCGACATGCAATGCGGGGTCGAAGGAACGCGGCTCGGCAATCTCGACTACGAGGACTTCATCGCCGGCGGCGATCCCGACTATCGCTGGTCGATGCCGTCCGACGAATGGAACGCCATCTCCCTCAACTACACGAGCGGCACGACCGGCAACCCCAAGGGCGTGGTCTACCATCATCGCGGCGCGGCGCTGATGTGCTACGCCAACACGCTTGCGACCGGCATGGGCCAGCACCCAATCTATCTTTGGACGCTGCCGATGTTCCACTGCAACGGCTGGTGCTTCCCCTGGACGATCAGCCTCCTCGCGGGCACGCATGTGTGCCTGCGCTCGGTTCGCGCCAAGCAGATGTACGAGGCGATCGCCAAGCACGGGGTGACGCACCTATCCGGCGCGCCCTTCGTCATGTCGGCTCTGCTCAACGCGACCGAGGAGGAGCGCCGCCCGTTCGACCAGCGCGTCGCTTTCAACCACGCGGCAGCGCCGCCGCCCGCTGCCGTGCTCGCCAAGATGGACGAGGCCGGCTTCGAGCTCACCCATCTCTATGGGCTGACCGAGACCTACGGGCCGGCGACGCTGAACGAGTGGCACCCCGCCTGGGACGAGCTGCCCGAGGAGGACCGGCTCGCCAAGCGCATCCGCCAGGGCGTGCGCTATCACGCGCTCGAGGATTTGACGGTGATGCACCCCGAGACCATGCAGAAGGTCGCTGCCGACGGCGAGACGCTCGGCGAGGTCATGTTCCGCGGCAATATCGTGATGAAAGGCTATCTCAAGAACGCGACGGCGACCGAAGACGCCTTCGCCGGCGGCTGGTTCCATTCCGGCGATCTCGGCGTGCTGCATCCCGACGGCTACATCCAGCTCAAGGACCGCTCCAAGGACGTCATCATCTCCGGCGGCGAGAACATCTCATCGATCGAGGTCGAGGACGTTCTCTACAAGCACCCGGCAGTCGCCAGCGCGGCGGTGGTCGCCAAGCCTGACGCCAAATGGGGCGAGACGCCGTGCGCCTTCGTCGAGCTCAGGCCGGGCGCCATCGCGACCGCCGACGAGATCATCGCCTGGTGCCGCGAGAACCTGGCCCGCTACAAATGCCCGCGCCACGTCGTGTTCGTCGATCTGCCCAGGACCTCAACCGGCAAGATCCAAAAATTCAAGCTGCGCGAGCTGGCGAAGGAGGAGTGAACCACATCGCGCCACCAGGGGCTTCGCGAAGTTCGGGGAGAGACGCTAATCGCTGCTTCAAGGCGAGAGTTCGTTAAGTACAGCGCCCTGGTCGTGCTGGGTTTAGGCGCCATGCCGTCGCGCGCCCTCGCTGGAAAAGGAGATGCCATGCCGCTTATGCGTTTTGATGTGATCGAGGGCCGGAGCGAGGCTGAGCTCAAGGCGCTGCTTGATGCCGCCCATCGCGCCATGCTCGCGGCCTTCGAAGTCCCGGAGCGCGACCGTTACCAGATCCTGCAGGAGCATCCACGCTCGCATATGATCATCCAGGATACCGGGCTCAACATAGAGCGCAGCGACAGGATCGTGGTGGTGACGATCGTCAGCCGTCCGCGCAGCCAGGAGAAGAAGCAGGCTCTCTACCGGCTTCTTACCGAGCAGCTGGAGAAAACTTGCGGCATCCCGCCTTCCGATGTGATGGTCGCCATCGTCGAGAACACCGATGAGGACTGGTCTTTCGGCCTTGGCCGCGCCCAGTTCCTCACCGGTGAACTTTAGCTCTGCGAATCAAGCCCGCTCTCGCGAGCGGCAGCCATTAATGGCCGTGGCCGCCGTGGCCGCCGTGGCCGCCATGACCACCGTTGCCATGACCGCCGTTACCATGACCTCCATGGCCATGACCTCCGTGGCCGCCATGACCACCGTTCCCGCTAAAGCTGCGGCCATAGACGTTGACGCCAACTCCGTTGCCGCTGAACTTCTTGTAGTTGTTGCCGCCATGGCCGTGGCCGTGACCGTGACCATTGCCGCCGTTGTATCTGAAGTTGTTGTTGCCGTAGTTTTTATAGCGGAAGTGATCGTGATCGTAGTTGTAGTGGCGATGACGGTAATGGGGATATCCGTAGCCGTATCCATACCAGCCATAGCCGTAGCCGTAGGGCCGACAATTGCCCCAGCGGTCGAGATACCAGCCGGGCCCGCAATAATAGTCGGCTTCGATCACGGCGCTCGGCGCAGTCTTAGCCAATGGCGCAACCGGACCGGGGGTCAGGGCTGATGCCGGAGCGAGTCCAGCGCACAGTCCAACAAACGCGGCCGCCGAGACGGCCACAAATCGCATCAATTGCATTTTCATCTCTCCTTGCTGCTGGGTGAGCCCCTCGGCACCGGCTCACTCAGACGTCAATGGTCGATATGAGGAGTGCGGACGCCGATAGCAAGGTCGTGCCGATTTCAGCCCTTGCGCATAACGCGAGCTTCGCGCCAATCTAAATCGGGGGTTGGGGATGACGCCTGTCTCACTCGAAGCTCAGTTCGGCGAGATCGCGAGCTATATCGCGCTCGTCATCGAGGCCGGCGCCGTGATCGTCGTGACCTTGGGCGCGCTCCAGGCATTCGTCAGCGTGGTCGCGATCGCCGTCAAAGGCGGCGCCGGCGAGTTGCAGGGCCGGGAGATCTGGCTGAGATTCGCCACCTGGATTCTGCTTGGGCTCGAATTTGCGCTTGCCGCCGACCTGGTGCGCACCGCGGTCGCGCCCACCTGGGAGGACATCTCCAAGCTCGCGGTGATCGCGACCATCCGCACCATGCTCAATTATTTCCTCGCCAAGGACATCGCCGATTTCGGCGAGACGCACGATTTGGGGGCAAATCCGCCTCCAACCTAGTATTCCAGGCTGCAATTCGCGCCCCTATTGATTGGACCCCCGGTTTGGAATGTGGTTAAGTCTAAGGATAACGTGGCCAAGCGCCCCACGGGGTGCTGTCGGCCATCCGGGAATTTTGGGGGTATGGGCGCCAGACCGGCACGCGCTCAACGGCGGGGCAAAACGCGCGGGCGTCGAGTGCTTCCCGTGGCGATCGCTCTCCAGGGATCGAGGGATGCTCAGTAAAGCGCGACCGACCGGCCGGCGATTCCAGCTGTTCCTCATCAAGCCGTCGCATTACGACGACGAGGGTTATGTCGTTCAGTGGTTGCGTTCGACCATGCCGTCGAATTCGCTCGCCGCCGTCTTTAGCCTCGCCAAGGGCGCCGCCGAGCGACAGCTATTTGGCTCCGACCTGCCGATCGACGTCTACGCCATGGACGAGACCAACACGCGCGTGCGCACGCGCGCGATCGCGCGGCGTATCGCCCAAAACGGCGGTCTCGGTCTGGTCGCGATTATCGGCGTGCAGTCCAATGAATTCCCGCGCGCCGTCGACATTGCCCGGCCCTTGCGCGCGGCCGGAGTCCAGGTCGTTATCGGCGGCTTCCATGTCTCCGGTTGCCTGGCCATGTTGAAGGAGGTCCCGGCTGACATCAAAGCCGCGCAGGATCTCGGCATTTCGATTTACGCGGGCGAGGCCGAGGAAGGCCTCGACGAGATGTTGCTGGACGCCTCGCGCGGCGAGCTTCGTCCGCTCTACGATCACATGAAGCACTTGCCGGACATCGGCGACGTCGCTTCGCCGCCCTTCTTGCCGCTCGACTTCATCAAGCGGACGATCGGAACCACGACGAGTTTCGACGCCGGCCGCGGCTGCCCGTTCCAGTGCTCCTTCTGCACCATCATCAATGTGCAAGGACGCAAGTCCCGCTATCGCTCCGCCGACAGCGTCGAGCAGATCATCCGCATGAATTGGGCTCAAGGGGTCAAGCGCTTCTTCATCACCGACGACAACTTCGCCCGCAACAAGGAATGGGAATCGATCTACGACCGGATCATCAAGCTGCGCGAAGAGGACGGCATGGATGTCCGCTTCATGATCCAGGTCGACACGCTGTGTCACAAGATCGAAAACTTCATCGACAAATCCAAGCGCGCCGGCGTCACCCGCGTGTTCATCGGGCTCGAGAACATCAACCCCGCGAATTTGATCGCCGCCAAAAAGCGGCAGAACAAGATCACCGAATATCGCAAGATGCTGCTCGAATGGAAACGGGTCGGCATCATCACCTACGCCGGCTACATCCTCGGCTTCCCCGCCGACACGCCGGAGTCGATCCGGCAGGATCTGGAGATCATCAAGAAGGAGCTGCCGCTCGATATGCTCGAGTTCTTCGTGCTCACGCCGTTGCCGGGCTCGGAGGACCACAAAGTGCTGCACGAGAAAGGGGTCTGGATGGATCCCGACATGAACAAATACGACGTGGAGCACGTCGTCACCGCCCACCCCAAGATGACGCAGGAAGAATGGGAGGGCGCCTATCAAACCGCCTGGGGAATCTACTATACCGACGACCACCTCGAGACGATCGTTCGCCGCGCCTATGCCAGCGGCATCAACATCCGCTCGCTGATGCCCGTGCTGTTCTGGTTTTCGAGTGCCGTGGCGATCGAGGACATGCATCCCCTGCAATGGGGCCTGTTCCGCATCAAGCACCGCCGCGACCGCCGCTCCGATCTGCCGCTCGAGTCGCCGATCACGTTCTACCCGCGCTGCGCGGCGGATATCGCCCGCAAGGTGGTGGTCGTCAGCAGGCGATGGCTCCAACTGAAGAGCATCGTCCGCAAGGTCGAGGCCGACCCGGACGCCAAGCACTATATGGACGAGGCCCTCACCGCGGTGGCCGAGGAAGACTCAGAGCATATGGAGCTCTACACGCAGAACGCGGCGGCGCGGAGCGCGGTCGAGCGCGAGCTCCGCGTGGCGGGCCACAAGACGATCGGCGAAGCCGCTCATGGCCGCCACGAGAACGGCCACGCCAACGGCCGCCGCGCCACGAACGGCAACGGCCACGATCACGCCCACGATCATCACGAGCACGGCGAGACGCAGCCAGCGGCCTTGCCGCCGGCTTAGCCAACCCAGCAAGATTGGTTTAGAAACCGCCGCCGAGTGCGCGGTTGATCATGTCGGCAAAGCCGCCATGGCGGCGGCGGAAGAAGCCACCCCGCTCGTCCTGCGGCTGCTCGTCGTAGGCCTCCTGCGGCGACTGCGCTCCGGGCGGCGCGATCGGCGACACCTCGGCCTCTTTCATCCAGCCGGTCGCGGCACTTTTCGGATCGGTCACCTCGACCCAATCCTGATAATGCGAGACCACCCGCAAATTGCGGCCATAGGGGAACGCGAACAGCATCGGCGCCTCGTCGGTAGCGGTCGCCCGCATGCCGGCGCCGGAGGCCAGCACGATCACCCACTCCTCCTGGGGTGCCCCCGGGGCGCCTTGCGGCGCGCCGTCAGGCCCATAGGGGCCGGGCGAAGCATCGCCGTAAGCACCTTGCGGGGCGTTGTCGTAAGGCCCTTGCGGCGGAGGTCCGCCATAGGCACCACCTTGCGGCGGCGGACCGCCATACGGATCCCCTTGCGGCGGCGGACCGCCATAGGCGTCCCGAGCAGGCGGCGGCCCGGTATAGAGCCCGTCGCGTGGCGACCGTGAGTACACGGGAGGCGCCGGCGGCGCGTAGGCGCCTTGCGGCGCCTCGCCATAGGGGCCGCCCTGAGGCGCGGCGCCAGGGGGCGCTGTCGTCACATCGTAGGGCCGCTGGCCGTTGCCATAAGGCCTCGCGCCATCGTCGGGCGGTATAGCCGCCTGCTCCGATGGGTCGACGCTTTCGTCAGGCGTCATCGCCGGATCGTTGCTCGCATTAGCGCCGCCCGCTGCCGGAAGTGCGGCCTGTCCCGCGCCAGCACTCGGCGGCTGTGCCGTCTGCGAAGCATTCGCTTGAGCCTTTGCATCGGGTTCTGGCGCCGCATTGGCCGTCGCCGTGTCAGCCGGGGCGACCGCATGCTCGGACGGCGCGTTCGCCGGCGTTGCTTCGGCCGAGCCTGCTTCCGCCGGGGCACCGGGCTCTTGCTTGCGCACGAGTTGCTGCTCGTAAGGCAACATGCGTGCGGGCTCTCTGCTCACCACCGGCTTGATCACCGGCCGAGGCGGGCTGAGCACCACATAGACCGCACCGCCGGCGATGGCCGCGAGTGCAGTGAGCGTAATGAGGAATTTCTTGATGGGTGGTCTCCCCGTAGAGCTCGCCATTTTGCCGCGAAAAAGGCGGCAACAGCGTGTCCCTAGCCGCCCTTTTTTGAGTTCGTTAGGCTTAATATGGGGTGAAGTTCTAGAGCGGCAACAGGGTCGGCGCGAAAAGTCCAAGCCCTGCAAAAACCAGTGCCAGGGCGCCGAGCCCGACCGCGCCTAACGCGAGCCAGCCGTCGTGCCGCCGGCGGCTAGGCGCGGCGCGCGGCTCCGACTAGGATGGAAAGGCGCCCTCCCCATCCCGTCCGGAGCCGCCATGCTCTCCTACAAGGAATACGACAACGCGCAGGCGGTCGAGATCGTCTTGACAGGCCGCGTCTCGACCGAGGAGTTCGACCGGGTTGCCGGCAAGATCGACGCGTTCATCGCCCGCCACGGCCAAATTCGCGTGCTCGAGGTGGTCGAGGATTTCGAGGGCATGGACGCGCTCGCCTTCTGGCACGACATCAAATTCAGCTTGCGCCATTTACGCGACTTCAGCCGCCTCGCCATCGTCACCAATCCCGACGTGCACCATCTCTGGTCGAGCCTGGTCGCACCGTTCATGCACTGCGACGTCGAGCATTTCCACCCCGGCGAGGTCGAGGCGGCGCGCGATTGGCTGATGTGGCCCGAAGGCGCCGCCGATGCTTAAGCGACTCTGACCTGACGCATGATCTTGTCCGAAAAGTCGGCAACTTTTCGGGATCAGGCTCTAGTCCGGCTCTTCGGGTTGGGTGGACGGCGAAGGCTGATCCTGGATCGAGTTGAGATACTCGATGATCGCCTCGACGTCGGTCGCGCTGAACACGAAGATTGGCATGTCGGGATGGCCCGAGACGATGCCCTCGGCGAGCGATTCGGCGAGATCCTCGATCGGGTAACGGCTCGACAGCGTGCGGAAGGGCGGCGCCTCAGGGTGCGTGCTCGCGCCCTCTTTGCCGATGGCGTGGCAGCGCGAGCAGTTCTGCTCGACCAGCACCTTGCCCTTGTCGGTCAGGTCCTTCTGCGCGGCGACCGCCGGCATTGCCGCAAGTCCGAGGACCAGGGCCGCGCCGATAGCCACCGGCCGCGATCGCCGACCAAATTCCGTTCCGCCCGGCATCTCCCCTCCTCACGGCCAAACGGCCGCTTCGCCTTTGGTTGGGGGTATCGCTTCGATAGCGAAGCGCCCCTACTAAATGAAAGGCCGCGGGGGGCGAATGACGCTGCACCCCCACGGCCTTTGAATCTTTCGAGCGCTGAACGCGCGGGCTAAAGCCGGCCGAGCCTAATGGCTCGTCTCGTGCCTCAGCCGCTCCATTTCATCCTTGAGACGCAGTTTTTGACGCTTCAATTCGGCGATTCTGAGGTCGTCCGTCGTTGGTCTAGCCAACTCTTCTTCGATCTTACGATCCAGAGCACGATGCTTCTCAGACAACTCAACGAGGTGTGCGTCAAGCGCCATATCGGACCTCCATAGCAGTTGGTCTTGGCCTAGTATCATGTCAAATCACTTGCGATTTGTCTAATCCTGCCCTGCGGTCTCCTGTCACTCCTTGCGCCAAATCGTTCGCCGTGGCCCGAACCGGGCCGGCGCAGGCCCTTGCGCGGCCGCCGGTTCGCCGCGATACTTCCGCCCGTCCCGTGGGGCAAGCAAGGAGCAGGGGACGTCGATGGAGAGCGAGGAGATTCGCGAGCTCCGGACGACGCTGCTCAGGCTCAAGCAGGAGCATCGCGACCTCGACAGCGCCATCAACGCGCTCGAGGAATCTGGCCGGGCCGATGCCCTCCAGCTCAAGCGGCTCAAGAAGAAGAAGCTCTACCTCAAGGACGAAATCGCCCGCATCGAGGACCAGCTGCTGCCCGATATCATCGCCTAATCGCGCGCGTAAGCCAGCACCGCGACGCCGAGCATCCCGCCGATTATCTCCAGGCCGAGATAGACATCGAGCAGAAGACTCGCCCGACCGTCGAGCACCAGGCTGACGATCCTGCCGATCGCCAGCGACACGCAAAAGAACACCGCCCAGATCGCCGCGACGCGCTGCCAGGCCGGCTTGAACGCGGCGATTGCCCAGAAGATCGACGCCGCGAGATAAAGGCACATCAGCGCCCGGAAGATCTGAGTCTGATCGGGCCCGGCGACGGCAATATCGAGAACCTTGGGAAGCACGGTCGCTGGCGCAATGCCGTAGCTGAGCGCGATCGGCACGAGCAGGATAGCGACCAGAAGGAGATAGGCCCGCATCAACGTCTCGGCGCGTCTGCCCGGTTGGCTCATCCTTCTCATGTGCGCCACCCGGCGCTAGCCGTCCAGAGCGTATCCGCGCCCCTCGCGGGAGCCCACGTCCCCAGAGACTCGCCTTGCCAAGCAAGGGCGCGACCCTATAATCCCGCGCTTTCATGCCGACCGCCCGAATCTCCCCATGAGCCCAAGATGAGCGTTGCCAAGCCCGTCGTCGGCATCATCATGGGCAGCCGCTCCGATTGGCCAACGCTGAAGCAAGCGGCCGCGGTGCTGGATAGTCTCAAGGTCCCTTACGAGACCCGCGTGGTTTCCGCCCACCGTACCCCGAAGCGCCTCTACAGCTATGCCACCGGCGCGCGGAAGCGCGGGCTGAAAGTGATCATCGCCGGCGCCGGCGGCGCCGCCCACCTCCCCGGCATGACCGCATCGATGACCGAGCTTCCGGTGCTTGGCGTGCCGATCGAGAGCCGCGCGCTGAAAGGCCTCGACAGCCTGTTGTCGATCGCCCAGATGCCGGCCGGCGTGCCGGTCGGAACGCTCGCCATCGGCGCGGCCGGAGCGACCAACGCCGGGCTGCTGGCGGCGCAGATCTTGGCGCTCGGCGACAGCCGGCTTGCGCTGCGCGTCGCCGCGTTCCGCGCGGCGCAGACCGATGCAATCGCCGAGGCGGTCGAGGATGAGGCGTGAGGCCCCGCTGCCGCCCGGCAGCACCATCGGCATTCTCGGCGGCGGTCAGCTCGGCCGCATGCTGGCGGTGGCGGCGAGCCGGCTCGGGCTGAAGGCCCATATCTATTCCGACGAGGCCGGAGCGCCGGCTTTCGATGTCGCCGCCGCGTGCACGGTCGGAAGCTACGCCGACGAGGACGCGCTCGCCCGCTTCGCCGCTTCGGTCGATGTGGTGACCTGCGAGTTCGAGAACGTGCCCGCCGCGACGCTCGAAGCTGCCGCGCGCGTGAAGCCGGTCCATCCCGGCGCCAAGTCCTTCGCTGTCGCGCAAGACCGCCTCGCCGAGAAGGACTTCATCGGCGCGCTCGGGATCGCGGTCGCCCCCTATGCCGCGATCGACACCATCGAGCAGCTGGATGCCGCCCTTGCGCGCATCAAACCGCCGGCGATCCTAAAGACCCGCCGTCTCGGCTATGACGGCAAGGGCCAGGTCATGATCCGCGCCCGCACCGAGGCCCAATCGGCATGGGAGGGCATCGGCGCGGTGCCGGCCGTGCTCGAGGGCCTTGTCCTGTTCGAGCGCGAAGTGTCGGTGATCGCCGTGCGCGGGCAAGACGGCGCCTTCCAGGTCTACGACTTGACCGAGAACGTGCACCAGAACGGCATCCTCGCGATCAGCCAGGTGCCGGCCGATAGCCCCCAAGCCATCGTGGCCGAGGCGACCGGGATCGCCGCCGCGATCGCCGAGGCGCTCGACCATGTCGGCGTGCTCGCCGTCGAGCTGTTCCAGCGCGCGGAGCGGCCGAGCCTCGTGGTCAACGAGATCGCCCCGCGCGTGCACAATTCCGGTCACTGGACGCTCGATGCCTGCCCGATCAGCCAGTTCGAGAACCATGTCAGGGCGATAGCCGGCTGGCCGCTCGGCGACACGGCGCGGCACAGCAACGCGCTGATGAGGAATTTGATCGGCGCCGAGGTCGAGACATGGCGCACGCTGGCCGCCGAGCCCATGACTTCGGTCCACCTCTACGGCAAGCAGGAGGCGCGGCCAGGGCGTAAGATGGGCCACGTCACCAAGCTCACGCCGAAGAACTGACCTTTCCCTTGAGTAGAGCAAGACCATGAAATGGATGCTGCTGGTGCTGATCTACGGGACCATCCCCGTCAAGACCGGGCTCGTGTTCGACACGATCGATGACTGCCTCAAGGCCGAGGAGCAGATGCGCGCCGCCTACGGCCGCACCTACAGCGCCTGGCAGAGCTGGGCCGAAGCCAATCCGAAGGAAGCGCAGTATCCAGACAGCCAGAAATACATGTGGCGCCGCGACGGGATGGAGACGACCGGGACCTGCATCCCCCATGCCGAGCAAGCGGCATCGCCGGAGTGACAGTTAAGCGGGTATCTGGACAACGAACCCGCGTTCTGTTAGAGCAAACCCGGATGCGGGACCTTGACCGGTTCTGGCCAGGGTCGCATTTGGCCCCCGCTCCACTCCTTAAAATCAACGGCCAATCGGAGATCTAAGCGCGTGCAGGTCGTCGTTCGCGATAACAATGTCGATCAGGCCCTCAGGGCTCTGAAGAAGAAAATGCAGCGCGAAGGCATCTTCCGCGAGATGAAGCTCCGTAACTATTACGAGAAGCCCTCGGAGAAGCGCGCCCGCGAGAAGGCCGAAGCGATCCGCCGCGCCCGCAAGCTCGCGCGCAAGAAAGCGCAGCGCGAAGGTGGCGGTGGCGTTGGCAGCCGGACCGAGGCTGCCGTCAAGCCGCGCGGACCCCGGCGCTAGCAATCAACTGAAGCCAAGTACGACCGTCAAACCGGCGAAAGCCGGTATCGAGCGCGCGCGGGCTCGAATCTGGATTCCGGCTTCCCCCGGAATAACCATGCGCGTGGAACTACCGGTCCTCGCCGCTCGCAGCGGCGGCCGCTTCGACGCGACGCCCCGCCTTGGCGACCTTGGCCGGACGCAAGCTGTCGAGAAAGCCGTGCACCTTCTCGAAGGCGCCGCGCTCGAACAGATCGTTGTGCCCGGCTTGCGGCACGACCACGAGGCTCTTCGGCTCGTTGGCCGCGTGATAGACGCGCCGCGCCAGATAGAGCGGGATGATCGAATCGCGGCCGCCATGCACCATGAACACCGGCACCGAGACATCGCCGATGCGGTCGATGGTGCGGTATTGATCGACCATGATGATGCCGAGCGGGAAGCCCTTCCACATCAGCTTGCCGACATCGACGGTCGAGGTGAACGGCGCCTCGAGCACGAGCGCTTGCACCTCGCGCTGAAGCGACAGCCTGGTCGCGACCGCGGTGCCGAGCGATTCGCCGTAAGCGACAATGTCGCTCGGCGCGACGCCCTGCCCGCGCAGGCAATCATAGGCGCTGACCGCATCGGCCGCATTGCGCGCCTCGGTCGGCCTGCCCTCTGAGCCGCCATAGCGGCGATAATTGAGCATGAACACGCCATAGCCGCAGGACGCGATGGTCCTGATCTTGCCGGCGCGGTCGGCAACGTTGCCGCTGTTTCCGGTGAAATAGAGCAGCGTCGGCTTCGAGCCCTTGGCCGGCTGATACCAGGCGATCAGCTTGGTCCCGTCAGCCGCCTTGAACACGATCTCCTCGGCGCCGGCCAGTCCCGCCTGCTTGGGCGCGACGCGCGTGCGGTCCGGGATGTAGATGAAATAGCGATGCAACAGCCGACCGACGATCCCGATCAGCGCGAAAATGCCCGCCAGCGACAGAACAAGGTTCAACATGTCTCAAGCAATACCTTTCAGTTCTTTATTATTCAAAGACGTCGACCGACTATCGTAACTATGATGAATGCAACTTGAATGATGCGGGAGTCGCAGAACGGCCCATTTCAGCCCCTTGTCGTAATGAATGCTTCTAAAACGATGCGCAGGCCGGGCGCATCACGACGCCGACGGATTGCTGCTGAAAGCGCTGCTTATAGGCGCCGGCGATGGCCTCGATCTTTTCCTTAACCGGTTCGCTTTGCGGGACGACGATGGTCACGTCCTTGCTCGGCTCCCTGACGATCGTGTTCTTGTCGGGGTCGCGCCATTGACCGACGGCGTCCTCGATGCTGAGACCCTTTGGAAAGCGCGGCGTGATCTCCGCCGCCACGAAGTCCGACCATTGCTGTTCGGTCACGCCCAGCTCGTCGCCGATATTGCGGCCGAACATCAGATCGATCTCGAGCATGGGCTGTTGCGGAGCAGCGCAAACGAACCCCTGTGCCAAAACAGGCGTGCTCGTGATTAGAAGGGCGAAAGGTCCTGCCCCCAACAGCCAAAAACCGCGCATGTTCCAGCGAAAGCCCAACCCGCTTAAGATTATCGCCAGCCCAATTGGGGAAGCAACGGAGGATTGCGTGTCAACCAGCATGCCGACGGCAGCCGGGACCTGGCGTTATAGTGGGAAATTCAGCGGCAGTTTGACGATTCTACGTTAGTTCTAAGGCAGTTAACCTTGGCGCGCCTGCGTCAAAGCGACTTGGCGATCTCTTCGGTCATCTTCTTAGCGTCGCCGAGCACCATCATGGTGTTGTCGCGATAGAACAGTGGGTTGTCGATGCCGGCATAGCCGCTCGCGAGCGAGCGCTTGTTGAACAGCACCGTGCCCGATTTCCACACTTCGAGCACGGGCATGCCGTAGATCGGCGAGGAGGGATCGTCCTCGGCTGACGGGTTGGTCACATCGTTGGCGCCGATCACATAGACCACGTCGGTCTGTGGAAATTCCGAGTTGATGTTCTCGAGCTCGAACACCTCGTCGTAGGGGACGTTCGCCTCGGCGAGCAGCACGTTCATATGCCCGGGCATGCGACCCGCCACCGGGTGGATCGCGTATTTGACCTCGACGCCGGCCTTCTTCAGCCCGTCGGCCATCTCGCGCAGCGCATGTTGCGCCTGCGCCACCGCCATGCCGTAGCCCGGGACGATGATCACGCGGCTCGCGTTTTTCATGAGGAAAGCGGCATCCTCTGCCGAGCCGAGCTTGACCGGCTTCTGCTCTCCGCCCGCGGCCGGACCCGCCACCTCGCCGCCGAATCCGCCGAGGATCACGCTGATGAAGGAGCGGTTCATCCCCTTGCACATGATGTAGGAGAGGATCGCGCCGGACGAGCCGACCAGCGCGCCGGTGACGATCAGAGCGGTATTGCCGAGGGTGAAGCCGATGCCGGCCGCCGCCCATCCCGAATAGGAGTTCAGCATCGAGATCACGACCGGCATGTCGGCGCCGCCGATCGGCACGATGATCAGCACCCCGAGCAGGAGCGACAGCAGGGCGATCGCCCAGAAATAGACCTCGCTCTGCTGGTGGCAGAACATGATGATGCAGGCGACCAGCGCGAGCGCGAGCCCGATATTGAGCGCGTGGCGCCCCGGCAGCAGGATCGGCTTGCCCGACATCCGGCCCGACAGCTTGAGGAAGGCGATGATCGAGCCGGTGAAGGTGATGGCGCCGATGGCCACGCCGAGCGACATCTCGACCAGGCTCTGGGTGTGGATGGCGCCAGGCGCGCCGATGCCGAACGCCTCTGGCGCATAGAAGGCGGCAGCCGCGACCAGCACCGCCGCCATGCCGACCAGCGAATGGAACGCGGCGACCAGCTCCGGCATCGCCGTCATCGGGATGCGCCGCGCGATCACCGCGCCGATGCCGCCGCCGATGGCAATGCCGCCTAAGATCATCGCCCAGGTCAGCGGCTCGTGCGGATGCGCCACAGCGAGCGTGGTGACCACGGCGATGGCCATACCGGCCATGCCGAGATAGTTGCCCCGACGCGAGGTCACAGGCGAGGACAGCCCGCGCAGCGCGAGGATGAACAGCACACCCGCGACGAGATAGAGCAGCGAGGCGAGATCGGAGCTCATTTCTTTTTCTTCTGATACATGGCGAGCATGCGCTGGGTGACGAGGAAGCCGCCGAAGATGTTGACGCTTGCCATGATGAGCGCGGCAAACCCGAGCAGCTTGGCGAGGAAATGGCCGCTGCCGCCCACGGCATCGCCGGCCTCGACCGCGACCGCGAGCAGCGCGCCGACCACGATCACCGAGGAGATGGCGTTGGTCACCGACATCAGCGGCGTGTGCAGAGCCGGCGTCACGCTCCACACCACGTAATAGCCGACGAAGATCGCGAGCACGAAGATCGAGAAGCGGAACACGAAGTCATGCGCGCCTTCCGCCGGCGCAGCGTCTTGCGCGAGCGCGCTTCCGGCAAGCGCCCATTGCGCCACCGCAGCGAAAGCGAGGATCGCGAGCGCAAGGCCTAGCTTGCGCCCTGTCGTATCGTGCCTCATGTCTTGCTTCCCTTAGGCCGGCGCTTCGGCGCCGGCTTCTTGCCGCCATTGTCATTGCCATTGGCCGTGTCGTTGCCGTTTGCCGGCTTGACGGGTGCAGCCGCTGGCGAACCGCCCGGCTTGCCGCCGAGCCGCTCGGCGATCATGGCATTGACGATGGCGCCATCCTTGGCGATCAGCGTGCCTTTGACCAGCTCGTCGGCGAAGTTGATGGCGAGTATCTTCTTCTCCTTGTCGATCATCGGCTCGACGAAGGCCTGAAGGTTCCTCGCATAGAGGCTCGATGCGTTGACCGGCACCGAGCCGGCCAGATTGAGCTTGCCGAAGATGCGGACGCCGTTATGCGAGACGATCTCGCCGGGCTTGGCGAGCTCGGCATTGCCGCCGCGCTCGGCCGCCAGATCGACGATGATGGAGCCCGGGCGCATGCTCTCGATCATCGCCTTAGACAGCAGCTTCGGCGCCGGCCGGCCGGGGATCAGCGCCGTGGTGATGATGATGTCCTGATTCTTGACGTGCTCGGCGACGAGATCCGCCTGCTTCTTCTTGTAAGCGTCCGACATCTCCTTGGCGTAGCCGCCCGAGGTCTCGGCCTGCTTGAACTCATCGTCCTCGACGGCGATGAATTTGGCGCCGAGCGAGGCCACCTGCTCCTTGACCGCGGGGCGCACGTCGGTCGCGGTGACGATGGCGCCCATCCGCCGCGCGGTGGCGATGGCCTGGAGCCCCGCGACGCCGACACCCATGACGAACACGCGCGCCGCCGGCACCGTGCCGGCCGGCGTCATCATCAACGGCAGAGCGCGCTCGAACGCGGCTGCGGCGTCGACCACGGCCTTGTAGCCGGCGAGGTTCGACTGCGACGACAATACGTCCATGACCTGCGCGCGGGTGATGCGCGGCAAGAGCTCCATGGCGAACAGCGCGACGCCGGTCTTGGCGAGCGCATCGAGGCCTTCGGCGTCCGAGAACGGATCGAGCATGCCGACCAGCGCCGATCCCTGCTTCATCGCCTTGACGATAGCGGGGTCGGGGCGGCGCACGGTGAGCACGACATCGGCGCCGGAAACCGCATCGGCGTCGCTCTTGGCGATGGTCGCGCCGGCAGCGGCGTAATCGGCATCGGCGAAATGCGAGCGTAGCCCGGCGCCAGAACGCACCGTCACGGCCGCCCCCGCCTTGACGAGCTTCTTGACCGTCTCGGGCGTCAGCCCGATGCGCGGCTCGTCCACTCCCTCGGCGGGCACGCCAATCGCAATCATCGTCGCTCCGTCGCCGGCCTCTGCGCGAAAGCGCAAGGCTAGCGCTCATGCAGGCTTAAGTCGAAAGCAAAAGGAAATTGTCAGGCGGAAGGTCGAAGTGGCTTAGACCACGAAGATGGCAAGCACCGCCATCAGCGCGATGACGCCAACGATGGCGTAGACCGTGAGCTTGATGAACAGCTTGTAGGTGCGCTCATGCTCGGCATAGTCCATTGCCGGATGGCCCTCGGACGGATTGAGCTTCATTCCACTCCCCTGTGATCTCAGACGTGTCGGTCTCCCGCCCGCGGCAATACCACAAAGCCCGCCATCCGGGCAATAATCGGGTCAATCCGCGAGTTCAGGGCTTAGGCCAGGCGGCGGTGGGGAACATCGCTTCAAGCCCCGGCTGCTTGGGCTCGGAGCCTTGGCGCAACCAGTAGCAAGTGAGCCGCGCATAGTTGTCGAGATCGCCGGCGACCAGGCAGCTCATGATCATCGGGCCATCGTCTTGCCAGCGAAAGCGCAACACCTTCCCCTCGCCGGGCGATGGCGCTTCGACTGTTCCCTTGGCGGTAAACTCGCGGTCGCCCCGGCGCTCCTTGAGGGCGACGCCGCCTGCTTCCGGCTCGATATGCGCCGAGCCGGCATAGGCCGCGCCACCGTCGGGCGCCTGTCCGATGATCGCGTAGTCGCCGGTCACAAAGTCGACCAGGCTCTGCTCGGCGGCGTCCTTCGCGGCGAGCGGGGCAGCACAGGCGGCAAGCGCTACGGCAACGGCGAGCGATTGCAACGAACGGTGCGGCGACATGGGGGGACTTTCGGTAGGTCTGACGGACCAGAATTGGCTCAAACCGCACCTTCAGGCAACGGGACGCCGGCCGCGCCGAAAGCTTCTTGCTGGCGCTTGGCGACGTCGGCGAGGTCTGAGCCTGCGATCGTGTCTTCGAACAGGCGATGGAAATTTAGCTCGGCGTTCAGATGCAGGAACACCCCGCCGAGCCCGATTGCCGCGCGATCCATGAACACGAACTCGCGCGGCACCTTGACTGGGCCCTTCTCCTGCAAGCCCTGATGCACGCGGAATGCCTCGCGCCGCCCATACATGCCGGGGCTCACCTGGTCGGCGATGGTGCGCACCCGGTCCTCCAGCATCGGCCCGTAAATGAAACCCGCCCAGATATTGAGGATGTCGATCAGCTCGTTGGACAGCCCGGCGAAGCCCCAGGTCTCATAGGCGTGCACGACCAGCGCGCGGTCGTTGCGGAGCAGCCCGTGATAGAGGTCGACCACGCCTTGAATGAATTTCGGCGCGAAGCTCCGCATGCAGCCATAGTCGAGCAGGTTGATGCCGGCCGCCCTCCCCTCTGCGTCCTCGAACACCGTGTAGTTGCCGAGATGCGGATCGCCGTGGATCACCCCGTAATGGCTGAACGGGTACCACCAGGCGCGGAACATCGCGCGGGCGATTTGGTTGCGCTCATCGAGGCTGCGGTCGCGATAGTCGAGCAGACGCTGCCCGTCGAGCCAGCTCATGGTGAGCAGCCGCCGCGTCGACAGCTCGGGCACGAGCTTGGGCACGCGGATCAGCGCATCGTCGGCGAAGATCAGCGCGTAGAGCGTCATGTGCCGCGCCTCGAGATCGTAGTCGAGCTCCTCGCGCAGCCGCGCCGCGATCTCGGTCCGCATCTCCGAGGTGTCGATCGCCGGCTGCATGCGCGCATGGATCGAGAACAGCACGCCGAGCTGAGCGAGGTCGGCCTCGACGGCGGACTGCATGTCGGGATATTGCAGCTTGGCGGCAAGCGCCCGCCCGTCATGGCCTGTCGCGCGATGCACCTGGCCGAGCGAGGCCGATGCCGCAGCCTCGTGCGCGAAGCTCGCGAATTTCCCCTCCCAGTCGGGCCCGAGCTCAGCCGCCATGCGCCTTCGCACGAACGGCCAGCCCATCGGCGGCGCCTGGCTCTGCAACTGGCCGAGCTCGGCGGCATATTCGGCCGGCAGCGCCTCGGGAATGGTGGCGAGCAGCTGGGCCACTTTCATGATCGGACCCTTGAGCCCGCCAAGCGCCGCGGCGAGAGAGGCTGCGTCCTTGTCGCGGTCAGGGTCGAGCCCGAACAGACGCCGGCCGGCGATGCGCGCCGCCACCCCGCCGACATTGGCGCCGACCGAGGCATAGCGGAGCGCACGCGCGCTGAACCTGTTCTTTTCTTTGTCTGCCGGGCGGTCGTTCATGGGTGCGTCTTGGTGCTTTATCGACAACTAAGCCATTCCCTCATATAGGGGCGCTGACGCCGAAGCGCGCTCCCCTGCCTAGAAAGACCGCAAAACCAGCATGTCAGTCGCCGTGAAGCCGCTAGCTTTGGCCGGGCTCGTCGTCGGCGCGATCGCAACCTTGCTCGGACTGCTCGCAAGGTGGCTCCCGGCGCTCGACATCGTCAATAACGGGCTTCCCTTTCTTCTGGCCGGCACGGTCTTTCTGCTGATCCTCGCGGCGCTCGCGCGAAGCGGCATGCTGGCGGTGCTCGCGACACTGCTCGCGATCATCAACTGCGCCCATTTCGCGCAGAGCTTGCAAGGCGGCGCGCAGCAAGCGCCGCCTGGCGCAACGCGCTTCCTCAGGGTCGTCACCTTCAATGTCTGGTACCAGAACGACAGGATCGACGCGGTCGCCAAGTTTCTCGCCGAGACCGATGCCGATCTCGTCGTGATGCAGGAGATGACCGGGGACAATTGGAGCAAGCTGCGCGGCGCGCTCGGAAAGCGTTATCCCTATAGCCTCGGCGATTATGGACTGGTGATCCTCTCGAAATACCAATTCACCGAGGACGGCCGCGTCGACCGCGGCGGCTTTCAGCCGTGGAGCTCGCTGATGCTGCGCTTTGCCAAGATCGAGGTGAACGGCACGGCGATCGAGTTCGCCGGCGTGCATCTTGCGCGTCCGTTTTATCCTGAGCTGCAACGATCAGACATTGCCGCCGTGACCGATTTCGTGCGCCATCGCACCGGTCCGCTCATCGTCGCCGGCGATTTCAACCTGACGCCGTGGACCGACAAGCTTACCGCCTTCACCCAAGCCACGGGACTTCGGCGCTACAACACCTTCCGCTTCACCTGGCCGCTGCAATTGCACGGCATCGACACGCTGCCCTTCGTCGCCACCGACAACGTGTTCGCCTCTCAGCACTTTGCCAAGATCGCTGCGACAGCGGGGCCGCGGCTCGGCTCCGATCACCGCGCGGTAATTGCCGACATCGCTTTGGCCGCACCTTCGCGCTGAGGCGGTCAGTTCTTGCCGAGATCCTCGAGCGCCTTGCGGTAGGTCCGCATCGCATCGCGCGCGGCATTGAGCTCTTCCTCGAGCGCGAGCGTCACCGGCGATTTTGGGCGCCACAGCTCGCTGGAGAAGAACAGCAGCGCGAGGATGGCGATCGGCGTGAGGAAGTCGGTGACCATGATCGGCCCGGCATTGCCCGGCGCGAGATTGCCGGCTTCGACGATGTTTCTGATATGGCCGATGCCGGCGCCGATCAGGAAGCAGCCCGAGGCGATGGCGACAGCGAGGCGCGCCTCGAAGCCCTTGAACGCCGCGTAGATCCCGGCAAGCCCGATCCCGAGATTGGCGACGCCGACCTCATATTGGAACGGGCTCGGCGCCCAGCCGATCGCATCCGCCGTGATGCGGGGAAAGAAGATGTGGAAGAATGCCGCCCACAGCCCCTGCAGCCCGATCGGGAACAGCAGGAGGTAGCGCAACAGCCTGTCGATCACGACGGCGGGCAGGATTGGGCGCGGACCCTGCCACACGGCGATACCGGCGCACGCAAGCGCCGCCACCCAAAATAGAATCGGAATCAGTGAAACGATCATTCCCGGCCCCCCGCCAATCGCCGCAGCCGCCATCATCGGCAAGCGCCCCGCAACAGGACAATAGAGCGCGCTCGGGGATCAAGGCTAGCTTGGGCGATGACCGGGCGCCGGGCAGAGCGGCGCTCAGGCCGGCCAATTGTCGCGAATCCACCGCGCGAGACTTTGCTCGCTGACCTCGCCTGCCGCGACCGCGAGCGTGATCGCGGTGGATTGCGCCTGATCGGGGCGAAACACGACGGCGTTCTTACGCAGGAACGTCACCATAGCAATGAACGCGATACGCTTGTTGCCGTCGACAAAGGGATGGTTCTTAGCGAGCCCAAACGCATATGCTGCGGCGAGCTCCGGCAACTCCGCGCTTTCGTAATGCCATTTGTTCACAGGCCGCTCCAACGCCGAGTGCAGGGCGCCCTCGTCGCGCAGGCCGGCAGCTCCGCCAAAGCGGCGAAGCTGAATTGCATGTGCGGCGATTGCCTGCTCGTATGTGAACCAGTTCGGCTCGCTCACTTCGCCAGCGCCGCCAACGTGTCCCGATACTCGTCGATGATCTCGTCGACGATCTCCATCGTCTTGGCGAAATCTGGATCGTAGGGAAGGACCTGAAAGCCGCCCCCCGGCAACTCCGCTATGTGAAATTCTTGCCCACGCTTCAGACCGAGGCGCTGCATGAGCTCGCGCGGCAGGATGAAACCTTCGGAATTGCCGATTCGCTTGATCTCGATTTTCATGGCCGTTCTCCGTTATACAATCAGTATAACATATGTTGTACAGAATGTACAACGAACGGATCGTGGCTCACTTCTTGGAGTTGGGCTTCTCGTCCATGGCCTCGAGCTCGTCGATCAGCCCTTCGATCACCTTGAGCCCCATCGACCAGAAATGCGGCTCAGACGCATCGAGCCCGAACGGCGCCAATAGCTCTTTGTGATGCTTGGTGCCGCCCGCCGAGAGCATATCGAGATAGCGCTCGGCGAAGCCCTTCTCGGCCTTCTCGTAGACCGCATAGAGCGAGTTCACCAAACAATCGCCGAAGGCATAGGCGTAGACGTAGAACGGAGCGTGGACGAAGTGGGGAATGTAGCACCAGAAAGTTTCGTAGCCGGGCTTGAGCTCGATCGCCGGTCCAAGGCTCTCGCGCTGCACGTCGAGCCAGATCTCGCCGAGCCGCTCCGCCGTCAGCTCGCCCTCGCGCCGCTCGCTATGCACTTGGCGCTCGAAATTATAGAACGCGATCTGCCGGACCACCGTGTTGATCATGTCCTCGACCTTGGCGGCGAGCAGGGCTCTACGCTCGCGCGGCGACGGCGCCTGATCGAGCAGCGCGCGGAACGTCAGCATCTCGCCGAACACGCTCGCGGTCTCGGCGAGCGTCAGCGGCGTCGGCGCCATCAGCGGGCCCTGCACGTTGGCGAGCACCTGATGCACGCCGTGGCCGAGCTCGTGCGCGAGCGTCATCACGTCGCGCGGCTTGCCCTGATAGTTGAGCAGGATATAGGGGTGCGCGCTCGGCACCGTCGGATGCGAGAAGGCGCCCGGCGACTTCCCTTCCCTGACCGGCGCATCGATCCAGCCATGCGCGAAGAAGCGCCCGGCGATGTCGGCCATGCGCGGCGAGAAATCGCCGTAGGCCGTGAGCACGGTGTTGCGCGCATCGTCCCAGCCGATCACCTGCTTGGGCTCCTCGGGCAGCGGCGCGTTGCGGTCCCAATGGCTGAGCGTCTTCTGGCCGAGCCATCTCGCCTTCATGGCGTAATAGCGATGCGAGATGCGCGGATAAGCTTCGCGCACGGCGGCGACGAGCGCGTCGACCACCTCTTTCTCCACGCGATTGGCGAGGTGGCGGGAATCGGCCACGTCGACGAAGCCGCGCCAGCGGTCGGAGATTTCCTTGTCCTTGGCGAGCGTGTTGGTGATCAGCGTGAACAGCCGCACATTCTCCTTGAACGTCTTGGCCAGAGCCTCTGCCGCCTTGCGCCGCTTCTTCCCGTCCTGGTCGAGCAGGCGGTTGAGCGCGGGCTCGATGCTGAGCTTGTCGCCGCCAAGATCGAATCTGAGCGAGGTCATGGTCTCGTTGAACAGCCGGTCCCACGAGCCGCGCGAGGTCACCGACTTCTCGTGGAACAGCTGCTCGAGCCTGTCGTCGAGCTGATAGGGCTTCTCTTTGCGCAGATCCTCGAGCCAGGGCCGGTAATGGCCGAGCTCTGAGGTCTCCATCGCCGTCTCGAGCGCCTTGTCGTCCAGGCGATTGAGCTCGAGCGGGAAGAACAGGAGCTTGGAGGAGATGGCGGTGATCTTCTCCTGGATGTCGCCGAAGAATTTCTGCCGCTTGGGGTCTGAGGTGTCGGCGGCATAGAGCAGGCTCGCATAGGACACGATGCGGCCGAGCAAATCGTTCAGCGCCTCGAACTCGCGCACCGCCTGGGCCAGGCCCTGCCCGCCTTTGCCGCCGTCGAGCAGCGCGGCGAGCTTGCCGGCATAGCGCTCCTGCATGGCCTCGGCGGCGCGCTCCGACGTGGTGAGGTCGGCCTTGAGCTGCGGCGCCTCCGCTCCCCCATAGAGGTCGGCCAGGTTCCATTCCGGCAGCGCGCCAAGCTTCCGCTTGGCTTCAGGGTCGGAGCGGCGCTTGGCTTTGCCTTTCGCTGCCGCGCTCGCGGCGTAGGTGGGGTGCTCGGGCCAGTGGGTCAGTTTGGGCAGCATCGGCACTTATGGTTCCTCGTTAGCGGCGAATGGACACTTAGTGTGGGTAGGAAACGCGGCCTCGCAAGGGCCAAATACGCGCTGTTCTGGTCAATTTGACGGAGGCTGCGGCAAGACATCACCAAAATCGAACCGAGATAAAGAGGATATTTACCCTTCCAGTGCACAATTTTGGCACAGAAGCTTCCCTGCTTCGCCCGCGTATTGGGTTGGGACAGTCAAGCTCCTGACGTGATGTTTCGTGTAACCAGTTCCTCGTGAGTCTTGCGTCATGCCCAAACGCGTCCTGGTCGTCGACGACGACCCTGCTCAACGTCGCATCCTAGAAGAGACCATCAAGCGCTTTGGCTACAACGTCGCCACGGCCGAAAGCGGGGACAAAGCGCTTGCCGCCCTCAAGGCTGATGTCAGCAACGAGATCTGCCTCGTCCTGCTCGACCTGGTCATGCCGGGGACCGATGGCATGGCCGTGCTAGGGGCCATGCGCACGCTGCCGAAGAAACCTCCCGCCATCGTGCAGACGGCCCATGGCTCGATCGACGCCGCGATCTCCGCGATGCGGGCCGGCGCCGTCGATTTCGTGGTGAAGCCGGTCAGCCCCGAGCGCCTCGAAGTCTCCATCAAGAACGCGCTGAAGATCGAGGCGCTCGCCGGCGAGCTCAGCCGCATCAAGGCCCAGGCCAAAGGCTCGCTCGGCTTCGCCGACCTGATCGCCGGCAGCGAGGCCATGACCCGGGTTATCGAGCTCGGCAAGCGGGCCGCCAAATCCACCATTCCTGTACTGATCGAGGGCGAATCGGGCGTCGGCAAGGAGTTGATCGCGCGCGCCATCCAAGGCCAGAGCGCCCGCGCCGGCAAGCCGTTCGTCACCGTCAATTGCGGCGCAATCCCCGAGAATCTGGTCGAGAGCATCCTGTTCGGCCATGAGAAGGGCTCGTTCACCGGCGCTTCGGAGAAGCGCGCCGGCAAGTTCGTGGAGGCCGATCAGGGCACTCTGTTTCTCGACGAGATCGGCGAGCTTCCGCTCGACGCCCAGGTGAAGCTGCTGCGCGCTTTGCAACAGGGCGAGATCGATCCGGTCGGCTCCAAGCAGGCCGTCAAGGTCGACTTCCGCCTAATCTCGGCCACCAATCAGAACCTGATCAGCCTGGTCAACGAGGGCCGCTTCCGCGAGGATCTCTATTACCGGCTGAACGTGTTCCCCATCTGGGTGCCCCCCTTGCGCGAGCGGCTCGAGGACGTGCCGGAGCTGATCCGCCACTTCATCGCCAAATTCGCCGCCGAGGAAGGCAAGCGCATCGACGGCATCGACGCCGACGCGAGCGCCATGCTCAGGCGCTACACCTGGCCCGGCAATATCCGCCAGCTCGAGAACGCCGTGTTCCGCGCCGTGGTGCTTGCCGACACGCCGATGCTGACGGTGAACGAGTTCCCGCAGATCGCCGCCCATGTCGAGGGCTACGCGGTAACCGTGCCGCCGGCGCCGCCGCCCAAGGACCTAATTCCGCGCATCGAAGGCCCGGTAATGCTCGGCGAGTCGGCCGCCACGCCGGCCACCATCCACGTGCCGTCAGCCAATGGCAAGGATGCGGTCGGCATCCCGGCCTTGAGCGATAGCGGCGACATCCGCTCGCTCGAAGCGGTGGAGGCCGACATGATCAGGCTCGCCTTCGGCCGCTATCGCGGACGCATGACGGAAATCGCCAAACGGCTCGGCATCGGACGCTCCACGCTCTACCGCAAGATGCGCGAGATCGGGCTCGAGGCGCGACCGTAAGCGACGGCGCGGTGGCCGCCGGCCACACTTAAGTAACGATGCGCGTTAGGGAAACCTTGTTTGACTGCGTGCTACGGCTGGCGACGGGAAAGGCCCGAAGCTAGGCCGTAATGCGCCAGCTGAATCGCGGCCTGTGTGGGGGCTAAATGAAATCGATCGTTCGTATTGCGTTAACCTTGGCCTTGCTCGCGCCGTTCGGCGCTCCGGTCTTCGCCGCCGAGCCCGATCAGCCTGAGTCCTTGATCACGCCGGCCGAGGCCGTCCGTATCGCCGTGCAGAACCGCCTCTCGGCCAAGTTCACCGCCACCAGCGAGCACAAGAAGGACGAGCAGGGCGCGCTCGTCGAGTTCTATTCGGTCGCCGACCAGAAGCCGCTGTGGGTCGACGCCAACGGGTTCACCGCGCGTGGCAAGGCGGTGATGGCCGAGATCGCTTCCGCCGACGATTACGGTCTCCGCTCCGGCGATTACAAGCTCCCCAAGCAAGACGGCTTCAGCGCCTCCGATCCGCAAGCGATCGACTGGCTCGCCGACGCCGAGATCACGGTCAGCTATGCCGTGCTCGACTACGCCAACGATGCCCGCGGCGGCCGCATCAAGCCGCAACGCTTGAGCGAAAATCTGGATCCGAGCCTCGCTTTGCCCGATCCGACCGAAGTGATCGAATCGATCGCCATCCGTTCCGACGCCGCCGCCTATCTGCGGAGCTTCCAGCCCGACCAGCCGCAATTCGAGGCGCTCAGGCAGAAGCTCATCGCGCTCCGCGGCGGCAACGCCGAGCCGGTCGCCGTCGCGAAGCCCGCCAACTTCATCCCTGACGGTCAGGTGCTGAAGATCGGCGTAGTCGATCCGCAGGTGGCGCTTCTCAGGAAGCGGCTCGCTGTGGCCGCCAACTCCGGCGCCGACAAGAACACCTACGACATGGGCCTGGCGCTCGCCGTGCAGCGCTTCCAGCAGGCGCACGGCGTCGATGGCGACGGCGCGGTCGGTCCCGGCACGCGCCGCATGCTGAACGGTCAGGCTGACGCGGCGCCGCGCGAGGCGGGAAGCTCGGCCAGGGTCAGAGCGATCCTGATCAACATGGAGCGCTGGCGCTGGCTGCCGCACGACCTCGGCTCCTATTACGTCACGGTCAATATCCCCGAGTTCATGCTTCGGGTGGTCGATGAAGGCAAGGCGGTGCACACCACGCGCGTGGTTGTCGGCAAGATCGACAAGCAGACGCCGGTGTTCTCCAACGAGATGCAGGAGATCGTGTTCGGGCCGTTCTGGAACGTGCCAACCTCGATCAAGATCGAGGAGATCAGGCCGTATGTCCGCCAGCAGGCTTCCTGGTTCGGTGGCGGCGGCTACGACACCGCCGTGTTCCAGCGCCACAATCTTCGCCTCAAATATGCCGGCCGCGAGATCGACCCCACCGAGGTCGACTGGAACACCACTGACATCCGCAGCTTCGATATCTACCAGCCGCCGGGACCGGACAACGTGCTCGGCAAGGTCAAATTCGTGTTCCCCAACAAGCACGACGTCTACATGCACGACACGCCGCAGAAATTCCTGTTCGCCCAGCCGGTGCGGGCGGAGAGCCACGGCTGCATGCGGGTGGAGAACCCCGACCAGCTTGCCGCGGTCCTGCTCAAGCACGAGAACGGGTGGAGCGCGGCAAGAACCGCCTCAGCCATCGAGGACGGCTACGATTCTCATGTTGCACTGCAACAAAAGATCCCCGTCTATATCACCTACTTCACCGTTAAGGTGAATGACGACGGCTCGCTGTCCACTTACGGCGATATTTACGGTCATGATGCGCGGATGGCGTCGGCGCTCAGACTTTAGGTCGCTGATTATCCTGTGGAAATCCTGTTAACTCTACTGGCGAATTCCCGGTAAGGTTAACTCCTTCGCCTTGTTTTTCCCGCAATTTGGCTAATACTCTTGCTTAACGGCAGGCATGTGAAGGATGCTTGTCGCCGGTGTTTGGCCTGAGGGGGTCGGCATCGTACGGGGAAGCTGGCTCTAATGCCGGCGAGGGAAAGTTTCGGGGATGCGCATCAGGGGGAGTGTCGCACGTCGCGCCGTCGTCGGCGCCTCTGTCGTGCTGCTGACCGCTGCCGCGTGGTGGTCGGCGACGACTTACGGCGCGAACGCGCTCGGCGAGACCCGCACGCTTTCCATCTTCAACATCCACACCAAAGAGACCATCACCGTCACCTTCAAGCGCGACGGCAAATATGACCAAGACGCTCTCACGCGGCTCAACACCTTCATGCGCGATTGGCGGGCCAACAAAGAAACCAAGATGGACCCGGTCCTGATCGACCACATCTGGACCCTGCACAAGGAGCTCGGCTCCACCGTCCCCGTCCATCTCATCTGCGGCTACCGCACGGCGGAGACCAACGCCAATCTGCGCAAGCATGGCGGCGGCCAGGCGAAGAAGAGCCAGCACATTCTCGGCAAGGCCGCCGACATCACCTTCCCCGACGTCCCCGTCAAAGTCCTGCGCAACTCGGCGCTGGTGTGGGAATGGGGCGGCGTCGGCTATTACCCGACCTCTGGCGTGCCGTTCGTGCATGTCGACACCGGCAACGTCCGCATGTGGCCGCGCATGCCGCGGCTCGAGCTTGCCGCGCTGTTCCCCGACGGCCATTCGAAATACACGCCGACCGACGGCAAGCCGATCACCATGACCGACTACAAGCTTGCGCAGGCGCAAGGGCTGGTCAAACAGACCCAGATCGCCATGGCCGTCCGCGTCAAGCCGGCGCCCGAGGCCGATGACCTTGCCGATGCCGACGACGTCATCGACAGCGGACCTGATTCGGAGGGCAGCGCCGCCACCGCGGTCGTCGCGCAGAACGAGCCTGAGGCTGTGCCCGAGCCTGCGGCCGCGCCCTCGCCTGAGCTGCCGAGGCCGATCCTCGCTTCCTACACGCCCGACTCGCTGGTCGAGCACGAGATTTCGGCCGACACGCATGAGCAGGGCACCCCGCCCCCGCCGCAACGACTGTTCGCCTATGCGAGCGCCGGCGGCATGCCGTCACTGCCGAGCTTCCACGCCAAGCCGGCGCCGTTGCCGGTCTATCGCGACGCGGAGGTGGTTGGGGCGCCGGAGGTCGACGACGACCACGCCGAGGAAGAGAGCTACGTGCCGTTCGAGATCGCCAGCCTGATGACCGACGCTTCGGTCGCCTATAGCCGCACCGTTGCGCCGATGACCCACCCCGACCAGGGCGCGATCGACTATCTGTTCGAGGACATGGATCATCCGACCTCTCTCACGCTCCGCAAGAGCTCCGGCTATGCCGGGCTTGCCGCCGCGCAGAAATTCCAGGGTCAGGCCGTGCGCAGTCTCTATGCCGGCATTGAGCCCGCCGCCGGGCAGCATGCCGAGGCTATGCCGGCGGCGCTGGCGGCGACCCGCATCGCCGCCCGCTAATCATCCTTACAGAGCTATCGTAAAGCGCGGAGAGCGCGCCGGAGCGTGGCGCTCTGCGTGGTCTGCTAAGCCGCCTCGGCCTCGGCGGCCATGCCGAGCGCGTGCAGATAGGTGGTGAGCACGGCTTCCGCCTCGCGCCGCTTGTTCTCGTCCTGCTTGCGGATGCGGATCACGGCGCGGAGCGCCTTCACATCGAAGCCGTTGCCCTTGGCCTCGAGATAGACCTCCTTGAGATCGGCCGAGAGCGCCGCCTTCTCCTCTTCGAGCCGCTCGATGCGGGCGACGATGGTACGAAGCTGGTCTTTGGCTGATGTCTGAAGTGGCACTTTGAGGACCCCCGCGAAAACTTGTGATTCGAACAAGCGACCAGCTTAGGTCTCGCTCCTTGGCCGCCGCAAGCGGGGCGCGTGCGCTTATCCCGCTTATCCAAAGCACGCGAGACGCGAACCGTGCGGGCTAGCCCGCGGTCTTCGATGCCTTGCGTTTCGGCCCTGACTGGAACTTCGCCTTCCACGCCTCGTAGGCCATGCCGTAGACGATCTCGCGCGCCTCTTCCTTGTCGAGCGCGAGGCCCTTGGCCGCCGCCGCCTCCTGATACCAGCCCGAAAGGCAGTTCCGGCAAAAGCCGGCAAGCTCCATCAGGTCGATATTCTCGACATCGCTCCGCGCGCGAAGATGGGCAACCAGCCGGCGGAACGCCGCGGCCTCGAGCTCGGTGCGCGTCGCATCGTCCATGACCGGCGCTAACTCCTTGCCCGGCTTGGCCGCAACCGCCTCGCCGCTCGCGGCATCGGCATGAGACCCATGCAACGCGATCGCGTGCAGCGCGCTTTCCTGGCGCATCACGATGCGCAACGCATCGGCGAGACGCCCGGCCCATTCAGCCTGACCCTCATCGCTCAGGATCAGGTCCTGGCGGACCTCGATGAGAGCGTGCGCGAGCCCGCGCCCCGTGCCGTGACGGTAGAGCGTGTCGCCCTTGAGTTGGCCCGAATACGGCACGTTGTCGCCGACCTCGATGCCGGGGATGGTGCGCAAGGCGTCGAGCAGCGGCAGCGCGAGGCGCGGGTCCTTGTCCCACAACACCCCGACCGACCAGGGCCTGGGTACACCCTTCCAGGCCTGGGTGAAGCTGTGCACCGAGACGATCACCGGCGGCTTCCCGGCAGCGAGACCCGCCTCGACCGCCGCCTCGATCGCGCGATGATAGGGCTCGTAGTGCTGCGCGATGCGGAAAGCGACCTCGCTGTCGCTGAGGCCGACATTGCCTGGCACGATCAGCCCATCTGAGATCTGCATGATGAGGGTCGGGTCTTCGAGGCCGCGGTTGGGGTCGATCAGGAGGCGCGAGAAGCGCGACAGCAGTGCCGGCGCTCCGAGCATCTTGGCGAGGCGCTCGGCCACCCCTGCGGCACCCATGTCGTAGGCGATGTGGCGGTGAAAGTCCTCGGGCCTCAGGCCGAGCAGGCCGTAGCGCTCCGGCAAGGCGTTCTCGGCGTGGTCGCAGAGAATGAGGAGACCGGTCCCGGCGTCGCCTTCGACGCTCCGGCAGGGCTCGACGCCCAAATCGCCTCTCGCGAGAGTATCCAGACCTAAGCTCCTCGGCGCCGCCCTCGCGCCCCTCTAAGTGGCCCTGCCTAGAGCCTGCGGCAAGCGAAAAGCCCGGCCAAGGCCAAGATTGCGACGCATTTACCTATGAGTTAGAGCGATGCTCTTGGCAATTGAACTCGCCCTATAATGGACCTCTCCCGGTGAGAGGACTTTGCCGCCTTGTGGTCAGAGAAACTCAACCCATTCGGTGGTATCTTTCGAACATCGTTAACCCTGTTTCAGGCTATATGACGCTGATGTACGCTGCCAACCCGATCCGACATAGGGCGGACATGTTTCCCGCCCGGAAGCGATGGCGGCGAAGCCTTCCTCCGATTGCGGCGCTGCTGCTGGCCGCACTTGGCGCGAGCCCGGCGCTCGCCGATCTCAAGCTCTGCAACACCACGGCGAGCCGGGTCGGCGTCGCCATCGGCTACAAGGACGCCGAAGGCTGGGCCACCGAAGGCTGGTGGAACATCGCCTCGCACACCTGCGAGACCCTGCTCAAAGGCGTGCTCATCGGCCGCTTCTATTACATCCACGCCGTCGACTATGATCGCGGCGGCGAATGGGCCGGCTCGCTCTTCATGTGCACCGACGACAAGTCCTTCACCATCCGCGATACCAAGGACTGCGTGAAGCGCGGCTACAAGAAGACGGGCTTTTTCGAGGTCGACACCGGCGAGGAGCGGGACTGGACCGTCCGCCTCACCGATCCCGAGGGCGAAGCGAAGTCGCAATGAGGCGAAAACGCCGCGTCAAGATCGTCGCCACGCTCGGTCCTGCCTCCAACAACGAAGAGACAATGCGCCGCCTGTTCGAGGCGGGCGCCGACGTGTTCCGCGTGAACATGAGCCACGCGACGCATGACGGCCTGCGCGACATCCACGCCATCGTGCGCAAGCTCGAGACCGAGTACTCCCGGCCGGTCGGCATCCTGGTCGACCTGCAAGGTCCCAAGCTCCGTATCGGCAAGTTCGAATCCGGCGCGATCAGACTGACCGAAGGCGACGTGCTGAGCTTCGTCCGCCGCGAGGCGATCGGCGGCTCAGGCCGCGTGCACCTGCCGCATCCCGAGATTTTCGCTGCGGTCAAGCCGGGCCACACGCTTCTGCTCGACGATGGCAAGTTCAGGCTCCGCGTCATCGATGCGAGCGATGTCAGGATCGATGCCGAGGTGCTGACCACGGGCGTGCTCGGCAGCCGCAAGGGCATCAGCCTGCCCGACACCGTGCTGCCGCTGGGCTCGCTCACCGAGAAGGACCGCGCCGATCTCGAATATGCCTTGTCGCTCGGCGTCGCCTGGATCGCGCTGTCCTTCGTGCAGCGCGCCGAGGACATCGCCGAGGCGCGCAAAGTGGCGCGCGGCCGCTCGGCGATCATGGCCAAGATCGAGAAGCCCTCGGCGCTCAATCACTTGAAGGCGATCATCGAACTCGCCGACGGGATCATGGTGGCGCGCGGCGATCTCGGCGTCGAGATGCCGGTCGAGAAGGTGCCGGGCCTGCAAAAGCAGATCATTCGCGCCGCGCGCAACGCCGGCAAGCCGGTGGTCGTGGCGACGCAGATGCTGGAATCGATGATCTACGCGCATGCGCCGACCAGGGCCGAAGTGTCCGACGTGGCGACCGCGGTGTTCGATGGCGCCGACGCGGTCATGCTGTCGGCTGAATCGGCGGTCGGCAAATATCCGGTGCAGGCGGTCGAGACCATGGACCGCGTCGCCATCGAGGTCGAGCGCGACCCGCTCTACGAGGCGATCATCCACGCTCAACGCATCGATCCCGAGGCGACCGGCGCCGACGCGATCTCGGCCGCCGCCCGCACCGTCGCCGAGACGCTGAACCTCGCCGCCATCGTCTGCTACACCGCCTCCGGCGCGACCGCGCTTCGCGCCGCGCGCGAGCGTCCGCATCAGCCGATCGTGGCGCTGACACCGATCCCGGCCACCGGCCGCAAGCTCGCTCTGGTATGGGGCCAGCATTGCGTGCTGACCGACGACCCGCGCGACCTCGACGACATGGTCGCCAAGGCCTGCCGCATCGCCTATCAGGAAGGCTTCGCGCTGCCCGGCCAACGCGTCATCATCTCGGCGGGCGTTCCGCTCGGCACGCCGGGCGCGACCAACCTGCTGCGCATCGCCTTTGTCGGCGACGGCTCAGAGGACATGTAGACTAAATGTCCTGGCCCCCGACCTCGTGGGTAAGCTCCTTGATCGCGTCGCGCGCCTCGTCGAGGAACGGATTTGCCTTGAGCGCCTTGCGATAGGCCTCAATCGCGTCCTTCTTGTCGCCGGTGGCTTCGAGCATGATGCCGAGATCGTTCATGGCGCGGTAGTTGCGCGGGTCGAGACTGAGCGAGCGCCTGACATCACTGAGCGCGCTCTCATAGTCCTTGCGCAGAAACTCGACCGTCGCGCGCTTGTGCCACGCCTCGGCAGTCTCCGGTGCGAGATCGACGGTCGCATCGAGGATCTCGCTCGCGACATCGAGATCGGCGTCCTTGATGAGACGCTCGGAGCGGCTGAGCAGAAGGTCGACCGTGTCGCTGCCCGAATTGTGCCACAGCTCCTCGATCAATTCGGTGATCGGCCGCGCTTCAGCAAGATCCGTCGCCGCGCTGAGTTGATCGTAAAGCTCGCCGAGCGTCTTGTTCCGGTCGAGCGGCACGGCAAGCGGCAAATTGTTCTGCTGCAGTCCGCCTCTGTCCTGCCCCGGACCAAGCAGGGGCCCGAGCCGGTCCTGCTTGTTCTCCTCGGTCGATTGCGGTTTGCCCTCGCCTTCGCCGCCCGGCTTGACGTCGGGCTTCGGGACCTGATTGTCGTCGAGCTCGTCGGGCTCGACCGGATCCTCCCCGGTCTCCTCCAAACCCGGCACGAGGGTGGGGTCGGCCTCCTCGGCGGGGGCTTCCTTGGGCAGAGCGACGCCCGCATCAGGCGCCGGCTCTACGGGGTCAGCTTGCAGGCGAGGGGCGGCGCTCAGAATGAGCGCAAGCGCCAGCGCGGCGAGCGACACGCAAGGAGCGATTCGGCCAAGCCGGGAGGGAAAGGCGCCTCCAGTCTTCTGGTTGAAGCGCGCGCGCGGCCGCATCGGAGCTCTAGCCCTGGCGGGCCTTGTAGCGGCGGTTGGTCTTATTGATGACGTAGAGCCGGCCGCGCCGCCTGACCACGCGGTTGTTGCGATGGCGATTGCGGAGCGCTCGCAGCGAATTCTTGATCTTCATGGCAATTCATCCATCGTTTGGCGGAAATGGCGGGGGCGGCCCTCTATGCGGCCACCCTCCAAGCTGGCCGGACCATAAAAAGGCCAGCCGCCCCTGTCAACGACCTGGGGGCACGGAAACGGCTGTTAGAGCGTCGTTGAAACCTAATATTCCCCAAGCGAGGAGGCGAGCGCACTGCGACGCGGCGCTCGCATCAACTTTCTCAGCAAATGGAAAAGGACAGGACCGGTCTAGTCTTCTTTGTCCTTCTTGGTGATCTCGAAGTCCTTGTCGAGCAGCATGTCGAACTGGCCGTCCTCACCCAAACCGAACGAAGCTTGACAGGGCCGGTCGCGCTCCATACACTTAACCACATGGTTAAGTATCAGGACGCCGCCCTGGACCGCACCTTCGCCGCGCTAGCCGACCCGACGCGGCGCGCTCTGCTCGCGCAACTCGATGAGCGCGAGAACATTTCGATAAGCGAACTCGCCCGGCCCTTCCCGGTGTCGTTGCCGGCGATCATGAAACATCTCGATGTCCTGTCCGACGCCGGCCTCGTCGCGCGCACCAAGACCGGCCGCATCGTTTCCTGCCGCCTCGCCGCGGCCCCCATGCAGGAGGCCGTGAGCTGGCTCAACCACTACCAGCGCTTCTGGTCCGAGCGGCTCGACCGTCTCGCCGCCTTCCTGGAGGAAGAAGAGTCATGTCAGTCCAACCCATCCTCGCCACCAAGCCCAGCCTCACCCTCAAGCGGCAGCTCAAGGCCAAACCCGACAAGGTCTACGCCGCGTGGACCGATCCCGAAAAAATCCTGAAATGGTTCGGACCTGACAAGATCGCTGTGCTCAGCGCCGAAGCCGATGCGCGGCTCGGCGGCCGCTTCCGCATCGTCATGCTCGGCGCCGACGGCGAGGAGCACGACGTGAGCGGCACCTACCTCGAGGTCGTGCCAAATGAAAAGCTGGTGTTCACCTGGGCTTGGCGCTCCACGCCCGAACGGCAATCTCTGGTGACGGTCCTCATCAAGCCCGACGGTACCGGCTCGATGCTCACCCTCATCCACGAGCAGTTCTTCGACGAGGCCGCGCGCGACCGCCACCGCGAGGGCTGGTCAGGCTGCCTCGACAAGCTCGAAAATTATCTGGCCTAACCCAAGGAGAGCGACATGGCACAGGCTCAAGCGCATGACTGCGACCAGGCCGACGGTGCGAGCCAAGGTTCGCACGGCACCTTCTGCTGGAACGAATTAATGACGCGCGACGTCGAGCGCGCCAAGCGCTTCTACCGCGACACGATCGGCTGGACCTTCGAGGCGATGCCGATGGGCAGCGGCAGCTACTGGATCGCCAAGTCCGGAGACAAGATGGCCGGTGGAATGTTCGAGCTCACCAGCCCCGAATATGACGGCGTGCCGGAGAGCTGGATGTCCTATCTCGCCGTCGACGACGTCGATGCCCGCGTCGCCAAGGCGCTCAAGGACGGCGCCAAGCTGATGAAGCCGATCTTCGAGGTGCCGGGCGTCGGCCGCATCGCCATTCTGATGCAGCCGGGCGGCGCCGGTGTCGGCTGGATGACGCCCACCGCCATCTGACTGTTTCGCGCTTCGAGGGAGGCCTGCATGCAACCGCACAGCATCGTGTCCGCAGAGGACTGGACCACGGCGCGCAAGGCGCTTCTCGCCAAGGAGAAGGAGTTCACCCGCGCCCGCGACATTCTGAGTGCCGAACGCCGGGCGCTGCCCTGGGTCAAGGTGGACAAGGACTACGTGTTCGATACGCGCGACGGCAAAAAGGCGCTTCGCGAGCTGTTCGCCGACAGGAGCCAGCTCCTCGTCTATCATTTCATGCTCGGGCCCGGCTGGGACGAAGGCTGTCCGAGCTGCTCCTTCCTCGCCGATCATTTCGACGGCGCCAATATCCACCTCGCGCAGCGCGACGTGACCTTCGTTGTCGTCTCGCGCGCGCCGCTCGCCGAGATCGAAGCGTTCAAGGCGCGCATGGGCTGGCAGTTCCCGTGGGTGTCGTCGTTCGGCAGCGATTTCAACTTCGACTACCACGTGTCGTTCAAGGACGACGAGGTCGGCAAGGACGGCGACTACAATTACCACCGCCAGGAAATTTTCAGCGACGAGATGCCTGGAGCGAGCGTCTTCTACAAGGACGCGTCAGGCGCCGTGTTCCACACTTATTCGGCCTATGCGCGCGGGCTCGACATCCTGCTCGGCGCTTACAACTTTCTCGATCTCACCCCCAAGGGCCGCGACGAGGCTGAGCTCGCCTGGTCCATGGCCTGGGTGCGCCATCACGACAAATACGCCAACGCGGCGCCGTCTTATTCCTGCTGCTCGCACGCCGAGCCCGCCAAGTAACGCAAGTCACGCGAGGAACAGGTCATGGCAATCGCCGCGCAGAAAATTCTGCCGTGCCTCTGGTTCAACGACCAGGCCGAGGACGCTGCGAAGTTCTACTGCTCGATCTTCAAGGACTCGCGCATCGAGACCATCAACCGCTACGGCAAGGAGGGGCACGAAATTCATGGGCGCCCCGAAGGCTCGGTCATGGTCGTGGTGTTCGATCTCGAAGGCCAGAAATTCGTCGCACTGAACGGCGGTCCGCTGTTCAAGTTCACCGAGGCGGTGTCGTTTCAGGTGCATTGCAAGGACCAGCAGGAGGTCGATTACTACTGGAGCAAGCTGACCGCCGAGGGCGGCCAGGAAGGCCCGTGCGGCTGGCTCAAGGATAAGTTCGGCCTCTCCTGGCAGGTCGTGCCCACCGCGCTCATCGACATGCTGATGGATAAAGACTCCGGCAAAGTCGCGCGCGTGACCAAAGCCTATCTGCACATGAAGAGATTCGACATCGCGGCGCTGAAGCGCGCCTTTGACGGCAAACAATAGAGACGAGGAGCGTACCATGAGCAGCACCAAGAGAATGCCGAGCGCCGAGCGCGCCGCGGGCGACGAGGCGTTCGTCATCACTCGCGTCGTCGACGCGCCGCGAAGCCGCGTGTGGAAGGCCTGGACCGACGCCAACGCGCTCAAGAAATGGTGGGGGCCCAAAGGCTTCGAGATTGTCTCGACCAAGGTCGATCTCAAGCCCGGCGGCATGTTCCACTATCACCTCCGCTCGCCCAACGGCCAGGACATGTGGGGCAAGTTCGTCTATCGCGAGATCGTGCCGGAGGAGCGTCTGGTTTTCATCACCTCATTCTCCGACGAGGCCGGCGGCGAGACGCGTCACCCGCTCGCGCCTGATTGGCCGCTCAGGATGCTCTCGACCGTGACCTTCACCGAGAAGGCGGGGAAGACCACGATAACGGTGCGCTGGCTGCCCTACGAGGCGACCAAGGTGGAGCGCGACGCCTTCGAGGCCGGGCGCGACTCGATGAACGCGGGATGGAGCGGGACCTTCGAGCGGCTGTACGCCTATCTGGGAACCGTGTGAGTCCGATCACAGCGCACAGGCGAGGAAACCAACGAGGAGCGCATCATGCAAGCCAATGCCTATCTCACCTTCAATGGCAATTGCGAGGAGGCCTTCAAAGCCTACTCTAAGATCTTGGACGCCCCGATCGTCGCGATGATCCCGCACGAGGGCACGCCGGCCGAAGCCAACACGCCGCCCGAATGGCGCAAGAAGATTCTCCATGCCCGCATCGTCGGCGACGGCTTCGTGTTGATGGGCTCGGACGCGCCGCCTGCTTACTACCAGCCGATGCAGGGTTTCTCGGTGAATATCAGCGTCAAGACGCCCGAGGAGGCCGAGCGCGTATTCAATGGATTGGCCGACGGCGGCACAATACGCATGGCGCTCGCTGAGACCTTCTGGGCGAAGAAGTTCGGCATGCTGACCGACAAATTCGGCACGCCGTGGATGGTCAATTGCGAGAAGGCGGGCTGAGCAGCGATCATGGGCGAGCCTAGCGGCGTCGCTCGAGATCGAACAAGCGGCCGCTGGGAGCAAACGAGACAGCCATGACCCTGAAACTCTATTTCCACCCGTTCTCGTCCTTCTGTCAGAAGGTCCTGATCGCCCTTTACGAGAACGGCACGCCGTTCGAGCGCGAGATCGTAGACCTCGGCAATCCCGCTTCAGCCGCGGCCTTCAAGAAGATGTGGCCGATCGGCAAGTTCCCCGTGCTGCGCGACGACGCCAGGGATCAGACCGTTCCGGAATCGAGCATCATCATCGAATATCTGGCCGAGCATTATCCCGGCACGTCGCAGCTTGTGCCGGAAGACCGCGATGAGGCGCGCGAGGTTCGGCTCAACGACCGCTTCGTCGATCTCTATGTCCACCTTCCGATGCAGAAGATCGTCACCGACCGGTTTCGGCCCGAGGGGAAGCACGATCCCTTCGGCGTCGAACAGGCCAAGGGCCAGCTTGGGACCGCTCTGGCGATCCTCGAAACCAAATTGACCTCGAACGCCTGGATCATGGGCCACACCTTCACCATGGCCGATTGCGCCGCCGCGCCGCCGCTATTCTACGCCTATCTCGCGATGCCGTTTGAGGAGGAATACAGTCAGGCGGCCGCCTATCTGCGCCGGCTCATGCAACGGCCATCTTTCGCCCGCTGTATCGAGGAGGCCAAACCCTATCGGCAGTTCTTCCCGATCGAGGAAGCCGACTGGAGCTTTGCCAGTTCTGCGGCGCCAGCCCTCTGACAAGGCGAATAGAGCACGGCGCCCGCCTGCCGCCGACCCTATCGACGCGCGTCAGCCGCGGCCGATTGGCCGACATGAGTTCGCGCCCGGCCGATTATGTCATTCGACACAGACAGCGTGCTCGCAAAGCAATTAGGCTTCGACAATCACCCAAGAGAGCCTATCGAGCTCCCGCCTCGAATTCGGAGCGCAACATGATCACGACCCAACCACCTCCCGACAGCTACGGCCCGCAGCTTCTCGCGACTCTGCAAGACGCGTTCCGAGGCGTATGGGCGACGCTCTATCCTCACGTCGGCACCGGCGACGAGCAAGGCAAGGAGCTGAGCGCAAGGCTTACCCAAGCGCTGATGACGCTCGTTGCCGCCGGGGTCACCGATCCAGCCGAGCTGCGAAGAAAGGGACTGGAAGCGATGGCGCTCAATCCGCGCTAGCGCCTCGCATCTCGGAGGCGGCTTTGAATATGGCAGGGGCGCCGGCGGGAGTTGGCGCCCCTCAAACTAACGCGGCGGCCAATGCTTACGCACGCTGGGTGCGCTTTCGCCGCTTCTCCCTTAACGGCGGGACCCGATTTCAGGTTCCGGGCGTCGGCCTGTCGGAACCCCTCCTGGACGAAATGTTTTGCTGCCGGTGAAACCGTGGCGCCAAACCAAGCGGTTCGACGCCCGTGGGACGGGAGGACTAACCGGGTTTCCGGGGACAGTTTTTGCCTTTGCCACAATAATAGTCGATGCAGTTGCCCACGCAGACTTTCTGGCTAGGTCCTGTCGTGTTGTGGTCGAGGCACCATAGTTCGCATGCTCCCAAGCCCGCGTCTTTCGATCCGGTGCTCTTTTGAGCAGCCAGAGCCGGAGCGCTGAAAGCCAAAAGCAAGACGCAGACCAGCAGGCGCTTTTGCACGTTTGCCTCCGACCTGAAATTGGCTGGATCTCATGGCATGGAATGGTGGGCGGTACTGGGATTGAACCAGTGACCCCTGCGATGTCAACACAGTGCTCTACCGCTGAGCTAACCGCCCGGTCCGACGAGGCCGACAATCTCTATATCGGCTGCGGCGCCCTCAAGGCAACCGCAAGCCGCCAACCCAATGGCGGTCGCCGCTTAAGCCGCCAGCAAGCGCTCCACCTGGTCGACCAGGTCGCGCAGATGGAACGGCTTCGACAGGATTTTGGCATCCTTCGGCGCGTGGTTGTCGGGATTGAGCGCGACGGCGGCAAAGCCGGTGATGAACATGATCTTGAGATCCGGATCGAGCTCGCTCGCCTTGCGCGCAAGTTCGATGCCGTCCATCTCCGGCATGACGATGTCGGTCAGGAGCAGCGTGAAGGGCTCTTCCTTCAGCCGCTCATAGGCCTCTAGCCCATTGCCGAACGAGACGACGTCGTAACCGGCCTTGGCGAGCGCCTTGACCAGGAAGCGACGCATATCCTCATCGTCCTCGGCGAGCAGAATACGCTGAAGGCTGCGCGCCCGTGGATCATTCGCCTCCATCCCTCTCCCCCTAACTCTCGCCCCTATTGGGCGTACACGAACTTAGTAAATGACCGATTGCCTCGGCTTGAGGGGTGTTTATGCACCCCCTCCCCCAGAACGCCAAATCATTGCGTCTAATTGGCCCTGCGCACAAGGCAGAACACGCCTAGACAGGTTCAACTCTCATTGGCAGAGTTTACAGGCGATTCCCTTCTGGCAGCCTTATCCTGCCAGCGCGGCAAGGAGACGCCATGAGCCTGAACGAGGCTGAGGCCATTGAAAGGGAGCTTTCTCCCCCCTTCACGGTGGCGCGCCCGGAAGCGTTGCAAGGGCCGCTCGTCTTCAACTCCCCGCATAGCGGCCGCATCTATCCGAGCACGTTTTTGGCGGCTTCCAGGCTCGATTCGCTGGCGCTCAGGCGCTCCGAGGACGCCTATGTCGAGGAGCTGTTCGGCTTCGTGACCGCCCTCGGCGCGCCCCTGCTGCATGCCCATTTCCCGCGCGCCTATCTCGACGTCAACCGCGAGCCCTATGAACTCGACCCGGTCCTGTTCCGCGACGGCCTGCCCCATTATGCCAATACGCAGTCGGTGCGGGTGGTCGGCGGGCTCGGCACCATCGCCCGCATCGTCTCTGAATCCGACGAGATCTATCGTGAGCCGCTGTTGGTCGGCGCCGCGCTCGAGCGCATCAACCGTCTCTACACCCCCTATCACGAGACGCTGAAGTCGCTGCTGATCGAGGCGCAGAAGGAGTTCGGGCTCGCCGTCCTGATCGACTGCCATTCGATGCCGTCGAACCCGATCGCCGACCAGGGCATCGGCCGGCCGGACTTCGTGCTCGGCGACCGCTTCGGCACCTCGTGCGGCGGCGAGCTCACCAGGCTTGCCGGCGCCCAGCTCAAGGCGCAAGGCTATATCGTGGCGCTCAACAAACCCTATGCCGGCGGCTACATCACGGAACATTACGGGCGCCCGCACAAGGCCCAGCACGCGCTCCAGATCGAGGTCAATCGCGCCCTCTATATGGATGAGACGAGCTTCGCCAAATCGCCCGGCTTCGACCGGATCAGATGCGACCTCGAAGCCATGGTGCGGGCGCTCATGGGCGGCGTCATGGGGCTTGCTATCCCCCGCGCAGCAGCCGAATAACTCCCTACCCAGATAAAAAAAGGGCCGCTCGGTTGAACGAACGGCCCAAGTCTAGGGAGGAAACGCCCAAGGAGGGCAGCGGCACAGCCTGGAGAGCCATGCCGCGTTGCAACAATATGTCATTGCGCCGCACAAAAAGCAAGGTTTGAGTCGTGTAGGTGGCGGCATTTTCGAAACACTGGTGCATAACTGTCACGAGACTGCCGTGAATGTTTTCTTTCCGCCGTGTTCGCCGCTGATTTCCAATCCGAGACCTTGACTTTCAAGGGAAAACAAACGCAAAGCCGCCCCGTGGCCACCCCTGAAAATCCCAGCTTCGATGCCCTGTTGGCGACTGCCCACGCGCTCGCGGACCGAGCCGGAGCGGTCATATTGCCGCATTTCCGCTCAGGCGGCGCGGTTGACCATAAAGGAGGCGATCTGTTCGATCCGGTGACCGCCGGCGACCGCAGTGCAGAAATGGCGATCAGGGAGGGGCTGGCAGAGTTGCATCCCTCCCATGGCATTGTCGGGGAGGAATTCGGCGCTCTTCGCCGCGACGCCGACTATTGCTGGATCGTCGATCCGATCGACGGCACCCGCGCCTTCATCGTCGGCCAGCCGCTGTGGGGGACCCTCATCGGTCTGACCCACAAAGGCGCACCGCTGCTCGGACTGATGGACCAGCCATTCGTCGGCGAGCGCTTCTTCAGCGGCGAGCGCGAAGCCTTTCTTCGTCACGGCGGCACGACGCGGTCGATGCGCACGCGAGCCTGCCCCGCGCTGGGCGACGCCCTGCTCACCGCCTCGAGCCCGGACCTGTTCACCACCGCCGAGGAGCGCGAGCGCTTCGCCAGTCTGGAGCGCGCGGTGCGGTTCAGGCGGTTCGGCGGCGACTGCTACAATTATTGCCTGCTCGCGCTCGGCCAGATCGACCTCGTGGTCGAGGCGGGCTTGCAGACTTACGACATCATGCCGCTGATCCCGATCATCGAGCGCGCCGGGGGTGTGGTCAGTACCTGGGACGGCGGCGATGCGAGCGCGGGCGGCCGCATCCTTGCCGCCGGCGACAAGCGGTTGCACGACGCGGCGATGGAGCTTCTGTCGGGTTAGCTCGCTCGGCTGAGCGAAGTCTCCGTGGCGGTGGCTCCCGGCACGAACGCATCGAACGCTGCCCAGAACTGCTCGCGAATTGTATCGCGCTCTTGCAGGATCTCGTGGCGTGACCCGCGCATCACGATTTGCGAGCCGGCTCGGAGCCGCGCGGCAAGGTCCTCGATCGCCTTGCTCGACACGATCTGATCGTCGCCCGCCGCCATCATCAGCACCGGCACGCGGATGCGCGGCGCGAACCGCTCATCGGCGAGCTCCCCCATGGCGGCGAGCGCCGCCTTGAGCCAGCCGATGGTCGGCGGTCCGACGGCGAGGCCTGGCGCGGCTTTGAGCACCGACAAATTGCGCAGGAAGCGTTCGCGATCGGAGGTCAGCGGATTGCCATCGAACTGCTCGCTCGACCAATAGTCCTGGTTGCGGCCCGGCACGACCCGCCGCCCGAGACCGACCAGGGTAAGCCCGTCGGCCAGATTGGCGCAGAGCTTCTGCGACATCGGCAGCCCAAGCACCTTCACCATCGGCGCCAGCATGACCATGCGGTTGAACCAGCAGCCGCGCTTGGTCGAGGCCTTGAACAGCACGGTCGAGGCCATCGAGTGGGCGAGCGCGAAATAGGGCGTCGGGCAATCGGGCAGCACGACCGCCTTCATGAAATGCGAGAGGTCTTCCTCATATTCGGCGAAGTCGTTGATGTGGCCCTTGAGCGGATTGCGGCAAAGCCGGGTCGACCCGCCCTGTCCGCGCCAATCGAGCACCGCCACGGCGAAGCCTTTGCGCCGAAGCTCGCCCACCGCCTCGAAATATTTCTCGATGAACTCGGTGCGGCCGGGGAAGATGCAAACCGTGCCCCGCCGATTCTTGAGCGAGGATTGCCAGCTCGCATAGCGCAGGCGAATGCCCTTGCGCACGTCGATATAGCCGACCGACGCGCCGATCGGGATGGGGTTCTTCGGTGTGGCGACGAGATCCATGAGCGGCGGCAAAACTCTCTGTTTAATCCTGGTCCGGTCCCTGGCAGGCGAGACGACGCGCGCTCCTTATAGCAGCAGCGCTCGATGCCAGCACAGCGATCGATCGCCACAACGCCGCGGCGCAAGCGTGCGCCAGAGGATCCGCGCCGATCAGAATTCTCCCTTTATATTCAGTGCTATAGTCCACTTGAAGAAACTGCGATCCGCCACCATATCTGGTCCGGCGCAAGGCCGTCAGGCTTGCGCCATCCCTGCCCGGCTCGACTGCGAGCGGGCGAACACCATATCGCTTCTCAAGGAGGATGTGTCATGAGGCACTTCGATCTAACCCCACTTTATCGTTCCACCATCGGCTTCGACCGGCTCGGTTCGCTGCTCGATACGCTCGGCTCGTTCGAGGGCGAGGCCCCGAGCTACCCGCCGTACAATATCGAGCGTGTCGGCGAGAACGAGTATCGCATCTCCATGGCGGTCGCCGGCTTCGGCGAGCGCGACCTCGACATCGAGGTGAAGGAGAACACGCTTTCGATCCGCGGCGAGAAGAAGGCCGAGGTCGAGGACACCACGTTTCTGCATCGCGGCATCGCCTCGCGCAGCTTCGAGCGCAGATTCCAGCTTGCCGATCATGTGGTGGTGAAAGGCGCGACCCTCGAGCATGGCTTGCTGCACGTCGATCTCGTGCGCGAGTTGCCCGAGACTATGAAGCCCCGCAATATTCCGATCGCCACCACCACCGAGGCGGCCGAGCAGCCCAAGGTCATCGACAGCAAGGCCGCGTAGCCCGCTGTCAACTCCTGCTCGACAAACAAGAAGGGCGCTCTCTGAGAGGGCGCCCTTCCCTTGTGCAGCAGGTGCTATGGGAGAGACCTGCAAGAGGCCGCCGCCCCGACACGCGGAACATTCGTCGGGTGGCGACGGTTAAGCCTAGCAGCAGCTACTTGCTCGAGCCTTAACGGCTCCAGGTAGGGATTCGTTAAGCTCTGACCGGCGCCGAACGCACTGTGCGGCTTATGCTCGATCGCTCTGAATCTCGCTTGTGCACCTATTGGAAATCTGTCAATTTGAGGACGAATAGGACAGGCTTGCTGACCTTCCTTGGTGACCGGGCCGCGGCGCGAGGCTCTAAGTTTCCCGCCTCCCTCGAGGAGGCGAATCGGGGTCCTCGCCCGTATCCGCAGCAAAGAAGGCGCCAGCCGCCTAGGAGCTGGGTCTTCGCTTTCAAATCGGCATTTGCAGGCGAAGGTCCGACCATTTGGCCAAGGCTTTTCGGGCCCCGCACTCGGTATCATGCTCTAGGGCGCGAGGCGTGGCCGAGGTTGTTTCGACGATGGCACCCCGTGCGTTTCCGTCAGTCCCAAAAGATGCGGCGTGGCCCTCCCCGCCGCAAGCGCAAGGACTCTACGATCCGAAGCGTGAGCACGATGCCTGCGGCGTCGGCTTCGTCGCCGATCTGAAGGGCCGCCCCAGCCACATCATCGTCAAGCACGGCATCCAGATCCTGGAGAACCTGACCCATCGCGGCGCCACGGGTGCGGACCCGCTGGCCGGTGACGGCGCCGGCATCCTGGTGCAGATCCCGCACGCTTTCCTCAAAGAGGTCACCGCGCCGCTCAAGATCAAGCTGCCCGAGCCCGGCCATTACGCGGTCGGCCATATGTTCATGCCGTCCAACCACGCGCAGCGCATCTATTGCGAGTCGGTGGTGGCGCGCGTGGTCGAGGCCGAGGGGCTGAAGCTACTCGGCTGGCGCGACGTACCGACCGACAATTCGTGCCTGTCGGCGTCGGTCATCGCCACCGAGCCCAAGCACCGCCAAGTGTTCATCGGCCGCGGAGCCGACGTCGAGGACGAGACCGACTTCGAGCGCAGGCTCTACGTGCTGCGCAAGGTCATCTCCAGCACCATCAACGGCGAGACCGGCGGCCACGATATCGGCTTCTACACCGTGTCGCTGTCCTGCCGCACGCTGGTCTACAAGGGCATGTTCCTCGCCTTCCAGCTCGGCCGCTATTATCCCGACCTGCATCATCCGAGTTTCGCCTCGGCCCTCGCGCTCGTGCATCAGCGCTTCTCGACCAACACCTTCCCGTCGTGGAAGCTCGCTCACCCCTACCGCATGGTCGCCCATAACGGCGAGATCAACACGCTCAGGGGCAACGTCAACTGGATGGCCGCGCGCGAGGCGACCGTGTCCTCGCCGCTGTTCGGCCCCGACATCAAGAAGCTCTGGCCGATTTCCTATGAGGGCCAGTCCGACACCGCCTGCTTCGACAACGCGCTCGAATTCCTGGTGCAAGGCGGCTACTCGCTCGCGCACGCGGCGATGATGCTGATCCCCGAGGCCTGGGCCGGCAACCCGCTGATGGATGCCAAGCGCCGCGCCTTCTACGAATATCACGCCTGCCTGATGGAGCCGTGGGACGGACCGGCGGCGATGGCCTTCACCGACGGACGCCAGATCGGCGCCACGCTCGACCGCAACGGCTTGCGGCCGGCGCGCTATCTCGTCACCGACGACGGCCTCGTCATCATGGCGTCGGAGTCGGGCGTGCTGCCGATCCCTGAGAAGAACATCGTCGAGAAATGGCGTCTCCAGCCCGGCAAGATGCTGCTCATCGATCTCGAGAAGGGCTGCATCGTCTCCGACGAGGAGATCAAGGCCGAGCTCTCCGGCGCCCACCCCTATCAGCAATGGCTCGACCGCACGCAGATCCGCGTGCACGAGCTGCCCGGTACCGGCGCCACCCCGCCGCGCACCAATGTGAGTCTGCTCGATCGCCAGCAGGCGTTCGGCTACACGCAGGAGAGCATCAAGTTCCTGATGCTGCCGATGGCCGAGTCAGGCCAGGAGGCGGTCGGCTCGATGGGCACCGACACGCCGATCTCGGCGCTGTCCAACCGGCCGAAGCTGCTGCACACTTATTTCAAGCAGAATTTCGCGCAAGTGACCAATCCGCCGATCGATCCGATCCGCGAGGAGCTGGTCATGTCGCTCGTGACTTTCATCGGGCCGCGGCCGAACCTGCTCGACCTCGAAGGCACCTCCAAACAGAAGCGGCTCGAGGCGGCGCACCCGATCCTCTCCAACGAGAACCTGGAGCGCATCCGCGGCATCGGCGACGTCGCCGACAACCAGTTCCGCACCGTGACGCTCGACATCACCTATGGCGCCGACCATGGCGCCGCCGGCATGGGCAAGGCGCTCGACACGCTGTGCAAGCGCGCGGAAGCTGCGGTCCGCTCCGGCGAGAACATCATCATCCTGTCGGACCGCGCGACCGGTCCCGACCGGATTCCGATCCCCTCGCTGCTGGCGACCTCCGCCGTGCATCATCATCTGATCCGCTGCGGGCTTAGGACCTCGGTCGGGCTGGTGGTCGAGACCGGCGAAGCGCACGAGGTGCATCAATTCGCGACGCTTGCCGGCTACGGCGCGGAAGCGATCAACCCCTATCTCGCCTTCGAGACGATCGAGGCCATGCTGCCCGATCTCGACGAGGAGCTGACGCCTGAGGAGGCGGTCAAGCGCTACATCAAGGCGACCGACAAGGGCATCCTCAAGGTGATGTCGAAGATGGGCATCTCCACCTATCAGTCCTATTGCGGCGCGCAGATCTTCGATGCGGTCGGACTTCGCAACGACTTCATCGGCAAATATTTCACCGGCACCAACAGCCAGGTCGAGGGCGTCGGGCTCGAGGAGGTCGCGCGCGAGACGGTCGAGCGGCACAGCCAAGCGTTCTCCGATGCGCCGGTGCTGCGCGAGGCGCTCGAGGTCGGCGGCGAGTATGCCTTTCGCGTGCGCGGCGAGGCGCATATGTGGCGCCCCTCGGTGGTCGCCGATCTTCAGCATGCCGTGCGCGGCAACCTGCCCGAGAAGTATCGCTCCTTCGCCAAGCAGATCAACGAGCAGACCGAGCAGCTTCTCACTCTGCGCGGCATGTTCCGCATCAAGACCGGCGAGGAGATCGGCCGGAAGCCGATTCCGCTCGATCAGGTCGAGCCCGCCAAGGATCTCGTCAAGCGCTTCTCGACCGGCGCCATGTCGTTCGGCTCGATCAGCCGCGAGGCGCATACCACGCTCGCCATCGCCATGAACCGCATCGGCGGCAAGTCGAATACCGGTGAAGGCGGCGAGGAGTCGGACCGCTACAAGCCGCTGCCGAACGGCGACTCGATGCGCTCCAAGATCAAGCAAGTGGCCTCTGGCCGCTTCGGCGTGACGGCCGAGTACCTCGTCAATGCCGACATGATGCAGATCAAGATGGCGCAAGGCGCCAAGCCCGGCGAGGGCGGCCAGCTTCCCGGCCACAAGGTCGACGCGGTGATCGCCAAAGTGCGGCACTCGACGCCGGGCGTCGGGCTGATCTCGCCGCCGCCGCATCACGACATCTACTCGATCGAGGATCTGGCACAGCTCATCTACGACCTGAAGAACGTCAACCCCGCCGCCGATGTCAGCGTCAAGCTGGTGAGCGAGGTCGGCGTCGGCACGGTCGCCGCCGGGGTGTCGAAGGCGCGCGCCGACCATGTCACCATCGCCGGCTTCGAGGGCGGCACCGGCGCATCGCCGTTGACCTCGATCAAGCATGCCGGCTCGCCGTGGGAGATCGGCCTCGCCGAGACGCAGCAGACGCTCGTGCTCAACCGCCTGCGCGGCCGCATCTCGGTCCAGGTCGACGGCGGCGTGCGCACCGGGCGCGACGTGGTGGTCGGCGCCCTGCTCGGCGCCGACGAGTTCGGCTTCGCCACCGCGCCGCTGATCGCCGCGGGTTGCATCATGATGCGCAAATGCCACCTCAACACCTGCCCGGTCGGCGTCGCCACCCAGGACCCGGTGCTGCGCGCCAGATTCCAGGGCAAGCCCGAGCACGTCATCAACTATTTCTTCTTCGTCGCCGAGGAGGTGCGCGAGTACATGGCCGCGCTCGGCTTCAAGAGCTTCGCCGAGATGATCGGCAGGACCGAAATTCTCGACAAGAGCCAGGCGATCGACCATTGGAAGGCCAAGGGCCTCGACTTCACCCGTATCTTCCACAAGCCCGACGTGCCGAAAGAGGTCGCGATCCGCAACACCGAGCGCCAGGACCACCAGCTCGACCACGTGCTCGACCGCAAGCTGATCGAGCTTTGCCGTCCGGCGCTCGAAGAGAAGAAGCCGGTCAAGCTCGAGCTTGCGATCAAGAACCTGAACCGCACCGCCGGCGCCATGCTGTCCGGCGAGATCGCCAAGCGCTACGCCCATGCCGGGCTGCCGGAGGACACCATCTGGGTGCGCTTCAACGGCTCCGCCGGCCAGAGCTTCGGCGCCTTCCTCGCGCACGGCGTGACACTCGATCTGGTCGGCGAGGGTAACGACTATGTCGGCAAGGGCCTGTCGGGCGGCCGCATCATCGTCCGCCCGCCGGAGGATTCGGGCATCGTGCCGGAGAAGTCGATCATCATCGGCAACACCGTGCTGTACGGCGCCATTGCCGGGGAATGCTATTTCCGCGGCATCGCCGGCGAGCGCTTCGCCGTGCGCAACTCCGGCGCCATCGCCGTGGTCGAGGGCACCGGCGACCATGGCTGCGAGTATATGACCGGCGGCGTGGTGGTCGTGATCGGGCCGACCGGGCGCAATTTTGCTGCCGGCATGTCCGGCGGCATCGCCTACGTACTCGACGAGGAGGGCGATTTCGAGCGCCGCTGCAATCTCTCCATGGTCGAGCTTGCGCCGGTGCCGAGCGAGGACCGCGTCATGGAGCGGAGCCGCCACCAGTCGGGCGACCTCGAAAGCCATGGCCTGGTCGATTTCACCGATATGAGCCGCTTCGACGAGGAGCGCCTCTATCAGCTGATCGAGAACCATCTCCACTACACCGGCTCGGCGCGGGCCAAGGCGATCCTCGACGATTGGGCTTCCTATCTGCCGAAATTCGTCAAGGTGATGCCGGTCGAGTACCGCCGCGCTCTGGAGGAGATGGCCAAGGCGCAGCTCGCCGACAAAGCTGGCTTGGGCGAGATCGAGATCGGCTTGCGCGGCGGCAACGGCAAATAATCTTTACGGCAAGGAGCTACGATGCCCGGGGCGTCGTGCCAGGCAACACGTAAACCGCGCGCGCATCGGGCCGCGCTTGACGGAAGCGGCGGGACGGTGACTATTCGTTGGGCAGAAGTTTGCTTGGCCCTGGGCCAAAGAGCATGAGTTTGATGGGCAAGATTACGGGCTTTCTCGAGATCGACCGCGAGGACCGGAGCTACGAGCCGGCCTCCGATCGCATCCGCCATTACCGCGAGTTCGTCATCGCCCCTGGCGAGGCCGAGATCACGCGCCAGGCCGCGCGCTGCATGGATTGCGGCATCCCCTATTGTCACACCGGCTGCCCGGTCAACAACCAGATCCCCGACTGGAACGACCTCGTCTATCATGCCGACTGGCAGCACGCGGCGCAGAACCTCCACTCGACCAACAATTTCCCGGAAGTGACCGGGCGCATCTGCCCAGCGCCGTGTGAGGCCGCCTGCACGCTCAACATCATCGACGAGCCGGTCACCATCAAGTCGATCGAATGCACCATCGCCGACAAGGCCTTCGCCGAAGGCTGGGTCACTCCGCTGGCGCCCGAGACCAAGACCGGCAAGCGCGTCGCCATCGTCGGCTCGGGCCCTGCCGGTCTCGCCGCGGCGCAGCAGCTCGCCCGCGTTGGCCACGACGTGCATGTCTACGAGAAGAACGCCTATCCGGGCGGCCTGCTCCGCTACGGCATCCCCGACTTCAAGATGGAAAAATACATCGTCGAGCGGCGTGTCGCGCAGATGGCGGCCGAAGGCGTCACCTTCCATTGCAACGTCGATGTCGGCCGCGACATCCGCATCCAGAAGCTCGAGCGCGACTATGACGCGGTGCTGCTGGCCGGTGGCGCCGAACATCCGCGCGACCTCGCCGTGCCGGGCCGCGAGCTTGGCGGGGTGCATTTCGCCATGAACTTCCTGCCCCAGCAGAACCGCCGCGTCTCGGGCGAGCCGCTCGGCGATGTCGAGCCCATCCTCGCCGAAGGCAAGCAGGTGGTGGTGATCGGCGGCGGCGACACGGGCTCCGACTGCATCGGCACCTCGTTCCGCCAGGGTGCGGTCTCGGTGACCCAGCTCGAGATCATGCCGCAGCCGCCGGAGAAGGAGAACAAGGCGCTGACCTGGCCGAACTGGCCGCTCAAGTTCCGCACCTCGTCAAGCCAGGCCGAGGGCGCCGCGCGCGATTTCGCCGTGGCGACCAAGCGCTTCATCGCGAGCGACGGCCAGGTCCAGGCGCTCGAATGCATCCGCCTCGACGGCCAGATGAAGCCGGTGCCCGGAACCGAGTTCCAGATCCCTGCCGATCTTGTCCTGCTCGCCATGGGCTTCATGCATCCGGTGCAGGAGGGCATGGTCAAGGAGCTGAAGCTCGACCTCGACCCGCGCGGCAACGTCAAGGCGAACGAGCTCGACTACCGCACCTCGCGCGCCAAGGTGTTCGCGGCCGGCGACATGCGCCGCGGCCAGTCGCTGGTGGTTTGGGCGATCCGCGAGGGGCGCCAGGCGGCGCACGCCATCGACAAATTCCTGATGGGCAAGACCAGCCTGCCGCGCTGACCGCTGGCTAGCTCGGTGGCCAGGCGAAGTCGTCGCCCCGCCCGGCTTTGGACTTGAGCTGCTCGCCCTTGATCAGGACCTTGTAATAGGGACGCTGCGATAGCGGCAGTCGAGGTTTCGACGAGGCGAGCGTCAGGTCGCTCACCGTCGATAACGTGGCGACGGCGGTCAGTCCATCACTGAGCTCGCTCGTGATCATCTCCGCTTCCGGCATCGCCGCGGCACCACCTTGGGGCGTCAGGTTCTGCGCCGCCTGAAGCGCCGTATTGTCGATCGCCGGTCTGACCACGCTGACCTCGCCGACCTGGTTCTGCTGAGGGGCCGACTGATCCTGAGCAGCCTCGCCGCCCTGTGCGGCTTGCTGCGCATCGGTTGGCGCCGCTGCCTCGACCGTCTGCTGGTCGGACGAAGGCGCCGCGGCAGAGCCATCGGCGTTAGGAGTGGTATCTGCGGAAGCCGCCGGGCCGAGATCGTGGCCGGTCACTTTGGCCTGCTCCTCGACGCTGCCAGCCAGCGGAATATTGCGCTCGAGCTTGGCGGCGCCCAGGTCGTGGCGGATTTCCTTCTCGGGAAAATGGGCAAGCTTGACGTAGCCGCGCATGGTGAACAGCACCCCGTCATCGGCTCTCAACCGTTTTACCTGACCGGTCATGTCGGGGCCGTAAGCGCTGAACCGACCGCCCTCGTCCATGAAGCCGTTCCAGGTGTCGACATATTTTGCGCCGTTGATGAACGCCTTCTCGCGGTACACCTCGTTCATGGCCTCGGCGTCGGCGCTCTGCGTCGGACTGCGCATGATGGGAAGCCCGACCCAATAGATCGCCAGATTGGCGGCGCGGAGCTTCTTGATGACCTTCTCGACACGCTCGCCATAGGCCTGCCGCCAAGCTTCGCTGCCGACCTTCACCAAGTCCTTGCCGACCCTGATCGCTTGATCGTCGTTGGCGCCATACATCACCACGGCGATCTGGTAGGTCCCGTCCTTGAGAGCGTCGTCGAGATCAAACTCCCAGTTAGCGGACAGCAGCCCGCCATTGACCTTGGCGCGCTTGACGAATTCCAGATTGGCGTCTTCCTCGAATGCGCGATAGAGCCCCGACCACAATCCGTCGCCGAGCGAGTCGCCGATGACGAGAACGCGGTAGCGGTCGCCGGTAGGAAACGGATTGATGTAGCTGCGCTGGACGGGCGCCGTGCCCTGCTGCGCCCAAGCTGCGTGCGGCAGCAGGCAAAGCAGCGACAAAACAAAAGCACCGGCCGCGAGGCGCGCGACCAAGCCTGAGTGAATTGACGCCTTACGAGACATGATGTTGGCAGCTGCTCCTCGGTCTTACTAATACAAATCATTCCGTCAATTCAATCGGCTCTATCCCCCGGCCTGCAAGTCCTTGAGGATCGTGGCACTGGGGAAACCGTCCACCGCCAGCCCCTTTGAGCGCTGATAGGTCCTGACCGCTTGGAGCGTGGCGGGCCCGATGACGCCGTCGGCATCGCCGGTCAAGAGGCCGCGCGTGATGAGGAGCTGCTGAAGCTCGGTGCGCTGCTCGAGCGAGAGATGCGTCTCGTCGGTCGGCCAGGGATGCACGAACGGTCCGCCGCCGCGAAGCCGGTCCGACAGATGACCGACTCCGAGCGCATAGGACTTCGCCACGTTGTAGCGGAGGATCGCGTTGAAATTGCCGAGCACGAGGAAGGTCGGTCCGTCGGCCCCTGCCGGCGCGAATATGGTTCCCTTGTCAGTCGGGCGCGGATAGGGCTCGCCGGTCGCGCGTACCACACCCGCCTTCTGCCAATCGGCGAGCGTCCTGGACGTGCCGTCGATTTTTTTCACGTTGGCGCCTTTTGGCAGCGTGACCTCGTAGCCCCAGGTCTGTCCCGCCTTCCAGTTCGAGACCTTGAGATAGCTCGCGGTCGAGGCCAGCGCGTCTGGCACGTCGCCCCAGATGTTGCGCTTGCCGTCGCCGTCCTGATCGACCGCATAGGCGGTGTAGGTGGTGGGGATGAATTGGGTGTGGCCCATGGCCCCGGCCCACGATCCGTTCATCGCGTCGATGGTAATGTCGCCATGCTGGAGGATTTTCAGCGCGGTGATGAGCTGGGGCCTAGCGAAGCTCGCTTTGGTCCCGGAGCAAGTGAGCGTGGCGAGCGAGCGGATCACGTTCTTGTCGCCGGGCTGCGTGCCGTAATTCGATTCGACGCCCCAGATGGCGACGATGACGTGGCGGTCGACGCCGTAGCGCGCTTCGAGCGTGTCGAGCAGCGCCTTGTTGTCGATCAACATCTGCTTGCCGGTCGAGACTCGCTTATCGGAGACGACGCGGTCGATATATTCGCCGATCGGCTTCACATATTCGGGTTGGTAGTTGGCCTGCTCGATCACCTCCGGATCGAAGGTGAGCCCGGCGAAAGCCTTGTCGAACGTGTCGCGGCTGACGCCCTTGGCCTGGGCAGAGGGCCAGAGCGATTCGACGCAAGTCTGGAATTTGTCGGCCGCAGGCGCCACGCCTGGCAACAGGAATGCGCCAAGCAGGGCGAAACCGGCCTTGAGGATCAACGTCTTAGGATTTTGAGCGATTCGCATGGCCGAAATCTAGCAAGCGCACCGGGCAAAACCTAGGCAGGTCAATGGGGCAAATTTGCAGCTCAGTTGGGGGCAGCGTCGGCTTCCTTCAGCACCCGGTCGACCAGCGCGCTGCTCGGATAGCAGGAGAGCGGCAGGCCAAGCTTCTGCTCCTGCATGCCGATCGCCGCGCGCGTCTTGAAGCCGGCGAGCCCGTCCACCTTGCCGACGTCGTAGCCTTGCGCAACGAGCGCTTCCTGGAAGCGCTGGATGCGGTCGCGCGGAAAACGCTCGACCGGTTGCCACGCGCCGACGAAATCGACCGGGGCGTTGGCGCCGATCATGTCGGCGACGTGGCCGACGAAGATCGCGTAGACGTCGGAGTTGTTATAGAGCTTCAGCACCGAGAAATTGTTGGTGGCGAGGAAGGCCGGCCCCTTCAGTCCCGCCGGCAGCACGATGAAGCTCTGATCGCCGAGCCGCTCGTCGGGGAAGGGACGATCCTTCACGCGCGCCACGCCGAGCTTGATCCACTCCGAGATCGGCCGCGCCTTGTCGGGCCCTTGCAGCGTGCAATCGAATTTCGCTGGCAGCTTCACCTCGTAGGCCCAAGTCTGCGCGCCGTCCCAGCCTTGGCTGTGCAGCGAGTTGCCGGCGGAGGCCAGCGCGTCGGTCACCGTGCCCCAGATGTCGCGCTTGCCGTCGCCGTCGAAATCGACGCCGTATTTGTCGAAATCGGTCGGCAGGAATTGGGTGTAGCCCATCGCGCCGGCCCATGAGCTTCGCATCATGGCGCGCGTGGCATGCCCCTCTTGCAGGATCTTCAGCGCGACGAGCAGCTCGTTGCGGAACTCGTCCGGCCGCCGCCCGATGAAGCCCTGCGTGGCGATGGCCGAGAGCGCGTCGAACGGCATGTCGACCTTGCCGAACCCGGTCTCCCGCCCCCAGATGGCGACGACGATGCTGGCAGGGACGCCGTACTGCTTCTGGATCGCGGCAAGCTCGGGCGCAAGCTGGGCCATCTTCGTGCGGCCGGTCGCCGCGAGCGCGTTGAGCGCGGCCGGATTGAAATAGCCGGCCGGCGGCTCGAACTCCGGCTGGCGGCTCGGCTTCATCTGATCGGCGAGCACCTTGGGCAGAGCAGGCCCGCCTTGGACCGCCGGATCGGGGTAGACGAGATGCGGCAAGGACCAGTCCAGCTTGAGCCCCTTGATATTCGCATCGAACACTGCGCGGCTGATGCCAAGCGCTTGCGCATCGGGCCACAGCGCCTTGAGCCAAGCGGCGAAACTCTCATCCACCGCGCGCTTATAGACGGCGACCTCATCGTCGGCGGCGTTGCCCACCGCCACAGGCAGGACAAGCGCGGCGAGAATGAGGGCGACGGAGATCAGCGCGCGTCTTGAGATCGGCGTGCGCCCTGCGATCGACGCGCGTCTTGGCGTCACCATGCTAACCCCTCGAATGACCCTGGCCGACTCGACGTTCGGGGAGATTGTGAGGGGCGCTTTAAGGCGCCGCAAAGGCAAAATTTACGGGAAGCGGTCGCACTCTACGAGGCGGCGCGGTATTCCCGCAGGCGCTTCTCCCAGCCGAGCGAATGGCCGACGATGGTGTCGAGGTCGTTGAGCTTCGGCTCCCAGCCGAGCACCGCGTGGATACGGGCGGCGCCCGCGACCAGAGAGGCCGGGTCGCCAGGCCTGCGATCGGCGATGCGGACGGGGAAGTCGGTGTTGGCCACGCGCTTCACCGCCGAGATCACGTCGAGCACCGAAAAACCGGCGCCGTAGCCGCAGTTCAGCACCTCGCTCTTGCCGCCTTGGCGGAGATAGCGCAGCGCGTCGAGATGGGCGCGCACCAGATCGCTGACATGGATATAGTCGCGGACGCAGGTACCGTCGGGCGTCGGGTAGTCGGTGCCGAACACTTCGAGATAGGGCCTCTCACCCAGTGCGGCTTGCGATGCGACCTTGATGAGATGGGTGGCGTGCGGGGTCGACTGCCCGCTCCGTCCCTTCGGATCGGCGCCGGACACGTTGAAATAGCGCAGCGCCACATAGCGGAGCGGATGCGCCGCCGCCGTGTCGCGCAGCATCATCTCGGTCATCAGCTTCGAGCTGCCGTAGGGCGAGATCGGCGTGAGCTCGATGTCCTCAGTGACCGGGCTGACCTTGGCCATGCCGTAGACCGCCGCCGTCGAGGAGAAGATGAAATGCGGGATCTTGGTCTCGACGGCAACGGCCAGCAGCGAGCGCGACTTGCAGGTGTTGTTGAGATAATAGGCGAGCGGATCGGCGATCGACTCCGGCACCACGATCGACCCGGCGAAATGGATGATGGCGTCGATCTTGTTGCGCAGCAGCAGCCGGCGCACGAGGTTATGGTCGCCGACATCGCCTTCGACGAACTTCGCCTCGGCCGGCACCGCCCAGCGGAACCCAGTCGAGAGATTGTCGAGGACCAGCACGTCTTCGCCGGCGTCGATCAGCTCGAGCGCCATATGACTGCCGATGAAGCCGGCCCCACCCGTGACGAGAACGCCCATCGGCAACCTTTTCGAACAGCGGTCGTTGCAATTCACCGCTAGCTATCGGAAAGAGGTTACTCCTAGCTTTGCGCGGCGATGTCGGCCCACGCCCGTCCGCGCTTAACCTTAACGAGAGGCTTCGCATGGCTCTGCCCGTCCGCAAGGCGGTGTTCCCCGTGGCCGGTCTCGGCACGCGCTTCCTCCCCGCGACCAAGGCCATGCCGAAAGAGATGCTGACGGTGGTCGACCGCCCGCTCATCCAGCACGTGGTCGACGAGGCGATGGCGGCCGGCATCGAGCACTTCATCTTCGTCACCGGCCGCAACAAGGGCGTGATCGAGGACCATTTCGACCGTCAGTTCGAGCTCGAAGAGGTGCTTGCCTCGCGCGGCAAGACGAGCGAGCTCATGATGCTCGGCGAGGACTTGCCCGGCCCCGGATCGACCAGCTTCACCCGCCAGCAGGAGCCGCTCGGCCTCGGTCACGCGGTGTGGTGCGCGCGCGAGCTGGTCGGCAACGAGCCGTTCGCCCTGCTCCTCCCCGACGTTCTGGTGCAGTCGTCCGGCAAAGGCTGCCTCGCCCAGATGCTCGACGTCTATGCCGAGCATGGCGGCAACGTCATTGCCGTCGAGCCGGTACCGCAAGACCAGGTGAAGAATTACGGCGTGGTCTCGATCGGTGAAGGCGACGGGCGGGTGTTTCGCATCGACGGCATGGTGGAGAAGCCGAAGCCTGGGACCGAGCCTTCAAACCTCACCATTCTCGGCCGCTACATCCTCCAGCCAGAGATCTTCAAGCTGCTCTCGGCGCAGGAGCGGGGCGCGGGCGGCGAGATCCAGATCACCGATGCGATGATCGCGTTGCTGAAACGCCAGCCCTTCTATGCCCTGAAATACGAAGGCAAGACCTTCGACTGCGGGTCGAAGATCGGATTTCTGACGGCAAACGTGGCTTACGCCCTCGCCCGCCCCGACCTTGCCGATGCCTTCAAAGCCGAAATCAAGAAGCTATTTTGACCTAGATCATTATTTTTGAGGGCCCGAACTAATCCGGACGATAGCAGATTATTACTACAACCAATGTCAACTGAACAAACATTAGTTTGCAATTATTCGCAATATATGCATCGTACATCATAGAACCGTATAAACAGGGACATCCCCACCTTCGGAATTAACCCTGTCGATATTGGCTTTCCCAAGATTAAATCCCGTTAGACCACTTGGTAACTCTTTTGTGGTGCCGTAAGGGCGCCGCGAAAGATCGTCGATCGGGCGCGGCTCAGCGGAGCTGCGGCCCATGAGTTCCACGTCTTGCGAGGTGAGTGTCGCCCATCCCCATCCGAGGGTGCTCGGCTGGTTTGGCACCACTGCACTCGCCATGGGCGGCAGCAACCAGATGATCTTCCTGATCACGGCGCTGTTCGTCGGTCAGGGCGAAATTCTGGGGCAAGGCAGCGCTGCGGTCCCGCTGCTTATTTTCGGCGTCCTCCTTGGCTGGGCAGCAGCGCCCGCCTGGACTGAACTCGTGCTGATGTGGCCGAACCGGGTCGGCGGCATCTCAGCCGCCTGCGCCGAGGCCTTCCGGCCCTATAACCCCGTGCTCTCGGCTCTGACCGGCACCTGCTATTGGTGGGGCTGGATTCCGACCTGCGGGCTGACCGCACTCCTCTCCGCCTCAGCCATCCAGCAATGGTACGTCCCTGGGCTTCCCATTGAAGCTGTCGCCATCACCATCGTCGGCTTGTTCAGCCTGGTGAATCTGTGCGGCATCAAATGGGTCGCGCGCCTTGCCATGCCGATTGCCACGGCCTCTGCCTCGCTCGCCTTCATCTCCGGCCTCGCCCCCATGCTCGCTGGCGACGTCAATTGGCAGCAGGCTTTCGACTACCATTTGACCACGCCGTTCGAAGGCTTCTTCGGCCAGCTGACTGCGGTGATGGCGGGGCTCTATCTGATCGGCTTCGCGGCACCCGCCTTCGAGGCCGCGGCCTGCCATGTCGGCGAGACCAAGGACCCGAACCGCAACGTGCCGCGTGCCATGTTCGCCTCTGCCGCGATGGCGGGGGTGTACTTCATCGTGTTGCCGATCGTCTGGCTCGGCGTTCTCGGTCCCGACACATTGGGATACGGCCTTGCCACCATCCTCGGTCCGACCTTCGCGCCGCTGCTCGGCAGCTTCGGCAAGGCGGCCGCTGTCTGGTTCATCATGCTCAACATGTTTCACGGTACGCTGCAGCCGTTAGCCGGTGCAGCGCGCACCCTGTCACAGCTTGCCGACGACGGCCTCCTACCCCGCTTCCTATCGCTCCGCTACAAGCCGACCGACTGTCCCTGGGCGGCGACCGCCCTGACCGCCGGCTGCGCTATCATCTTCCTGGTCATGGGCGATCCGATATGGATGATCGCCGCCGCCAATTTCACCTATCTCATCGGCATCTGCATGCCGAACATCGCCGCCTGGCTGCTACGGCGCGACATGCCTGACGCGGCCCGTCCCTACCGGGCGCCGCGCGGCACCATCACACTCGGCGTGGTCGCCGCCGCGATCTGGTTGATCTCGGCCATTCTCGGCTTCCAGCAATTCGGTCTGCCGACCGTCGTGTTCGGCCTCGCGCTCGCCTATTCGGGAGCGGCGCTATACGCCTGGCGCATCATCGAGGACCGGATCGCCGCAGGCCTGCCGGCGATCGTCCAGACGCTGCACGTCAAGCTCACCGGCGCCATGGTTCTGGTGCTGGTGCTGGACGGCATCGCCTACCTCGCCGCGGTGCACACCATCGCCGCCGAGCACAACGAGCTGGTGGCGGTGCTCGCCGACATCTTCGTCGCCGTCGCGCTGCTTACCATCAGCGTCGGCCTGGTACTGCCCGGCATGATCACCTACTCGGCGACCGAGGTGAGCAAGGCCGCCAAGCGGCTGACCACCGGCACCTTGCAGCAGTTCACCAATGCCATGGCGGCGCTCGGCCGGGGCGATCTCGACGCGGCCCACGCCTCGGTGAATATCGTGCCGGTCAAGCCTAATTCGCGCGATGAGCTTGGCGAGATGGCCGACAGTTTCAATGTCCTGCAGGAGGAGGTGCGCAAGGCTGCGCTCAGCCTCGGCGAGGCACGCGACAAGATGCAGATCGCGCGCGCCGAATTGCTGGCGCGCCACGAGGAGATCGCCTTCCTCGCCCATCACGACGCGCTCACCAACCTCGCCAACCGCCCGGCGCTCAGCCTGCAGCTGGCGCGGACGCTCGATCAGGCCAAGACGAGCGGTCAAGACTTCGCCGTGCTCAGCGTCGATCTCGATCATTTCAAGGAGGCCAACGACGTATTCGGCCACGCCATCGGCGACGAGCTTTTGTGCGCCATCGCCAGTCGGCTCGAGGAAGCCGCCGGCCATGACTTTATCGCGCGTGTCGGCGGCGACGAGTTCGTCATTTTGTCGAGCGGCGGCGAGCAGCCGCAGGCCGCCGCGCAGCTCGCCGATCGGGTGCTCAAATCGGTCGCGGAGGAATTCGACGTCCGCGAGCAGAAGATCGCAATCGGGCTCAGCATGGGCGCGGCGATCTATCCGAGCGACGGCAGCGATACCGAGGCGCTGCTCGCCAATGCCGACGCCGCGCTTTATCGAGCGAAGCTCGATGGCCGCCAGACCGTGCGCTTCTTCGATCCCGAGATGGACAAGCGCCTGCGCGAACGCTACGCGCTTCAGCACGATTTGCGCTCGGCCATCACTCACGGTGAGCTAGCCCTGCACTACCAGCCGCAAGCCACGATCCACGGCGAGGTGTTCGGCTTCGAGGCGCTGATCCGCTGGCAGCATCCCAAGCGCGGCTTCATACCGCCGAACACGTTTATCCCGCTCGCCGAGCAGAACGGCATGATCGGCGAGATCGGCGAATGGACCTTGCGAGGCGCCTGCCGCGAGGCCGCCAGCTGGGCCTCGCCGAAGCAGATCGGCATCAACCTTTCGCCGGCGCAGTTCCGCCATGGCGACCTGCCCGGCCTGGTGCATTCTATCCTGCTCGAGACCGGGCTTGCACCAGGGCGGCTCGAGCTCGAGATCACCGAAGGCGTCCTGATCGGCGATCCCCAGCGGGCGCTGCAGATCCTGCGGCGGCTCAAGCTGCTCGGGGTCAAGATCGCCATGGACGATTTCGGCACCGGCTACGCTTCGCTGTCGTCGCTCCAGTCGTTCCCCTTCGACAAGCTCAAGATCGACCGCACCTTCATCATGGGTGTCGACCATAACGGTCAGTCCCAGGCGATCGTGCGCGCGGTGATGGGCCTCGGCAAGGCGCTGAACATTCCGGTGATCGCCGAAGGCGTCGAGACCGAAGGCGAGCGCCTGCTGCTGATGCGCGAGGGCTGCCCCGAGATCCAGGGCTATCTCATCGGCTATCCGCGCCCGATCGAAAGCTATAAGGACTTGACCTCGGGCGAGGTCAGCCGGCGAGCCATGGCCGGCTGATCACGCCGGCTTCTAGTGGCGAATCCTCACGCCGAGCCGAACCTCGTTTTCGATGAAGTCGCTCTGCTCGCTGGTCGAGAAGAAGTCGGTGTATTCGTAACGCGCATAAACCGAGGCGTACGGATTGAAGTAATATTCCGACGTCAGGCCGAGCTTGACCCTCTGGTCGACCAGCGGATCGTCGGCGTAGGTGGCCTTCTCGTAGGAGACGTAGCTGCCGAGCACCAAGTATCGCCAGAACGCGTGCTGTAGCGAGAACTCGAAATAGTGATCGATGGCGCCGACAGAATTGTCGAGCGAGGTGTCGTCGATCTCAGAGCGGGCGATGAACTCGAGCTTGGTGAGCGGCGAAGGCAGCCAGATGAGATCTGCGTCGATGAGCGGGCCCTGGATCGGCGACAGCCGATCGTCGACCGACTGCTGTTGTCCCCATCCGGCGCCGATCTCTCCGGTAAAGTGGTTGGCGAAGTTGAAGACCGCCCCGCTCAGCAGCGTCACCCCCGAAGAATTGCGGCGGAAGCCCGCCGAGTTGATCGACTGCTTGTAGTCGCGCTCGTTGACGGCGCCTTCGAAAAACATCGTCGTTACGGGACTGAGCTCGTAGCTGCTGCGGAGCTTCAGGTCGTCCTCGCGATAGTCCCTGACGTCCTGGATCGGAACGCCCAAAGTGCCGAGCGTCGGATCGAACTGGTCGAGCACGGTCTGGGTGACGTTCTCGTAATCGTAGTCGGAGACCGTCCCGATCAGCTTCAGAGTCAGCCGGTTGAAGGTGTGATCGGCCGACGCGGTGATGTGCTGCTCATGCAGGTCGGTCTGCTCGCCGGCGATGTCGGTGAGGCTGACCGAGTTGCGGCCGGCCTGGGTCTGCGATTTCTCGAGCTCGAGCTCGACATGGTTGCGCCTGGTGATGTCGATCCGACCACGGAGCAGCCCCTGGTAGATGCGATCATCCTCGACCGTGAAGTTCTTGTACCAGCTGCGATCGGCGGTGAACTGGGCCATGAAGAAATGCCGCGCCCAATTCGATTCGAGCCGGATTTCGGGCGCAAACTCCAGCGCCTGGTCGGGATGCTCGTCGAGATCCGTGTCGAGCACGTTGTCGGTGATAATGGCGCCGATCTCGGCCTCGGTGAACAGGAGAAAGCTGCCAAGCTTCATGCCGATCGGCACGTAAGGATCGAGATCGTGGCGCGCCGGCGCGATGATCCTGTGGCGCGATGAGTCGAACGAGATGCCCGGCACCTGGAGACTGGCCTCCCCCGCCTCGGTCGAGAGGCCGAGCTCGGGCTCTTCGGGCGCAGCAGTAACCTCCTCGCCAGAATCGGTCGACGGTCCTTCGGCCGGAGTCTGGCCGGTATCGTCGCCCGTCCCGCCGAGCGGGGTCGCCTGCGTCTCGCCGGGAAGCCCTGGCAGTGGCGGGATCGAGCCGATCGGAGCAGCCTGTCCTTGACCGGCTGACGTCGCACCCTGCGCGGCGGAATTTGCGGGCGCGCCGGCTCGCTGGGCCGCGTCGCGCGGATCGACGCTGCCGCGCAGCGCTTGACCTGACGCGTATTGCGCGCCGGCCGGCGCGGAAGCGGCAAGGAGCACGGCCGCAGCGAGAGCGCCCGCTGCGCTTATGGTATGGCGACGCGGCAAGGACGCTTAACCCTCGATCCAAGCCGGAAGCACGGAGACCGCCCCCGCGTCCATCCGGCCGTTGATCGGGAAAGCCTAGGGGTAATAGAGTTAACGGGGCGTTTAGAGCCGTTTCGAAACGGGGCACTGGCGCCGCGTCTTGGGCCTGACGGTCCCGTAAACCGTGCTACTATGCGGCTTGCGCAACAGGGGGAACACGATCATGCCGGTCGGCCCGAAGCGGGATTTTTTGTTGCGCGATGGGCGCAGCGAGGCGATCGCGTCTGCCACGCGGACCCTCCAATTCGAGGCTGATGGCCTCGCCGGGCTGAAGGCGGCGCTTGCCGACGGCCTGAGCGAGAGCTTCGGCAAGGCCATCGCCATGATGCGCGCCTGTAACGGCCGCGTCATCGTCACCGGCATGGGCAAAAGCGGCCATGTCGGTCTGAAAGTTGCCGCCACCCTGTCGTCGACCGGCACGCCAGCCTTCTTCGTGCATCCGAGCGAGGCGAGCCACGGCGATCTCGGCATGATCACCAAGCAGGACATGATCCTCGCCTTCTCCTGGTCCGGCGAGACGGTCGAGCTCGGCAACATCGTGTCCTATTCGCGGCGATTCGCCGTGAAGCTGATCGCGGTGACGTCGAACCCCGACAGCACGCTCGGCACCAGCGCCGACCTCGTGCTTGCCCTGCCGCAGGCCAAGGAAGCCTGCCCGCACGGGCTCGCGCCGACCACCTCGACCGTCATGCAGCTCGCGCTCGGCGACTGTCTGGCCATGGCTCTGCTCGACAGCAAGGGCTTCACTGCGCGCGACTTCAAGGCGCTGCATCCCGGCGGCCAGCTCGGCGCGCGGCTGAAATATGTCGGCGATTTGATGCATAAGGGCGACCGCCTGCCGCTCGCACATGCCGACTGCGCCATGGCCGAGGCGATCGTGGTCATGACCGAGAAGGCGCTCGGTTGCCTCGGCGTGCTTGACGGCGACGGCATGCTCAAGGGCATCATCACCGACGGCGATTTGCGCCGCCATATGGGCGACGGGCTGCTCAAGCGACGCACCGGGGAAATCATGACGGCGGCGCCTAAAACCGTGTCGCCCGACCTGCTGGCGAGCGCCGCGCTCGAGATCATCAACTCCTCGGCGATCACCACCCTATTCGTGGTCGAGGATGGGCGCCCAGTCGGCATCATTCACATCCACGACCTGCTCCGCGTCGGCGTCGCCTGATCTTACGCGACGGCGCGTTCTTCTTCCCGCCGCTTGACGCGCGAGAAGGAGCGCCCCGCACTGGGCATCGCGCCACTGGTCTCATCGACCTGTGACAACGCCCGCGTGAGCGCGGCGTAGTGGTAGTGCGATGCCACTTTGATCGCATAGATGAAAAGGATGTGCGGTTCACGCCAGCGCGCGCGGGCCACCCGCAACAGCTGCTGCCTATATCTGGCCATGAGTGGCTGGTCCACGCCCAGGCGCAGCACGCGCGAGGCGATAACGACAAATTTGACATAATTGAAAAAGGAGCGCTTCGCCCAAGCCCAACGATGGCTCGCCCAATAGGGGAGATGATGCACGGCGAACTTGAAATTCCCGTCGATGAACTGAGCATCGAGCCGTTGGAAGTAGGCGTCGGCCGTGTAGCACGTCTGCATGACCTCTACGAAACCGTTACGGAGATCTTCCGGCGACATGCCGAGCGGAACGACATTTGTACCGTAGCGATCGCTCGCATCTTCATCGTTCAACCTTCCCGCCTGTTTTAGTCGCGCGTGGAGCGGCGTGGTTGGTATCGCGTGCAGCATGCCGATAAGCGCGGCTGAAACGCGCGCCTCGCCCAAGAATTTCGGCATCACGTCGAAGATCGAAACGTCGTCGTGATCGAAGCCGACTATCATGCCGCACCAGACGTCGATGCCATGCTGCTGGACGCGATGCACCCGATCCAGCAGCGTTCCGGCATTGGGCCGTACATTTTGGTGCTTCTTAGTCTCCCGCAATGAGTCCTCGTTCGGGCTCTCGATGCCGATGAAGACGCTTTGGAAATTGGCCAGCCCCATCAACTCCATCAGCTCCTCGTCCTCGGCGAGATCGAGCGAGGCCTCGGTGAACAGCGTGAGCGGATAAGAGCGCTCCTGCTGCCAGCGGATGATCTCGCGAAGAACCGGCTTTATCGCCTTTTTGTTGCCTATGAGATTGTCGTCCACCACGAAGACGATTCCGAGCCCCGCGCCACGAAACGCTTCGAGCTCGGCTAAGACCTGATCGCTCGTTTTGAGACGCGGCCGCCGGCCAAACGTCACGATAATGTCGCAGAACTCGCAAGTGAACGGGCACCCACGCGAGATCTGCAAGCTCCCGAACATATAACGATCGACCTTGAGCAGATCGACGCGCGGCAGAGGCAACCGAGCCATCTCGGTCTTGTCCTCCTGCTCGTAGCGGGTCTTGTGGCAGCCCTGCTCCCACTCCCGCAAAAACTGTGGCCAAGTCTCATCCGCTTCGCCGACGAAAATGACGTCCGCAGCACCTTCCAAGACTTCCGGCTCGACCGTTGCCATCGGCCCGCCCACCACCACCATGACGCCGCGCGACTTGACCTCCTCGAGAATCTCGAAGAGGCGCCGCCCTTGAACGCTCATGCCGGTAAGGCAGACAAGGTCGGCGCGGGCGAGACGGTCGAAGTCGATGTCTTCGACATTCTCATCAATCAGCGTCACCTGGTGATGCTCGGGAACCAGCGCGGCCAGCAATGCGAGGCAAGCCACCGGCAGGTTCGCGCGCTTCCCGAACAGCGGCATGCAATGCTCCAACCCCCAGAAGGAGATGTCGAAACGAGGATTGATGATGACGATGTCGGCCATTGAACCTTCCTGTCGGAGCGACGAAAAAGGGAGCTTATTGCCTGCAGAGCGCCCAAATGTGGCGGCGAGGCATGCTAACGAGGTAAACTGCTGCGGCATCCTTTGGTTCGCCTGCACTCCACCGAGTTCGAGCCGCCTCCAAGCCGGTTGATCCCGGCAGCCCGAAGCGCCAATTGTGCTCGATGCGGGACGCGCCCTTCATCGCCATAGGCGGCGGACTAGCCGGTGCGTCCTTTGCGCTCGAGCTTGCGCGGAACGGCGCCCACGCGGTGGTGCTCGAGAGCACCCGCGCCGCCCATCACAAAGTCTGCGGCGAGTTCTTGAGCGAGGAGGCGCAAGTGCTGCTCGCTTATCTCGGCCTCGACCTCGGCACGATGGGCGCAAGCTCGATGGCCACGTTCAGGCTCGCCGCGGGCAATCGCCATGCCGAGGCGCCGCTCCCGTTCCGCGCCGCGGGTTACTCCCGCTATCGCCTCGACCAGGCTCTACTGGATCGGGCTGAAGCTGCCGGCGCCGAAGTCAGGCGCGGGGCCACCGTCACCGAGGTCACAAGCTGCGACGGCGAGGTCGGCGTGAAGGCCGGTGCAGAGACGCTGAAGGCAAAGGCCGTGGCGCTATCGAGCGGCAAGCACAATCTTCGCCAGTTCCCGCGCGCACCGAGCGATATCGTCGGCTTCAAGCTCCAGCTCCGGGTGAGCGCATCCGCGCTGGCGGGGCTGCAAGACGTCGTCCAGCTGATGATGTTCGACGGCGGCTATATCGGCGCGATCATCGTCGAGGACGAGATCGTCACGATCGGTTGGGTGATGCACCGGGCGCTGCTCCAGAAGATCGGCTCGGACTGGCCCTCTCAGGCGGCTTATCTCGCGCGGCAGTCTGCGCTCCTCGCCGAGCTGCTCGACGGCGCCACGCCGCAATGGGAGAAGCCGGTCGCTGTCGCCGCTATTCCTTACGGCTATCTTCGCCGCCAGGCCGTTTCGCCGGCGATTTTCCCGGTCGGCGACCAGCTCGCCGTGATCCCCTCGTTCACCGGCGACGGCATGTCGATCGCGCTGCTCTCAGGCATCGCCGCGGCGCAAGCCGTGCTCGCCGGCGACAGCGCCGAGCAATACCAACGGCGCATGATCGCGAGGCTCGGCCCGCAATTTCGTTGGGCGTCTCTGGTCAACGTCCTGTTCGAGACCAGGGGGCTAGACCCGCTCACCATCTTCACGGCAAGAATGCTGCCGCGGCTCGTGACCTTGATCGCGCAATCGACCCGGCTCAAGAGCTACGCAGACGTCATCCGAGCATGATCCGGGAAAGTGCGCAGCGGTTTTCCAATAAGATCATGCTCAAACAAGTGGCCTGACCCAGCGGATCAAATAACGGAACGGGAAGCGTAGCACGATCTCGGCGCCCTCGAGGCCTGCCGCCTTGGCCAGCGCCTTCGCTTCCTCGCGGGTGAACGCGCCCTCGACCGAGCTTCTGCCATCGAGGCGACAGATGTCGTTCAAGAGCAGCAGCCGCGTGCCGACCCGCGCGAACCAATAGCTCAGCCGGCTGCGCAGAATGTCCTGGATCACCAGCCGGTCGCGCGCCTTCGCCGCCGCCTCGCTTAAGAAGGCGATCGCGTCATCCTCGTCGAGATGATGCAGGAACAGCGTGCTCATGATCATGTGGTAGCCGTCCGGCAAAGCATCGCGCGCGATCCTGAGCTCCGAGAATGAGACGCGCGCACCGGCCCTCGCCGCGCTCGCTCGCGCATAGGTCACCGCCTCGGCGCTCGCGTCGCAGCCGGCCAGCTCGACATCGATCCCGGCCTTCGCCGCCCAGCGCGCCAGCGTGATGAGCACGTCCCCGCCGCCGCAGGCGACATCGAGCACACGAAGCCTCTCGCCCGGTCGGCGCAGCGCGGCAGCCACCAAATCGGGCCACATCAGCCGGCTCGATCTCGTGATCGCGTTGACGAGGCCAAGGCCCTTCAGCGTCTCAGCCAAGCGCGCCGCCGGCAGACCCGGAGCGTCCATGATCTCGTCGCGCCGGTGGCGATGACTAAGGTCGGTGCCGTGGTGATGCGCGTGCATTCGAGCCTGCTCGCAGGAGCTACGGACAGAAACTCTATGCCGCGATTGCGGCGGCACCGCGCCGTTTCGCGCTTGCGGCCGCGATCTGTATAGTCGGGACGGGCGGAAGGGGGCGACGTGGCGAGCCGGACCCTCGATATTCTCGTTGTCGGCGGCGGCATTCATGGCGCGGCGGTTGCCCGCGACGCGGCTGGCCGCGGGCTGAAGGTGATGCTTGCCGAGAGGGGCGACTACGCTTGCGCCACCTCCTCGGCCTCATCCAAGCTGATCCATGGCGGCTTGCGCTATCTTGAGCATCTGGAGCTCTCGCTCGTGCGCGAGTTGCTGATCGAGCGCGCCGGCCTGCTCAAGACCGCGCCGCATCTCGTCGCCTCGCAACGCTTCCTCCTGCCGGTCTATCGCTGGCAGAAGCGACAGGCGTGGCTGGTTCATGGCGGGCTCGCGCTCTACGACCTGCTGTCGATCGGCGACGGGCTTCCGCCGAGCGGCAAGCTGACCCGCGCGGAGGTCGAACGTCTGCCGCGGCTGAACCAGGAGGGTCTTTCTTCGGTGCTGCATTATCACGACGCCAGGACCGACGATGCGCGGCTGACCCTCGCCGTGCTGCTCGATGCCCGCGCACGCGGCGCCGACATTCTCAATCGCCGCGCCGTGACGGCGATCGCCCCCCTGGCCGACGGCTATGCTGTCGAGCTCGACGAGCGAGGGCGTAAGGTCCGCGTCGAGGCGCGCTTCATCGTCAATGCGAGCGGGCCTTGGGTCGCGGCCGTCGACGCCATGACCGAAGCCGCGCCACCGCCGCGGCCGCTCAAGCTCGTGCGCGGCAGCCATATCGTGCTCCCCATGCCTGACCCGCCGCAGACCGACGCCTACACGCTCCAGGATGCCGACGAGCGGGTGATCTTCGTCATTCCCTGGCTCGATGGCCGCTTCCTCATCGTCGGCACGACCGATGTGCCGCATGCGGGCGATCCCGGCGCCGCGATCTGCTCCGCCGAGGAGGAAGCCTACCTGCTCGCTTCCTATAATCGCTATTTCGCGGGGACGTCAGGGGCGGCGACCAGCCGCGATGTGATGTTCACCTGGTCGGGCGTGCGCGCCTTGCATGACGACGAAGCGGCAAGGCCGAGCGCGGTCAGCCGAAGCGCGACTCTGTCGTCCGTCGCCAATGGCGCGGGCGGCTACGTTACGCTTTACGGCGGCAAGCTCACCACCCACCGCGCCTTGGCCGAGACGGTGCTCGGCCGGCTGGCGCGCCTCGGCGCCGCAGTCGGAACGCCATGGACCAAGGGCGCCACGCTTTACGGCGGGAGCCTCTCCCGTGCCGAGCTAATGGTACGCGCCGAGCAGGGTCCTGAGAGCGTCCCCCTCGCGACGCGCCACCGCTGGGCGCTCACCTATGGCGATCAGATCGAAACTCTGTTCGAAACACTCGCACGCGATCCTGATCTTGCCGATCAGATCGCCCCAGGCGTGACCCGCGCCGAGCTCCAATATGCTGTGGAGACCGAGGACGCCATGACGGGTGAGGACTTCCTGCTTCGCCGCACCAAGCTTCACCTTTTGCTCGATGAGGCGGGACGCAACGCCGTAAGGGACTGGTTCCGCGACTGACAAGACTTGGAGATATGCCCGCAATACGTGTATAATGGTGCGAAACAATCGCTGTATCACGGAGGAAGGCATGCCGGTCTTCATCGTCCATCAGGGCAAGCGATACCGGGCAACCATTACCCTCGGTTTCTTCCAGAGCTTGGCCAGCAACGAGTTGGTTGCCAGCAAGTTCGAGGAGGTCGGGTTCACCGAGGTCGAAGTGTCGGGCTCGGGCCGAAGCCGCTCGGGAAGAGGCCTGTGGCCCCACCCTGATGCTTCGGCGGAGGCTCCTCCGGAGATCACCTCGGTCACCGAGATCGAGGTCTGAGCCGCTTGCCGTTAAGCCGCCGCGGCGGCGCTCGCCGGCACGACCTTGAGCAGCGTGCCGTCGGCGCCGATCACCTTGATGCGCGCGCCTTGCGGCAACTCGGGTCCCTCCACGCGCCAGATGCTGTCGCCGATCTTGACGCTGCCGCGCCCGTTGACGATGGGATCGATCAGATCGAAGGTCTGGCCGATGAGCTGGGTGGCGCGCTCGTTCAACAGCGGCCGCTCGCTTTCGAGGGGATGCCCGCGCAGATATTTATTGGCGAGCAGCACAGCGGCTAGCGACAGCGCGCAGAACACGATCAGCTGCCACTGCCAGCCGATGTCGTAGCGGAACATGATGAGTCCGGTCGCGACCGCGGCCAGCCCGAACCACATGAAGAAGACGCCGGGGGCGGTGAGCTCGAGCACGAACAGGATCGCAGCCAGGATCATCCAGTTCCAGGCGCCGAGCTCGGCTATCGTTTCCATCGATCTTTCTCCGCGCCGTTAGACGGTTGGGACCGAGCCGCCGCTTCGCGGCCTTGGCGCGGCGGGTGCGGCGACATCACCGCCGCCGCCACTGCCGAAGGCTTCGCGCGCGATCTCGCTGATGCCGGCGATGGCGCCGATCACCGAGGACGCCTCGACCGGCATGATCAGCACCTTCTGGTTCTTGGCCTCCGCCAGCGCCTTCAGCGCACCGATATAATTGTTGGCGACGAAATAGTTGATCGCCTGTGCGCTGCCCTTGCTGATCGCATCGCTCACCACCTGCGTGGCCTTGGCCTCGGCTTCCGCCGAGCGCTCGCGCGCCTCGGCGTCGCGATAGGCGGCCTCGCGCCGTCCTTCGGCGGCGAGGATCTGTGCCTGCTTGGAGCCTTCGGCGGTGAGGATGGCTGCCTGCCGCTCGCCTTCGGCGACCAGGATCGCGGCGCGCTTGTCGCGTTCGGCCTTCATCTGCCGCGCCATCGAGTTCGATCAGATCGCGCGGCGGCTCGATGTCCTTGATCTCGATACGGGTGACCTTGACGCCCCAATTATGCGTCGCGTCGTCGACCACCTTGAGCAGGCGGTGATTGATCTCGTCGCGCTCGGAGAGGAGCTTGTCCAAGTCCATCGAGCCCATCACCGTGCGGATATTGGTCATCGTCAGGTTGAGGATGGCGATCTGCAGATTGGTGATCTCATAGCTCGCCTGTGACGCGTCGAGCACCTGGAAGAAGGCCACCCCGTCAACCCTGACCATGGCGTTGTCCTTGGTGATGACCTCCTGGCTCGGCACCTCGATCACCTGCTCCATCATGTTGAGCTTCCGTCCGATGCGGTCGATGAACGGGATGATCAGAGTGAGGCCGGGGCGAAGGGTGCGCGTATAGCGGCCGAAGCGCTCGACCGTGTAGTTCCAGCCCTGCGGCACCACCTTGACGCCGGCGATGACGATGAAGATGAACAGGACGAGCAGAAAAATAACGAAGACATTGAAGCCGAGCATTGCAGCCTCCCGAGGTGTGACGGCTAGACGGGTTCTTGGTTCACTTTATCGCTACTAGCCTTCCTCGCGGCACATAGATGGGTGCGACCGCCTTCGATTATAAGGGCCACTTTCGATCCCCGTCATGCCGGCGATAGCTTGTAGCCAGAACTCTTAATGCGGCAACAGCTGCACGATGTCGGCTGCCGCGGCTGCCGCCGCGGCGTCGGCGGCGGCGCCCCATGTCTTGTCGAGGCTCCCCTTCTTCACCTCCTTGGTTTGGCGCGTGATCCCGAGCTGATTGCCGTCCGGCGCGAGCACCACCCAGACGATGGTGACGGTCTCCTTGCCTTTGCCCGCGGGGCTCATGCGCACCGAGCCTTGCACGTCGTAGACGTCGGCCTCGAACGCGGTCGCCTGCTTGACCCCGAGTGCCGCGAGGCGCTTGCCGAGCGCCACGGCAAGCGCCTGCTCGCCGTCGCCAGGCGCGCCCGCCACCGAGACATAGGTCGATGGCGTTTGAGCTCCAGGACTCTGCGCGGAATCTGCGGCCTGGAGCGGCGCGCCCGCCAGCGCGAGGCAGAAGGCTGCGAGGATGGTCGGCACGCATCGCTAGCACTTCTTCTTCGCCCGCCTGAGCTCGGCGAGCTTGATATCGATCGTCTCAGCCCACTCGCCGGTGGCGATGGCGACGTTCCGGCCATAGGTGCCGGCCACGAGATTGAGCGCCGCGAGAGCCGGCGCCACAGACCGGATGCCGGCGAGCAGCCTCTGGTCGTTCTCGGCCTTCTCCTTCTCGGCAAGCAGCATGACCGGCACGAGCAGCCGACCGAACCCACCCATGGCCCCCACTCTCGTCATGCCGGCGCGCCAGCCGGAATGACGCACGTCTCACACCCAACCCTGCAACTCGCGCTCGATGACATGCACCAGCACAGCGATGCCGTCGTCGCTGTCGTTGAGGCAGGGAATGTAGGCGAATCTCTCGCCGCCATGCTCGAGGAAGATGTCCTTGTTCTCTACCGCGATCTCCTCGAGCGTCTCGACGCAGTCGGCGGCAAACCCTGGCGTGAGGATGGCGATATCTCTGACGCCGTCCCGCGCCAGCGCCTCGACCGTCTTGTCGGTATAGGGCTTGAGCCACTCGGCGGCGCCGAAGCGCGACTGGAAGGTGAGCTTGAGCTTGGGCCCGAGCGGGCCGAGCGCCGCGCGCAGCGCCTCGGTGGTCGCCGCGCATTGCGCCTGGTAGGGATCGCCTCGGTCGACGCAAGATTGCGGCAGGCCGTGAAACGAGGCGAGGATCGCCTCGGGCTCGAAATCGAGACCGGCGAGATGGGTCCTGATCGAATTCGCCAGCGCCTCGATATAGACCGGGTCGGTGGGGTAGGACGGCACGGTGCGCAACGCCGGCTGCGCGCGGAGTGTCTTCAGCGCATCGAACGTCTTGTCGTTGGCGGTCGCCGTGGTCGCGGCGGCGTATTGCGGGTAGAGCGGGAAGGCGAGCAGCCTGTCGCAGCCTTGGCTCGCGAGCGCCTCGACGCGCGAGGCGATCGACGGCGAGCCGTAGCGCATTGCCCAATCGACGACGATGCCCTGCCGCGAAGCGAACGACGCGGCGACCTTCTCGGCCTGGCGCCGGGTGAGGGTGCGAAGCGGCGACTCGTCGAGCTCCTCGTTCCAGATCGAGCGGTATTTGGCGCCGCTCGCGAACGGCCGCCTGACCAGCACGACGCCGTTCAGGATCAGCCACCACAGCGCGCGGTTCAACTCGATCACCCGGCGGTCCGACAGGAACTCCTTGAGGTAGCGGCGCATCGGCCAATACGAGGTGCCGTCGGGCGTGCCGAGATTGATCAGGAGCACGCCGATCTTGCCCGCAGCCGGGGCGTTTTCAGTCGGTTCGTGCTGCTTGGCAGCGGCGAAGGCCTTGGGGCGGGCGCGCTCGTTCATCGGCAGGCTCCTTCCAAGCCTAGATAGTGCATCCCTCACCGGCCGACTAGGGCTGCCGGCGCGGGCAAAGCCCGGCGTACCCCTACCGGCGTCTGCGCAACGCCTCCGCATCTTCGAGAATCTTCGCATGGTCGAAGGCGAGCGCGAGCTTTCGCCAATCCGCGACCCATTCGGCGCCCTCGGCGTCGGACCCGGCTTGCGGGGTAAGCGCGCGCGGCAGGACGGCGGAAAAGACCACGCTGACCGTATGCCCCCTTGGATCGCGGCCAGGGTCGGAATAAACCCCGACCAGCCAAAGATCGCCGAGCTCGATCCCCGCCTCCTCGAGCACCTCGCGCCGGCAGGCGGCATCGAGGGTCTCGCCGATCTCGACGAACCCTCCGGGCAGCGCATAAGCGCCCTGGAACGGCGGATTCTTGCGGCGGATGAGCAGCACCCGCCCGCTGCCGTCGAAGATCGCGCAATCCGTGGTCAGCGCGGGCGTCTTGGGAAATGCCATGACGGCGATGTTAGCAGCGCGCCGGCGCCGCCGGCGGTCAATCTCCGGAGAGCCGCCGCGCTTCCTTGAGCGCCATGGCGAGCAGATAAGCGAGGAAATCGAACTTGACCGAGCGCGCAAGCTTGATCAGGGGCGCGAGCTGATCGGCGATGCGCTTTGCCGTTTCGCGTGAGTCTGCTTCGCCCCCCGACGGGGACGTTCCACTTGGATCAGACATAGTCCCTGCCCAGCAGCGCCGCTGGCCCCGAAAGCACCGTGCGAGCGCCCTTTTGACCGACCGATATGATCCGTATACAGCATTTCTACTTTGAAGGCAAAAGCGGCCGCCAACCAATTTTCTAAGTAGTTATGGCGTGGTCGTGCGCGGCGGACTGGAGCTGCGAAGCTAAGCCGCTTTGCGCGACGATCAGCCCTTCGGCTGCGGGACGATCCGGATATAGGGCCGCGGCGACTTCCACCCGTCGGGGTAGATCTTCTTTGCGTCGTCATCGGTTACCGAGCCGGAGATAATCACGTCCTCACCGGCCTTCCAGTTCACCGGCGTCGCCACGCGGTGCTTGGCGGTGAGCTGGAGCGAGTTGATCACGCGGAGCACCTCGTCGAAGTTCCGGCCCGTGGTCATCGGATAGACCAGGATCAGCTTGATCCTCTTGTCGGGGCCGATGACGAACACGTTGCGCACGGTCTGATTGTCGGCCGCCGTCCGCCCGTCGGAGCCGCCTGACGTGCTCGCCGGCAGCATGCCGTAGAGCTTGGAGATTTCCAAGGTAGGATCGCCGATCATCGGGAAATTCGGCGCGAAGCCTTGGGTCTCCTTGATATCCTCTGCCCATTTCGCGTGCCGGTCGATCGGGTCGACGCTGAGCCCGACGATCTTGACGCCGCGCTTGTCGAACTCAGGCTTGATGCGCGCCATGTAGCCGAGCTCGGTGGTGCAGACCGGCGTGAAGTCCTTCGGGTGCGAGAACAGCACGCCCCACGAATCACCGAGCCATTCGTGAAACCGGATATGGCCTTGCGTCGTATCGGCTTCGAAATCCGGGGCGATTTCGCCAAGTTGAAGTGCCATGGGTTACCTCTCGATTGTGAGCGCCAGGCTCTGCCGAGTGAGACCCCGCGTGTTCGAGCCAGATTTATGCTGCTTTACCAGCCAGAGGCAATCGCGCCAGCAAAAAAAGAAAGCAAATCTTCGGTGCGCTTTGGTCGCAGGGTCGTCACGCTGCGAACAGAAGAAAAATCAGAACGGCCGGGCCGGACCGAGCGAGGCGCCGAACAAAAGCGCCCCGAACATAAAGATGATGAAAGCCCCGCCTATGCTGCAGGTGGTCCATACGGCGTTGGTCCAGCGGCTGCTCGCCCCGCCAAGCTTGAGGGCAAGCTCGCGCGAGCCGAGCGCGAGCGTCGCCAGCACGGCGACGGTGATGGCGGTGCCGAACGCCATGGCGAAGGTCGCTGCCACTCCCGCCCAGAACAGTCCCTGTGTCACCGCGAAGACCAGCACAAGGATCGCCCCGGTGCAGGGCCTGATGCCGACCGAGAACACCACCGCCATGACCTTCCGCCACGAAAGCGGCCCGGCCAGCTGCCGCGCATCGACGACGTGGTCGCACGCCTCTCCCGGCGCGTGATGATGGCCGTGGTGCCCATGGTCATGGCGGTCGTGGTCATGGCTATGGTCATGGGGATCGTGGTGATGAGCATGATCGTGGTCGTGCCGACCATGCTCGCCATGACCATGCGCCGCCTGCGCGCCCGCGGCGTGCGCCACCGGCCCGCTTCGCCAGTTCCGCCACAGCCGATAGAGCTGGGTGATGAGGAGATAGACACCAACCAGGGCGATCATCGCATAGCTCAGGCTTTCGAGCTGGTTCGACCATGCATTGACCTGAAGCCCTGTGGCGTTGAGCCCGAACAGGAGCAGGGCTACCAGAGCGACGGCGGTCAGCGCCTGGAGGGCCGCGGCGATGAACGAGATGATCACCCCGCGCCTCACCGTCTCCTCGTTGGCGACGACATAGGACGAGATGATGGTCTTGCCATGCCCGGGGCCGACCGCATGCAGGATGCCGTAGAGGAAGGAGAGCCCCGCCAGCGTCAAAGCGCCGGTTATGGGGTTGTCTGTCTTGAGCCCCTTGACGCTGGTCGCGAGAATGCGCTGCAGGCCAAGCTGCTTGTCGAGCACCCAGGCAAACACGCTACCGAGCGGGCCGCGTGACTGGAACGGGGCGGCGACCGGGCGTTGCGCGAAGGCTGAAGGCGGCGCCGCCTCGGTCGCCCCGAACGGGCTGAGCGGCTTTAGTTCTTGAGCGCGCACGGAAGTGACGGCGAGAGCGAGCAACACTGCGAGAACCGCGCCCGCGAGAGCCGCATGAGCGCCTCTCATAGATGCGAATCCTTGCATGTCACCGTCACCGTCTGGGCGAATTGCGAGCCGAAATTCGAGTTCGGCCCAAGCTGGGTGAAGAAGGATTCGGTCAATGCCTTGGTGTCGGCGGCGGTCTCGGGATCTGGCAGCGTGACCTTGGCTTCGCAGCTCTTGGTGTCGGCGCCGGCGAGCGTGATCGGCTTCTCGGTGGCGAAGCCGAAGGCGACGAAGAAGGACGGATCGTAAACGTCGATCGCAACCGGCTTGCCATGCGTATCGAGCGGCGTCTCGAGCGGCAGGGTGAAATGCAAGGTCAGCACGGTCTTGTCGTAGTCGACCCGATAATCGACCGGCGGCTTCAGCTTGATGAGCTTGTCGTCCTCCCCCTCGAAATGCACGAAGGTGAAATAGTCGAAATCCTTGAGCGAATCGACATTGACCTTGGCAAGCGGCGCCAGCTCCTCCTTGGAGTAGACGCCGTCTTTGTTGGTATCCAGCCCCTGGATTGCCATGGCGGTATAGAACTCATCGAACGTCCAGGCGTGGCGGATGCCGATGATCTGGTGATTGGGGCCGAACACGATCTCCGAGCGAACCGTGGCCCAGACATGGGGATGGGCGAGCAGCTTCGGCGCGCAAGCGACGACGCCGGCCGATGCCAGCAGGAGAGTCAGGAGATATCGGTGCAGCACTGCGCCCCACGACCGCAAGGCTTTAGCTCCCTCGAAGGTGAGCATTCTTAGGCGCAGATTGTGGAAGATTGGGGGCCACGCCGCTGAGGCATGGTGACCTGACGGGCGGCCGGCTCAGCCCTCGCGCAGGCGAGCAGCGTTAAACAGACTGTTCCAGCGGCCAGGGCCAGCTCCCGCCTATGAGGAAGCTGGCCCGGCCTGGCTTGGAACGACTAGGTCGCGGGAACCAGCTTGGCGCTGATCGAATTGAACACCGAGACCAGCTTCTGGCCGAGGGCGTTCACCGCCACGATAATGGCAACGGCAATGCCGAGGGCGATCAGGGCGTACTCGATGGCGGTGGCGCCGAACTCGTCCTTGACGAAGCGTGCGATTGAATTCCTCATTTGACTTCTCCCTTTCTTGGGTTTGGTGGCCCCTCGCCGATTTCTTCTTGCCGGCGGAACCTGACGTGGAAATTAGCACCGCCCCATTAGATACACGTTAAATCAATCCAATACAGACGGATGCTTTACAGTAAACAGATCGTAAATGTCTAAAAGTCGAATCCTTGGAATTCCTGGAGAAATTTACATCAAGTTTGTCTGGTCTTTACTTGGCTTTCACCACAAAAACATCGAACGCCGTTTCGAGGGTAACCCTCATGCTCGGGAATGGCGATCGGGAGCTTCTGGAACCTCGCCTCGACAGCCTCTGTTCTCGGGTCTTTGAGCGCGCCATCGGCGGAGAAAGGGCTCATTTCCTGACATCGATCCCCTCGCCTTGACTCTGGCTCCAACTCTGTCTAGAACAAAACAGGAACGAGAGTTGAGGTGAGTAGCGTTGCGTAACGACGTTCCAGGCGGTGCAGAAGGTCTCCTCGTTCCGCCGGCTGGCGTTGCAAGAGCAGGCGGGACACCGGGCAGGGTCCTGATCGAGCAGCTACGCGCATCGGTCCGTGCGCTCGAACAGGTTCCCGTGTCCTTAGGCCTTCCCCCCGCACCGGGTACGGGCCCTTCCCGCCCCGCCTGCTCTTTATTCTCTCCGCCCTCCGACCTCTCCACCTCTCCCAGCAAGGGAGAGGGTGACGCTGCACAATTTGCAGCGTCGGGTGGGGGTCTCGTTATGGCCTTTCGTGAGAGCCCTGAGCCCCTCCCCGGCCCGTCCGCTTTCAGCGACAGGGGATTTCCCCTCGACCGGCTCTTTCAGTCAGGGCTGCACGAGATCAAGCCGGCCTCCTATCGCGACGCCCCCGCCGCTCTCGCCTTCGCCCTTGCCGCACTCGCTCAAGGCGCGGGCAGGTCCGGGCGCGGCGATCTCGTGCTCTGGTGCCTGACTCAAGGCGTCGCGCGCGAATGGGGGCGTCCTTACGGGCCTGGCCTCATCGCCCAAGGCCTCGACCCCGCCGGTTTCCTCATCGTCGAGACCAGGACGGCGCAAGACGCCGCCTGGGCGCTGGAAGAGGGGCTGAAGAGCCGGGCGCTCATCGCCGCGCTTGGCCAGGCCGAGATCAGGGAAGAACTCGCGAGCCGCCGCCTCGGCCTTGCCGCGCAGGCCTCGCGCACGCCCTGCCTCCTCCTCTCCGGTCACACGCACGCATGCCGCCGGACGGGTCTCCCCGGAACGCTCACCCGCTGGCGCGTCGCCGCGGGGCGGAGCGGGCTTGCCCCCTTCGATGCCGCGGCACCGGGCGCTCCCGCCTGGCATGTGACCTTGGAGCGCTGCCGGGGCGAGGCGCCCGGACGAAGTTTCATCGTGGAGTTCAGTCATGAGTCGGATGGTTTCCATCTTTCTGCCGCATCTTCCGCTGGAGAGGCTGAAGCGAAGCGGCAAAGCTTTGCCGGATGACCGGCCGTTTGCCCTGGTCGGCAGCGAGGAGCGCGGGCTCCTTCTGACCGCCGTCAATGCGGCAAGCGCGGGCCAAGGCCTCAGCCCCGGCATGGGGCTCGCCGATGCGCGCGCCATCTGCCCGCATCTCATGACCGCGCCGGCGGCAGCACGGAAAGACGCCGAGGCCATGCTTGCTCTCGCGAGCTGGGCAAGCGTCCGCTACAGCCCGACGCTGAATGTCGACGGCGCTGACGGGCTCTGGCTCGACGTCAGCGGCGTGCCGCATCTCTTCGGCGGCGAGGCGGCGCTTCTCGCCGATCTTGCCGAGAGGCTCGCCCGCGCCGGGCTCACCGCGCAGCTCGCTCTGGCCGAGACCTTGGGTGGCGCGCATGCGCTCGCCCGCTTCGGACGATCCTCACCCATCATCGTGCCCGACGGCGAAATCGCGCGCGCACTCGCCGACCTTCCGGTCGAAGCGTTGCGGCTCGAGCCCGCGATCGCGCTCCTGCTCAGGCGGCTCGGACTGAAGCGCATCGGTCAGCTCTATCAAGTGCCGCGGGCGAGCCTCGAGCGGCGCTTCCATGCCAAAGACATTGCCGAAGCGGTGCTGGCCCGTCTCGATCAGGCGCTCGGCAGGAGCGAGGAGATGCACGCCCCGCTTAGTCCCGATACCGATTTCATGGCCAGGCTTCCGTTCCCCGAGCCGCTCATCACCCATGAGGGCGTGCTCGCCGGCCTCGATCATCTCGCCGACGAGCTTTGCGCCGCGCTCGCCCGCAAAGGACGGGGTGCGCGGCGCGCGGCGCTTTGGCTCTGCCGGAGCGACGGCTCCTCCGCCGTGATCGAGGCTGGACTCAGCGCGCCGTCGCGCGCGGCGAAGCATCTCGTCGCTCTGTTCAAGGACAAGATCGAGGGGATCGACATGGGCTTCGGCGTCGACCTGATGGCGTTCTCAGCCCTTGTCACCGAGACGCTCCCGCCGGCGCAGACAAGTCTCGCCGTGAGCACACGCAAGCTCCCGCCCGAGCCTCTGATCGACCGCCTGGTCAGTCGTTTGGGCGGCCGCGCAGTGCGCCGCCTGTTTCCGCACGCAAGCCATATCCCCGAATTGGCGCAAAGCGCCCGAAGCGTCTTGGCACGAGGCGTCTCGGCACGAGGCGTCTCGGCACGAGGCGACTTGGCACGAGGCGACTTGGCACGAAGTGCCCTTGCTTCCTCCTGGAGCGGGCACATCCCACGCAAGCCGCCGCGCCCGCCGCTCCTGCTTGAGAGGCCCGAGCCTTTGTCGGTGCTTGCCGAGATTCCCGAAGGACCGCCGGCGCGCTTCACCTGGCGGCACGTGACCGCGCGGGTGATCAAGGCCGAAGGGCCCGAACGCATCGCGCCCGAATGGTGGCGCGGGCTTCGGAGCAGCGCGGCTGTTGTCACCTCCCCCCTTCAAGGGGAGAGGGGAAAAACAGTCGGTTCAAGACCGCGCGACTATTACCGCATCGAGGACGAGGACGGCCGCCGCTACTGGGTGTTCCGCGAAGGCCTCTATCAGGAGAGCGAGGACGGGGCCCCCGGCTGGTTCCTGCACGGGGTGTTCGGGTGATGGATCCGACCCTATTTCAGCCGCTGCGCCAGGGCTCGTGGCGCCTGGCATCGCCAAGCCGCAATCAGCAGCTCCCGCAATTCGCGCGCGTCGATCTTATCGAGCCGAACCAAGATCGCCGGGAAGCCCCGATAATGGTCAGTCGTGAAAAATTTCTCCGGGGCGGAGGCGAGCAGGCCCTCTTTCTCTGCGGCGGCGCAGCGAACGGCGAGCACATCCAGCCTCGGACGGCGTCGCCCTTTTATCTCGACACGATCGAGATAAGTCCATGCGAATTGCTTGCCGCGCACATAGAACTGGAGCCCGGACTGGGCGGTCCTGTCCTCGGCCTCGGGCAAGGACAAAGCGATCTTGCGCACCGTATCGACATCGACCATTGCCAGCGAACCATGCCGGCCTGTCCGTCGGAGTTCAATGCGACGCCCGATCTCAGGGAGAAGGCTCAACCGTGAGTTCGCGCGATGACGGGATTCGCTATGCCGAGCTCGACGTCACCACCAATTTCTCCTTCCTGCGCGGCGGTTCGCATGGCGAGGAGCTGGTGGCGACGGCGCGCGCGCTTGGGCTCACGGCCATCGCCGTCACCGACCGCAACACGCTTGCCGGCGTGGTGCGCGCCCATCTCGCCGCACGCGAGGTGGGCGGGATCAAATTCATCGTCGGCGCGCGGCTCGATCTCAAAGACGCACCGAGCCTGCTCGTCTATCCCCGGGACCGCGCCGCTTACGGCCGCCTCTGCCGTCTGCTCACGCTCGGCCAGCGCCGCGCCGAGAAGGGGCACTGCACGCTCTTTCTCGACGACGTCGCCGCGCACGCGGAAGGACTGATCTGCATCGTCCTGCCGCCTGACGATTTTCCTTCCTCTTTGTCGAGAGAAAAGGTCGCCAAGGTCTCCCCACTCCGCCCTTGTGGGCGAGCACGTGGCGATGCGGGCACTCCTAACAAAGACTTCGAATCCGAGCTGCCTCGCATTAAGCAGGCGCTTGGCGCAGAGGCGCGGCTCTATCTCGCCGCACGGCATTGTTATCGCGGCGACGATCGTGCTTACATCGAAGCCCTCACGCAACTCGCAGGCCGGGCAGGCCTAGGCCTCGTCGCTACCAATGCGGTGCTCTACCACGCCCCGCACCGCAGGTCCTTGCAGGATGTGCTCACCTGCATCCGCGAAAAATGCACGATTGCCGAGGCAGGCTTGCGCCTCGAAGCCAATGCCGAGCGCCACCTGAAATCGGCGCATGAGATGGCGCGGCTGTTCAAAGGCCACGAGGACGCGCTTGCCCGCACCATCGAGATCGCCGATGCCTGCAGCTTCTCGCTCGATGAGCTCCGTTACGAATATCCCGACGAGCCGGTGCCGGACGGCACGACGCCGCAATCGCATCTCGAGGAGCTGACCTGGCAGGGCGCGGCGTGGCGCTTCCCGGCCGGCATCCCGGCTCATGTGCACGACACGCTCGACAAGGAGCTCGCTTTGGTCGCCGAGCTCGACTACGCGCCCTATTTCCTCACCGTGCACGACATCGTGCATTACGCGAGAAGCCAGGGCATCCTCTGCCAGGGCCGCGGCTCTGCCGCCAACTCCGCCGTCTGCTACTGCCTCGCCATCACCAATGTCGACCCGACCGAGATCGATCTGTTGTTCGAGCGCTTCGTCTCGCCGGAGCGGAAGGAGCCGCCCGACATCGACGTCGATTTCGAACATGAGCGGCGCGAGGAGGTGATCCAATATATCTACGCCCGCTACGGCCGCGACCGCGCCGGGCTGGCCGCGACCGTGATCTCCTATCGCGGTCGCTCGGCGGTGCGCGAGGTGGGGAAGGCGCTCGGCCTTTCCGAGGACACTGTCGCCGCGCTCGCCACCACCATCTGGGGCTTGAGCAATTCGTCCCTGCCCGAAGACTATGTACGCCAGGCCGGGCTCGATCCGTCAGACCCCCTGCTCGCGAGCTGCCTGGAATTGACCCAGGAGCTGATCGGCTTCCCCCGCCATCTCTCCCAGCATGTCGGCGGCTTCGTGCTGACGCGCGGGCCTCTGTCTGAAGTCGTCCCGATCGGCAACGCCGCCATGGACGACCGCACCTTCATCGAATGGGACAAGGACGATCTCGACGCGCTCGGCCTGCTCAAGGTCGATGTGCTGGGCTTGGGCATGCTCACCTGCATCCGCAAGGCCTTCGCACTGCTCAAAGCCCATTACGGCAGGCACGTCACCCTCGGCACCGTGCCGCGCGACGATCCCAAAGTTTACGACATGCTGTGCCGCGCCGACTCGATCGGCGTGTTCCAGGTCGAGAGCCGGGCGCAGATGAACATGCTGCCGCGGCTGAAGCCCCGGGTGTTCTACGACCTCGTCATCGAGGTGGCGATCGTGCGCCCGGGGCCGATCCAGGGCGACATGGTGCATCCCTATTTGCGCCGCCGCTCGGGCGAGGAGAAGGTCGAGTTCCCCTCGCCCCATCCCGACCACGGCCCCGCCGACGAGCTGCGCCAGGTGCTCGGCAAGACCATGGGCGTGCCGCTGTTTCAGGAGCAGGCGATGCGGCTCGCCATGGTGGCGGCAAAATTCTCAGGGTCGGAGGCCAACGAGCTCCGCCGCGCCATGGCCACCTTCCGCCGCCGCGGCACCATCGAGCGCCTGCATCAGAAGATGGTCGGCCGCATGACGGCGCGCGGCTATCCGGCCGAGTTCGCCGAGCGCTGCTTCAACCAGATCAAGGGCTTCGGCGAATACGGCTTCCCCGAGAGCCACGCCGCGAGCTTCGCTCATCTCGTCTATGTCTCGGCCTGGATCAAATGCCATTACCCGGCGGCATTCGCCGCTTCGCTGCTCAACGCTCAGCCCATGGGCTTCTACGCGCCGGCGCAGATCGTACGCTGCGCGGTCGAGCATGGCGTCGAGGCGCGCGAGGCCGACGTCAATCGGAGCCTGTGGGACTGCACGCTCGAGCCTGCCACTCAGATACTGTCATCGCCCGGCTTGACCGGGCGATCCAGTAACCACCGATCTCTCAATAACGAAGGTCAGCGGCTACTGGATGCCCGCCTTCGCGGGCATGACAACTCTGTTGAAGCGCATCCCACCTCATTTGCGCTGCGGCTCGGCCTGCGCCAGATCGACGGCTTGCGCGAGGAGGACGTGAAGCGCCTGGTCGCGGTGCGCGACAATGTCCCTGCCGAGCTTGAGCCGCATTTGTTTGCGCCGCCTTATCCCTCCCCGAGCAAGGGGGAGGGTGGCGATGGCCTTCGGCCAACGCCGGGTGGCGGTGAATTTGCGGAGTCGATCGAGTCAGACCCCCTCCACAGCCCTCCCCCTTCCAGGGAGAGGGAGTTCAGCGACGTTCGCGATCTGTGGCGGCGGGCCGGCATCGGCCGCGCGAGCCTCGAGAAGCTTGCGAGCGCCGACGCCTTCCGCTCGCTCGGGCTCGACCGCAGGCAAGGCCTGTGGGAGGTGCGCGGCCTGCCAAAGGAGATTCCGCTGCCGCTGTTCGATCATGCCTGCGCCGCGGAGGCCGGCGCCGAGCCAGAGGTGGCGCTTCCCGCGATGCCGCTCTCGGAACACGTGGTGAATGACTACCGCACGCTTCGCCTGTCGCTCAAAGCCCACCCGATGCGCTTCCTGCGCGACCGCGTCGCCCGCGCGCGCATCGCCTCTTGCGCCGACCTCAAGACGTGCCGCAACGGGGCGTGGGTGAGCGTCGCCGGCGTCATCTTGGTGCGCCAGCGACCGGGCTCGGCGCAGGGCGTGGTGTTCATGACCATTGAGGACGAGACCGGCATCGCCAATTCGGTGATCTGGCCCAAGGTGCTCGAGCGGGAGCGCAAGGTGGTGATGGGCGCGCGGCTCGTCGTGGTGCATGGCCGCGTGCAGCGCCACGAGGACATCATCCATGTGATCGCAGCAAAGCTCGAGGATAAAAGCGATTGGCTCCGCCTCTTGACCGAGGACGGCGAGAGCTTGAGCGTCGCGCTCGCCAATGCCGATGAGGTCAAGCGACCTGACCCCGGCTCGTGGCGCGCATCGGAAGAAGACACCCCCCTGCCGCTCGCCCCCGCCGACCATGTTAAGCGCCCGCTCCCCTCGCGCGAGCGCCCGCACCCGCGCTGGCACCCGCGCCGTCATCCCCGCGCGGAACGCATCATCCCCAAATCTCGCGACTTCCATTAGGCCGATCAACTTTGCGCGAGAGGTAGCGAGCCTAGCGAAAGTCGCTATGCTGCCGGCCATGACACGCAAGTTGCTGACCGTGGCCGCTGCGCTCGCGCTGCTTTTAACATTCGGCGCGACAGCGCCGCACGCCTTCGAGCAGCCGGAGATCGCCAGCGGCTTTGCGCCGAAGCCGCTGGTCAAGGCCAAGCGACATATGGTGGTCGCCGCCCAGCCGCTTGCCGCCGAAGCAGGCCTCGCCATGCTGCGCAAAGGCGGCAGCGCGATCGACGCAGGTATCGCCACGCAGATGGTGCTCAATCTGGTCGAGCCGCAATCCTCGGGCATCGGCGGCGGCGCCTTCATCCTCTATTGGGACAAGCAAAAGAACGAGCTTGCGGGCTTCGACGGGCGTGAGACCGCGCCCTCGGCGGCCACGCCCGATCTCTTCCTCGGCGCCGACGGCAAACCGCTTCCCCGCGACGTCGCCGCGGCGAGCGGGCTCTCGGTCGGCGCTCCCGGCGTGCTCGCCGCGCTCAAGCTCGCCCACGACAAATTCGGCAAGCTCCCTTGGGCCGATCTGTTCCAGCCGGCAATCGATCTCGCCCGCGGCGGCTTCCCCATCGGCCCCCGCCTTGCCAAGCAGCTCGCGGAAGTCGATCCCGCCAGCTTCGCGCCGGAGGCGCGCGCCTATTTCTTCGACGTCGATGGCAAGCCCTGGCCCGCCGGCCATACTCTGACCAACGCCGCGCTCGCCGACACGCTCATGGCAATCGCCCGCGACGGGCCCGACGCGTTTTACCAGGGCGACATCGCCGACGACATTGCCCGCGCGGTGCAGAGCGACCCGCGCAAGCCCGGCAGGCTCGCGCCCGGGGATCTCGCGAGCTACCGCGCCAAGGAGCGCGACGCCGTGTGCGCCCCCTATCGCGCCTATCGCGTTTGCGGCGCGGCGCTCCCCTCATCCGGCGGCATCACAGTCAGCCAGGTGCTCGGCCTGATCGCTCCTTACGATCTCGGATCCGCGCCGCTCGGCGCGACCGGCGTTCACATCGTCGCCGAGGCCGAGCGTCTCGCCTTTGCCGATCGCGCCCGCTACCTCGCCGACAGCGACTTCGTCGCGGTCCCCGTCGGCGGCCTGCTGGATTCGAGCTATCTCGCCGCCCGCCGCGCCCTGCTCGACCCGGCCCGCGCGCAAACGCACGTCACCGCAGGCGAGCCGCCCAATACGCGGCAAGGCGCCTTCGGCAACGATGCGACGCGCGAGGCGCACGGCACCAGCCAGATCTCTATCGTCGACGACGAGGGCGATGCGCTCTCCATGACCACCAGCATCGAGCAGGCGTTCGGCGCGCGGCTCATGGTGCGCGGCTTCCTGCTCAACAACCAGCTCACCGACTTCTCCTTCACCGCCACCGACGAAAGCGGCAGCCCGGTCGCCAATCGGGTGGAAGCCGGCAAGCGGCCGCGCAGCTCCATGGACCCGACGCTGGTATTCGCGAGCGGCACGGATGGCGCTCTCCGCTACGTTCTCGGCAGCCCCGGCGGGCCCGCGATCATCCTGTTCAACGTCAAGACCATCGTCGGGCTGATCGATTGGCGGCTCGACCCGGCGCAGGCGAGCGCGCTCGCCAATTTCGGCGGCGTCGAGGACGCTGTCCTGCTGGAGCCGGAGCCCCAATTGGACAGCCTCGCAGCGTCCTTGCAGGCGATGGGCCACGAGGTGCGCCGCATCCCGCTGACCAGCGGCGAGCACATCATCGCCGTGACCGATGAGGGGCTCGAAGGCGGCGCAGACCCGCGCCGCGAAGGCGTGGCGCTCGGGGATTGATGGCGACGCGCAAGCAATCGATCGCGATACGCGGCGCCGGGATCGTCGGCCTGTGGCAGGCCCTGACGCTCGCCCGCGCCGGCCACGGCGTCACCATCCACGAGCGCTCGGCCGTCCCCTTCACCGAGGCGTGCAGCCTTTATGCCGGCGCCATGCTCGCGCCGCGCTGCGAGGAGGAAAGCGCCGACCCGGTCGTGCGCCAGCTTGGCCTGCGCAGCATCGCGCTCTGGCTCCAGACCTATCCCGGCACGATCGCCAACGGCTCGCTCGTCGTGGCGCCGCCGCGCGACCGCACATTGCTCGATCGCTTCGCCCGCATGACGCGAGGCTCCGAGCGGCTCGACGGCGCTGCGCTCATCGAGATAGAGCCCGATCTCGGCAGCCGCTTCACGACGGCGCTCTATTATCCCGGCGAAGCCCACCTCGCCCCAGATGCGGCGCTCGCGTTCCTGCTTGCTGAGGTTAAAGCGGCCGGCGCGCGTCTCATCCTTGGCGACGGCGAGCCCCCGGGCGGCGCCGATCTCGTCATCGATTGCCGCGGTCTCGCCGCCAAGGACCGGCTTGCCACGCTTCGCGGCGTGCGCGGCGAACGCATCGTGGTCCGCGCCCGCGACGTCGCTCTGTCGAGGCCGGTCAGGCTGCTCCATCCGCGCTTTCCGCTCTATGCCGTGCCGTGGGGCAACGGGCTGTTCATGATCGGCGCGACGGTGGTCGAGAGCGAGGAAACCGGGCCGGTCAGCGTGCGCTCGGCGCTCGAGCTGCTGTCGGCAGCTTACGCGCTCGATCCCGCCTTCGGCGAGGCCGAGATCGTGACGCTCGGGGCCGGCGCGCGCCCGGCCTTTCCCGACAATCGGCCTAGGATTATCACGGCGAATGGCTATATCTACGTGAACGGCCTCTACCGGCACGGCTTCCTGCTCGCGCCGGCTCTAGCCGAGCTTGTCGCGGCCTACATCGAGACTGGCGCGACCGATCCTGAGGTGTTTCTTGCAGATCCTGCTCAACGGTAAGGGCCACACGACCGAGGCAAGCGATCTCGACGAGCTTTGCGCCACGCTCGGCTTTGCCGACGCCAAGATCGCGACTGCAATGAACGGCAGCTTTGTCGCAGCCTCGGAGCGCAAAGCGGCCAAGCTCGCCGAAGCCGCCGAAATCGAGATCGTGGCGCCGAGGCAGGGCGGCTGATGCTCACGCTCTACAGCGCGCAATTCAGCTCCCGCCTTCTGCTCGGAACCGCGCACTATCCTTCGCCCGAATGTCTTGAAGCAGGCGGTCGCCGCCTCGGGCGCCGAGATCGTCACCGTCTCGCTCAGGCGGGAATTGGCGCGCGCGCGCACCGGCCAGGGCTTCTGGACTCTGATCGAGGAGCTCGGCTGCCGCGTTCTGCCCAACACCGCCGGTTGCCGCACCGCCAAGGAGGCGATCGCCACCGCCCAAATGGCGCGCGAGCTGTTCGGCACCAATTGGGTCAAGCTCGAAGTGATCGCCAATGACGACACGCTGCAGCCAGACCTGTTCGGCCTGGTCGAGGCGGCTGGCGCGCTGTCGTCTGAAGGTTTCGAGGTGCTGCCCTATACCACCGAGGATCTGAGCGCCGCCGAGCGCCTTGTCGCCGCAGGCTGCCGCGTGCTGATGCCGTGGGCGGCGCCGATCGGCTCGGCGCGCGGGCTCATCAACAAGAATGCGCTCCGGACGCTGCGCGCCTATTTCCCCGACACGCCGCTGGTCATCGACGCCGGGATCGGCACGCCCTCGCACGCCGCGGAAGCGATGGAGCTCGGCTACGACGCTGTCCTGCTCAACACCGCGGTCGCCAAGGCCGCCGATCCGGTGAAGATGGCGACGGCGTTCGCCCGCGCGGTGGAGGCGGGCCGGCTCGCCTTCGAGGCCGGGCTGATCGAGCCGCGCGACATGGCTTCGCCCTCGACGCCTGTGGCCGGAACACCCTTCTTCAAGATCGATCACGCCTCCTGACCGGCTTACGCGTGGGGCGCAGACTTGCTCAGCCTGGATCCCTTCTACCCGATCGTCCCCGACACGGAGTGGCTCGCCCGGCTGTTGCCGCAGGGCGTCAAGCTCGTGCAGCTCCGCATCAAGGACCAGCCACCGAGCGTGGTCCGCGCCGAGATCGCCAAAGCGGTCACGCTCTGCCGCGCACATCGCTGCGAGCTTGTGGTCAACGACTATTGGCAAGAGGCGATCGCGCAGCGCGCGGGCTTCGTGCATCTCGGCCAGGAGGATTTGGCGCACGCCGACCTCCCGGCCATCAGAGCCGCCGGCATCAGACTCGGCGTGAGCACGCATAGCGAAGCCGAGCTGAACACGGCGCTCGCCGCCAAGCCCGACTACGTGGCGCTCGGTCCGATCTACGCGACGATGCTCAAGGTGATGCCCTGGGCGCCGCAAGGTTTGCCGCGTCTTGCCGAGTGGCGCGCGAGGATCGATTGCCCGCTGGTCGCGATCGGCGGGATCAGCCTTGAGCGAGCACCGCTCACACTCGCCGCCGGCGCCGACTCGGTCGCCGTCATCACCGATATTATGACAGCGCAAGACCCTGAGCTGCGCGTGCGCGATTGGATCGCCGCCACCGCGCAATGGCGGACTTTATCCACAGGAACTGCACAGGGCTGAAAGCGCTGTTTCGCCGCTTGACCCGGCACCCTGCGCCCGAGGATCATTCGGCGGGGTGAAGGCGAGCGGGCGGACATTTTCCTATGAGCTATCGGCTAGACCCAGCCATCCCGATGAGCGAGGCCTTACGGCGCGTCGCTTTCGGCGAGCTTGAGATCGCCCAGGGCGCGCTTGCGAGCCAGCCTGACCGCCACAGTGGCGTGCACGATGCCCGCAAGTGCTTGAAACGGCTACGTTCTTTGCTGCTGCTGGCTCGGCCCGGCATGCCCGATCCGGTGTTCGCCAACCTGACCGATAGGGTCGCCGGCATCGCCAAAGGCCTCGCTGCGGCGCGTGATGCCCAGGCCCTGATCGATGCCGTCGGCAAGCTCGAACGCGAGACCGAGGCCGGTCCGGGTCAAGGTCCGATCCACTCCTTGCGCTCCTGGCTCGAAAAGCGGCGCCATGCCGCCGAGCAGAATCTGGAGCGGAGCGCGGCGTCCGATGCCATGCGCGGACTGCTCGAGATCAGGCCGGCCTTCGCCGGGCTCGCCGTCTATCCCGACAATTTCCGCTCGCTCGCCAAGGGCCTCAGGCTCTGCTACCGCGCGACGCGCACCTCGTTTCAGCAGGCGTTCGTCACCGAGAGCGACGAGGATCTGCACGAATGGCGCAAGGGCGTGCAGCATCATTGGCGCCAGATGCAGCTGCTCGCGCCGTGTTGGCCGTCCGAGTTGACGGCGCGCGTCGAGGCGGCGCGCTCGCTGTCGCAACTGCTCGGCGACGACCATGACATCGCGCTCCTCTGCCAGCTCGTACTGACACCGACCATGACCTTCGGCAGCCCCGAGGAGACAGCGGCCTTCCTCAAGCGTTGTCGCAAGCGCCACAAGGCGTTGCGAAAAGAGGCCGCGGCGCAAGGCGCGCTCCTGTTCGTCGAGCGGTCGCGGCCGTTCGCCGAGCGCATCGAGGCGTATTGGATGACCGCGGCGAGCGGAGCCGGCAAGCCCACGGTGGTCGAGCCGCCGCGCCAGGACAATGTCGTCGCCTTCGGCGACCCGCGCGGAACGCGCGCGAGCTAGATCCCGCGCGGCAGCCGCCAAGCCTGAAACATCAGAACGGTCCAGAGCGGCGCCTGCCAGTTGCGCGTTCCGGCAAGATGCTCGCGCCAGCGCGCGATGATCGGCGCCGGGTTGAGCAACCCACCCTCGGCAAGCCGCTGCTCCGACAACAGCTCCTCGGCCCAGGGCTTGAGCGGGCCCCTGAGCCAGCTGCCGATCGGAATGGCGAAGCCCGATTTCGGTCGCTCGACCAAGTCCGGCGGCACATGGCGGTAGAGCACCTGGCGGAGCAGCCATTTGCCCTTGCCGCGCCGCATCTTGAGCCGCGACGGGAGCCGCCACGACAGCTCGACGACGCGATGGTCGAGGATCGGTACGCGCACTTCGAGCGCGACCGCCATGCTGGCGCGATCGACCTTGGTGAGGATGTCATCAGGGAGATAAGTCAGGGTGTCGAGATATTGCATGCGGTCAAGCGCGTCGGGGAGAGCGGCGTCTATCGTCGAATCGAAGATCGCGCCCTTGATCTCGCGGCCCTGAAGCGCGATCGCGTTGGGCTCGTCCCAGGCGCTGACCAGGCTCCGATAGGCCCCCTCCCCGCCCTGCTTCAGCATGGCAGCGGCCTTCAGCATCTTGTCGCCGGCAAGCGACGGGCGCCGCCCCGCCGGGATGAGGCCGAACACCCGGTCCCACAGCGCCGGACCGGCGACGCCCAGCGCACAGGCCATTCCCTTGCCGACGCTCGCCGGCACGCCGGCCAAAGTGCGGGCGAAGCGGTGCCGCGTATAACCTGCGAACAGCTCGTCGCCCCCGTCGCCCGACAGCGCCACCGTGACATGCTGGCGCGTGAGCTTGGAGAGGAGATAAGTCGGGACTTGCGATGAATCGGCGAACGGCTCGTCGTAGATCGTCGGCAGCTCGGGAATGACGGCCTCGGCCTCGCGCGGCGAGATGTAGAGCTCGGTATGGTCGGTGCCGAGATGGCGCGCCACGGCTTTCGCATGCGGAGCCTCGTCATAGCCGGCCTCACCGAAGCCGATCGAATAGGTACTGACCGGCCCCGCGCTGACGGTGCGCATCATCGCCGCGACGGTCGAAGAATCGATGCCGCCCGACAGGAACGCTCCGAGCGGCACGTCGGCGACGAGCCGGCGCTTGACCGCATCCGACAGCAGCGCCTCGAGCGCGTCGGTCGCTTCCTCGTCGCCGAGATCGAGCGGCGCTTCATGCCCGTCGCGCGCGACATCGGCGAGGCTCCAATAGGCGCGCGTTTCGATCGCGCCGCCGGCATCGATGGTGGCGATGTGCCCCGGCGCGAGCTTGTCGATGCCGCGATAGATCGAATGTGGCGAAGGCACGTAAGAGAGCCTGAGATAAGAGGCGAGCGCATCCTGGTTGAGCTCGCCCTTCCACCCCGGCAGCGCCGCGAAGGCTTTCAGCTCGGAAGCGAAGGCGATGCGCCCGTTCTGCCGGCCGTAATAGAGCGGCTTGATGCCGAGCCGGTCGCGCACAAGGCTCAAGCGGCGCGTCTTGCGGTCCCAGACGGCGAAGGCGAACATGCCGATCAGCCGCTTGACCGTGGCCTCGATGCCCCATGCATCGACCGCCTCGACGATCACCTCGGTATCGGAATGGCCCCTGAAGCGATGGCCGAGCGCTTCGAGCTCGGGCCTGAGCTCGGTGGCGTTGTAGATCTCACCGTTATAGGTGATGACGTAGCGCCCCGAGGCCGAGATCATCGGCTGCGCGCCGGCCGGCGACAGATCGACGATCGAGAGCCGCGTGTGGCCAAAGCCGAGCCCGGCGTCGGCATCGACGAACACGCCCCGCGCGTCGGGTCCGCGATGGGCGAGGGTAGCCGCCATGGCGTGAGCGACCGCCTCGAGCTCTTGCGTCCCGGGTCGGCGCGTCAGCTCGAGAAAGCCTGCGATGCCACACATCGGCGCTAGACCCTCACCTCCATGCCGTCGTAAGCGACTTCCCACCCCGCCCGCTCGACGGCCGCCCGCTCGGGAGAGTTGTCGCGCAGCACCGGGTTGGAATTGTTGATGTGAATGAAAATCTTGCGGCCGACATTGAGCGGCGCGAACTGCTCGATCGTACCGCCCTGCCCCGACATGTTCATGTGGCCGATGCGATCACCGGTCTTGTTGAGCAGGCCTTGGGCGATCATCTCATCATTGGTGTAGAGCGTCCCGTCGAAGAACACGAGCGGCGCATCCTTGAGCCGTGCGCGTAACGGGTCGTCGAGCCTGGCGCAGCCAGGGATAAAGAAGAAATGGTGGCCGTTGCCGGTCTCCATCACCTTCAAGCCGACCGTGTCGCCCTCCTGGGAGCCGAAATTGCCTTTCGCGTCCTCGGTCTCGAGATAGAGCGGAATCTTTCCCGGGACGGAGAATGGCTCGATGGTGATGCCGACGGGACCTGACGGCCCTTCGACGGCGAAGGCGCGTCCCAGCTCGATGGCAATGCGCTTGACGATCTCCGCGTCGAGGACGTCGAAGATGCTGTTGGCGGCGAGCACGTCGAGCACGCGCGAGCTGCCATAGATCGTCAACGGCTGGCCTTCGCGCAAGCACAACAAGCCGGCCAAGGCATCGACATCGCCATTGGTCAGCGCCACGGCCTTGATCGGGCTGTTGCGCGTGCCGCCGTCCCGGGCCGGGTGCAGCTCCGGCGTATCGATGATCTGCTGCCTGAGATCGGGAGCGGCGTTGAGCAGCACCCATTGCCTGCCGTCGGCGCTGACCGCAACCGACGCCTGGGTGCGCGGGATCAGCCCCGGCGTACCCTTGCGCACGTCGGCAGAATTCCGGCCATTGCAGTTCCATTGAGGGAAACCGCCACCCGCCGCCGAACCGAGAACCTTGATCAACATGGTGCAGGGATCAGATGCGGAGGACACCGGCCCCCGTCAAGACCAAAAACGGCCCCCGCTGATAGGCGGAGGTCGCTTCGGCTCAAACCCTCATGAGGGGGGACCACTGCCCCTACCAGGCCAGCGAGCCCTGGAATTTCAAGGCGCCGTCCGATGTTGCATCGGTCAGCCCAAACTGCACACCGACATTGAAGGAGACCTCCATCTCAGGCGCACCGCCTCCCTTCGCTTCATCGTCCTCGCCACCCGCCGCGTCGCCAACGTCTTCTTGCTTGTTGGTGGGACTCCAGAAGAGCGTCGGACCAAGACTGTGGTTCTGCTGATTGAAAGTTCCCGCGTTGGCAAGATCTTCGATCTCGCCGAACATTTCCACTCCAACGCCCCAGTGCTTGGCGAAATCGTATTCGGCCCGCCAGCCATATTCGAAGCCGAGGCTGTCAGTATCCCGGTTGGGCCCGACTTGATCGGTAAAGAGCGGATTGAGGGTAATCAACAAGTTGCCATGGGCGAGCTCGACGATCGGCCCAAAGCCAACTGTATCGGCTTCACCAAGCACCGACTTTTCATATCCGCCCTGCAAGGACAATGCGATGCCGTCACCCTTGCGTTTGATCAAAGCGAACTCGGTTTCGATCTCGACGTCGCTAAGGTTGAAGTCCTCGTGCAGCGGCCGGTCGGTGCCCAGCGTAAGCTGCATAAGCCACCAATCCGTGGGACTGTATTGAAACTCGAACTCGTGGCTTTGAACGAGATCATTAGCGTTTTCATTATTGTCCGTGGCCTCCGGCACTCCCCAATGGTAGGCGCCACGGTATTCAAGTTCGGTCTCTCCCTTCTCGATGGTGGCTTCCTGAATCTGAAACTCGGCGTGAGCGGGCTTTACGTAACTCACGGCGAGATTCGCCGTCGCCAGCCCGGAAACCGCAGCCGTCAACGCCAAATATCTTAAGCTGCGCGACGCGCATGGATGTTTTCGCAAGACCGCCCCCCGACGTTAAGCCCTGCTATGCCCGATTCTTTTGTCGTATCAGACTAACAAACATCGCTTGCAGGACCCTGGCAAAAAACCATGCCTGTGTTTCCCGAGTTGGCCCGGCCGGTTGTAGAAGTTCGGCGCTGCCCGTTCCAGATACGAAAAGAACCTGACACCAAGATGAAAAAATCAATGACGAACAGCGGAAGACACCGCCAAGTTTTCATCAAACTGAGGTATAGAGAAACCAGGCATTGTCGGGTGGACCGAGATGCCTCTACTGGCCTATCGGAGGGATGATGCTGGGTTCCCGCATTACACGCTCTGCCGCTTTTTGAGACATTCGATGCGTTATCAGACCAAACTCCTCATCACTGCCGGATTGCTGCTTGCCATGTCGCTGTCTGCGGCCGCGCTCGCTTATTGGGGCGTGGCGCAATCGCATATGTACCTAACCCGGTCTCGTCTCGCCCACGGGCAGCTTGAGCGGCAGCTTCAGCTTTCGCGTCACAGCCAGCAACTGTTCAAGTCCTGGACCGATACTCTGCTCACCGGCATGACCGACAAGCCGCTCGGCGCCGCTTATCTGAACAAGGTCATCCAATCCGACCTCGCCACGCTGCACGACCTGACCGCGAAGGAGCTTGCCCTCGTCGGGCCCGATGAGCTTAAGGCGGAGTTGGCGGAGCTCGATCGGCTGGAGCAGATCAAAAAGGAATTCCAGCACACTCTCGATCAGTTGGCGGAGGTCGAGCAGCTCAGGAGCCGCGGCCGACCCGACATCGCCTGGCAGAATCTCATCGAGCTGTTGAAGGGCGGCATCGATCAGAAGCTGAATGAGCTGATCGAGATCTCAGTCGCGCACGAGACCGCCGAAGTCATCCGGATCGATGCCGACGCGGCGCAGCTCTTGAGCCGGCTCGAGCGCATCAGCCAGATCCACGCGGCGCTCGCCATCCTTACGACGCTCGCGCTGGTGATCCTGCTGTTGCGCGGCTTGCGCGCGCCGCTGGCCGAGCTTCTGCGCGGCACCGCCAAGCTCGCCGAGGGCGACCTCGCTTATCGCATCGCCATCCCCGGCCATGACGAGTTCGCCGAACTCGGCAATAGCTTCAATCACATGGCGCAAGACCTGCAGGGCCAGCAGAAGGCGCTCGAGGACGCCCATGCCAATCTCGAATTGGTCGTGGCCGAGCGCACCGAGGAGCTCCGGCAGGCGAACGAATCCCTGCGCAAGGTCGATGAGACGCGACGCGGCTTCTTCGCCGATATCAGCCATGAGCTGCGCACGCCGCTCACCATCATTCGCGGCGAGGGTGAGATCTCGCTGCGCGGCGCCAACAAGCGGGTCGCCGAGTACAAGCGCTCGATCGAGCGGATCGTCGAGCAGGCAAAGCATCTCTCCGCGCTGGTCAACGATCTCCTGTTCATCGCCCGCCAGGGCGCGGGCGCCGCGCGGCTCAATCTTCAGCCGATCGACCTCGGCAGCCTCGTCGAGAAAGTGTGCGGCGACGCGCGCGTGATCGCCCACGCCAAGGCGGTCGACATCGCTTTCGCCGGCGCCGACGATCATGAGATGGTGCGCGGCGATCCGGCGAGGCTCAGGCAATTGTTCCTGGTGCTGCTTGACAACGCCGTGCGTTACTCCAAGTCCAAAGGAGCGGTGAAGGTCGATATCGGCCGCGTCAACGGCGAGGTCATGGTAAGCGTCACCGATCGCGGCATCGGCATCGCGCCCGAGGAGCTTGAGGGGATTTTCGAGCGTTTCCGCCGCGGCGGGAATGCCGCCTCGATGAACGAGGAGGGGCTCGGTCTCGGTCTCCCGGTGGCCAAGGCGATCGTCGAGGCGCATAAAGGAAGGATCGAGATGGCGAGCCGCCTGGGCGAAGGGACCACGGTCACTGTCGCGCTTCCGGCCGAGAGCACGGAGATCGCTGCGTGAACGTGCTCCTGGTCGAAGACGAGCCGCGCGTCGCCGATTTCATCGACCGTGGCCTGCGCGCCGAGAATCACGGGGTGACCGTCGCGCCCTCAGGCGGCGAGGGAGTCGAGCTCGCCAAGACCGGCGAGTTCGACGTCATCGTGCTCGACCTGATGCTGCCCGACATGCACGGCTACGACGTGTGCCAAAGGATCAGGCTCGAAGGCGACCACACGCCGATCTTGATGCTGACCGCCATGGACGCGACCGAGGACAAGATCAAGGGCCTCAAGGCCGGCGCCGACGATTATCTCACCAAGCCGTTCGACTTCGACGAGCTGCTTGCCCGTATCGAGGCGCTGGTCCGGCGCTCGCACAATTTCGTCCCCAGCCCGAGCATCCTCAAAGTCGCCGACCTCGTCCTCGACCGCGAGCTGCTGGAGGTGCGGCGCGGCGCCGACACCGTCAAGCTCACCGCTAAGGAGCTTGCCATTCTCGAGCTCTTGATGAGCGCGCCCGGCCGGGTGTTCTCGCGCACGCGCATCCTCAACCAGGTATGGGGCTACAGCGAGGACCCCCTGACCAACGTGGTCGACGTCTATATCGCGCGGCTGCGGCGCAAGATCGATGCGCCCGGGCGCGAGCCGCTGCTCGAAACGGTGCGCGGTCACGGCTACAGGTTGAAGGCGTCGAGCTGATGCGGCAATCGAGGCGGGAACTCTTGCTATCGGCGATGCCAGGAAATTGGCAATTCACCACTGGAACCTTGCTAAGTAAGGCGGGATGGGTAGATTATGCGCCGCCACTCTCGCCGATCATGCGCCATAACTCATTCGGGCCTCGCCAGAGGGCCGCAACCTGCGTCTGCCGTTCGCGGCTTCAGAGCTTGGTGCGCATCTCTCCTGGTCAGTCCCAACATTGTTGAGAACAACAACGTGGAGGAGCGCCCGTTGCGGTCATGTCTGTTAGCTTTCCTGGTCTGCGCCGTGGCGATGGTCGCCGGCGTGCCGGCCTCGCACGCCTCGAACAAGGTTAAGGTCGGCGTCCTCAAATTTGGCACGGTGAGCTGGCTGCTCGATACCATCCATGCCAATGGCCTCGACAAGGCGGAAGGCATCGAGCTCGACGTGACGCCGCTCGCAAGCCCTCAGGCGACCGCGGTCGGCCTGCAGGGCGGCTCGGTCGACGTCGTCGGCACCGATTGGCTGTGGGTGTCGCGCGAGCGGTCGGGCGGCGCCGACTTCACCTTCTCGCCCTTCACCACCGCGCTCGGCGCCATCATGGTGCCCCCCAACTCGCCGATCAAGACGCTCGCCGATCTCAAGGGCAAGCGGCTCGGCATCGCCGGCGGCCCGCTCGACAAAAGCTGGCTGCTGATGGTGGCCTACGCGCTCAGGACCGCCAATCTCGATCTCAGGACCGAGACCAAGCAGGAATTCGGCGCGCCGCCGCTTCTCAATGAGCGGGCGAAGCAAGGCGAGCTCGATGCCGTGCTCAATTTCTGGCCCTATGCCGCCCGGCTAGAGGCCGACGGCTTCACCCAGCTGATCGGCATCGAGGACGTGGTGAGCGAGCTTGGCGCCAAGGGTGAGGTCGCCATGGTCGGCTTCGTCTTCAGCGAGGGCTGGGCCAAGGACAATCTCGACGCGATCCAGGGGCTGCTGAGGGCAGCCGCCAAAGCCGACGACCTGCTCGCCACTTCCGACAAGGAGTGGGACCGCCTGAAGCCGCTGATGAGCGAGAACGATCCGACCTTCAACGACGCCACCTTCAAGGCATTGAAGCGCCGCTACCAGGAAGGCATCCCCGAACGATCGCTCGCCGACAACGAGGCCGACGCCAAGGTGCTCTACCAGTTCCTGCGCGAGCTCGGCGGCGAGAAGCTGGTCGGGCCCGCGACCGAGCTCGCGCCCGGCACATTCTGGCACGGCGGCAAACCATGAGCCTTTCGGTTGCCCGCCAAGGGTCGATGCCGGCGCGGCACGGGACGCGCCTGCTGCGCGGCCCCCTCGTCCCGATCCTCTCTGTGGCGGGCTTCCTTCTGGTCTGGTTCATTGCCGCCGAGATCGCCCAAAGCCGGCTGTTGCCGGGGCCCGGCGCAGTGCTGCAATACATCTACAAGGAGGCAGTGCATGGCGACCTCCTGACCGAGCTCGGCATCACGCTGTGGCGCGTGGTGGCCTCGTTCGTGGTGGCGATGCTGATCGGGAGCGCCATCGGGCTCGCCATGGGCCAGATGCCGGCTTTGAACCGGGCGCTCGATCCGTGGCTGATCGTGCTGCTCAACCTGCCGGCTCTCGTCATCATCATCCTCGCTTATGTGTGGTTTGGGCTGAGCGAGGCGACCGCGATCGGCGCCGTCGCCCTCAACAAAATTCCCAATGTCGTCGTCACCTTGCGCGAAGGCGCCCGCGCGCTCGATCCCGGTCTCGACGAGATGGCGCGCGCCTACCGGCTGTCGCCCGTGAGCAAGTTCCGCAACGTCACCCTGCCGCAGTTGCAGCCTTATTTCGCCGCGGCGTCGCGTTCCGGCATCTCGCTGATCTGGAAGATCGTGCTGGTCGTCGAGCTGCTCGGCCGCTCGAACGGCGTCGGTTTCGAGCTCTATCTCAATTTTCAGCTTTTCAATGTGACCGCGATCCTCGGTTATACGCTTGCCTTCGTCGCCGTCATGCTGGCCATCGAATATTTACTGGTGCAACCCCTTGAACGATATTCAACACGCTGGCGTAACAAGCCGGTTTGAAATCCGCATTGAGGAGAAGGTCCACGTCGGCGCTGACGGCACGCTGGTGCCGGCCATCCGCGACCTCGTGCTCGAGGTTAAATCCGAGAGCATGACGGTGCTCATGGGTCCGTCGGGCTGCGGCAAGACCACGCTCTTGCGCATTGTCGCCGGGCTGGACGACCGTTTCGTCGGCGAGGTCGATGTGCCGCCGGGCGCGCGCATCGGCGTCATGTTCCAGGAGCCGCGTCTACTGCCCTGGCGCACGGTGCGGCAGAACATCGAGCTGGTCGCCGCGCCGAGTTTCAGCGAAGCCGATCTCGATCATCTTGCCCAGGCCGTCGGCATCGCCGACATGCTGCCGCGCTACCCGCAGGAGCTGTCGCTCGGCCTGGCGCGGCGCGTGGCGCTCGCTCGCGCCTTCGCCACCAAGCCCGATCTCCTGCTGCTCGACGAGCCGTTCGTCTCGCTCGACGAGCGCACCGCGGACCGCTTGCGCAAGCTCCTGCTCGAGGTCTGGCAGGCGCGCCCGACCACCGCGCTGCTGGTTACGCACAATGCCCGCGAGGCGATCATGCTCGCAGACCAGCTCGTCCTGCTTGCACCGCGGCCGACCCATGTGGTCGCGGTCGAGACGATTCGCATCCCGCAAGCCAAGCGCGACGCGGCCACGGTCGATGCGATCTTCGCCGACCTGTTGGCCCGCTACCCAGCCAATTTCTCGCTCGTTTGAATCTGCATCGGCTTGGGCAAAGACGCGACGACGCGCCGTGGCCCCATCTTTGCCGCGTGGACAACGGACGCTCGTTGCCCACCTTAGCGGCACGCGCTAACCCGCGGCAGCTGGGGCGGCCGCCTTGCGCTGCTGGATGCCGACCGCTGGGTCGTAGGCCCAGAACGACAGCGCCAGGAACAGCGTGGTGCAGCCGACCACAATGCCGAGCGCCTGCCAATTGACCTCGAGATAGAAGGCGAAGCGGATCAGCTCGACCGCCCAGGTGAACGGGTTGTAGAGGCAGACGTAATAGAGCCAGAGGCTCCCTTCCTTCATCTTCCACAGCGGATAGAGCGCCGACGATGCGAAGAACATCGGAAAGATCACGAAGTTCATGATGCCCGCGAAATTCTCGAGCTGCTTGATGGTCGAGGACAGCAGCATGCCGAGCGCGCCGAACATCATGCCAGCGAGTATCAGCGCGGGCAGCACCGTGACATAGCCCCATGGCGGCAGCTCGACGCCGCAGAAATAGGCGACCAGGAGGAAAGTATAGACCTGGAACAGCGAGACGATCACGCCGCCGAACAGGCGTGAGGTGAGCAGAAACCAACGCGGCAGCGGCGTGGTGAGCAGGACGCGCATCGAGCCCATCTCGCGGTCGTAGACCATCGACAGCGAGCTCTGCATGCCGTTGAACAGCTGGATCATCGCGAGCAGGCCGGGCGTGATGTACACGTCGTAGGTAATGTAGGTCTGGTAGGGCGGGATGATCGAAATGCCGAGCGCGGCGCGAAAGCCTGCGGCAAAAATAATGAGCCAAATCAAAGGCCTGACCAGGGCCGCGAAGAACCTCTCGCGCTGCTGAAGGAAGCGCAACAGCTCGCGCCAGACAATGCCGCGGAACGCCCTGACGTAATGCATGAAGCTCATGCGGCGACGTCCTCCTCGGTGTCGCCGCCGATCAGCAGCCTGAAGGCGCCGCCGAGATCCTTGGCGTCGGTCTCGGCTACCACATCCTTGGTCGTGCCGCGCGCCACGATCTTGCCGCGACTGAGCACCAGCAGATCGTCGTCGGGCTCGACCTCGTCGAACAGATGCGTCGCCCACAGCACACCGATATTGTCGACGCGGGCAAGCTCGTGAATGTGGCGCACGATCGCCGAGCGCGTCGGCACGTCGAGCCCGATGGTCGGCTCGTCGAGCAGGATCAGCTGCGGGCTGTGCAGGATGCCGCGGGCGATCTCCACCCGCCGGCGATGGCCGCCGTTGAGTGCGCGCACGCGCTCATCGATGCGTTCCGCCATGTCGAGGGCTTTGAGAGCGCGGAGCATGCGCTCGTCGGCCTCTTTGCGCTTCAGCCCCCTGAGCGAGGCGAAGTAGCGCAAGTTCTGCTTGACGGTGAGGTCGAGATCGAGCGTCGGCTGCTGAAACACGACACCGAGCGGCCCGAGCGCCTTGGCGCCCCATTCGGACGCCGAGCGGCCGGCGATCTCGATCCGCCCGGTGGGGGCGTCGAACAGCCTGGTGATCAGCGAGAACAGCGTCGTCTTGCCGGCGCCGTTAGGCCCGAGCAGCGCCGTGACCTTGCCCGGATAGACCTCGAAGCTGACATCGTCGAGCGCCTGCTTAGGCCCGTACCAGTAGGAAACATTCTTGACGGTCAGGACAGGCGTGCGGGTCGGTCGGTCCCGTGGGGCTTCTTTTTGCATCGTCTATCTCGGGGCGTGCGGGCGCGGCATTGGCCGTCGTCCCCCGCCTTATGAGCTCCAGTCTCGCCCCAGAAATAGCGCCGCAGCGCCGGTTTCACAACCCTCCTAGCTGACGCAGGAGCCGGCTGGCAGAAGGCTGACGCGGGAAGCTTATCAGCTCAGTCGAGCCGGGGAGTGGTTGAGGTCCGCCCGGTCGCAGACAAAAAAAGAAGCCGCCCCGAAGGGCGGCTTCCGATTTTTACGTTCTGGCTTGTGGCTAGAAGAAGATCACGCCACCGAGCTGGAAGAGATCGAGACCCTCGAAGCTCTGGTGGGCGGTGCAGCCAGCTCCCTTGGAAAGGAAGGCGCCACTGCACGAACCCGTCAAGTTGTAGCCGACCAGGTCGACATCGACATCCTGATGCTGCCACCGTGCGAAGAGGTGCATGGCCGCGGAGTCGATTTCCTGAACCACGCCCAGGCCCCAGCGCTGAGTTTCCGAGCCGTTCACGCCCACGCCGTTGTCAAACACGCCGTTGAAGCAGATCGGAGCACTTCCCAAGGCCGCGCCCGACGGTCCGAGCTTGTTGTTGGCGGCCGGGAAAGCACCGGAGATACCGCCACCGGAGCAGACATCGACACCACCCAGCAGGACGTACTCGTTGTTGTACTGGCCATACTCGCCGTACAGCACGGTGGCGCCGAGGGGGAGCCAAGTCCGCTTGATACCAGCCTTCAAGTACCAGGCATCAGGCGACGTCAGGTTGGACTGAACCGTGCCTTTGACGGCAGTGTTGAGCGTCCCGCCGGCATCTTCGCCCTCCCACATGCCGTAGACGAACAAGCCTGACGGCACATGCATCACTGAAGCACCGACCTGGTTGTAATTAACGTCCAGCCGGGTGCCGTTCAGACCACCGCCGGAGTTAATGTAGTTCTCGTCCGTCATGTTGGTGAAGCCGTAGGCGGCTGACACCTTGAAGTTGCCCCAGTCAGCGGCGTATTTGACGGCGATGTCCTTATAGTCGTCTTCGCCGAAGCCACCCGAGATGCTGAAGCCGCCCCAAGTCGGCGAGTTGTAGCGAACGCCGTTGGTCGTGTTGCCGTTGCAGTCCACACCGATGATGCCGCCACCGGAAAGGCAAGTCACGAACTCGCCCCAGATGGTGTTGGCCTGACCGAGCGCGCTCTTAGTAGCGCCCTTCGGACGGAGGTAGTAGCCCGCGCCTTCGAAGAACACCGCATTCAACTCGATGATGGTGCCCGACAGGTCGGGGAGTAGCGCCGTGTTGTCAGTCGCCTGGCTCAACAGGCCCCAGTTCACGGTGCCGTATTTGTCGCTCTTGATGTACATGTACGACAAGAGAACGCGGAGCAGACGATCCGACGTGGTGCCGTCGACAACGCCCTCGTAGTTGGTGTTGTCATCCTGCTGGTTGGTGAAGAAGCCGTTGGCGTTGCCAGGAGCTTCAATGCTCAGCGTATAGCCGCCGGACCAACCGGGCGCGATCGTTGCCGAGCCGGAAATCTGGAAATGGCTCGAAAGCGTCGTGTCCTTGTCGCCGACGTACACATTGGTCTCTTGGCCGTCATCCCACCAAGTCACGTCCTTGACCACCCAACCCGAGAGGGTCACGGACACCTTTTTGTTGCCCTTGCGGACAGTCGTCGCCTCGAGCTCGGCCACCCGCTCCTCGAGATCCGCGCAGCAGTCGCCCCCGAGATCCGCTGCTTTGGCAGGATGCGAGCTCATAACGAACCCGCCAAGCGTCATGCCAAGTGCGGCTGCGATGGCGATGCGGCTGGATGTTTTTGTCAGTCCCCCAAACATGTCCATCTCCACCTTCCCTGATAAATTGCCTAATCCAAACTCTCGCTTCGTATTCGCCTCTCGGCAGCACTTCGGTGAGAAATCCCCCCGACAGAGAGTTCTGAATCTGCTTATACGCGTTCCGTCGGGAAGGTAAATTGCTATCAAAGCGGGCGCGGACGTTTTTGGCCTTCTTGTGACATTTCCGCCACGATTTTCGGCGACCAGATCGGGTCGAGGCGCGCCTGTCCATCGTGCCAGAAAACATAGTGTTGTCAAGCTCTTGCGGCTTCAGGGCGGTAACTCCGCCGCGTCGTGTCGAACGCCCGCGAAACGCGCTCGCGGCGCGGCCGGCGAGAGCCTGTTGCCCAATCTCTGCTCACCCGCAGCGTATTATCCGGGCAGCTTTGATTCCTCCTTCTGCGCCAGTGTCTTGGACGCTTTTTTTGGAGCGAAAATTCGGTTAATTCGGCGCGCGGTCAAGGCCGGCCAAAATGGGGATTTGGGACCCGCTAAATGGGCATGTTCGCCTCGCTCCCGCCTGGTCGGGCGCGAGCGAAAGCGACCCCATCGACGCCTGGCAGATCGACTCGAAGCGGACAATCGCCCCGCCGCGACCTGACGATTCGTCAGCCGGTGAGGCGCCTTGACTTGGTACAGGCGTTCACCCTCTGCTAAGGAAGCGGGAGCGGCGGACGCTCAAAACCCTCCCGACAATGCTCCTCCCGAGAGAGGCACGATGGCCGACCCCCCCGAGGAAATTCATCTGAAGCATGTCAGAGCTTCCGATTATCGGGAGATCGCCGCTGACGGGGCGCTGCACAAGATCGTCGATTCTCACCTCGTGATCACCTTCTACATCGACGATTCGATGGTCACGGGGGAAGTTCTGAAGCGCAACGGCCAGGGCTCGGGCAATCCGACCTATCGCATCGCGGCGATCGAGGAGGAGAAGCAGCGGCTCGATCTTGTGTCCGTGCGGGTGCCGACCAAGGCGATTCTTGGCCTTGCTGCTTCGGTTGCCGAGCGCCTGTCCAAGCCACCGGGCGATAAGACGCCCAAATCTACCAAGAAATGAGCTTGAGGCTCCTCCGGTCGGGCTAACGGGTCAGCCGACCGTCCCGCCTGATCTCACACCCCGCCCGATATCAAGCGAGAGCGCGGGTGGGCTCAGCCGGCCGAAGCCGATCTGGTCGACCGGCGCGGCCGCCTGATCGACGAAGCTCCGCGACAGGAAGAGCGTTCCCCCGGCGAGCCCGAACACAAACAGAGCAGCCAAGCAGCCTCCAAGCAGAAACCCCGCCGGCGAATACCGTTCGGTTACAATGCGAACCGGGGCGACGAAGTCGGCGTGGCAAGGCAAAGTACCGGCGCACGTCAAGGATTGACTTGAATTCATAGTCTATGACGCCCTTTTACCTGCATAGGTCGACTGACGCGACCATTGAGCCTTGTGTAGCAGGGAGTCCTTGTCTTTCAGTAAAGCGGCAGCTCAGGCGGCGTTACTGTTAGCAATCGGTAAATCGCCCCGGCTGATCTAGCAGCACAGCGACGCGGCAAAGCGAAAGCGTGGGAGGTCACGGCAACTTACGAAAGCTCTACCGATCGTCACCTAAATCGGCCAGCATCTTGGCTCTGACGCGCGCGTCGACAATCTGGGTGAGCTGCTCGACCGAGCGAAAGAAATGATTCTGAATTTTAGCTTGGAACCTCTCCAACGATGCGGCAAAAAAACCGCGGATCCAACGGCTTGCCATCCTTGTTAGGAAAGCAACATCGGTGCTAATTACCCTGGTGCTGATGACGCGACCGGCGTTTGACTTAGGTCAACGCGTGGCCCGGCGAATTTTTGTTATTTCCGATATGCGCCGCCAGCCGGCAAAGAGCGGAGCTGCGGGGAAGGTCGAATTGAGGATTTGAATGGACTACGAAAACCGTTTCCGCCTGCATCTCGATGCGCTGCATCAAGAAGGCCGTTATCGCGTCTTCGCCGATTTGAAGCGTCGCTGCGGGGCCTTTCCCGCCGCGCAGCACTTCACCGCCGCCGGCACGCGCGAGGTGACCGTGTGGTGCTCCAACGACTATCTCGGCATGAGCCAGCACCCGGCCGTGCGCGCCGCCATGCATGAGGCGATCGACGAGGTCGGCGCCGGCTCAGGCGGCACCCGCAACATCGCCGGCACGACCCATTATCACGTCGAGCTCGAGCACGAGCTCGCCGACCTGCACGGCAAGGAAGCCGCGCTCCTGTTCACCTCGGCCTATATCGCCAACGACGCGACGCTGTCGACGCTCGTGAGGCTGATCCCCGGCACGGTGATCTTCTCCGACGAGAAGAACCACGCCTCGATGATCGAGGGCATCCGCCACGGCGGCGGCGTGAAGCACATCTTCCGCCACAACGACATCGAGCATCTCGAGGAGCTGCTGAAGACGGTCCCGCTCGCCACGCCGAAGATCATCGTGTTCGAGAGCGTCTACTCGATGGACGGCCATATCGCGCCGATCGCCGCGATCTGCGACCTCGCCGAGAAATACAACGCGCTCACTTATCTCGACGAGGTGCATGCGGTCGGCCTGTATGGGCCGCGTGGCGGCGGCGTCGCCGAGCGCGACGGCGTGATGCATCGCGTCGACATCATCAACGGCACGCTCGCCAAGGGCTTCGGCGTGATGGGCGGCTACATTGCCGCGAGCAAGGCCTGCTGCGATGCGATCCGCTCATTCGCTCCCGGCTTCATCTTCACCACCTCGCTCGCGCCGGCCATCGCCGCCGGCGCCGTCGCCTCGATCCGGCATCTCAAGCGGAGCGGGATCGAGCGCGCCCGCCTCGCGGAGCGGGTCAGGACAGTGAAGCGGCTGATGGGCGACGCCCGCCTGCCGGTGATGGAGAATCCGAGCCATATCGTGCCGGTGATGGTCGGCGATCCGGTCCACTGCAAGGCGGTGACCGATACCCTGCTGACCCACTACCGGGTCTATGTGCAGCCGATCAACTACCCGACCGTGCCGCGCGGCACCGAGCGGATGCGCTTCACACCTTCGCCCGTACATAGCGACGCCGACATCGCCTATCTGATCGGCGCGCTGTCCGACTTGTGGGCCGCCTGCCCGGTCGGCAAGGGCGAATATGTGAGACTCGCCGCCGAGTAGGCGTTCGCGGCCACGGTCCTTCCACAAATTTGGGCGATCCTCGTGCCATGTTCGCTCGACCCCTGATGGTCCTGACGCTCGTGGCCGCGATGCTTGCAGCCGGCACTGGCTTTGCACGCGCGCAGGACATCGAAGTTTGCTTCGCGACCGCCGACCGGACGGCGAACGGCGACACGGTCAGCACCGAGGACAAGGAGGCCGGTCACAAGGCCTGTCAGGCTGCGCTGGCGGCGACCTCGAGCATCGTGCAGAAATCCCAGATCCAGGACGCCGATTTCGACATCATCGGCCGACCACCGCAACGCGCGAATTGAGGCCGTTTGCCCTCGATTCTCGCGGGAAAGTGACTGGTATCCTCGCGACGTCCGGCTAAGCTTGGTGAGCCGACGATGAGGCGCGCGGCCCGCGCGCAAGCGAGACCAAGGGCTTTGTTGACGACCGATCCAACGAAAAGGACGAAGCTGGCAGTTGCCGCGCTGCTGGTCGCCTGGGCGGTCGGCGCGGTCCACAACGAGGCTCGTGCCGAAGACCTGCTGAACAGCGGCGGCGATGCGGGGTTCGGCCCGCAGCGGCAGGGCGGCGGCTTCGAATTCCGCCGTCACCTGCCCACCATCGACAATCCCTATTGCGCGATCACCACCTACATCCTGCCGCAGTTCGACGAGCAGGCCTCATCGACCATGGACGCCAGGGACCGGCCGGTCATCGTCATCGACGCCTCGATGCTCAAGCAGAGCCTGCCCTACGCCCATTTCCTCATGGCGCATGAATGCTGCCATCACACGCTCGGCCATGTCCGGCAGACATCGGAGAGCCTGGGCCAACTCGGGCCACAGCCGTTCTACTACATCCGGCCCCTGCTCAAGAATATGGAGCTCGACGCCGACACCTGCGCGGTCAAGATGCTGAAGCAGACCAAGGAGCCGGACGCCATCGATGCCGCGCGCCAGGCGATGCTCCTATTCGGCAACACGCCGACCGGCGCCTATTATCCGACCGGCGTCGAGCGCGCCGATAACATCGCCCGCGCCGCGGCCGAGAACTGAGCCGCGCTGTCGGTCATTTTTTCTTCTTCTTGGTCTCGCGCGTGATCTCGAAGCGCATGTCGGCGCCGTCCTGGCAATCGTTCTGATGCACCATCATTTCGATCGGATCGGCGAAGGCGTTGAGCTCGTTCGCCGGCTGCGCCTCGGGTATGACCTGTCGATTGCCGCATATCGCCGATGCCACCACTTCCGGCGCGTTCTCGGCGAGGATCGGGCGATTGCCCTTGAACATGTTGCGCGTGAGCTCGACCTTCGAGACGGCGCCCTTCTTGCCCGCGATCAGGATCCCCGGGCCGGCATTGTCGATGAACTTCGAGTTCTCGATCCGCACATTGGTGATGGTCTGGTCGGCATCGTCGGGCTCGAAATCGATGCCGGCGCCGGGCCGCGTGCCGCCGGTATTCTTGAATACCGAGTTCAACACCGCCAAGCCGTCAGCAGCGATGATCGATAGCCCCTGGCGGCGGTTGGCATCGGCAATCACCCCGCAAAACGTAATGTCCGAGGCTCTGCTTACATAGAACCCGTCGCCCCACATTTTTTTGGCGGTCACGCCGGCGATGGTGACGTGGTCCGCCTCTTGCCCGATTTTGATCCCCATGCCCCAGCCATCCTTGCCTTTGCCTTTGTGCTGATCGCGCTCGCCCTCGAGCGTGCCGCCAATCACCGCAACGTTGGACACGCCCGAGATGGTCAGGATCGAATATTTCTTCCGATCGTTGGGGATCGCCTTGAGCGTCGCGGCGTCGTCGAGCTTGAGCGTCATGTCGTCCTTGAGCGAAAGGCCTGGCTTGCCGGCAGCGTCGATCATGTAGACGCCGTCCGGCACGAGCACGGTGCCGCCAGTCCCTGCCACCTGGTCGATCGCCGCCTGGATGGCAGCGGTGTCGTCCGTCTTGCCGTCGCCCTTGGCGCCCTTGTCCTTGACGTTGACAACAAGCGGCGATTTCGGCGCTGGCGCGCACTCCTCGACCGCGTGCGCGGGAGCGGCCGCGATCACGAGAGCAGCAAAGGCGATCGCAAGCGCCGAGTCGCGATGAGGCGGGACCATGTGTGGACCATCACCCGCGACCTAGGCATTATTGTGCCGCGCACTTGCGGCCAACCATCCCTCACTTTGAAACCTCGGGGCCCTTTAGAAAGAATCGCACCAGTTCGCGCGATGCGTCGGGGCCGTGCGGATCGGTATAGCTGCCGTCCGGACTACCACCGGACCAGGCATGACCGGCGCCGTGAATGATCCATTGCTCGATCACGGCGTCGCCGTTTTCATCATGCGTGACCGTGCGAGTGTAAGCCCTGCCGGCATCGTGACGCCGCTCAGGCCGCTCGACCCTGCCGCGCACTTTGGTCTCCATCTCAACGATGCGTTTGGCGTTCGATGGATGCACGATCTTGTCGGCGTCGCCATGAAAGACGATTGTTCGCATGCCGCGGCCATGGGCTCGCACGCTAGGCTGCCGTTGACGTCCTGGGGACGGAAATCGGTCTCCCCGCATCGCTGCGAACGCCGAGGCCACATCGACCGCAGACCTGTAAGGCAAGCCGGAATGGATGCCGATGGCGGCGTAAAGATCGGGATAGGTCGCTCCCATCACTGCCGCCATCGCGCCTCCAGCCGACAGGCCGGCGATGAACACCCGGCGCGGGTCGACATCGTAGTGACTGGCGATGTGAGTGGTGATGCCGGCAATAATCGACGGCTCGCCATGCTCTCGCATTTGATGTTCGGGCATGAACCAGTTCCAGCACAGTGAGGCGTTGGCGGCTTTGGACTGGCTGATATAAGCGACGATCAACCCGTGCTCCTCTGCCACGACATGCATTCGTGTCCCTGCCGCGAAATCATCTCCATCCTGGGTACCGCCGTGCAGCATGATGATGAGCGGGCGTTTGCCGCGCCCGCGATCGCTCGGTACGTAGAGCTTGTAGTCGCGCCTCCCGGCAGCGCAGGCAAAAGATTGGCTCAGGAACTGTCCGCCATCCGGAATCTCGAGTGGCTTGCGAGCCTTGAGCCCCTTGAATGCATTGAGCGGGAAAGTCGAAAGCTCCGGTCGGGAGAACTCCGCCACCATCTGATCCAGCGGCCGAGCAGTCTTGCTTGAGCGAACCTTTCGTTGCGGTGGAACAACCGGCTCCGCACCCGCCGGCCCAGCGATCGCAAGCAGCGCGGCACCGCTGCGCGCGGGCGCGCGGTCGATAGCGGGCACCTCGACCGCCTCGTCGGGATCCGTCTGTTCGCGGCCCGCCAGCGCATGCTGAATGACACGCGTCGCCTCTTCGAGTCTTTGGCCGCGCGTCAGGTGAATTGCCGCGCGCATTGCATCTGCGAAATTCATGGTCATTATCCTTCGAGTTGGCGTCGTTAGCTGATGCGTTCGGCAAGCGCGCTCTTGATTTCCTTGCTGGCGTGAAGAGCACCGAGCACCGTGATCGACTCGATCGTCGCCAAGGCGAGTGCGGGCGTCACGTCGGGGGCGATGCTGGCGAGACCGAGCACCTTGATGTGAAGCTTTTCCCCCGCGGCTTCGATGGCCTCCAGATCCGCCCTCGTATAGTGGCGGAGACCAAGTTCCAGCGTATGCCGTACGATGGATTTTCTGACTTCCTCTCCGTGCGTCGCGAGCTGATTGCGGATCGCCGTTCGAATGAAGTCGGTTCGGTTGGAGTAGAAACCTTCCTGCACCAACAGATCGATGTGACCGAGATCGACATAGCCAAGATTGATCGTGATTTTCTCGGTCTCCCCCGCCCGATCGCGGAGCCGATAGATCTCGCCACTGCCAGCCATCCGAACCTCCATCCTTATGGATGGTATATGGATGGTGCTGGGATGGTTTCAAGACCCGGCCGAGCCGTCGATCCTAGCGCGTTTCGGCCCGCCCATTTGGACGGTCGCCATTAGATCGCCACGCGACGTAGTGGCCAAGCCACGGAGTTTATTGCGATTTCTGGAAAGAACGAGCTGTCGCCGCTTAGCAAGAGCTCCGCTAGGCCCTGGGAAACGAGCTTTGCCGGCTTGTCAGGCCGCCCGCGCGGCGGTCGGCTGCACCACGATGGCGCCCTTGTCGCCCTTCACGATTTCCTCGTCATGGAGCTTGAAGTTATCCATGCGCACCGTGAGGTAGCGGTCGAAATACTCGTTGAGCGGCTTCTCGATCCCCTTGTCGAATTCGGGCCTGACCACATGGGTCGCGCCCTGCACGACCTTGACCACCTTGCCGTTCTTGACCACGAGCTCGCCGTTCTTGAACACGTATTCCGGCGCCGCGAACATCTCCTCGCGATTGGCGTCGTCGCGATAGACGGTGATGTCGCCACGCGCGCCTGCGCCGAGATGACCGAGATCCTGAAGGCCGAGGCTCTTGGCCGGCCCGGCGCGGGTCAGGATCGCGACCTCGTCGAGACTGTATTCCCGGGTGAGCGATTTCAGCAGAGAGGCCTGCGCCTGCGCGTCGGGGCTGATCCGCGTCAGCATCTCGTCGCGGAAGGGTTTGTCCATCAGCAGCCTGATGAGATGCGGGTAGAAATGAAACGGTGCGCCGTTCGGGTGGTCGGTGGTCAGGAAGATGCGCCACGGATCGTCGAACAGGAGGAACGTCTCGAGCCCGATCACCCATTGCATGGCGTTGACGAAGCTCTGGTCGCGATAGCGCATCGGCACCACGCCGCAGCCGGCGTCGCACTCGATATCCATCACCACCGGCTTCTTGGGATGCGCGCTCTTGGCGATGGCGTATTGGCGCATGCTGTCGCCCGACGCGGTGCAGGTCTGGCCGAACAGCACCTGGCCGACGTCGATCGACACGTTGGGCGTCTTGTTGACCAGCTCGGTAAGCCGCGCGGCGCCTGAGGAGAAATGCCTATCGCCCTCGGTGCCGTAGCTCATAAACTGGGTATGCGTCATGTGCATGCGCAAACCTTCGGCAGCGCGGATCGTGTCGAGCGTCGTCTCGATATTGCCGGGAATGCCGAGGTTGCAGCCATGGATGTGCAGCGGATGGGCAAGGCCGAGCTCCTGCACGGCGCGGGCGAGCGTCTGGATGATCTGCCGCGGCGTCACGTGGTAATAGACGTGCTGTTCGTCGAGATCGAGCTTGCGCTGGTTGAACTTGAACGCGCTGATGCCTCCCGGATTGACCACCTTCACGGCGATGGCTTGCGCCGCGTGCAGCGTCCAGGCGACGTAATCCTTGATCGCCCTGAAGTCGTTCTTGGCGGCGAGCTGGCGCAGGAAGTAGTCGTCAGAGCCGAGCATGACGAAGGCGCCCTTATCGACCATGGGCGTGTCGCCCATCTCCATATGCGCCTGGCGCGCATTGGCGGGCAGCATGGCCGGCTCGAAGCAGGCGGTGTAGCCCATCTCGGCGTAGCGATAGCCGGTGACATGGGTCGAGGGCACGGCGCGGCCGGAGCCGGCGCGGGTGAGCTCGGTGCGGGTGACCGGGTCGCCGCTATGGTCCTCGGGCAGCAGCATGCGGGCGATGGTCATCTTGCCGCCGCCGATATGGGTATGCGGATCGATGGCGCCGGCCATCACGATCCTGCCCTTGATGTCGTAAGTCTGATCGGGCTTGCCGCCGGGCTTGGCGACGATTTTGCCGTCCAGCACATAGATGTCGCGGACCTCGCCGCTGACCTTGTTGGCGGGATCGTAGACCTTGCCGCCGGTGAGCTTGATGAGCATGTGGGTAAACTCCGGACCTAGAGCGCGGCTTCGATCGAAGCGAGCAGATCGGCGACGGGGGGAAGCGGCGCGCGGCCGAGATTCTTGACCGGCAGCGACACGACACTGTCGACGCGGATGAGCCGCCCGGCGTGATCGAGCCCGGGCGTGCCGACGGGAATGAACACCGCGGGCTCCTTGGCGAGCTTGAGCCCCGGCGTGCCAAGCACGATCGTCGGCAGGTCGGTCTCCGGCGGCGAGAGGTCCGGCGAGATCGAGGCGATCCACACCAGAACGTCGCCCTCGCCATCCTTGAGCATGCGGCCAATCGCCCAGCGATAGGGATCGTAATCGGGCGCCCCGGTCGCATAGCTGACCCTGAGCGGATAGCCGCTGATCCAGGTGCACACGCCCGCCGCGGTGATCGCACCTTCGGCGCCGCCGAGCGAAAGCCCGACCGAGCGGATGGTCGGATTGAGGTCCTTGGAGAGACCGGCGAACTGGTCGACGGCGAGATCGGCGAACGGGAAATTGAGCGACGGCGGCGCCCACAGCACGACGCCGTATTTGGCGTTCCGGCAGCGCTCGGCGAGCGCGTCGATCTCGGCGAGCGTGACCCCTTCGAGTTTGGTCTCGGCGATGCGGAAGCCGCGCAGCCGCGCCCTGACCAGCGCCACCACGTCGCCGGCCTGCTCGTCCTTGCAGCCGATGGTCACCACCTCGCCGATGCGCGAGCCCTTGGCGCCCGAGCGGTCGAGCCCCTTGCCGATGAACACCACCGTGCGCTTCGGCGCCTCGACCTCGAACATCGAATCGGGCGGCGACACGATCCTCTCGAAGAAGCGCGGGTGGAGCTTGTGGATGTCGCTGCCGGCGACGATGAACAGGTCGGCGCGGTTGCGCGCCTCGGTCAGCGTCGACATGATCCAGCCCGACGATTGCAGGATCTTGAAGTTGCGGTACTGCGCCTCACTCAGCGCATGATCGACGATGCCGCCGCTCTTTTCGGCGAGCGCCATGAGCGCGCGCATACCCTCGACATCGGTGGCGAGCCCGCCATAGAGCGGTTGCGCCGCCTTGCCGATAAGCTTGGCTGCTTCCTTGATCGCCTTGGCGAGATCGACCTCCTTGCCGCCGACCTTAGGGCTCGACGGCGGCAGCTTGCGCTCGAACCCCGCGACCGATTTGCCGCAGCCGTTCTTGAGCACCTTGAGGCCCTGATCGGTGCGCTCGACCACGAGATCGTCGGGCAGCGTCCCGCAAAAAGGGTTGGTCACGTCCTCGAAAATTGTCGGTGAGGCGCGCTCGCCCTTGGGTTTGCGCGCTGTGGAACTCGGCATGCGGGCTGAACTCCCTGAAAAGGCGGGGCAAGAAAGCATGGGACGGCCCCGAACACAACTCGGGAGACAAAGGCGGGTTCAGCCAATGAAAACGGCGCCGGCAATCAATACCGGCGCCGTCGAAAAGTCGCTTAGCAGGCTTGGGTTGTCAGGAGCGGCCGGCAATGGCGTGGTAAAGCCACAACAGCACCGCAGCTCCCACAATCGCGACGAACATGCTGTACAGGTTGAACCCGGTGATTCCGGTCGCGCCGAGCGCCGTGAACAGATAGCCGCCGACCACCGCGCCGACGATGCCGAGCACGATGTCCATCAGCAGCCCCTGGCCGGAACCGGCGACCAGCTTGCTGGCGATGAACCCTGCGATCAGGCCCAAGACAATCCAGGCAATTACCGACATTTCACGTCACCTCTCTTGTTGGCATCGCTGACTCGTTACGCTTGTCCGAGCATAATCATATCGGAAAGCTGAGGCCACTAGCCCAACAAATTCTGCAGTTCGGCCTGGGTGGGAAGCCGCCCGTTGGGCGTCAGCTTGTCCACCGCATTGGGAAGCATGCGGGCAAGCTCGCCGATGACCTGATCGCGCGACAGCCCTGTGCGTTTCGCCAGCTCGTCGACCATATCGCTGGGAAGCGCGTTAGAGACCTGGCCCGAGGAAACGTCCTTGTTGGCGCCGGTATTGATCCAGCTGTTGACCGCGTCGCCGAGACCCTTCTGCTGGAACTGCTTGATGAGGCCGCCAAGCCCGTCGAGGATGCTGCCGGAATCGGGCACGGCATTCGGCTGCGATTGCGGGATTCGCGGCGCCGGCGCCGCTGTCGGTTTGGCCGTGTCGTCGCCGCTCTTGCCGCCGAACGCGCGCGCGGCAAGCAGAGCAAGCAGCGCGATGATCAATGGCTTCGATATGCTGCCGCCGGGAACCGCGGGATTCTGATCTGACCCGAAAATGTTGCTGGTCGAACTCATGGTGACTGACCTCCTCGTGACCGTGTGGTGCCGTCCCCCCGCCGCCGGCAATCTACCACCCAAGCGCCAGCCGACCAACGCCCCATTGCCGCAGCTAGGCGAGGCTCGCTGCGCCCCGCTTGTTACGGAGGAGGTTCCGCAATTTGGGAAATTCGGTTCGCGCGTGCTCGTCTTTGGCGGCAGCGAAGCGCGTTGGAAACAGCATCCCGGACACGGGATCGAGACCTGATGCGGCTTTGCAAAAGCCCGCGGGCTGGCTGGTCCAAGCGGCCCGTGGCGCCGTCCGGCGGTTTTGAGGCTATAAGTCTTGAGCCTACAAGGCTCTCGAATTGCCGCTGCGATCAAAGGGGCGCAAGCCAATGCCGAACAAGACCGCCTTCATCACCGGCGGCACAGGCTTTATCGGTCAGAACCTCGTCGAGCACTTGACCCAATCGGGCTGGGACGTGGTCGCCCTGCATCGGCCGGACTCCAGGTTGACTGAGTTGCGGAAATATCCCGTCCGTCTGGTTGAAGGCGCGATCGAGGACAGGGCCTCGCTCGACCGTGCTGTGCCTGAGAATGTCGATGCCGTGTTCCACGTCGCCGGCGACGTGAGCCTCTGGTCGGGCCACAAGGAACGCCAATGGCGGACCAATGTCGAAGGCACGCGCAACATGGTGGCGGCGGCGCGCGCCAAGCACGCCAAGAAATTCGTCCATACCTCCACGACCAGCGTCTACGGCATGCAGACCAGGCCGTTCGACGAGACGGCGCCAAAGCTCGGCAAGGACACCCTCAATTATCAGAGCTCGAAGACCGCGGCGGAGGAGGAGGTCGCGCGCGGGGTCGCTGAAGGATTGGATGCCGTGATGCTGAACCCTGCCAATGTCATCGGCCGCTATGACTGGAGCACCTGGTCGCAGTTCATCCGGCTCGCCGCCAACCGGAAGTTGTTTCGCATTCCGCCGGGACGCGCCTGTTACGCGGATGTCAACGCAGTGGTGCGAGCGCATGTCGCGGCGGTCGACAAGGGACGGACCGGCGAAAACTATATTCTCGGCGGCACCGAAGCCTCTTATGCCGAGATCGTGCAGATGGTGGGGAGGCTGCTTGGCCAGCCGACCAATTCGGCGGTCGGCCGCGCGGTCGTGCTTCGTCTCGCCGGCCGCGTCATGGAACGCATCTCAGCGATCACCGGCAAGGAGCCGATGATTACGGAGGAGTTGGCCGCGATCGTCACCGCGAACATCCTCTGCCGCAGCGACAAGGCCATGCGCGAGCTCGGCTACCGTCCCGCGCCGATCGAGACCATGCTGAAAGACTGCATCGATTGGATGGTCGCCGAGAACCTGATCGGCCCGCGGGCGGCGCCCCGCTAGCTCCCTCCCGGCTTGGCGTCGTCGGCGTCGCGCCGCGAAATGGCAAACCGGCTGAACATTCTGGTCATGACGCGATCGTACAGGCGCGGCGGCATGATCCGGCTCAAGCGCGCGCCGAAGCCTAGCGACCATGGCAAATAAATATAGGACCGCCTTCGCTCGAGGCCCGTCACGATGCTCGCGGCGGCCCCGCTCGCGGTGAGCGCTTTGCCGCTCGCCATGTCCGCCCCCATCATGCCGTTGATGTCGTCGAGCAGCGGGGTCTGCACATAACCCGGGAACACCGTCGTGACGGTGATGCCGCGCTGCCTGAGCTCGGACCGCAGGCTCTCCAGGTAAGCGGCGACAGCGGCCTTGCTTGCCGAATAGCCGGGCTCGAACGGGATTCCGCGCAAGCCCGCCATGCTCGAAATGCCGGCGATGTGGCCGCTTCCGCGCTCCAGCATCGCGGGAAGCGCGGCCTCGATGAGATAGACCATGCCGAGAAAATTGATGCGCACGATGTCCTCGAGCTCGGCGATCCTCGGATCGTCGACGGTCGAAGCGCGGCAGATCCCCGCACACGGAATCAGAATGTCGGCCGGTCCGATTGCTGCGACAATGCGACCAACCGCATCCTGCACCTGCTCGCGTTGGCGGACGTCGGCCACCGACGCCGCGCATCGCACTCCAGCCTGGCGAAGCTCGCCAGCGAACGCCTCCAGCCTCCCCGCGTCACGATCGATCAAGCCGATGCTCGCTCCGCGCCGCGCAAACAAACGGCACAGCTCGAGCCCGATCCCGCTTGCCGCTCCGCTTACGATGACTACCTGCCCGGCGGACCGCATAGCGCGCTTTCCCTCTCCCTTGGCCCCGTGGCCAATTGCAGCTATCACATGATTGGAAACCAGAGTTGAAGCCCCAAATCTGACGCCTCGCTGCAGGAAATACTCGCTTTCCAGCCATGCTTCGGGCACTCTCTCGACATGACTCTGCAATAAAAAGCCGTGATCCAAATTGCGGCCATCGGGGGACGCTCGGAGAATTCAGCCGTAACGTTGGCGTAAGGTCGCACCCACTCTTGTTGTGGATGGGCCCGTTCATTAGGTGCGCTTGAACACAACTGATTGAGACATGGCGGTGAGCGCTTTAGCGGCTCATCGGCCTGCGCGATTGCGAGAGCAGAACTCGCCGTCACAACCAAAGCGAAATCTCGGCGGGGCGATATGTGCGGACTAGCAGGAGTGATTGACCTCGCGGGCCGTAGAGAGCCCGATCGGGGGCTCGTGCGCCGCATGGCCGACGCGCTGGTTCACCGCGGTCCGGATGATTCCGGCTTTCTGTTTGTGCCAGGGATCGGGCTTGCGCATCGCCGGCTGAGCATTCTCGGGCTCGAGGACGGCCAGCAGCCTATCTTCAACGAGGATCGCAGCGTCGCCGTCATCTGCAATGGCGAGCTGTTCGATTATCCCGAGCAGCGCGTCGAGCTTGAGGCCAAGGGCCACGTGTTCCGCACCCACAGCGACTCCGAGCTGATCGTTCATCTCTACGAGGAGCATGGCGAGGACCTGTTCCCGTTCCTCAAAGGGCAGTTTGCCTTCGTGCTGGTCGACCTCGCGCGCGGCACGACGCTGCTTGCCAGGGATCGCGTCGGCATCTGTCCCTTGTTCTTCGCGCGGCGCGGCGATTTCCTCTATTTCGGTTCCGAGATCAAAGCGCTGATCGCGTCCGGCGCGGTGCGGCCGAAGGCCGATCCGCGTGGGCTCGATCATCTCTTCAATTTCTTCGCGCTCGGTCCGCGCCGCACTCTGTTCGAAGGCGTGCAGGCCATAGCGCCAGGTCATTACGTAAAGATCGCATCACCGGGGCACGGCAAGACGGTCGCGCCGGTCGAGCGCAAATATTGGGACTTCGACTTCCCCGATTGGGGCGACGAGGACAACCCGGCCGACGGGCCCGAGCCGATCGATGCGTTTGAAGCCGTGTTCGCTCGCGCCGTAGAGATCAGGCTGCGGGCCGACGTGCCGGTGGCCGGCTATCTCAGCGGCGGCGTCGATTCGGCCTATGTGCTCGCCACGGCGGCGCGCGTTGCCGGCCACGCCCTGCCGAGCTTCACCGTGCGCGTGCCGGGCGAGCTCGACGAGGTCGCCGAGGCATTGGAAGCGTCGGGCGCAATCGGCGACCGCCGCCCGACGGTGGTCGAGGCCGGAGCTGACCTCATCACCAGCACCTATGCCGCGCTCACTACCGCGGCGGAATGCCCCGTGCTGGATACCTCCTGCGCTGCGCTGCTCGCGCTTTCGCGCGAGGTGCACGCGCAAGGATATAAGGCAGTGCTCACCGGCGAAGGCGCCGATGAGGCTTTTGCCGGCTATTTTTGGTTCAAGATCCGTGAGGCCGCTCGCTCGCTCGACATCGGCGACGCCTTCCGGCCGAGCACGCTGATCAGCCGCGTGGCGCGCAAATGGGCCGCGCCCAATCTCGGCTTCGACACGCTCGCCCGTATCGACGCTGCAATCGGCGGACCGCATGCGCAGTCGACCGTTTACAATCTCGTGGCGAGGTCGCGGGAGAGCTATTACAGCGCGGGGCTCAAGGAGCAACTCGGGAACCGCCTCGCCTATGAGGATCTCGATCTCGATCTCGCTCGCATGGCGCGCTGGCATCCCCTGAACCGGTCCCTCTATCTCGGCTACAAGCTCCAGCTGCCGGGGCTCCTGCTCAGCCAAAAGGGCGACCGCATCGCCATGGCGAACAGCGTGGAGACGCGCTACCCGTTTCTCGACGAGGATGTGATCGCGTTCGCCGCGCGCCTGCACCCGCGCTGGAAGTTGCGGCGGGGCTTGCGCGACAAATATCTGCTGCGCCAGGCGGCCGAGCGGGTGCTGCCCAAGTCGGTCGCGCAGCGGCCGAAGGCGATGTTCCGGGCGCCGCTCGCCGAGAGCTTTCTCGCCCACCCTCCGGCCTTCGTGCGCGAGTTGATGAGCGCCGAGAGTCTCGCGCGCACCGGCTATTTCGACGTCGCGCGCGTAAGGCGGGATTGCGAAGTGTTGGAGAGAGGCGAAGGAAGAAAGTTTGGCGCTTTCGCGAGCCTGGGTCTAGGCGGGGTGGTCGCCACGCAGATCTGGCACCACCTATATCTCGGCGGCGGACTCTGTAGCCTGCCGCAATGGACCGCCGACGGCAGCGTCCAGACCGCCCGGTCGGTTGCCGCCGAGTAGTCGGCTGATTTCAGAGACTGAGTTGTCTGCACCTCGACCACGCTGTTCTCTAGGCTCTCCGACTGCGGGGCGCAGGGGCTTCCCCTTCTTTCGGTTCTTTCCAAGCCTCCGAGCGGAGCAAACACGATCCGCCGACCCATGCCATCGCGCCTTGGGTGTCCGCGCGCTCGGATTACCGTTGCCAATGCGTCGATCGCATCTCAAGGATCTTCCCGCGGGTTTCATTCCGCACTGTGCCGGCGCATCCGCCACCCCATGACGCATGTTGCCCGCTACGTTCACCGCAACCGACAATGTGACAAAGCCAGCGAGAGAAGCCGGGGGGACCCGCCGAGCACCGGGCACGGCGCTTTGCCTCGGCAGCTATGCTAAGCAGGAGTGGTCATGACCGATCTTTATGACGTCATCATTGTTGGGGGTGGGCCCGCAGGTCTGAGCGCGGCGATCTTACTCGGCCGATGCCGTCGCCGCGTAGTTGTGTGCGACATGGGGCAACCGCGAAATCAGGCGTCGCGTGCCGTACACGGCCTGCTCGGCCACGAAGGTACTGACCCGAGCGAACTGTTAGCCAAGGCCAGAGTTGAGCTCACAAGATATGGGAGTGTTAGGCTGTGCGCGAGCGGCGTCGCTAAAATAGTCCCTTCTGGAAGCCAATTCTCAGTTGTGTGCGCTGACGGCGTCATTTTAAACGCGCGCAAAGTGCTGATTGCGACCGGCCTGACCGATGAAGTGCCCCGACTTGAAGGTGTCGAAGGGCTGTATGGTCGGAGCGTTCACCACTGTCCATATTGCGATGGTTTTGAACATCGGGATCAACCGCTTGCGGTTTACGGTGTCGGTGACAAAGGCGCCGGCTTGGCACTCATGATGATGCAGTGGTCATCGGACGTTATCCTCTGCACCGATGGGCCCGCACAAATCTCGTCAGCAATGCAAGCGCGCCTTAACGAGCACGGCATTGCGGTGTGCTCTGAGAGAATAGCAAAGTTGGAAGGGACGGCGGATGGCGCACTACAAAGGATCCGCTTGCAGAACGGCGAGGTCCTAATGCGGACCGCAATGTTCTTTACGACAGGTTGTCGGCAAAGCTCCGATCTGTCGGCCATGTTGGGCTGCGAGCGTGACGAGAAAGGCGGCATCGTTACCGACCCGATCACCGAAGAAAGCAGCGTTCGCGGAGTCTACGTCGCTGGAGATGCCTCTCGCGATGTTCTGCTCGTGGCTGTTGCCATTGCTGAAGGCGCCAAGGCCGGAGTGGCTATTAATCGATCGTTGCTGCAAGAGGATGGCCTGGGCTAATTCCTCACAAGTCGGGCGCTAAGTCCTGCGCGCGAAGATGCGGCTTCCGGACACGGCGTTGGAACGTATCTGCGCTTGAGCGCTTCCTCTTATATCTGCCGCGCGCCAGTCAACGCGCCGCACTTTCACCGTCACAGTAGTAGAGCAGTGGGCCTCATCGAAAGGGACTCCGCCATGGGCCGCGTTTCAAATCCATCGCGCGCGAGCGCTATCATAACAGCCACGGCGGCAACGTTGGCGGCGATGACGGCATACAATGTATATCGCGCACGGAAAGCCGAGCGCGAGCATCCTCCAACGGGGCGCTTCGTTACTGTCGACGGAGTCAGACTTCACTACATCGAGAGGGGCGAAGGCCCGCCAGTCGTTTTGCTTCATGGCAACGTCGTTACCGCGGAAGACTTCGATACCAGCGGCGTGCTGGGCATATTAGCGAAGCGTCACCGTGTCATTGCGTTCGACCGTCCCGGCTTTGGATATAGTGACCGCCCGCATGGCTCGGCGTGGAGTGCGATTGCGCAGGCCGACCTTCTTCGAGATGCGCTTACTGTCCTCGGCGTCAACCGTCCCGTTATCGTTGGGCATTCCTGGGGCGCAGCGGTGGCGTTGGCCCTAGCGCTCAACTACCCTACCGCGGCAAGAGGGCTCGTTCTGATGTCAGGCTACTACTATCCGAGCCTGCGAATGGACGTTCTGCTATCCGCACCCCCCGCAATACCCCTCCTAGGGGATTTGCTGCGGTATTCGATCTCCCCGCTCCTCGCCAGATTGATGCAGCCGATGCTGCTCAAGAGAATGTTCGGACCGCTCCCTGTGCCAACCCGCTTCGCCAAGGGTTCTACCTCGGAAATGTCGGTACGACCCGGGCAGATCCGCGCGGAGAGTCAGGATGGCGTCGCCATGATTTCTGGCGCCTTTGCGATGCGACACCGCTATCAGGAATTGACGATCCCGGTCGTCATCATGGCCGGCAGCAAGGATCAGGTGGTCAGTGCGAATCAACCTGCCCGGCTGCACGCGCAGATTCCGCACAGCGACCTATGGTTGGTTCCTGACGTTGGACACATGCTTCACTATGCCGTGCCACGAGAAGTCGCCGAAGCGGTCGAGAAAGCAGCCCGTTCAGCGAAGGGCCCACGTAATGAACAGCCAACCTCGGCTCGGGCGGTCGCGAGTTGATCCTGGGCACGGTGCGTGTTCCGAACCGTGAATGTCATCGCACAAGATAAAGCAGCTTCCGCCGTTCGCAGCAGGAGCGGCCCTTAGACCTCGTCTCGATGGTAGCCGCCTAAAGCGCCGCCCACGCATGCAATGAACGCTCCGATCAAAAATGAGAGCGACGTGAAGATGGAATAGCTGGCAGCGGCTTTGCGCGCTTGTTCTGCCGCTTCGGGGGTCACCGTGGCCTCAGTGCCGGTGCCGGCAACCGTTCCCGCCGCAATGAGCGAGAAGACCGCCGCCATGAAAAGCGTAGCGAGCGCCCAAGCTAAAAAGCCGTGGGCCGTATCGCGGAAGAAAATCTCGTCGGTGCGGATACCAACCCATTTAATGCGAAGACGCCCCGTCAGATAACCGCCGAGTGCAGAGGCTATCCATTGGGTAACGATCAAGCCGATCGCAGCGGCGATCCCAAAGGTCGTGGGCGAAGGGCCGGAGAACGACCAGGGCCGCATCGAAGCGAAGCCCGCGCCGGTGGCGAGAGTAGAGATGATTATGGAGACGCCGATGGCCGCTAAGGCGCCAGCAGCAATCGCGGGCCACTCCACAGCCGAAGCGGAACTCTCGACTGAGGGCTCCGCAACGCGTTCTCCGTTGGCTCCTAATGAGGTTGCCATCGGCTAGTGCCAAAAAAGTGCGAGAAGGAGAATGATGGGGATAGGAACCCCAAGCAACCAAAGCAGGATGGAGCGACCCATTTCAGATCTCCTTTTTGCGAGCATGACTGCCCAAGCCAGTGATCCGAGAAACCACGCAGCACCGACAAAGTTCCGATAGCCGGTTCACAAAGGACAAGCGGCGCCGACCGAACCGCGACATCCCTTAACCTGGGTCGCGCAAGCTCGGCTCACGCGACCAGATACGATGTTGTTTGGCAGCGGACACAAAGGCGCGCGCACCCCCCTTTGTGGCCAAGCTTACGAGTCCCTCGTCGGCTTTATCTGAGATTCCCGCAGCTTGAAGTAGAGAGGTTGCTCCTGGAGCGAAGCCTATAATCTTCAAATGTCCAAAGGCGTCGCGCACGAAATCGACGGCCGCCGCTTGGGTGGCGAGTTGCGTTGCCCCATCCTCCGATAGGGCGAGAACCACCGCGTCGAAAAACACTGACGGCGCTGACGAGAGGGCATGGTCCGGCACGACCTTTTTGCCTCCGTCATCGGTGACGCCACCAATTTTTGGTGCGATGAGGACTCCCTTCGCGCCGGCGCCTTGCACGGCTGCGACCAACTCCTTGAGCAACGCCGCGGGAACGCCGTCGCTGATGAGGATGCCGACTTGCCGGCCCTGAATCGTCTGCGGCGCATTCGCCAGAATGCTGAGTGCCGGCGACGGAGCAACGTCGATAGGCTCACGCGCCGGCGTGATTTGGTCGGCTTGGTCCTGCATTCCTAAAGCCTCTTCGACCGTGGCCCCCAAATCCGGATCGATCAGCATCAGGTGGCCAAGCATCCGTGTGCGAATAGCGACGGTTACGACCTTGCCGAGCTCGAACGCGAAGGCACTCGCCATATGGCGCTGCTCAGGCTCGGTCAACGAGCGATAGAACATCCGGGCTTGGCTGTAATGGTCTGAGAACGTCTCCGATCTGACTCTAATCTTCGGCCCATCGGTCTCCACCGGAACGGTCACGAATCCCCGCTTGGGGTCCTCGCGTGGGCTCGCCGGATCGATCGAGTTCGGCTCATAATTCGCACGGCCAGTCGGGACGGCCATCTGCATGAATCCGTCGCGCTGGAAATTGCGCATTGGACACTTGGGTTGGTTGATAGGGATTTGATGAAAGTTCGGACCGCCGAGCCGAATGAGCTGCGTATCTTGGTAGGAGAACAGCCTTCCCTGAAGCAATGGATCTTCGGAGAAATCGATTCCTGGCACGATGTTGGCTGGGTGAAACGCGGCCTGCTCCGTCTCCGCAAAAAAATTGTCGACGTTTCGGTCCAGAACCATTTTGCCGATTATCTGCAGCGGCACGAGTTCCTCGGGAATGAGCTTGGTGGAATCGAGAACGTCGAAATCGAAATTGGCGGCAAACTCCTCGTCGAACACCTGCACACCGAATTCGAATTCCGGATAGTTGCCGCTGTCGATCGCTTCCCACAAATCGCGCCTGTGGAAGTCATTGTCGGCGCCATTGATCTTGACCGCCTCGTCCCAGACGACCGACTGGGCACCCAAAAGTGGACGCCAGTGGAACTTCACGAAGGACACGTCGCCCTTCCGATTGACGAACCGAAATGTATGGATGCCAAAGCCTTGGATCATCCGGTATGAGCGCGGGATCGCGCGGTCGGACATCACCCAGGTCAGCATATGCATGCTCTCTGGCATGAGCGACACGAAATCCCAGAACGTATCGTGAGCGCTAGCCGCCTGCGGGAAGCCGCGATCGGCTTCCATCTTCACCGAGTGAATCAGGTCGGGAAACTTGATCGCGTCTTGGATAAAGAAAACAGGGATGTTGTTGCCGACCAGGTCGAAATTGCCCTCCTGCGTGTAGAATTTAACGGCGAAGCCGCGCACGTCGCGCGGAATATCGACGGAGCCGGCTCCGCCTGCGACGGTCGAAAAGCGAACGAAGACGGGGGTCTTCACATCAGGGGTCTGCAAGAAGTCAGCCTTGGTCAGGCTCGCCTGCGACTTGTAGACCTGGAAATAGCCATGAGCGCCTGTTCCGCGGGCGTGCACGATGCGTTCGGGAATGCGCTCGTGGTCGAAGTGGGTGATCTTCTCCCGGAGCACGAAATCTTCGAGCAGTGTTGGACCGCGCGCACCCGTGCGCAATGAATTCTGATTGTCGGCGACGGGTATGCCTTGGTTCGTGGTCAATGTCTGTTCTGCAGACGTGGCCAAATAGTGTGCTTCGCCTCCCTCGCCGCGAGTCTCTGTCGGGTTCGAACGCTTGGCGTTCGTCTTAGTTTTCTGCTTAGCCATTACTCACTCCTGCCGAATAGTTGCAGGGCCTAACGGGCCGAGGGGAGTCATCGTTCCAACTCCTTAAATTATCTTCGGAGACGACGTGTTTTTTGCATATTGACCGGGACCCCGATTAATTTGCGGATTGGTGCGCGAGCTTGCTTATCTGTCGAGCAGGCCCCAGGATTCTAGCTGAGCAAGGTCGCTTTCTCCCAACCGCGTACCGATATCGCGTCGATAGCGCCCATTGGGTACGAGGATCTTTTCGGCCAGAGCGTTTGCGGCGTCGCGCGCGTCGACGACGGTCTCGCCAACGCCAGTCGCGACGAGCGTATATCCGCTCATCCCACTCGTGACCAACACGCCATTCTTCAAACCGACCTCGCCATAGTGCAGGTGTGCTCGCTCCTGAGACGACAAGTCGCCGTCAAATAAAATCGGCAGTCCGACCGGCTCGGGCACCATGTCGCGGTAATACGGAAAGGGTGGCGTCGTGATGACCATGCCAACCGCAAAGCCTGACCTAGCTTCGAACCTGAGCGTTGACCGGCTCAACATTGCCCTGAAGAGCTCGGCCCAAGGCGTTCGCTGCAACGGCTCCAAAATCGCGTAACCTGGATAGCCGAAGCGGCAGGTGAACTCGAGCGGCCAGATGCCTTGCGCGTTGACGATCGTGTTCAGGTTGATGTAGCCGCAATAGCCATTTGCTCGCAGTAGAGGCGCGAGCTTGCCGAGCGTGCGGTCGAAGAAGCTCTTGGTGCGCGAATAGGTTACCACCGTCCCCATTTCGCCGGTAAGCTCGCCGAGATCGCCGGGGAAGAAGCGCTTGTGCTCCCAATCGAGGCAAGCCGGTTCGAGGAAGTCGCGACCGTTGAAATAGGCGCCGACTCCCATTTCGATACCGTCGATGTAATCCATGAGAATGAAGCTTGCCCCCACGGCGCTGCCGGAAGCGAGCAAAGCTTGCACGTCCCGGCCGGCCCGGTGACGGCCGACAAAACTGGGCGCGTCGGGGCCGTTGGATTTCACGACATAGCGGGATGGCCGCTCATCGATGAACTGGCTTGCCTGAGTAGGGTCGGAAAATTCAAATACGCCAGCCGTCGAAAGACCCAGCTCGCCGAGAACCCGTTGCGCGTAAGCACGATCGTTCTCAAGCAATGCGCCATACGCGCTGCTGCCGATTACGTTGTAACCATCGCCTCTTAGGCGATCCTGCAGCGCGCCGCGACCTGCGCCCACATTCTCGAATAGAATGCAACCGTCGTCGCCGGCCACTCGGATCCATTCGAGCTCGGCCTCCCAATCGTCAACGCGATCGGTAAGTCCGCAAAGCGTGTCTTGGCAAAGCCCGTGACCAATGAAGACCTTGACCTCGTGGCCTTCCTCGGCAAGGCGCAAATACAGCGCGGCGAGATCGGCACAATCACCGACCCCTAGAAAGCGCATGCTCGAATTCCTCTAGGACTAAGCCGCCTCATTGCGCTGTTGGTCGATAGCGAAGTGGCGCCGATAGCGATCGAAACAGCGGGCGCCATGCCACAGTCGAATGATGGCCCCTTCGCCGATTGCCTGAGCGCATCGCGGGTCTGCCGCCACCAGCGACCGCAACACCTCTCGGTTCCAGCATTCTGAATGTTTGATGTCGAGTATGGCGTGCAAGGTGAAGTACAGGCGCTTCTTGGTGGGAATGCGGAGACGCTTAAGGCCGGCATCGACAAAACAGGCGCGAGTGGGCGCGGTCATTTCGATCACGCCAAGCGCGCCGATCGAATGGAAGCAGTAACGCCGGCTTCGGGCCAAGGCAAGCATCGCGTTGCCGAGCGCCAGAGCCTCCGGCAAGACATGGTCCGGCTGGGCATCGATATCCAGATAGCGTGCGAGCCGCTCGAGCAGCGGTCCGTGCATCGCCGTGTCCCGGCCGCGACCCATTTCATCCCAATAGTTTCGTGCCATCTCCAATTTGGCGGTCACCGGCATCTTCACCTGGGTGAGCGCGAGGAGATCGTCAAAGCCAGCCTCGCCAGCGACCTCTTGAGTCAAAAACCAGAGCATGTCGTCGCGACTTGCCGCCTCGGCGAGCCATGGGAAAAGAGAATCGCCCTGGCCGGGTCCGGTTTCTTTGAGCTCTTCGAACCAATCGATAAAGTTGTCGACGTCACACGGGATGTCCGCGACCAACGAGCCGACTTCCGCCCGCACCGCCTCGATATATTCCCCCTCGGCGCGCTTGACCTGACCATATTTTTCGAGGTCGTCGCGCCAAGCCTCGGTCGGAAAGCCCGGCTCAAGTTGCCGACCGTTATATTTGGCAAGCTCGACATGAAAACGGTCGAAGCCGGGTCCCGCCAATTGACCGGCGTTTACTGTCCACGACAAATCGCTAGAAGCCATCACACTCATCCTCGTTTTATGGCGGTGAGACCGACGGCAGCGATTCGATCGGCATTGGCGTAAGCAGGCCTGTCGAGTTCCTCGCCGAAAACGTCGGGATCGATTTCCTCATAAACGTAATGACTGGCATAGAGTTGCAAGGAGCTCTGCAAAGAGTCGAAAAGCGGGTCGACACCGCGAACGATGGGCGTACCCGTATAGAGGATCAGCCTGCCGCCCGGGCGGATCCTAGAAAGGCTCTCCTCGGCAATTCGAATGGCCAAGTCGATGCCGAGCTCGCCGCCGCCATGCCGGTAAAGCCGCCGGTCGTCGTCGACGAGGTAAGGCGGGTTTGAGATGATGATGTCCGCATCACCATCAATTCCCCCGAGGACATCGCTGTGCACTGCCTTTGCCGACGGCAAGCCATTGAGAGCGGCGTTGACCAGACTGAAGGACAGCGCTTTCTGATTTATGTCGGCGAGAATCAGCTCGACGCCTTTGCCAAGGAGGCGGGCTGAGTAGATTCCGCCAGCACCGCTCCCGCTTCCGACATCGACGAGTCTGGCAGGTTTGTCCGCATCGAGACCGGCAAGAGACGTCCGCAGCAACCTGATAAATCGATAGGTGTCAGGGCCGAAAAAGACGGCATCCCGCTCATCCGTGGGGAAGCCGGAATGCACGAACAAAAGCTCGTCGATGCTGGCGAACCGGACCTTCGACCGGTAACGGCCGGACTCTCCTTCCAGGCACTCGGCATCTTCGAGCAGCTCGAAAATCCCACTCTCTATGTCCGATCGGTGGAACGGTTTATTCCAACCGAAAATCGATTCGAGAGACGGCGTCGCAAGCGGCTTCTCGAGAACACGGCAATGGGTGGCAGGAGTCACCGGCACGAACCGATACCCGCGCGATCGGAGGGTCTCGCCGAGGGTAATCAGCGCCTGACTCTTGACGTCCATGGCGCCTCCGGGGAGCGTCTAACTGCCGCCCCAAGGCGCGCGCGCTCCCCACCATAGAACAGCAAAGATTGCCAGCAGCGCCCACCAAAGCGCGTTGCTTGCCTGATGAGTTACGACTGCGAAGATGATGCTGATGACGATGCAGATAAGCGCGACGAGATTACCAACGCCGAGGGTCATGCTGTCCTCCGTTAGGTGGGTAGGGAAAGAAAGACAGTGAGCGCAGATACCAAAAACCGGCTTGCCGCAGGCTAAGCCACCCGGTCGCAGCGGATCAATGCCACGTCTCGTTGAGAGGCCCCCGACCGGTTTGCGGGAGCCCTCGGATCGCCCCAGTGATCCAGCAGAGCCTTGGCGCGCTCGAGGTCCATTGCAAGCCGAAGCCAAGTCTGAGCCAAGTCCTGGAACTGGGTTTTAGCCAGAATAGACGACGAATTTGCCGCCATTTGCAGGCAGTCTTGGGCGTGTTCACGGCACTCTCTAGGATCTCCAGGCATTTGGTCCTCGTTCGGGCTAAGGCTAAAACTCCCCCGAGGCTCTATTGTTTCACGCCACCGAGAAATACTCTGATCAGACTCTCCTTAAGTCAAATGTTTTGAGACAATCTCTTTTGATTACTTCAAATACTATTAGCAAAATACCACTTGTCAGTTGAAGGAGCAAATCTGTCTCAGTGCGCCCTTTCCCCCATTGACCAACTAATAGCAACATCCCAAATTGCTGCCGTTGGCGTACTGTTTGTTCGGAGGCGGCAATGACCCAAGAACGCGTTAGAGGCGAGCGCCTACAGATCATGCTCACGCCCGAAGAATTGGTTCTCGTCGATGACTTCCGCTTTCGAGCGCGGATGCCGAGCCGCGCCGCGGCTGTCCGCGAGCTCCTCAAGCGCGGCCTGGCGGCCGAGGGTTTCGACGGCGCAAAGCCCGGCGCCCACTCCAGAGATTTCGGCGTGCACGTAAGCGCGACCCAAGATGGGCAACAGAGCTAGCGGTGCCAGCTGTGGGGAATCGCAAATCGCTCGTGTCTGCCGCCACCTGACCTCATAATTAGAGTCGAGGTGGTGATTTCATGAAAGGGAGCGCCGGTTAAATGCCGACGCTCCTTTTCTTCACAACAAAGCCTTCGCACTCAGCCTTTGGGGGCTGCCCCAGGGGTGTTCTTGGTGGGGTCTGGGGTGTTGGGTTGACCACCGGTCACGTTGGTGTTGGTGGCATCGCTGTTGGCGCCGGCGTTCGCGCCGTCTGGCGTAACGCCAGGCGACTTATCCGACCCAGGCGCGGTTGGGTCGGCCGGGTTTTCGGCCATGACCGGCGATCCGGCGAGCAGCAACAATGCGAACGCGATACTTGAAACAGTGATATTCTTCATTGGATCCTCCATTGGGTTGTTTAATTGCAACGGGGAACCCACCGTTACGTTCCGCGTCGAGCCGAAAAGCAGCTCCACGTGACGGCAACCACGCTTGCAACCTCTGGGCTGATTCCGCGTTAGGCGGTGGTGGAGCAGACAATTCACACGCCCCCGCAAAATCACGTGACCCCGCTGTCGCCGAAGCTCGCTGTGCGCCTTCGTGTGAATGGCGTCGAGCGGGAGCTGTGGGTTCGCCCCTGGACGACCTTGCTCGACACGCTCCGCGAACAGCTCGATCTCACCGGTACCAAGAAGGGTTGCGATCACGGTCAATGCGGCGCCTGTACGGTGCTGGTCGACGGACGGCGCGTCGTGTCCTGTCTGACGCTTGCGGTCATGAAAGACGGCGCCGAGATTACGACCATCGAGGGCTTGGCCAAGGATGGCGAGCTCCATCCGTTGCAACAGGCCTTTATCGAGCATGACGGGTTTCAATGCGGCTATTGCACGCCGGGCCAGATCTGCTCGGGCGTCGGGCTCATGGCCGAAGGCAAAGCAAACACCGCTGATGAAATCCGCGAATTGATGAGCGGAAACATCTGCCGCTGCGGGTGCTATCCGAACATCGTTGCCGCCATAGAGGAGGTCATGCGGGGACCCGGCACGGAACCCGTGCCATGATCGATTTCGACTATGTGCGCGCTCAGGACGTCAGCGATGCAATACGAAAGATCGCGGCCGATTCCACCGCACAATTCATCGCCGGCGGCACCAATCTCATCGATCTGATGAAGGAAAATGTCGCGCTGCCAAGGCGGCTGATTGACATCACCGACTTGCCGCTTGCCGAGATCGAGAAGACTGCGACGGGCGGTTTGCGAGTCGGCGCCCTCGTCCCCAACAGCGATCTTGCTTATGACGAGCGGATCGCAACGCGCTATCCCCTTCTCTCGAGCGCCATCCTTGCCGGCGCCTCGGCGCAGCTTCGCAACATGGCCTCGACCGGCGGCAATCTGCTGCAGCGGACGCGCTGCTTGTATTTCTACGACACGACGACCGCGTGCAATAAACGGGAGCCTGGCTCGGGCTGCGCGGCGCGTCACGGTTTCAATCGCATGAACGCGATTCTCGGTTGGAGCGAGTCCTGCATCGCCGTGCATCCTTCCGACATGTGCGTGGCGCTGGCCGCTTTGGCGGCGATCGTGCATGTGACCGGTCCCAAAGGCGACCGATCAATCCCGTTCGCCGAGTTTCATCGTTTGCCCGGAGATAGCCCGGAGTTCGACACGAACCTTGCTGCCGATGAGCTCATCACTTCGGTCGAGTTGCCGCCTGAGGGATTCGCTCGCAACTACAGCTATCTGAAGATCAGGGATCGGCTGTCCTATGCTTTCGCGCTCGTTTCGGTAGCCGCCGGGCTTGAGCTCGATGGCGATACCATCAAGGCCGCACGCATTGCATTGGGCGGTGTCGCGCATAAACCTTGGCGCGTTCCCGCCGCAGAGGCGCTTCTCAATGGCAAACGGCCTAGCCGCGAGATATTCGGCGCCACGGCTGATGCGATTCTGCAGGGCGCATCCGGCTTTGCCCATAACGGTTTCAAGATCGAGCTGGCGCGGCGGGCGATCATGCGCGCGCTCGAGCAGGCCGCAGCCGGCACGCCGCAGTCCCAATCCGTGAAAGTGATTCTTTAGATGACACTCGTTACGACCAAGACGATCGGCAAGCCGGTCTCGCGGATCGACGGCCACGCCAAGGTCACGGGTCAGGCAAAATACGCTGCCGAGTTCAATGTGCCCGATCTCACGTATGGCGTCGTGGTCTCGAGCGAGATCGCCAAAGGCCGCATCAAGAGCATCGATCGTCGCGCTGCCCTCGCGGTGCCGGGCGTGATCGAGGTGTTTGCCCACGACAATCGACCGAAAGTCGCGTCATCGAGCAAGAAATATTCGGACGAGGCTGCCTCACCGGGTTCCCCCTTCAAGCCGCTCTATGATGATCAAATCCTCTTTGCCGGTCAGCCCGTCGCGCTGGTGGTAGCGGAAGAGTTCGGGATCGCGCGTTACGCTGCGACCCTTGTCGGCATCGAATATGAAGCCACTCAGGCGGCGACCGATATCGTCGCGGAAATCGACACGGCCTACGATCCTAAGGTGCCGCGAAAGGCCGAAATGGAGCCTGTTTCCCCCCGGGGCAATCCAAATAGGGCTCTGGCGCAATCAGCCGTCCGTGTCGAACAGGAATATCGTACGCCTATGGAGCACCATAACCCCATGGAGTGCTTCGGCAGCACGGCGGTTTGGGAAGGTGACGGACGCCTTACGATTTACGACAAGACGCAAGGGCCGCAGAACAGCCATGCCTATGTCTGCAGCGTGTTTGGCCTCGCCCGGGATAAGGTCCGTGTGCTGTCGCCCTTCGTTGGTGGCGGCTTTGGTTCGGGCCTCCGGCCGCAACACCAGCTGTTCCTGGCAACGATGGCGGCGATCGGCCTGGAGCGCTCAGTCCGAGTTGCGCTCACCCGGCAGCAGATGATCCTCGGCTTCGGCCACCGCCCGGAAACGATTCAGACGCTCAGCCTTGGAGCTGACGAGGATGGGAACCTGCAGGCCCTGAAGCACCATGCTGTAGCCAACACATCCCGCTTCGAGGACTACCAACACAACGTCGTCAATTGGGGTGGCGTGCTTTATCGCTGCGACAATCTTGAAGTCGGTCACAAGCTGGTGCAAATCGATTTCGCCAGCCCGATGGATATGCGGGCGCCGGGTGCGGCGGCCGGGGTTTATGCGCTCGAGTGCGCGATGGACGAGCTGAGCTACGCGCTCGGCATGGATCCGCTCGAGCTGCGCCTCAAGAACTATGCCGAGATCGATGGGAACGCAGACAAGCCATTCACCAGCAAGGCGCTGAAGGAATGCTACCACCAGGGGGCCGAGAGGTTCGGCTGGTCGCAGCGGAAGCCGGAGCCTCGCTCGATGCGCAACGGACGCGAGTTAATCGGCTATGGCATGGCATCTGGGATCTGGGAAGCCTTGCGCGTGCCGACCTCCGCCGAGGTCGAGCTCACATCGGAGGGTAAGCTCGTCGTGAGGACCGCCGCTGCCGATATTGGCACCGGCACTTACACCATCCTGGCTCAGATCGCCGGCGAGATGCTCGGCTTGCCGCTGGATCAAGTCGAGATCATGATCGGTGATTCCAACTTGCCGCAATGTCCGCTCGAAGGCGGCTCGTGGACGGCGGCGTCCGCGGGCTCGGCGGTCATGCAGGCCTGCGAGGGCGTCCGCCAGCAAATCCTCGAACGTGCGCATAGGATGAAGAATTCACCGCTGAAGGGCGCCGAGCCCGCAGACATCGAATTCGTCGACGGTGAAATCAGGTCTCGGTCGGATGCTTCGCGCACGGTGGCACTCAAAGGCGTGCTCCGGGAGATCAACGAGCCAATCAAATCCAAGGTCAATTCAATGCCCGACCCGACGGTCGACAAGCGCTTCGCGCACAACACCCATTCGGCGGTGTTTGCCGAAGTCAGGCTAGACGAGGAGCTCGGCATGCTCAGGGTCACGCGCGTAGTGAACGCCGTGGCGGCTGGCCGCATCCTCAATCCCAAAACCGCGGGAAGCCAGATCATGGGCGCCGTGGTCGGCGGCATCGGCATGGCGCTGCACGAGGAAGCGGTGATCGACCATCATTACGGCCGCACCATCAACCACAACTTCGCCGAATATCATGTCCCGGTGAATGCCGATATTCACGATATCGAGGTGATTTTCGTCGACGAGCGTGAGGACTACCTCAACCCGCTGGGCATCAAGGGCGTCGGCGAGATTGGCATCGTCGGCGTGGCGGCGGCAATCGCGAACGCGGCATTCCACGCCACCGGCGTGCGTGTCCGCGATCTGCCGATTACCGTCGATAAAATTCTTGGCCTTCGCAACCGCCCTGTCTGTTGACGCGCGGCGCTGCTCGGCAGCTTGATCGTGATGCTTGGCTGTTTCGCCACTGTGCATCGATCCCCGTTTTATTTCCGCAGCTTTCTCTGACCGTGGGAGTTTCCTTCGGCTTCCCGACCATTCGGGCGAATCGTAATCAACGGTGGCCACGGAGCTTGGTTCCTCGTCGGACCACGTGACGCAAGCGTTTTTCATATCCACGCTAAGCTAACTGGCGGTTAGAACTTAACGCCCCTTTACGCGTTGCAATCTCCCCAACGAAGACAGGAGGAGAAACGATGAAGAAGTTTGGAAGCGCCCTTTTGGGCATCCTGGGCGTCCTTGCCTTCACAGCAACCACTGCTTCGGCAGCCGTCGTCTGTAATGAGATCGGCGATTGCTGGCACGCGAAGGAAAAGTACGACTACAAGCCGGAGTTTAATGTCCACGTCTATGGCGACGATTGGAAGTGGGCTGACGCCGACCAAAATAAATATCGGTGGCGCGAGCACGAGGGCCGCGGATATTGGGGTCCCAAAGGCGCCTGGATCGGTTTCTAGATCGTCATCGATTACCTATAAGGGCGTCGGCTTCGGTCGGCGCCCTTTTCATTTGGTTCGAAACCGTACCGCAAAAAGATTCGCGTTCGGCGGCAGGCTTTGTATCGTTGAGGTGTCGTAACTTCCTACCCTGAAACCCCTTCGCGAAGGGTGCCGCATCTTTCGCGAAGGGGAAGGGGTGGTCATCGAGGCCAGCCAATGGGCGCCTTTAGACCTCCAAAATCATCGTTCGATCCGCTCGACCTAGAAATTATGGAACGAGCGCTCGAATTTGCATGGAACATGTTCAAGGACCGATGGCCATTTCGCGATCCTAGCGGGGACGACGAAGTGAGAACCGCTCTGAGCGAGAAGCTCATCGCCATCGCGAGCGTCCAAGGTCTCAGTGATCCTGAAACTTTGGTCGGCCATCTCGTCGACACTGCGGGCCCGCCCCGTTGAACTCATGACCCGCAGTTAGAGAGCAGCGGCGCACACCGAGAACCGGTTAGCGCGATGCGCAGCTCCGGCTGGCGCTTCTTCCTGTGATGGATTCAATAGCGAGCTCTGTTCGAGGCGGGGTGCTGCCCCTGCTAGGCCAACGCGTCACCTTCCCAGCGCGAGAAACTCGGTAGCCCCCCTGCGTAGCTTCTATTTTTGTGTTCGTTTGCGTACTGATTTTCCTACCCCGAAGCGAAACCTCTGCAGCCCTAAAGCGTTTTTACGCTGACGATTTGAACACGCGCAACTGCCCGGAAAGGACCAGCCATGCCAATCATTCTGTGGCTACTCGGAGTGCCTGTTGTCCTGATTCTTGCCCTCTATCTTCTGCACGTCATATAGGTCTTCTACTCAGTCGATGGACGACAAAGGCCATGAAGCTGATGCTCGGGTTTCTGATCGTTCTCGTGAACTTGGCCTTCGTTCATGGCGCGCGCAATCACTGCGCATTCGATAGCGTAGAGTTTGTTGCCGCCTGGGCGAAGTGCGTGACGGGATTTTAGAGTCGGAACCGTCGCGGACGACAGGCCACATCATCAGACCCTCGCCTACCAGTAAGGATGGAGCCATGCCGGGCGATCCCAACGAGTGTCGCGAGCACGCGAAACACTGCCTAGAACTGGCAGCTGAGGCCTCGTCCTCGCTTGCCAAAACCCGGTTTGAATCTCTCGCGCAAACATGGACGCGGCTCGCCAACGACATCGAACGCACCAAGGTGCTGCTCGCATTTTCGAACGCACCCGATCATCAGCCAAAGGCGGCATAGGCGATGGCGACCGAGACACCACCAGGTTGGAAACGAATTGATCGCGCGCCAGCCGGAATTGATCTTTGCCTCTGCATCAGGGATGCCTTCGGGCTGTATCCGCTTCCGTTTCCTTGTCGAAGGCAAAAGCGGGGTTGGGCCAACGCCAGGCAGGCGGTGGCGCTATGCATTAGCCCATTGGGATGGATTGAGTGGGAGCGGCGTTGGCTGCTGACAAGGCAATACTGAGGAGCTCGCCCTAATCGTGGCGTTCGCTACGCAATCAACGAGAAATAGGACGACCGTAAATGGAGATCGACGCGATCCTTTGCGTCGGCCAGCGCAAGGGCCTCAGTGCCGCCGGCGGACGTAAATGAGTAGTGCGGCAGGATTGGCAAGTTTGGTGTCAACGGACTGACGCTGAAGCTCCAGTCATTTCCCTTGCCGAAGACGCAAATGCTGAACCCTCGGTATATGGTTTTGCTGGAGGTCATGATTAAACAACATTCCACAGAACCGTACGTTCCCGTACATGGAACGAAACTACGATATTTGCGTATCTTTTCTCTAAAAAGGCGTAGCGTCCGCAAATCGTCTGCAACGAGCCCCGGGCGCGGACGGCTGAGAGAGGTGCTTCGCACTCTTGCCCCAACAAAAGGCAAGAGTTCATGCAGCAGAAGACCTCAAGCACGCCTAACAATCGCATTCTTTCGCGCTTGCCAGACGAAGACCTGGAGCTGATCAAGCCCTTCCTCGAACCGGTGACGCTGAACCTTCGTCACGTGCTCGAGGAGCCCAACAAGCCGATTAAGCACAGCTACTTCATCGAGTATGGGCTCGCATCCATCGTCGCTAAGAACAAGGACAAGAGGCTCGAAGTCGGCCTCATCGGCTGCGAAGGGTGCAGCGGTCTTCCGATCGTTCTTGGGAACGATAGATCGCCAAACGAGACGTTCATGCAGGTCGCCGGACATGGGGTTCGTATCCCGGCGGACAAGCTGCGCGAAGCGCTCTCGAAGAGCCGCAAGCTCGAACTTGCACTGCTCAAGTTCGCTCACTCATTCATGAACCAGACATCAAACACCGCGCTCTCGAACGGCACTGCTAATCTCGAGGAACGCTTGGCACGATGGCTGCTCATGGCGAATGACCGACTGAGGGGGAACGAGGTCCCGCTTACCCATGAGTTTCTGTCGCTAATGCTCGGTGTTCGCCGCGCCGGGGTAACCGTGGCGCTAAACTATCTGGAGCAACGGGCCCTCATTAATCTTTCAAGAAAAAAGATTGTCATCACCGATCGCAAAGGGCTCGAGGCTACCGCCAACGGCACTTACTACAAGACGATGTAATTTTCTCAAGCTCCTAGCGAAGCGTGGAGAGATAAGCCGTGATGTCGCGCGCCTGGTCCTGGTCAAGGCCCATGTTCGGCATGGCGTTGCCTGGAACGACCGATTGCGGTTCGCGCAGCCAGATAGCCATGTTGTCCGGCGTGTTGCGCAGCACGCCAGCGATATAGACACGCGCGCCCATATGATCGAGGGGCGGACCGACTAGACCTGTCGCCCCATCGATGCCGGGCACGTTATGACACGTTCCGCAACCGAGCTTTGCGATCAGTGACGCGCCACGCGCGGCGTCCCCGCCCGTCTCTCTGCTCTCGGCGTCGTCCCGGCAGCCGCCAAGAAGCAGCGCCAGAAACAGTACCACCATCGCCGCCGGCATTGACCGATGCAACTTCAATGCTCGCCTCTCAGAGTCGTCCATTAAGCGAACGAAAAGCCAGATCGCGGCGGCGATATAGATAGCGCCAGCGGGAATCCACATGATGAGGCCGGCAAGCTGCTGGTCCTGCATCAGGCTCAAGCCCCAGGTGGCGGCGCCCTCGGCGTGAATCGGATAGAGCGGACGCGGCGCGAGGACCATCAAGGCACCGGGCATGTCGCTCACTACAACCGTAACCACGAGAAAGAGAAGCGTCGTGGCGTAATCGAGCCGCCTGCGTCCACTTGGCTCGATGATGATCGTCCAAAAGGCGAGCGCGGTGAGCAGGAAACTTAGATGCTCAAGGGCATGCACGAACTCGTTCTGAATTCCCCACGCATAGGGGCGCGGCAAATGCCAAAAAATGAATGCTCCGCAGAACAGGACAAAGACGACAAGGGGATGCATCAGCACCTTGCTTGCACTGTCGAGCCCTCCGGCAGACCAGGCGCGGCCTATGCGTTTGCGCCAAGCAGGCGTGAATGCCCAGACAAAGGCAAGCGCTGGCCGGCCCCAGACGAGGAGTGGCGGCACCACCATCATCAAGAAAATGTGCTGCAGCATGTGTGCCGAGAACAGTTGATCGGCTGCCGCGTCGAGCGGTGAGCAGAGCGCGATGAAAAGGAGGACCATGCCGGCGGCGAACGCAGCGATATGCCAGCGGTCGAGCACGCGCCCGGATCCGGCTTCGCGATAAAGTCGAACGATACCGGCCGCGTAGATCAGGCTTGCCAGGCCGAGGCCCAACATGACCCAAGGTTCGAAACTCCAGGCGGTCAGTAACCACATAGGGGCACCACGAGGAGGCCGACGAGACTGAACAGGATTGCGCCGGCGAAGCCTAAACTGGTCATGAGTCCCCACAACGAGAGGAAACGCGTGCGGCCTTTACCGGCTTCGATCATGTCTTCGGCGTCGCCCTCAACTTCCTCGCGCGTCGCGCGCCACAAACGCCAAGCAACGACAGCGCCGGCGACGGCGACGATCATCGCCAGCATCTCAACGACCAACAGCAAAGAGACGGCGCCCGGCCAAGCGATCGCTGACGAGACATGTGGCGTGGAGCCGGAGAAACACACGCGACTGGAGACGCCGTAGCCGATGATAAGCTGGGCACCCCAAACCAAAGGCGCGGCAGCGAGTGCGAAGGCGTGTTCCGCAAGAGCTACCCGATCACGGAGCGGAGCGGGGTGAGCGATGGTAGCGATATGCGCCGGAGCGTCAGGCATGACCAATTCCGAGATAAGGCGTGATGTAAAACGTCAGGAACACCGCGAGCCAGACGAGATCGACGAAGTGCCAATAAATTGCCCCGATCGAAACCGGCGCGTGGCGCCAGCGATCAAACATGCCGAGCAGCGACCAAATTAAAATTGCGGCGAGCATCAACAAGCCGACCACCACGTGAGCCATGTGGAACCCGGTGATGGTGAAATAGAGCGAACTGTAGGTGCTCGAGGCAAGGCCATAGGGCTTATTGTGCCATTCGACGAGCTGCACGCTGACGAAGATCACCCCGAGGACAATGGCAACCGCAACGCCTATGCAGAGCTGAGCATTGCGGTTTCGCTTTGCGCCCTGCTCTCCCCACCATGTCGCGAGGCTGCTTAAGATCAGGACGAATGTGTTGGGGAGCGCGAGATGCATGCTGGGCGGACCGCCGGGCGGCCATTCCGCAGTATGGGGCTGGATGGCGAGATAGTAGTAGGCAAAGAGGAGATAGGCGAAGAGTGCGCCTTCCGTCAGGATGATGAACAGCATCGCCCACCAGCCATTGCTCCGCTTTCCCACGCTGCCGACCGGCAGCTCTCCACCTTCCCATAGTGCCTCAGCCATGGCGCGGCTCCGCGGTCTGGGCGAGGGAGGGCCGTGGCCATAGCCAGAGGAGAATGAATGCGCCGCTGAGGACGCCGCAGGCGACGGCCACCCACCACAAATGCGCGAGCAGCGCGGTGAGCACTGCGACCAAGGCGAGCGCGAGCAGCAACGGCAGCAGCGTATCTCCGGGCATCTTCAAGATGACATCGGCTTCGGCATCGAGCGGCGTCGTGGCCAAAACCTCCCGGCCATGGTCAAGGACGAGGCCGCTCTCGAGCGACGACCGGTCGTCCTGCTCGCGCAAGCGATCCTCCCATAGAGGCTCGCGGCTCGCGACGATCGGAATGACGGCAAAATTGTACGGCGGCGGCGGCGAGGGAACGGACCATTCCAGCGTCGGAGCGTCCCAAGGATTCGGGCCGGCGATAGCGCCACGTTTCCGACTCACCACGACATTGACGAGGAAGATCAAGATGCCGAACGCAAGGACGAATGAGCCAACGGTGGTGATGAGATTGAGCGTGTCCCAGCCGAGCCCCGCCGGATAGGTGTAGATGCGGCGCGGCATGCCCATCAGCCCGGTGACGTGCATCGGAAGAAACGCGAGATTGAAGCCGAGAAAGATGATCCAGAAGCTCCAGCTTCCGAGCCGTTCATCCATCATTCGGCCGGTCATCTTGGGGAACCAGAAATAAATGCCGCCGATCACCGGGAAGAGGTTGATACCGATCAGAACGTAATGAATGTGCGCGACGACGAAATAGGTGTCGGTGAGCTGCCAGTCGACCGGGACCGATCCGGTCATGAAGCCGGAGACGCCGCCGATCACAAAGAGCACGATGAAGCCTGCGAAAAAAAGGAACGGCGTGCGAAATACCAACCTGCCCGTGGCGATCGTCGCGAGCCAGGCGAATACCGCGACGCCGCTTGGAATGGCGATGACCATCGAGGCGGCGCTGAAGAAGGACAGCGCCGTGTTGGGCAAGCCGGTTGCGAACATATGGTGCAGCCAGACGCCAAAGCCGAGGACCATGGTGAGCACGCTTGAGAGTGCGACGGCGGTGTAGCCGACCAACGGCCTTCGGCAGAATACCGGCAGCGCATCGGACACGATTCCCATGGCCGGAAGCACGATGGCGTAAACCCAGGGATGGCCGAACATCCAAAAGAGATGCTGCCAAAGCAGCGGGTGACCGGGTTCTGGCTCATTGAAGAAATGCGTTCCGAACTGGCGATCGAGCCACAGCAGGAAGAAGGCGAGACTTACGGCAGGCACGGCAAGCAGATTGCCGGCCGACGCCGTAAGCGTGCCCCACACCATGATCGGCACGCGGTTGATCGACATTCCGGGCGCGCGCATGCGGAACATCGTGACCATGAAATTGATGGCGCCGACCGTGGTCGAAAGACCGAGAAAGATCAGCCCGAGCGCGTAGAAATCCATGTTAGGCCCGGGATTGAACGCGCGGTTCGCGTAGGGAACGTAATTGAACCACCCGTCATTGGGCGCCGCGCCGATCAGAAAGCTTGCATATATAAACAGGCCTGACAGCAGATAGACCCAATAGGAAAAGGCATTCAGCCGCGGCAAAGCCATGTCACGCGCGCCGAGCAGAAGAGGCCAAAGATAGTTGCTGAAGCCCGACAGGATCGGCGAGGCATAAAGGAAGATCATGGTGATGCCGTGCATCGTGAACAGCTGGTCGTATTGCTCGGGCGTGAGCAGATGCTGTTCCGGCTGCGCGAGCTGAACGCGGAAGATGAGTGCTTCAATGCCGCCGAGGATAAGAAAGGCGAACGCCGTCACCAGGTAGCGTATGCCGATCTCCTTGTGGTCGACGGTCGAAAGCCAACCAATGATCCCAGGCTCGGTCGCCCAGATCCGCTCGAGCTTGTCCATGAGCGAGGTTGGGGGCGCCTCCTCTTGGATTATCGGCTCGCGATAATATTCGGCCAGGTTCACGGCTCTGGTTCCCTCAATTCAGCGTCTGCAAATACGCGACGATTTGTTGGAGTTGCGCAGGCGTCACTTCCGTACGAGGCATGCGGTTTCCCGGCTTGATGTGTTGCGGGTCGGCGATCCAGCCCGCGAGGTTGCCGGGAGTGTTCGGGAGCGTGCCGGCGGCGATCGTCTTGCGCTCCATCAGATGACTTAGATCGGGTCCCACCGCGCCGCCGGCCGGCGTACCGCGCACGCTGTGACAGATGCCGCAACGTCCGATGAAGACGCTCTCGCCCTGCTCGGCATTCCCGGCGACAGCGGTGCGGGGTGCTTTGAGCTGAGTATCCCACCACGCGTCGAAGTCCTGGGGCTTGCTGGCGACAACCATCAGTCCCATGTGGGCGTGCTGCTCACCGCAGAACTCGGCGCACTGGCCGCGATAGATGCCGGGTCGATCAGCTTCTATCCAAGTAAGATTGGTCTGGCCGGGAATGAGGTCCGTCTTGCCCGTTAAAGCCGGGATCCAGAACGAGTGGATCACGTCAGCCGTTGCGAGCTTCACCTCGACAGGCTTGCCAATCGGGATGTGAATCTCGTTGGCGGTGGTGAAGATCCGTGCCGGCTGGTCGCTCCGATAGCTGACTTGCCACCACCACTGATGACCCGTCACCTCCACGGTGAAAGCGGGCTTTTCTGTCGGCTGTCCCACCGCGGCCAGGGTGACCATGGTCCACACCGCGGAGGCGAACAGCACGAGCGCAGAGATTGCCGTCCCCACATAAATCCACGCGAGACCCCCGGCGGGCCGCTCGACCGGAAGCTTCTCGTTTGGCTTTGCCGCAATTGCTGGCGAGGCATACAGGGCGCGCAACAATAAGGCAGTGACGATAACGACCACGAGGATCGAGATCGCGATAAGTCCCCAGGTGAGCGGCAGGACCAGGTCAGCTTTGGAGCCGAACGAGCGCAGGAACGTCATAGGCGCATCGGCGAAGGGCGCGCCGCCGGCCAGCACGGTCATTCTCCGGCGGGCTTTTGGCCGTCTGTGAACGGCTCGGTGAATTTCCACGGATCGGTTGTCGCCTTGAACTCGGCGGGCACCTGCTCGATCTTAAATGCGTCGAGCGACGTTGTCTTGCCCCACTCGCTCTCGGGCGCCTGGCTGATGCTTTGAACGTAGGCCGCCAGATCCCAGATCACATTGCTCGGCAGCAGATTGCCCCAGGCCGGCATGCCGTTGGGACGGCCTTGGGCGATGGTAAGGTAGATGTTTTCCGCACTGCCGCCGTATATGAAGTCGCGGTTCGAGAGCGCGGGGCCCATGCCGCCGCCGCCGTTGTCGGCATGGCAGCCGACGCAGTTGAAGTTCGCGAAATATTTTCGGCCACGCTCGGCGGCCCCCGCGTCATCGGCGACTGGACTCGTCAGCTTTGGCGCAAGATTCACGTCGCCGGGAAAAATCTTGGTGACGGGAACGTTGAGAAGCTCTGCTGGTGAAGGCGCGGTATTGGTCTGAGGCGACGATTGGGATGCCGCCGTGCCCGCAAGTCCAAGCAGGCCCAGCATCGCCGCAAAGAGCAGAACCAGTTGATTGGCTTTGAGCATGACGGCCTCCTATGGCGAGGCTTCCGCCTGAACAGGCGAGGTTTTAGGAATGGCGAACACGAGCAGCTCGCTGCCGCCTTTGGTATAGGCCGGCAGGTCCTGCGTAGCCCCGGCGAAGCCCAGCGCGCCGTTGCGCACACGCGGGTCGATCTCGGCGTTGGCTATCGCGCCCGACCACCCGCCGACGCCGGACAGAATTGCGACGTACTGGCGGCCGTCGCTGCCCTGATAGGTCACCGGCTGGCCAATGATCCCTGAGCCCGCATGGAATTTCCACAGCAGCTTCCCGGACGTGGCGTCGACCGCTTTGAACCAGCGATCCATCGTTCCATAGAAGGCGACATCACCCGCAGTGACCAGCGTACCGCTCCACACGGGAAAATTCTCGGCGATCGACCATACCTTCTTCTTGTTGGCGACATCCCAAGCCATGAACTCGCCGCGATTTCCGCCTGGCCCGGCATACATGTCCACCGTTGCTCCGACGAAAGGCGTGCCGGCGATATAACCGACCTCGGACGTCTTGTAGTTCATGCACAGATGCTGGTGCGGCACGTAGAGCAGCTTGGTGCGCGGCGACCAGGCGGTTGGCTGCCAGTCCTTGGCGCCGGGCGATGCGGGGCAAACGTTGCGTATGACCTTTTCGAGATCGGGATGCTTCGACTTGTCAACGACAGGCCGGCCGGTCTTCAGATCGATAGATTTGATCGAAGTGACCGTGTCAAAGGGCTCGGCCGACAGCACTTCGCCGGTCGTCCGGTCGATGACATACATATGGCCGTTGCGGCCGATGTGAACGAGGGTCTTGCGCGCTTGGCCGTCGATGTCGAGATCGAGGAGCAGATTCTCATTGATCTCGTCGTAGTCCCAGAGATCGTGCGGATTGATTTGGTAGGCCCATTTCGCTGCGCCCGTGTCGGCATCACGCGCGAAGATCGTCGTCGTCCACAGATTATCGCCGGGTCGTTGATTGGAGTTCCAGGGCCCGGGATTGGCCGTGCCGTAATAGATCAGGTTGAGCTCCGGATCGTAGCTGATCCAGCCCCAAACGGTGCCACCGCCGTTCTGCCAGTGCTCGGCCGGCCAGGTGGAGACGCCGAGGTCCTTGCCCTTGAGGGAATCGTAGAACGGCTTGAAGTCATCGCCGATCAACACGTCCTTGTCTGGTCCGGTCGAGTAAGCGCGCCAGGCGATGGTGCCGTCATTCTCATTGAGGGCGGTCACCCAACCGCGCACGCCCATCTCGCCGCCGCTATTGCCGATGAAGAGCTTACCCTTAGCGGCGAGAGGGGCCATGGTAATCGTCTCGCCTTTACTGATCTCGCCGAGCTTGGTGTGCCATAGCTCTTTCCCGGTCGTGGCATCGAGCGCGACAGCGTGATTGTCCAAAGTCGCGATGAAGATGTTGCCGTTGTCATAGGCAATGCCGCGACTGACGACGTCGCAGCAGGCAACGCCCTGCGCAGCTGGATCAGGCTTCGGAGCGTAGCTCCATTTGAGATCGCCGGTCGTTGCGTCGAGCGCAAACACTTCGTTGGGATAAGGCCCCATCACGTAGAGCGTGTTGTCCACGATCAGTGGCGCACCCTCCTGGCCCTTGTTGGTGCCGAGCGAAAACTGCCAGGCCATCTGCAGCTTGCCGACATTGTGCGCGCTGATTTCGTCTAGCTCGCTATATCGCGTGCTCGCATAGTTCTTGGCCGCGGTAGGCCATTGCTTCGGGTCCTTGCTGAGGCTTTGCAGGTCCGACTTTTCGACCGCTTCAATTTTGGCGCTCTGACTTTGCGGGCCGGGAGGAATCGCGCTTGGCGAATAAGGCTGCGTTTTACCTTCGGGTTCAGACGGAGGAATGGTTTGGGCCGCCGGGGCCGGTGACGCGGTGTCCGGCGAAGATTCGGCTTGGGGCTGCGCCGGCGGAAGCGGCGGCTGATCTGGATAGACCGGCTGCGGTTGACTGTCGTCCTGAGCTAACGCGGGGCAGCCGGCAAAAAGCACGAATGCCGAAAGCACCGGCGCGGCAAGACCGAGCCGTCGATGAGCGATCATTGTGTTCCTCCGTGCTCGCCGGAAACAGCTTGGACTTTGGCGCCATCGAGAGCTTTGCGGGTAGCGGCCACTTGCCGGGGGTCGACGGGGCCGAAATTATTGCCCCAGCTGGTACGGATATAGGTCGCAACGGCGGCGATCTCTTTGTCGGAGAGCGTCTCACCAAAAGCCGGCATGATTCCCCCGCCAAGCATGATCCGACCGATCACGTAATCGTCGGCCGCGATGATCTTGTCACCGCGAAATCGCGGTCCCGCTCCGCCATAGCCGAGCTGGCCATGACAAACGAAACAGCCGGAGTGCATGTACGTATCGAAACCCGACGGATTGCTGTGATCGTCGGCGGTCGAGGGCGACGGGAACGCCCCAGCGAGCAGCATGAAAAGCACCATCCAGAGGGAAACGATGGGCAGCGACATCGGTATGGGCCCCAGACGCTTATCCGCGACAATTGTTGAAGCGCAAACGACTTGCGCGGCCGAACAGTTCCCCGGTGTGAGGAATCAAGCCTGCGGCATTCTCGCTCGGGATCGCTTATGGGGCGCTGGCGGCACGAGCGCCCGTCCTCTCGTGCATCATTTCGACGGGTAAATCGGCTCGCGGCACGCTGTAGCTTGCTAGGATCGCATCGATCTGGGGCTGGAGCTTGGCGAGGGCGGCATTGATCTCGTCGCGCAGTTCCGGATCGTCCTTGCGGACGCCCATGTTTATGTCGAACACCATTGGGAGACGCGGACCGTCATTCTGAGGATTCACCAGCGTAACGCGAAGGGGAACGTCTTCGCGGCGGGCGAAATAGCCTGCGACCGGACCCCAGACGATAGCGACGTCGATATCGCCCTTGGCCACCGCATCGATGACGGCGGACGCTGGCGTTTCGTCGCGATAATCGCCATAGACGGAATAGCCGCGTACGTTATCCACAAGGCCCCTGCGGCCGAGAGCTTCTGCCGGCGGTGGGTTCGATCCGTCCTGGCCGACCAACTGGATGCCGATCTTCAATTTGCGCAGCCTTGGATCGTCGAACGACGACACTGCCGGCTGATCCGCGCGGGTAACGAAGGCGAAGCCCGACCGATAATACGGACGCGTGGTGCGCAGCATCTCGATGCCGTTGGTGGTTCCCGGCACGACATCGCAACTGCCCGCGTTCAGCGTGTTGCGAATAAAGCCCCGGCGTTCTGCCCACCAAGTGTAGCTGACTGAATCGCCGAGTTCGTGTGCGATCAGCTCGACAATCTTGTTCTCGAACCCCTCGCCCCGTTCATTGCTGAAAGGAAGATTGTTGGGATCGGCGCATACGCGAAGCTCGCCTGCGAGGGCTGAACCACAACATGCGGCAATCGAAAGCCACGCGCCGATGGCGGTGCTGACGCACAGGGGGATTGGGCCCAAATCCGGTTGTCCCACGAAGTCGGAATGATTCACAGACTACACCGATGACTGTTGCCGGTTCCACCTGCTTAGCGCGACAGTCGAGCCTGAGCTTCGACGTCCGCCACTTGGTGCGGCTTGGTACAAAGTTCGTGCGGAACTGAGCACAGACCCGGAAGTTGAGCTGGCATCGGTACTCTGCCCCTCCCCCAGGGACCGACAGTGTAACTTGAAGCCCGGCTCCAATGGCCGGGCTTCTCCTCATTCTATCGCCGACACGCCATAAAGCTCATGAGTTGTGACTGGCTGCTTTGGCGTACGATACGGCGCTCGCAACCGAAGTGATGGACTGGCGCGTTTCACTCAGTCCCCCGGAGTGTTTTGCGGAGGAGGCTGATCGACCTTCTTGGTCTCGCTCTCGGGCGGAGTGCCTTGAGCGGCTCCCGCCTGCGTACCGCTTTCCCCGGTCATCTTAGCCGACTTGGTGGCGGGAGAAGACGCATCGTCTGCGTCCGTAGTGGGCGTGGCTTCCTCAGCGGCGATGACGATATTGCTTTGCCAGAACGGGACCGGATGAGGTTGCAGACTGATGCCGATGGAAAGCACCACGGCAACAGAACTCATCAGCAGGCTTTTTGCAGTTGGCATTTGGCGCTCCTTTTTTCGCAGGACCGCCCCTCAAAATTACAACGAAAATCGGAATCGGAAGTTCCGCCGGAGCTGCAGCTTTAGAAGCTGCAACGCCGGTGGAAAATAGGGTCCGCAAGGAAGCGTGCGTTAGGCGCTCAAGAGATAAATCGACCGTAGGTGGAGATCGATATGTTCTTTTGCTTCAGCGAGAGCGAGCGCCTCGGTGTCCGCCTTCGAGCTAACCGAGTAATGCGACAAAATCGGCAGGTAGGGGCTCAACGGACTGGCGCTGAAGCTCCAGGCGTTTCCCTTGCTGAAGGTACAGATGCGGAACCCGCGATATATGATTTGGCTGGTCATCATGATTAAACAACATTCCAGTGAACGGTACGTTCCCGTACATTGTGCGGAATCGACTAAACGGCAGAAGCCGGGCCGCGAGCAACTAGATCCACCGACCATGCGTTGTCGAATAAAGCTGAGGCATCGCCGATGAGGCAGGCGCAGATGCGCATTTTGATCTGCAACGACGACGGAATTGAAGCGCCTGGGCTTAACGTGCTCGAAGAAATCACCCGCAGCTTAAGCGACGATGTTTGGATTGTAGCGCCGGAAACGGACAGCAGTGGTGCATCGCATTCTCTGACGCTCGCCGAGCCGCTTCGCATGAGAAAGCTCGACGAACGTCGCTACGCGGTGAAGGGCACTCCCACGGACTGCGTCATCATGGGCGTCCGCTTCCTCCTCCGCGACGCACCGCCGGATCTCGTGATTTCCGGCGTTAATAGAGGTCAGAATCTCGCCGACGATGTCACCTACTCGGGCACCGTCGCTGGCGCCATACAGGGCGCGTTGCTCGGAATTCCATCAATCGCGATGAGCATGGTTTGCGGATCCATCGAGGACGAAAAGGCCCCCCAACCGCCGAGGTGGGAGACGGCGATGACTCACGGTGCAAACGTCGTGCGCAAGCTTTTGGCGGCCGGCTGGCCCGAGGGCGTCGTGATCAATGTCAATTATCCGAACTGCGAGCCGGATGCAGTCAGCGGGATTGCGGCGACCGCGCAAGGACAACGCGATCCCGATCTGTTGCGCATTGAGGACCGCCTCGATACGCGCGGAAACGCCTATTATTGGGTAGGTGTTGAACGTCGCCCCATCCATCCGCCTGAGGGCACCGATCTTTGGGCAGTGCGAACGAACCGCATCGCGATAACCCCCCTTTGCCTTGATTACACGGATAGGGGGACGCTTGACCGGCTCGGGGCTGCGTTCACCAAAAGCGAGGTCGTCGCGGCGTACTAAGGCACCAGGACATGCAGGCTGCGCTTTTGCAGCTTGGCTTTGACGGGCTTGGGCTTAGCGGGCGGAAGGTAAATCAGGCTGTCGATCCGCGCATGACCATGCTCCCAACTCAACGTCACCTTCCGGCCCCGTCGCACGGTGACTGGTGCCGGCTTGTCATCCGGGGTTTCGAGCCACCGGCTCATTGCTAACCGGTCCTTGTCGGAAAGAAAGACGACGTCGAGCAAGCCGTCGTCCGGCGTGGCAGCGATCGAGATCGGAAGAGCAGGTCCCGTCAATCCCAAATTCATGATCTCGACCAGCAGGAAATCGCCGACGTAGGGCTCCCCATCTATGACAACTTCATACCGTCTCGCTTCGGAGCTGCGGACAAACGCTTGCAGCTCCTCGCGCCCTATATCGATGCGCAGCGCTGTCGGAGGTCTCGGGCCAGAATGCGAGATCGCTTCGGCTATGATTCCAAAACCAACCGCCTCGAAAAATTTCAGCTTTCCCCATGGCCCCTTGACGATGCCTACGTTCAGTTTTTGCGCCTTGGCAAATTTGAGCTTGGGAATTAACTCATCGAGCTCCGCGGTGACGCCGACGGCGCGAGCGATGTTGTTGGCGGTGCCGACCGGCAAAATAGCGAACGGCACATGATTGCCGATAGTCCGTGCGACTTTCGAGACCGTTCCGTCGCCGCCGGCAACGATGACCAAGTCCCAATTCTTTTTTAGAGCCGGTTCGAACGCGCGATTTTTATTTGAGACGCAAGTGGGAAATAGCCCTGCGGCCGTGAGCTTGGAAACAAGATCACGCCGCGAAGGATGACCGCCCCCCGCCGTCGGATTGTGGATCAGCAGCGTTCTTATCTAAGCCGCCTCGCTGGACGTGCGCCGCAAGTTTTCCATGGTGTCGATGAAACCAACGGCACTCTCAAGGTCTGCGGCCAGCCGGTCCCAACTTTGCGCGAGAGCGAAGTAGTGATCCTTGCCCTCGCCTTCGGTCACTTCCATGGCCAACCGCTGATAATGACGGGCTCGATCGCGACAGTCCTCTGGGTTCAGCATGGCATATTCCTCGGCGACGACTTCGATCGATTCAATTGCGAAGGCTGAACAAGGTTCCATGACGGGTCGAGCGGGTCGCGGCCGCGCGCGAGGAACAGAAGCGCATTGCGGTTCGTTGCCTTTCGGCCATCCAGGAGAACTCGACCCATGGCCGACACCGTCGCCGACTTCATGTTGTCTCGCTTGTCCGAATGGGGCGTGAAGCGCCTCTACGGATATCCGGGTGATGGCATCAATGGCATCCTCGGCGCCTTCAGCCGCGCCAAGGACCGCTTCAAGTTCGTGCAAGTCCGCCACGAAGAAGAGGCGGCTTTCATGGCGACCGCCCACGCCAAGTTCACTGGCGAGGTCGGTGTGTGTGTCGCCACCTCCGGTCCCGGGGCCATTCATCTTCTGAACGGTCTTTACGACGCCAAACTCGACCATCAACCGGTTCTGGCGATTGTCGGCCAGTCGGTCCGCGCGGCGCTTGGTGGCAACTTCCAGCAAGAAGTCGATCTTCACAGCCTGTTCAAGGACGTGGCCAGCAACTTTGTTCAAGTGTGCTCAGCGCCGGTTCAGATGCGCCATCTTGTCGATCGCGCCATGCGCATTGCCCTCGCCGAGCGTTGCGTCACGTGCCTCATCGTGCCGAACGACGTGCAGGAACTGCCCGCCGAGCAGCCGGGCCGCGAGCACGGAACGATCCATTCCGGCGTTGGCTACACCGCCCCTCGCCTGATTCCGTCCGAGGCCGATTTGCAGCGCGCCGCCGACATCCTCAACGCCGGCGAAAAGGTGGCCATGCTGGTCGGAGCGGGCGCGCTGGCTGCAACTGATGAGACAATCGAAGTCGCCAATGTGCTCGGCGCGGGCGTAGCCAAAGCCCTGCTTGGCCGCGTGGCTGTGCCTGACGATCTTCCCTTTGTCACAGGGCAGATCGGCCTGCTCGGCACGCGCCCATCGTGGGAGATGATGCAGGAATGCGACACGCTCCTGATGGTCGGCACCAGCTTTCCTTATGCGGAATTCCTTCCGCAGGAAGGTCAGGCGCGCGGCATCCAGATCGATATCGATCCGAAAGTCCTGTCAATCCGCTATCCGATGGAAGTCAACCTCATTGGCGATGCTGCGGCGACACTGAGTGCGCTGCTTCCGCGCCTTAAATCGAAGAAGGATGATTCCTGGCGTCGGAGCCTGGAATCGAAGATCGCCGATTGGTGGAAGGAAGAGGAGGATCGCGCACATCTCGACGCGGATCCGGTGAATCCAGAACTTGTCGTCTGGGAGGCGTCGAAGCGCCTTCCCGACCGAGCGATCATAACGGCCGATTCAGGCACCGCGGCGACCTGGTTCGCACGTGCGCTAAAGCTCAGACAAGGTATGAAGGCTTCCTTGTCCGGAACATTGGCCACGATGGGCTGTGCGGTGCCTTACGCGACGGCAGCCAAGTTCTGCTTTCCCGACCGGGCGGCGATCGCCATTGTCGGCGACGGGGCGATGCAAATGCTCGGTTTGAATGGCCTCATCACCATCGCCAAATACTGGCGCGAATGGGACGATCCGCGACTGGTGATCGTGGTGCTCAACAATCGCGACCTGAATATGGTCAGCTGGGAGCTGCGCGGACTCGGCGGGACGCCGAAGATCGAGGAGACGCAGAATGTCCCCGATTTTCCTTACGCGAAATTCGCGGAAATGCTCGAACTCGGTGGCGTACGCGTGTCCAGGCCAGAGGATATCGGGCCGGCGTGGGACGCGGCGCTGTCAGCAGACCGACCCTTCGTAATCGACGCGGTGGTCGATCCGAGCGTGCTCGCTCTTCCTCCCCATGTCACCTTTGACCAGACCAAGAACTATCTAGCAGCCATCCTTAAAGGCGATACGGAGGCGGCCAAGACGGTGTGGCGCTCGGTGAAGCACGCCATCACGGATTAACACGGGCGGCCTTCCGCCGGCGTGGCGCGTTATCTTACAGACAGCACTTATTTTTCAGGCGTGTGAGGGCCCGAGGGCGGCGGTGCGGGCTGCTTCGTCGACGTCTTTTGCGGCGCCATTCTACGCCCGTCGTCAGGCGTGCCCTTCTTTCGATGTCCGGGGTCTCGTTCGTCGGGCTCACGATGACCAGGCTCGGCTACAGGCGCATGAGGCGGCTTGATCGGCGGGGAACGCTCCATTGACATCTCCTTCGGCCAATATTGAAACGGCAGGTGACATCAATCGTTCCTAAGCCTTAGCTATTTCATCACCAGCTGATGGAGCAAAAAGCCCGGCCCGAGAAGGGCCAGGCTCGCTGCTCTGCCTAGGGCGATTCAAGATCCATTCGTGTTCGCGGGCTTTTGAAACACGCCGACAAGCTCGCCTTGCGCGAGAACGTGACCCTGCATCGCATCGAGTACATCTTTGCGCTCCGCTCCCGGCTTCAGATCGAGCTTGGTATCGAGGGCGAAGAGCTGGAAATGATAATGGTGGGGATCGCTGCCAGGCGGACGTGGACCGAAATAGCCGGTAGATCCATGACGTATTCGTTCCTTGCCGCGCGTCGTTTGGATCGGTAAGCGCCGGCGCACCTGGCACGCCTTCACGCAGATGAGTTACGTTTTCGGGCAAATTGAACAAGATCCAGTGGACCACCGGCTTTGGTTTCGGCGCGTCGGGATCTTCCACTAAAAGTGCAAATGACTTGGTGCCTTGCGGCCCCGACGACCAGCTGAGCTCAGGCGAAATATTCTCGCCATAGGCGGAATAGCGGAGATCGATCTTGGCGCCCTCCGCGAACGCCGCCGAACTGACTTGGATCCCGTTCTTGCCACCGAGAATTGTCGTTGCGAGCTCCTTGGGTGTGTCCTGCTCGGCCAGAGCCGCGTTGGTTGAAGGCTGAGGGCTTTCGGTCATGCCTTTGTTCTCCGCGGTCTTGGGGTTGGAATAGGTGATGCGGTAGAGCACGCCGTTCGCGTCATCGCCAATGAGCAGCGAGCCGTCCTTGGCCACTGCCACGCCGAAAGGCCGACCGAAATAGCTGTACTCACCCTTTTCCGATCGGCTGAGAAATCCCGTAAGGAACGGCTCGAGCGATTTGGGCTTGCCCTGTTCGAAATGCACCCGAAGGACTTCGTAACCGGACGGCGGCTGGCGGTTCCACGAGCCATGCATGGCAATAAAAGCATCCCCGCGATATTCGGCCGGGAACTGCGTGCCTGTGTAGAACGCAAACTGCATCGGGGCTGCATGAGCGGTGTACATCAGAACAGGTTCATCGCTCGCGCGCGCCCAGTCCTCGTGCGTGATGCCCGCCGGTGGATGATGTTGGACGTTCTGCTTGCTCGCCCCGTAAATATACGGCCAGCCGTATTTATGACCCTCCTTGATGAGGTTCATTTCCTCAGGCTGCTCGTCGTCGCCGAGCCAATCGATGCCATGGTCGAAACCGTATAGTTCCCCGGTCGAAGGTTCGAAGGCGAATCCAATCGTGTTGCGGAGACCCGAGGCCAAGATACGCCTTCCGCTGCCGTCGGGTTTCATCTGCAGCATAGTGGCGTTCTCGGGATTGTCCTCGATGCACACATTGCAGGTCGAACCGACGCTGACATAAAGCATCTTGTCCGGACCCACCGCGATCGTGCGGTCGGCATGCTGCCCGGCGTCGGGCAGATCGTCGGCAATGAGGGTAAGGGGTCCGAAGCTGCCGTCTTCTTCTATGTCAGCGACGTAAACCTCCTTGATGGTCACGAGATAAACTTTGCGTCCATCGATGGCGATGCCGTGCATGTTGGGACGGCTGGCGACGGTTTTGACCAAGTCGGCCTGGCCGTCACCGTCGGTGTCTTTGAGCATGATGACGTCACCGACCGAACGGCGCGTCGCATAGACCGTTCCATCACCGCCGACCGCGAGAACGCGCGGGTTGATCAAACCTTCGGCAAATTTTTCTATCTTGAACCCGTTCGGAGCCTTCAAACGCGCGACGTCTGCGTCGGCTGGATCGAGCTTCTTCGGTGCGAGTATGTGCCCGGTGACCTCAACAGAAACTTGTTTGTTCGGCTCATCGGCATAGGCAACCGGCACGAGGGATCCGAGTAGGGAAGCGGCGGAAGTGGCGGCAAGCAAGAAGCGAACCATGACGAACTCCTTCATAGGGGTAGTCGTGCAACCACGCTGCTCCGCTGTGGTTCCACTTCGCTGCTCTGCGATGTCTGGTCGCTTGGGGAACCCGCCGGTTCGTGTGGGGTTGGGGAGACAGAGATCGATGACCTCTTGTCGACCATTCCTCACGAAAGGTATCTCGTAATGAGAAGCGACCGTCCCCTTGCCGTTGTTACCGGTGCTTCCACCGGCATCGGTTATGAGCTCGCCAGGTGTTGCGGCGAGCATGGCTTCGACCTCTTGGTTGTCGCCGATGAACCCAAGATTGAAGCTGCCGCCCGCGAGCTCGGTGAGACCGGTGTCGAGGTTGTTCCACTTCAGGCGGATCTCGCGACCAGCGGAGGCGTCGATAAGCTCTATGCCGCCGTGCAGAGTTTGAACCGGCCGGTAGATGCATTGCTTGCGAATGCCGGACGCGGGCTCGGCAAGGGCTTCCTTGATCAGGACATCGACGACGTGATGGACGTGATCAACACCAATATTTCCGGCACGCTCTATCTCATCCAGAAGATCGGCCGGGACATGCGCGACCGTGGCCAAGGCCGCATTCTCATCACCGGTTCGATCGCCGGCTTCATGCCCGGCACCTACCAGGCGGTCTACAACGGAACGAAGGCGTTTCTGGACTCGTTCTCGTTCGCAATTCGCAATGAGCTCAAGGATACCGGCGTCACCGTGACGTGCTTGATGCCAGGCGCGACGGAGACCGATTTCTTCGAACGGGCCGATCTGCTCGATACCAAGATCGGGCAGTCGGAGAAGGACGATCCGGCGGACGTAGCCAAGCAGGGCTTTGAGGCAATGATGAATGGTGATGGCGATGTCGTCACCGGTTGGATGAATAAGCTACGTTCAGCCATCGCATTGGTCACGCCGTCGGCGGTCCTTGCTGAAATGCATCGCGACCAAGCCGCGCCGGGTTCAGCGAAGCGGAAAGCGTCATGAAGGCGCTGTGCTGGCACGGAAAGAGCGATATCCGCTGCGATACCGTCGCTGATCCGAAGATCGAAGCCCCACGTGACGCCATCATCAAGGTCACGGCGTGCGCCATTTGTGGATCGGACCTCCATCTCTTTAATGGAGTAATTCCGCAAATGAAGAGCGGCGACGTGGTCGGTCACGAGACCATGGGCGAAGTGGTCGAAGTTGGCCCCGAGAACAAGGCATTGAAGGTCGGTGACCGCGTCGTCGTGCCGTTCACGATCTCCTGCGGCGAATGCTTCTTCTGCCAGCGCGGGTTCTACTCGGCCTGCGAACGCTCCAACCCCGATCGGGCGAAGGCGGAGAAGCTATGGGGTCATTCACCGGCTGGATTGTTCGGGTATTCCCATCTGCTCGGTGGATATTCCGGAGGCCAGGCTGAATATCTCCGTGTGCCTTATGCCGATGTCGGGCCCATCAAGATTCCCGAAGGCATGTCCGACGAGCAGGTGCTGTTTCTGTCGGATATTTTTCCTACCGGCTACATGGCGGCCGAGTTCTGCAATATCCAGCCCGAGGATACGATAGCGGTTTGGGGCTGCGGACCGGTGGGGCAATTCGCCATTCGCAGCGCCTTCATGCTTGGTGCCAAGCGCGTCATCGCCATCGATACGGTTCCTGAGCGGCTCGCCCTTGCCAAACAAGCAGGCGCTGAAACGCTTGATTTCAAGAAGCAGGATATCTACGAGGCCGTTCAGGAAATGACTGGCGGTCGCGGCGCTGATGCCTGCATCGACGCGGTGGGAACCGAGCCCGACACGATGGCGAGCTGGGATTCCATGGTCGATCGGGTCAAGGTCGCGACCTATCTGACGACTGACCGGCCACACGTCCTTCGAGAAGCCATTTTTTGCTGCCGGAACTTCGGCACGGTTTCAATCGTGGGCGTTTATGGCGGCTACCTTGACGGCGTGCCAATGGGCTCCGCTATCAACCGGGGTCTCACTTTCCGTATGGCGCAGACGCCGGTGCAACATTACCTGCCCAAATTGTTGGAACGCATCGAAGAAGGCGAGATCGATCCGTCCTTCGTCATTACCCATCGCGGCACGCTCGAGGATGGGCCCGAGCTCTACAAGACCTTCCGCGACCGCGAAGCAGGCTGCATCAAGGTGGTTCTGAAGCCATAAACGGGACTAGCGGAGCCGCAACTTGCTCTCAAAGGCGCCTTCGACAACCTCCGGGGTCATGCCTGAATCGGTATCCGTGACCGTAGCACTCGCACGCTCGAACGTTCTTCGTTGGTAAGAGCGTTTGCAGAGAGATGGCGTCTGTTATTTCCTCATCGAGGCCGAACCCACGGTCGCCAGCGGCGAGATGCCGACGACCGCTGACGGCTCGAGCGACCGAATGAATTTCGTGCTCCAAACCCCGACCGGGTAGCGCGAGAGCGCGTCGAAGGTTGCGCGATTTCGCTCACGACGCTCCGCGAGCGGCATCTCAAGAGCGCGGGCAATGGCGCTCGCGACCGAATCCGGATCGTAGGGATTGACCAGAAGTGCGTGGTCACATTCGTCTGCTGCTCCGGCGAAGCGGGACAAGATAAGGACTCCGGGGTCTTCGCCATCCTGGGCGGCAACATATTCCTTTGCCACGAGATTCATTCCGTCACGAAGAGGCGTCACCAAGCCGACGCGAGCCGACCGATAGAGCCCGGCGAGGCTCGAACGGCTGTAAGCGCGGTTGAGATAGCGGATCGGCGTCCACGCGACTTCGCCGTATTTAGCGTTGATGCGGCCCGCGGCTGCGCCGACCGCCTGCTCGAGCTCGAAATATTCGGGAATTTCCGAGCGGCTCTTGGGTGCGATCTGGAGGTAGGTGACCTTGTTTTGCCATGTCGGGTGAAGCGCGTAGAAGCGTTCGAAAGCCTCCATGCGCTGAATAATTCCTTTGGAATAGTCAAGCCGATCGACCCCTATGACGAGCGCTCTATTGCCGAGACTTTCGACCAGGTCGCGGACGAAGCTCGAGTTGACCGCGCGCCGCGCGAGCTTCTGAAACTCCGGAGGATCGATACCGACCGGGAAGCTGCCGATTCTCGTCCGCCGTCCACCGTGGCCGAGCACGATCTGACGGTCGGTGGTCTCGAACACCCTGCGACTTGCACCACGATGCTCGGCCATGAGGTAACGAACGAAATTTCCGACATCGGTCTCGGTTTGAAATCCCACAAGGTCGTATTGCAGAAGGAGGGGCAGCAACCGTTCGTGGTTGGGCAATACCGTGACGACTTCCGGCGCAGGAAACGGCACATGAAGGAAGAAGCCTATTCGGTTGGCGAAGCCGCGCTGACGCAGCTCATCGGCGATCGGGATCAAATGGTAATCGTGCACCCAAACGATGTCGTCCGGCTTCAGGATCTTTGAAAGCTCGGTGGCGAAATGCTGGTTCACCCGCAAATAGCCGGTCAGATCGCGACGGTTGAACTCGGTCAGATCAATGCGGTAATGCAAAACCGGCCACAAAACGCGATTGGCGAATCCGTTGTAATATTCTTGGTAGTCCTCCTCCGACAAATCGGTCACCACAAATGATCGTTGTGCGCTATCGATCCTTCGGGTCGTGACTTTACCGGCGGGAACCACCTCGCCGCTCCAGCCGAACCAAACGCTCTCGATCTCCTTGAGAATCGGCGCCAGTGCAACCTCAAGACCGCCAGCGCGCTGAGCCGCACCAGCAACGGGAACCGACACGCGGTTGGAGACCAGGATCAATCGCGCCAATACCGGTCCTCCCAGCGTCGCGATAGTCGCATGGCCGTCATAGTGCGATCCCCATCGGGTCGCCATCGAGCCGCGGACAGCTCCACACGACGACGCGCGACGTCGGCTTGAGCGGCGCCGGCGCCTGATCGTTGCCGACGCCGGGAAGATCCATTCCAAAATTCATGCCGCTACCTTCTTGGCCCATATTCTTGCTCACCAAGATCGAACGTCCTGGGGCCCGGCAAAGGTTCCCTAGCGCGTCCTCATCCGCCTGCCCAAGGATCAGGCAAAAGCCTTCAGATCCGGTCTGAGCGGGCATCAGTCCTCGAGATCCATCTTGACGTCGACATTTCCCTGCGTCCGCAGCACCTCCAATGATGTCCTCGTGCCGTGACGCCGGATCATGACGTCGGCGCTCCCGGTTCCAGCCGTCAATCCCCTCAGCACGACCTCGTCGAGAAAATTCGGCAGCGTCGGTGTTTGAAAGCGGATTTCCCTTTTCCAAGGATCCTGCTTGAGGCCCAAAGATGCCTGAAGGAAAGCGAAGAAGGCGCCCGCGGCCCATGCTTGCGGTGCACATGCCACTGGATAGAGAGTAGGTCCCCGCCCCGCGAAGCGCGCGAACCCACAGAACAGTTCTGGCAGGCGGTGCAAATCGAGATACGTCGCCGCGTCGAATTGGGCGCGAAAAATCCGCGCCGCCTCGGTCTTGGCGCGATAGCGTGCAAGACCGAGCGCAATCAAGGCATTGTCGTGCGGCCAGACCGAGCCGTTATGGTAGGACATGGGATTGTACCGACGCTCAACCGTCGAAATGGTCCGGACGCCCCAGCCGGAAAAGCATTCCGGCGCCATCAAGAGCTCGGCGATGCGTTTGGCGCGATCCGGCCGGGCAATGCCGCTGAAGAGCACCTGACCCGCATTTGAGCTGTGAACGCGGCACGGCAGCTTGTTGCCATCGAGCGCCAACGCGTACGTGCCGCGCTCCTCGCACCAGAACGATCGCTCAAACTGTGCGCGCAGCCGGTCCGCCTGCGCGTTGAGTTGCTCTGCCCGCTCCGTCAGACCCAACCGCCAAGCGCAGTCCGCGGCGAGACGCTTTGCCGCATACACGTAGCCCTGAACCTCGCACAGCGCGATCGGGCCATTCGCCAAACTGCCATCGGCGTGAAAAATCGCGTCGTGAGAGTCCTTCCAACCTTGATTGACCAAGCCATCGTCGGAATGGCGATGATATTCGACGAAACCGTCTTGATCGGGGTCACCCGGACCGTCGATCCAGCCGAGCGCCCGCTCGATTGCCGGCCAAAGTTCAGCCACGGTCGCTAAATCCCCGGTCGTCTGCGCGTACTGCCCTGCGAGCAGCACGAACAGGGGCGTGGCATCGACGCTGCCATAGTACCGGCCGAACGGAACCTCCTTGAGATTAGCCATCTCGCCCGACCGAGTCTCGTGCAGGATCTTTCCGGGCTCGGCGTCCGAGGCCGCATCGGGTTCGATTGCCTGCATGGAAGCCAGCCGCTTAAGGACGGCGACAGGGATGCGGCGGTCGAGCCACAGACACTGAAGCGCGGTGATAAGTCCGTCACGGCCGAAGGTCGTCGAATACCAGGGGATGCCGGCGTATGGGTAGAGTCCCTGCGGCGTTGCGGTGAGCAGCATGGCAAGATCGACAGTCGCGCGCCGCAACATCTCGTTGAAGCGATGGTTTGACGTGTGAATTTTGGTTTCCGAGCGTATCAGCTGCTTCATGTGCCGATGAGCCTGACGCATCACCCGCAGAAATGGAGCCTTTTCCCCTGCCGATGGATCGCAACATGCGGTCAGATAGATCGTGGCGCTGCCGTGAGGCTCGATTGAGAGGCGGAACGAAGCCGACGACGCGGTTAGCGTCGTTGGTCGCGGGTCGAAACGCACCTCGACACGGCGTGCCACCCGATCAAGGCCGACGTAACTGAGCGTGACATGCTCCTGGCCGGTCTCCGCGGCTGCTGTGCCGCGCTTAGCGCGGGTCATGCCGCGCACCTCAAAGACGTCGGCGAAATCGGCGGCAAACGACAACGACAACACCAACGGCACGCTGTCAGCGCCGTAATTGTGAACGAGGAGCCTTTGATGCAGAGCTTGCCCGGCGATGAACACGGTACGCGCGACGTGCAGCAGGCTCTTTCTCAAGGCGACGCGGTCGCGATCGATGATGTCGGGATTGGTGAGGTCGACTGTCAGCACACAATTGTCGTTCGACAAATTCGAGCCGAGGATCAACGGCTGGAGGCCGTTAATTCGCAATTCCAGGTGGGACAGGTAGCGTGTATCGCGATGAAATAAGCCATCGGGGCCGCCGGCCGAGACGCCGATATCGCCGTGAGAATCGACAACAAGGAAGCTGTCATCATGCTTCAAGGCATGACGCGGCCGGACCGGCGACGCCGTCACGGCGATGTCGAAGGACATCACTTGCGGCTTGTCGGCGGACGAGCGTTCGGCGTTCGGTCGCTTATTCGGCATGCATCCCAGCGTCGGCGAGCAGATCGTCTCCGTTCACCCGGATCACATCGCCGGCGACATGTCCATGACGCTGTTCGGTGCGCGATCTGCTCAGGAGCTTGCCGTAAAGCCGCAAATAATCCTTAGCCATGCGATGGGCGGAAAAGCGTCGTTCGAAGCGGCGCCGTACCTTGCGCCGGTCGAGCGCAAGCACCTCCGGCAACGCAGCGACCGCCTCATCGAAAGATCTGACCACGCGCCCGGTCAGGCCATTCTCAATTACTTCGCGAACAGAACCATGATCGAAGGCCAGCACGGGGGTGCCGCACGCCATGGCTTCGATCATCACCAAGCCGAAGGGTTCAGGCCACTGGATCGGAAACAGCAACGTCGATGCGTTGCGCAGAAACTCGCCTTTCTCATGTTCGCCGAGTTCGCCGATGAACTCTATGCCGGGAAGGCGGAGCAGCGGTTTAACCTCCTGCTCAAAATAAGGTCGGTCCACGACGTCGACTTTGGCCGCTATTTTGAGCGGCTTGCCCAGTGCGAGCGCTATTCGAATCGCCTGTACCGGATCCTTCTCCGGCGAGATGCGCCCCAAAAATGCGAGATAACCGCTTTCGGCTTCGACACTTGCGTGATGCAAATCGAGCGGTAAGCCATGGAGCACGGTGCCTAAGAAATTCGCACCCTTGATGGGTGCACGCTGCGCTTCCGAGACCGAAATCAGCGGCGGCTGGCGAAAGTGGGCATAGAACGCAGCGCTGTCGGGCAGGTCCTGGCGTCCATGCAATGTGGTGACCGTGCGATTTTCAAAACCCCTCACCATGGGGAAATGCAGATGGTCGATGTGGAAATGAAGGATGTCGAACTCGTCGGCCTGGGCCAAGACGTTGTCGAGCATCATCATGTAATGCGGAATAGGATCGCGCGCCTTGGCATCGAGACGGAGCGCGACGGAGCAGCAGGCCGCCAGACTTGCCGTGGTAACCGAGTCGCCACTGGCGAATAGCGTAACATCATGGCCCTGGGCGACGAGCTCCTCGGTAAGATAAGAAACCACGCGCTCGGTTCCGCCATACAGGCGCGGCGGCACGCTCTCGACCAAGGGCGAAATCTGCGCAATTTTCATGACTGGATTCCGGTTTCTCAACGCGGGCGTGGGCGGGCTCTTTCTAACCGAACGCGCCGACGCCTTTGCTCGTCCGATCGAAGTTTCAACGCGCAACAGCGCGAAAAGCTCCGACTCAGCATCGTGTCGACGAATATCGCACCGCGACATACTGACCGCCGGCAACTCGCGAACTCATCAACGATGTTCGCGTTCCCCTTCGAGGGCTGCGTGATACTGACGATCGAAATGAAGAGCTCGCGATGGATGATCTTTGCCACTACGCGGAGCGGCCGATTGCTTTTATCGGCCGTTACCTCCGACGAAATACCTTGGTACACGTAGCCATCGTCGCATCGGTGACATGCGCCGTACTGTGTTCGGTGGGCGCCCAATATGGACTGAAATCGCTGATCGACGCGCTGGCGGAGGGACCCTATGCGTCGAGCCTGCTAGGCGCCTTCATTACGCTAGCGCTGCTGATCTCGGCCGATAACCTGCTCTGGCGCTTGGCGGGTTGGTTGGGCAGCCACGCGTTCGTTAAGGTAAGCGGCGACCTTCGCAGCGATCTGTTTAAGCACCTAACGGGGCACGCCCCAACATTCTTCTCGGATCGCCTGCCGGGCGTTCTGACCAGCCGCATCACGGCGACGTCAGACGCCGTCTACACAATGGAGAGCATGTTCGTCTCGAACGTCATCCCGCCATTGATCGCGACCTTAGGAGCTACCGCGATAGTTTTGACGGTAAACGCGCCGATGGCCGCTACTCTGTTGATCGGCGCCGCAATCGGCATTGCCGCGATGTTTCGGCTCGCGGCTGCGGGTACGTCGCTGCACCATCAGTTCGCGCGCCAGGCGGCGGCGGTCGACGGCGAGATGATCGATGTCATTTCCAACCTGCCGTTGGTGCAAGCCTCCTGTGGGACCCGGCGCGAGCATAGTCGCTTCGAGCAGACAGTCGGGCGCGAAATGGTGGCACGGAAGGAAAGCCTCATACATCTCGAGCGATTGAGATTGCTGCACGCGGTCGTAACCGTGCTTCTCGCGATTGGCCTCATGCTATGGGCGATCGCGCTTTGGCGGCGCGGTGAAGCGACCGCTGGGCAAGTTGTGCTGGTCTGTACCCTTGGCCTGTCGGTGTTGCACGCGACCCGCGATCTCGCCGTAGCCTTGGTGGAGGTGACTCAGCACCTTGCGCGTTTGTCGGAGGCACTGGCTACACTTCTCTATCCCCACGATCTTCGCGACGCCGTAGGTGCGGTCCCACTCACGCAACAGGGCGCGAGCATTGATTTCGAACGCATAAGCTTTCGCTACCCGGGCGACCAGCAGCTCTTCGAGGGCTTCAGTTTGAAGATTGCGGCCGGCGAGCGCGTCGGTCTCGTCGGTCAGTCGGGAAGCGGAAAATCGAGTCTGTTTGCCCTGCTGCAGCGCTCCTTCGCCGTGCAGTCCGGCCGGATCTCGATTGACGGTCAGGATATCACCCAGGTCACGCAAGACAGCCTGCGGGCCGCGATCGCCGTTGTCCCGCAGGACATCAGCCTGTTGCACCGCTCGGTGATGGAAAACATTCGCTATGGACGTCCCGAGGCCACCGATCACCAGGTGCGCGCGGCGGCCAGAGCGGCGCAATGCGGCTTTATAGACGACTTGCCCGCGGGGTTCGAAACCATTGTCGGGAACCGCGGGCTCAAATTGTCCGGCGGACAGCGTCAGCGCATCGCGATCGCGAGGGCTTTCCTGATGGAGGCCCCCATCTTGTTGCTCGACGAGGCCACGTCGGCTCTGGATGCTGCTTCGGAAAGCTCGATCCGCGAGGCGCTCGCGGAGCTGATGCAGGGTCGGACCGTGATCGCCATCACTCACCGATTGACGACTCTGCGAAACTTCGATCGTATCGTCGAGCTGAAAGACGGAAGGATCGTAGGGGACAGCGATTGCAGCAGCGTGGGCAGCTCCTGAGCCGCGTCAAGCGTCTTGTGACCAGCACGCCAGCCCCGCGCGTCATCGCGAACTTCGTCAAGATCACACCAGATCGGAAATCGGCACGAGATAGCCGTAACGAAGCGCGCCGGTCGAATCCGTGGGAATCGTCTCTTCGGTCTGATAGCTCGACGAGGGCAGCCTGCGAACGGCGGGCCGCTTGCGTCTACTGCCATTATGGCTAGGCGACCCGCTGCGACCGCGCGACTTCATTGCGGAACGCCCTGACCAGCAACTGCTTGATCTGAACATCGCTCCAAGGCGAACGCGCCAAGCGGAATATCGTCTGCGCCAATTTTGCCTTGTGCTTTTCCGCACCGGCTGTCGGATCGATGACTTTTCCAAGCACAAGGTCGTTCCACACCTCGTCAAACAGGTTTGCGAATTCGGCGAGGATGTCAGGGGTAAACGAACTTCTTCTCATTGGCCTCATTATGATGGTCTCCTTCGGCCGAAATAACTTGCGATCAAATCCGAGGGTTCCGAAGCGAGATGCCGCACCATCGCTCGCTCGGAACATTTTCGAAGGGGCATTCCCTCAGGTTGGTCTTTGGCGAGGTGAATACCGCGGTGAGTCTCGTTTGGTTCGTTTCGATCCTTAGATCCTGCCCAGCAGAACGAGTATCAGAACGACAACAAGGACAACGCCAAGCCCGCCTGCTGGGAAAGCTCCCCAACTGGCGCTATAGGGCCACGCCGGCAATGCTCCGATAAGCAACACAACGAGAATGATAAGAAGGATTGTTCCGAGAGACATATGAGTCCTCCTAAGTGAGTGACTGAGTCCTCCATAAGCGAGTGACGCCAAATAACGCGCTTAAGGACATAGCGTTCCGCATTCGCTCACGGAGCAATTATTGCTCCCACGACTCCGCTTAAACTTAGGGTGAACTGGCCGTCGCCTTTGTTTGGCGTCGGCGCGGCGACGTAGGGCCCTGGGGCACGGCGAAATCGACGAGGTGCTCCAATGCGGATGGCTACGTGCGCCAGGCTTGCGGCCACGGCTGGACGACCTTGAGGCGCGCCGGAAGAGCTGGAGCAAAACCTGACAGCCGCCCCAATCGCGAAAAGGGTCGAACCCGGGGTCGGAAATCAAGCAAAACGGGCCGCCCTGAATGGGGAGACGGCCCGTTCGGTAGAATTGGTTGCGGGGACTCGCAACCATCTTGATTTGCAGCTTCGGCTTTTGACTACTGTCGGCTTAGAGCGGTCTCGAAAACCATTGTACGGGTAACCGTACCGTGGGTTCGAATCCCACCCTCTCCGCCAAACCAAGCTGTATTCCTTACAGAATTTAGCCTCTACCGGCGCCGACCCTCGGATCGACTTACCCAACGGCAGGGTCCGACCCTGACGGGCAGAGCCGGCAGCGATCTTCGCCGGCGTCGAGCTCGGGAGCTCGGGGAAGCCGGCGCCGGGTCGCTTCAAAGGGCTAGGCGTCTCGCACCATTGAAGCTCATTCCCCAGCCAAACCAAAGCGCGCGCGCAGGGAGGGGGCTACGCTGCAGCATAGACGCCATCCGCCTCTGCATTGTGCGGGAAGAAACAATGAACTCGCTACCTGTCCCTCAAGAGGCGCCGCATTTGCTTTTTAGCTAAGCGTCCTTGGCTCACGTCGCAGTAGTGGCTCTTGGGACCGATATAGCCGCCACAAACTACAAAGTCGCCGTTCGGCGCGAGGCACGCATAAGCGCCAAGTTTGCTTGGAGGGAAATAAACACCACCCAGTTTTGCACACTGCGATCTCATTTGACCTGGTGACGGATATTTTGCCATTGCATTCATGATTCCGAGGCACAGCGTGCAACTTAACACCGTTACGAAGAGCGTCGCTACTTTCAATTTGCTCATTGTTTTCCTCCTTGGAGAAATGCATGTGTGTCGCTCCATCGTGAATCAACCGAGTTAGTAAACCTTCCACGGGCCCTTTGGCTTTTGTCACAAATCCCGCGCTAGCGTTCCACCGCATTCAGCGCACCTTAGCCTGGCGAGCGAGCGCATCGAGCGTGAGCCCAATCGAGATTTTCGGAAGTTGATTGATTGACCGTAATCGGATCACGCGACAACCCGGGCAGTTGGCCTCGACGGGCGTATAGCCCTCGGCGGCGAACTCTTCGATGGTGGCGTGAAGGGGATCATCCCACCCGGAGGTGTATTACAGCCAATTGCAGCAGCAAATGACCATCCCCGGTGAGGGGATTGAGCAATTCAACCAACCGCCCGATGATTGTTAGTGCACGTTTGTTTAGCCAACGGCATCATACTTTCGGGAACCGTCTGGCTGCAATAGGAACCCCCCTTCTTTTCGGCGGGGTGGCGGCTTCGAGCTTGCCGATAGCAGTCTCGATGCGCTGGCGGGTGTCGATTACCCGCCGCGTGGTGCCCTCGGCAATCTCCCGCACTCGCCTCCTGGCGTTCACGACGTTGGCCACAGGGTCGGCCATCTGATTGCCTAAGATCGCCTCCGCCGCGTCTCTGGCGTTAGCCGAGGCGTCGCTCAGGCTGCCGGCAGCCTTTACCATCGCGCTCAAGATCTCATCGGGCTCGGGGCCTCGGTGTTTCTCGATGACCTTAGAGGCCGCCTGTAAGTCGAGCGGCACCTCAAATTTCGGCTTAGCCGGTACGGTAATTGTCGGCATCGGGTTGTTCTCCTTCAAGTACGAGGTCCGATAACGGGACCGAAATGGTGCGACCACCGGGAACGACTAGGTTGCCCTCGCCGCAGCACTCAAACAGCCGCTCGGGTACGAACAGCAGAACTAGATCGCCCGTCGCTGCCGCGACGATGTGAGGCTCGCCGCGATGGTTGATCGTCGTGCCGGCAGCGATGTGTGGCGGCGGAACTATCTCGGTAAGATCGCCGGCGCCGGCAGTGCGCGAACTGTAGATGCCGTCGCCTAGCCGGCGCACGATGCGCCAGCTCAAATCGGCGCAGCGAGATTCGACAACCCAACGGGTGTCGCCGGTCTGCCGGCAGAGCACTATCGAGCCGGGGCTGACGTGTTTCATCCGAAGCGCCTCCGTCGCGGTCGAGCTCGGAAGAAATCTTGCGGCGCAGTTCGCTCGCCGGCCTCTAGGGCCTCTTTCTCGGTGATCGTAACCGGCACAACGCGAACCGGCTGGCCGCCCTCGCTGGGTACGCAGCCGTCATTCAGGTCGGGGCGATAGGTGACGACACCGAGCCCGCCGCCAACCCAGATGCGCGGTTTCTTGGCGACCGCGAGTAGCAGGGCGCCGGCCACCGCGTCGGCGACATCGTCGTGGGCGCCCTTGGGATGGTCGATTGAGTCCTTGCCGCCGCGCGCGGTGTTGCGCTCCAAGCCGACAAGCTGGGCGATTAGGCGCGAGCTCGCGAGCAGCCGAACCTTGGCTGAGTTGATAAGCGGCAGGGTGTCGAGATAGATCGCGCCTTTCGGCGTTTCCGAGCCGACGTACTTGATGCCGTGTCGCGCGAAGGCGGCAGCCGGCCAAGCGCCGCCGTAACGGTCGCCGACAACGCGGGCGAGCCGATACGCCTTAAGAGTGTCGGCAAACTCTTGGGCGGCGCCATCGGGCAGTGAACGGCATCAAGTGGGAGTTATTCGACCTTACCAAGGACTGGACTCAGAATAATGACGTTTCAGCTAGCAACCCGGAGAAGCTGAAGGAACTGCAAGACCTGTTCTGGGTCGGGGCTGCCAAGTATCAGGTCTTGCCGCTTGACGCCTCGGCGCTGACCCGCTTCATTCTGCCCCGGCCTAGCATTGTGGCTGGACGTGATGAGTTCACTTATACCAAGCCGATCGTTGGCGTGCCGCTAGGGACGGCGCCGAGCATCCTGAATAGGTCCTTCACGATAAGCGCTGACATCGAGGTGCCTGCGAGTGGCGGCGACGGCATGCTCGTCACGGCGGGCGGCCGCTTCGGCGGCTGGGGGTTCTACCTGGAAAGCCTGTATTCGTCTACGACCTATTGGACCTCGCACGGCCAAAGGTCGAGGCGGAAGCGGCGCTGACGCCGGGCAGACATACGGTGGAATTCGCTTTCAAATACGATGTCCTGGCCTCGGCAAGGGTGGAACCGGCACCATTACGGTTGATGGCGTCGAGGCAGGACACGGCATATTTCCTCACACCATCCGCTTCGCACTTGAGGCCAGCGAGACATTCGATGTGGGTTGCGACACGGGAACTGGCGTGAACGACGCAGATTTACCTGACGCCATTCGCATTCGACGGCAAGCTCAACGATCTGACGCTCAAGCTACTGCCCGCAGGCTAAGGACCCGGAAATGGCGTGTGGCCGCAAGCCGTGTTACTGAAGACGTCCGCCTAGGGTCATTTGCAGACGTTTGTGAGTTGGATCAGCGGTTTCGACATCAGCTCGGTCAGCGGACCATGCTCGATGCCCACAAGCGGGCCTTTGCTAAGTAAGCAACTCTATTCGTTGACAATCCAATCTGGCATGATGGAGCCTTGCAAGGGGGGTCATCATGAAAAAGGCTGTTGCGGAATTCATTGGCACATTTGCCCTGGTCTTGATCGGTTGTGGGGCCGCAGTTATCGGCGGGATGGGTACTGGCGCAACTTCCATTGATATTCTCGGGATCGCCGCAGCGTTCGGGCTTACCATCATTGCCATGGCCTACGGCATCGGTCAGGTGTCTGGCTGTCACATCAATCCGGCGGTAAGTTTTGGGGTGCTTGTTGCCGGGCGCATGTCGACACAGGATTTTGTGACTTATGTCGTCGCCCAGATTCTTGGTGCTCTGGCCGGCGCCGCAGTTCTCTACCTAATCCTTTCGGGCAAGACTTCGGGTTGGGGCGGCTCTTTAGGTCAGAACGGCTGGGGACCAGGCTACCTCGGCGAGTACAACGTCTTGGCCGCGTTCATTTACGAGGTAGCTGGCACGTTCTTGTTCCTAGTCTGTATTCTTGGCGTCACGCAGAGGGGCGCACCTGTCGGGATCGCTGGCCTCGCCATCGGCCTCACGCTGATTGCGATCCATCTACTCGGAATCAATGTAACCGGCACCTCGGTCAATCCGGCTCGCTCGCTCGGCCCTGCCATCGTGGGGGCAGCGAGCAACACGCAGGCGCTAAGCCAAGTATGGCTGTTCATCATCGCGCCTCTAATTGGTGCAGGCATCGCTGGGTATCTGTTCAGGTCCGGAGTCCTTGCAGCGGATGACGTGATTCCAGAACGTGGCGCTGCAACGTCTGACGTCCCCCCCGCGGCGTCGGCTCCGCGCAAGCGAAGGTGACTCAATAAGCGACTTATTCCGCAACTCACCGATGTCCGCTTTGGGTCAGAAGCTGACCTTCGCGATGAGCGTGCGAATGTCCGCTAAGTGCCAGAAACAGACCTTCCGGACGTCAGTCGCGCGATATGGACAGCCCCGCGAGAAGCGGCGCGTACGCGGCGAGCCTGCGGGATACGAACTCCGTGAAGAGCCGCACGCGCTTCGTCTTGCGTGTCTCCCCCTGTGTGAGAAGCCAGAGCGTTCCGTACATGTGCAGGTCGGTGCCCGGCGCCCTCACCAGCAGTGGGTCGGCATCTCCGACGAAGCACGGCAGTGTCGTGATCCCGAGCCCTTGCCGTACAGCAATGATCTGCGCCGCGGCGTCCGTGGTCCTGAATGGAACCCCCGTGGTGCGAACCTCACCCTCGCTGGCCCAATCCGGAATTCCATGCATGCTTATGACGATCCACCGGATGGGATCAGGCGCGCCCGCACGCCACGCGGCTAGTCGATCGCGGGACATGTAGACGCCGCCGAACAGCTCCGGTCCCTTCAGGCCGTGAAGATTGAGCGGCAGGGTTTTGCGGTCGTAGACGACGCGGATCGCGACATCGGCCTCTCGGTTGGTCAGATTTGCCAGCTCGCCGGACGACAAGATTTCCATCTCGATGTCCGGATGCAGACGCGCGAAATCGGCGAAGTCCGGCATGAGCAGGTGTGTCGCGAGGGGCGGCGCCAGCGTCACCCGCAGAAGCCCGCGCACGCTCTGGTCGCGCCCGAAGACGCGCGTCTCCAGCGGTGCGACGACGCTTCCATCTGGTCCGCGAACTCGAGGACCTCCTCGCCCGCAGCCGTCAGGCGGTAGCCCGAAGGCAGCTTTTCGAACATCTGCGCCCCGAGGCGTTCCTCGAGCTGGGCGATGCGTCGCAGCACGGTCGCGTGGTTCACACCGAGGCGCTCGGCGGCAGCCCGCACCGAGCCTCCGCGCGCGACGGCAAGAAAGTAGCGAACGTCATCCCAGTCGATCATGGTGCAATCCGGCACCGCGCGGTGCGCCTTCCAAAGCCCGTGTCTAACACATCGAACAGCAGTACGGGCGGTCATCATAGCTTATGTCGACGAGCGCGGCCCAATTCCGAACGGCGGACACCGATCGTCGCGGCCGGCGTCAGTCGTCCAACTGGATCGATTTCGCACCACCGATGTGCGCGCTTCCGCACTCAACGCCTGACGCCGGCGGACCCATCTCCAGGTTCTCGGGGGCCTCCTCGAACAACCAAAGACGGAGCCTCGAAGGAGAAGTCATGGGAAAGCTTGAGGGTAAGGTTGCGGTCATCACGGGTGGATCGAGCGGCATGGCGCTGGCGAGCGCCAAGCGGTTCGTTGAAGAAGGCGCCTATGTTTTCATCACGGGCCGGAGGCAGGAAGCGCTCGACGAGGCCGTCAAGCTGATTGGCCGGAATGTGACCGGCGTGCGCGGCGACGCGGCCAATCTCGACGACCTCGACCGCCTGTTCGATACGGTCAAGCGGGAAAAGGGCAAGATCGACGTCCTGTACGCGAGCGCCGGCATGGGCGAAGCCGTCCCACTCGGCGAGATTACCGAGCAGCATTTCGATGCGACCTTCGGCCTGAATACGCGCGGCACGCTGTTTACGGTTCAGAAGGCGTTGCCGCTGTTCAACGATGGCGGATCGATCTTCATGACCGGGTCGTTGCTTCGGTGAAAGGTTTTCCTGGTTACAGCGTGTATGCGGCGAGCAAGGCGGCGTTGCGCGCATTCGCACGCGGGTGGCTCAACGAACTGAAGGGCAGGAATATCCGGGTGAACGTGCTGCAGCCCGGGGCCGATCGCCACACCGATGCAGGACCAGGTTCTCACCGAGGAGGCGAAGCAGATGTTCGAATCCCTGATCCCGCGGGGAAAGATGGGTCGTCCCGAGGAAATCGCGGCGGTCGCGCTGTTTCTTGCTTCAGACGATTCGAGCTTCGTGAATGGGGTGGAGTTGTCTGTCGACGGCGGCTTCTCGGCCATCTGAATTCGCGCCGATTAGATCGGACCCGATCCGACGTACGGAAAGCGGAGAGATTCGATGAGCATCGAAGAGAATGTTCAGATTGTGAAGGATTTCTTTGCGGCGATGGGCGCGGCGACAAGCAAGGTCTGCTGGCGCTGGTCGCCGAAGATATCGAGTGGATCATTCCGGGCGAGGACTGGCCGCTGGCCGGCACGCACCGCGGGCACGCGGGATTGGCGGATGTGCTTCAGAAGGCTTCCGAAGACGCTGGAAACTTCATACCCGAAGCCCCGGAATTCGTGGCGCAGGGAGACCGGGTTCTGGTCGTCGGCGTCGCTACGGGGAAGATCAAAGCCACGAATAAGCCGTTCAAGGACGACTGGGTCTTCGACATTACCGTTCGAGACGGCAAAGTGACGAAGATCCGGGAGTATATCGACACGCAAGCCCTGGCGCGGGCCTCGCAGATGGACGCGTCCGGGCCGGCGTAGCGCTGGCCATCTGCGGCCATCGGGTCGGGGCAGACGGTGGATCAGCCGTGGATCGGCCCCTCGCACGCCGCGCGCTCGTCGAATGCCCAACCGTAACGGAGATCCCGATGTACGACCAATCCAAGCTATCCGAGTTGATCCGGTTCGCACGCGTCGATGCGGGCTCCACCGTCATCGACGTTTACCCAGGCGACGGCGACTGGACCCGTCTCTTCTCCGACATCGTGGGACCCGAAGGACGGGTCTACAGCTTCGTGCCGGCCGAAGTCGCCCACTTCAAGAACGATCCGGTCGGCCGCATGCGGACGCTTGCGAAGGAGCCGGGCCGAGAGAACGTCGAAGCCGTCTCGGCGGACCTCGTGGCGATGCCGGAGGTCACGCAGCCAGCGGATGTCCTGTGGCTGCACCTGTTCTACCACGATCTCCACACCGCGCTGATCCAGGCCAAGGGCGCGACGGCGGCCGACTTCAATCGAGCCGTCTACGAGCGGCTGAAGCCCGGTGGGTTCTACGTCATCGTCGACCACGCCGCCGCCGCCGGGGCGGGCACGAGCGACGCCCAGTCGCTGCATCGGATCGACCCTGCGTCCGTCCGCGAGGAGGTGGAGGCGGCCGGCTTCGTGCTGGACGCGGAAAGCACCATGCTCGCGAACAAGGACGATCCGCACTCGATCAAGGTGTTCGATCCCTCGATCAAGGGCGAGACCGATCGCTTCGCCTATCGGTTCGTGAAGCCCTGACAGGCCCGGCGCCGGCTTCGTGTCGACCTCCTCAGGGGCTTTGGGCGCATCGCCGATGTTCTGCTCCTTGAGCTGCAAATGGCGTCTTCCGTCGCAAGCAGCCGTTGAGCGATCGAGGCGGAATGACCGGCACTGGGCCGGCGCGCCGATGTCGTTCGGCTAGATAAAGGGCAGCATTATCCAAACGGCGCCCATAACCTGGCCAGTCCGCAACCGGCCCAATAATTGTCCTCGCGTGGGGAATTGTCTGGACGATGTTTTTCTATGCAGATCGTATGATCGCGATTGGCCTGGAGGTGGTTGCAAGCGGCACTCTCCAAGCTGTTGTCTAACGCGAGGCACGCGAAGGCAATCGAGCGACCGGCATGTGGAGACGGTGTGGATCATAAGTTTGCTGGCGAAGGCCGCGTTGCCACCCGCAAGACGATATAGCCGGCGACGCCGGCTAGGGGCGAGCCGCCGAGTATCCCGCTATGGAGAAATGCGGGACGAAATTCGAGCGCAGCGAGACCCGGGCTACGCGGATCAGAGACACCTCGATTTAAGTGTTAGGGAATGTCTGCAATGGGTCATTAGCGGACATTTGTGAGCGCATCAGGGATGTCCGCTTTACCCACACAAGCGGACATGTTCAGCGCCGAGATCGATGTCCGCTAGTGCCAGAAGCAGAAGTCGGCATCACGGCCTGCAGCTGCCTGGAAGAGTTCTTCACCGGAGCGCACTTCGAGAAGTCCAGATCGGATAGTCGAACTCAGAAGCCATCGAGACTGGTGGCCGAATCTGTTTCTATGGTCCCCAAACGGTGCGCCAGATTATCCATGCGACCCACGTTCTTAGAGTGGGCCGCAGCAACATGCTGCGGCCCTTGGCTCATGGGGAACATTGGAGCCACGCTCGTCCCTACCAGTAGCGATAATGGTGATGACGATAGGCGCGATGATTGTAGTAATGGTGGTGGTGGTGATAACGGTAATGGTGGTGATGGTAATAGTATGCTGAAGCAGAAGTCGAGCCGGACGCCGCAAACAGCAAACCCAACCCGATTGCAAGGCACATCAAAAGCCGATTTATGGTTTCCTCCTTGTTATGGCTCAGAGACACCACGATAGCCGCTCTCGAAATGGCGGCTGCCGTGACAAGAGGAAGCGCAAGGATCAAGAGGGGGCAGCTCCGAACGCGACCACATCCGCTCTGGGTCAGCAGCAGACCAGCCTGGTTCGCGGCTTCACGTCTGCAAATGACCCAAAGCGGACATTCTGATTAGTGGCGCTACCTTCGAATGTCGGCAGTGTCACTCTGCCAGCTGTCCGATTTTGGGCTACTCGGCGGAGGTGACTGACGCACTAACTCCCTCTGACGACTCAGCCAACCTGCATCGAAAAGAACGGAGGGTGCTGCTCGCAAAATCGCGAGGACACCTAAGTTCGCTTCTATGAGGCCTCCGACGACCCGTTTGACGAAAGCAGCGTCCCGCATATCAGGATGACGAAGCGGCTCTAGTATTGGCGCTTTGGCACTTGTTGCGGAATCAGCACGGGCGGCTTGCAGTCCGGCTCCATCGTTCCCGGCGGGCAGTGGCAGTCCGTCCCGGTCCTTCCGTCAGGACACGGCTTCAGCACGTGCTTTAGTTTGTTACTCTTCTCGATCATCACTGGCGCCGAGCTTGGCGTGCTGCAGTGTTGGCCAGGCTTCTGCGGCCGACCGAGTTTCACCGTGCCTGGCGGGCAGGAGCAGTTCGGCTGCTCGCCGACCATGTCGGAGGGGCAAGGATCGTAGCACGTGTCGGGCTTGGGCGCGCCCCGCTCGCGCGGCGGACAGGGCGGCAACTGCCCGGGCCGCAGCGCAACCGCCAGAGTCGAATTTAGGCAGCTCACGGCAAGCGCTGCCGCCGCGACAAGGAGAGAGAGCCGGACCAGTCTTTGCGACATTAATGACATCGACGCTTTTCGGCACCCCAGGCAGCAACCGTCATTGCGGGGAGAAGCGCGACGAGATTGGCCTTGTGGAATTGCCGCGCCCCGCTGATTGGCAAGCTAGTCTCCTCCCGTGTTCCCCCACGAGCCTCTGATGATTGGATCACATGTGAGATAACCATTTTGATTGCTGATCGAGGCGCTGTTAGCGCAGAAGTTTAAGCGGTCTCCTAAAGGGCGGATGGGCACATCGCGCGCATAGTGTATAGCCGATCACTTGCCTCTTTTTGCGCTTCAGAGATTTTGTCGGGCGAGAGGTTGATGCACCAACTGTAGTGCGAGTTCCAGTTATTGGACCAGCGCGCGCTCCTCTCAAAGCCGTTCAAGCAACCTTTGGCCAGCCTCGATTGATTATACCGGACGGCAGTGTCGGCATAGTTGTGGCAGTACTTGATCTGCCATTGAGGCGGAAGCGCCAGCGCGACGCCAGTACCCAAAACCAACGCTAGCAGGAGGGCAAAGCCTAATCGCATGTCTCCGTCCTCCCTTCACGGTTATGGAGCAGTCTCACCCACTCAGTGAGCGGAAATCAGTCAACCCCCACACACTTGATGTATTTATTCTTGTAATGCTCCTTGCGCTTCGCGTCCGACGTGGCGTTGCCCTTATCAATCCATGTCTGGCATTGTGCCGCCTTTTCGGGACTCACGGGAGCGCAGTCGTTGTGAGACGGGGCGCCATCATAATCGCCACAAGGAAGCCTCTTCTTTGCCTCTGCAGAGGTCATGACGAGTGAAAGTGCGATTGAGCACGCTAGGAGCGCAAGTGGTCTCAGCATGGAAAGCCTCCCTCGATCTGCGCCAGCCCACCATACAGTAGCTCAAGAAGTACGCCGACGCGAGACCGGCGCACTGAACGAGAAACTATTTGGGGCCAGTATTACGCGGCCCCGTTTTGTCTGCGGATGTCTTTCGAGATCGCCTTTGGCACTTAGCGGACATCGCGCTGCTGGACCTGAGGGTCAGCTGCTGACACATAGCGGACATTGCTGGAGCTTTTGCGAACCGAGTGAGATAACCGCTAGCGCGATTTTTCTACTGATGAGCTCGAGGCTGCTTCGCATGCATGACCTCCTCTACACCGACGCTTTTGACAGAGCGTCTGCCTCATGATCTCCGGCGCGAGTAGTTTTTTGGCGAAAGGCACCGCATGAAACACATAAGCGCAATGCTACTTCTTACGGTCGCTTCGCAAATTGTAAGCGGCTCTGCAATTGGTGGCACACCTGGTTTGTTGGGGTTGAAAACTCCAACAGGCAATATCCAGTGCATGATCGACGATTATGGTTTGGCGGACGAATCGTACCCGCCATTTCTCCGCTGCGATATCCGGGAAATGACCACTCCCCTGCCACCGAGACCAGCTGGGTGTGAGTTTGATTGGGGAAGCGCATTTAGCATTACGCAAAAAGACCAAATAGGGCACCGAATGTGCGTTTCGGACTCTGTAGATAGCGATCGTTGGGAAGTTCTTGGTTACGGCGCGGTTTGGCAACAGTTGGGTTTTACATGCCGCTCTGAGCAAACGGGGCTCACCTGTTTCAATGCAAAGCACCATGGCTTCATGCTATCGAGATCATCGCAAAAACTGTTTTGACGAACGCTGGGGAACAACTCTCTGCAATCAGATTGACAGCGCGCATCCCCTCTAGTGTGTATATCCGCTCGCTGGCGAAGGTCGCCGCGACGCTGGCCCAGAACACTCCATGGGTGACGGTGAAGACGAGCAGAATCCCAATCAGGAACCCCAAGACCCGTTCGGAAGTGACGGGCAGATCAATAAAGAGAACGTTGCGGCTGTCAATGAGCATAGAGGAACCACTATGAGGATGTCTCTTCTTGGCACGAAGCGGACATTGGCGAGCACGCGGTCAACGTCCGCTTTTGACCCAAAGGCGGACATACCAAATCGCTAAGTCGAACCGGCCTACAGAGCCCAGGAGGAAGGTATGCCCGACGACCATTCATCCAGTAGCAGCGGACGTCGAAGTGAAAGTCTTCCGAGCCTTTAGCAACGTTGCCACAATGTCCTGAGTTCAGCGTGGTAAAACGTACCTCGCTGAAATAATCCATTGGCTGGCGCTTGGGGAATGCGTCTTCTCGCGTCGCTGGATGCGCCTTAAGGAACCAACTCGCACATGAAATCAAACCTGCTTCACTTCGGCTTGACGCTCCTTGCCGGCGTTTCATTTATCGCCGTCACGTCGGTATTAGCGCAGGACGACGATGCATCCTTTCAACAGTATGGGCAGGTCTTCAAAGGCAAAATCGGGAGAACCTACGAGGAATTTGTGGAGTGGTATCCAGAAACAACGAAGCCGAAACCGGGAACACCCAACGTGCTCATCATTCTACTTGATGACGTTGGCTACTCGCAAATCGGTAGCTATGGCGGGTTAATTCAAACGCCTAACATCGACGCGATGGCTGCCGATGGTTTGCGCTACAGCAATTTTCACACGACGGCACTCTGCTCGCCTTCACGCGCGTCGCTGATGGCGGGAAGAAATCCGCATCGCATCGGCTTGGGTTCACACGCGCTGACCGCAATGGGCTTCCCTGGTTACAATGGCACGCCTCCCGAGAGCGCGAAATCGATTGCAAAGGATTTTCAGCACGCCGGCTTTGAAACCTTTGCGCTCGGAAAATGGGATCACACGCCGTTGCCGGAGGCATCGCAGAGCGGTCCTTTTCAGCATTGGGCCAGTGGTGAGGGTTTCGACCACTTTTATGGCTTTATGGCCGCCGACGCGGACGACTATCGCTCGCTGCTTTGGAACGATCATCGTCCCACAGAGAGCTGGATGGATACGAGGAATTACCACCTGACTACCGATCTGGCCAACCGAGCCATCGACAGTTTCACCTCACACGCCTCGGTCTCTCCAGACCGCCCCTTCTTTCTGTTCTGGGCGCCCAGCGCCATGCACTCGCCGCATCAAGTCGAACAGAAGTACATCGATATGTACAAGGGCAAGTTCGACATCGGTTGGGACAAGGCTCGCGAACAGATTTTCGCGAAGCAAACCGAAATGAAACTTCTTCCCGCCGGAACCAAGCTCTCCGACGGCATTCCTGAAATTCCCAAATGGGACACGCTGAATGCGGAACAGAAAAAGCTCTACGCGCGCCAGATGGAAGTTTTCGCTGGCATGATGACGCAAACGGACGAGCAGATTGGGCGCATGATCGCCACCCTGAAACGCATCGGACAATACGACAATACGCTTATCATCCTGACCTCCGACAATGGCGCCAGCGGTGAAGGCGGATTGAACGGCTTGTATACGGAGTCGCTGATCCTAAACGCGATGCAGGCAACCCTGGACGAGAACATGAAGTACTACGACGACTGGGGCGGCCCCGACACGTATCCCCACTATCATGCGGGCTGGGCGATGGCCGGCAACACGCCGTTCAAATACGCCAAGCAGATCGTGCACAATGGCGGCGTGGCCGATCCCCTGATCATCACTTGGCCCAAAGGTATCAAGGCCAAAGGAGAGATCAGAAATCAGTACAGCTTCATCACCGACATCATGCCCACGGCTCTTGAGGCGACTGGCACCCCTTTCATGGCGGAGATCGACGGCATCAAGCAGTTGCCGATGGATGGGATCAGTCTGGCGTATTCCTTTGATAACGGCGCCGCGCATTCAGCGCGCACCGAGCAATATTACGAGCAGCTCGGCAATCGGGCCATGTACAAGGACGGCTGGAAAGCGGTGACGATCCACGGCAACCGGATGCCGTGGGTGACTGGTGGCACCTTCCCCTTCGATAAGGACGTATGGGAATTGTACAATCTTAACGAGGACTTCTCCGAAACCGATAACCTCGCGGAAAAAAATCCCGAGAAACTTGAGGAGCTCAAGAAGGAGTGGGATGCCCAGGCCTGGAAAAACAACGTGTATCCCCTCTACGACGATGTTAACAGCAGGCTTGCTAAGCAATTCAGTCGTGCTTTTGGGGACCGCAAGAGCTTCATTTATTACGCACCGGGCGCGCAGCGGATTCCCGAAGCGGTTTCGGCTCCGACAAAAAACACATCTCACACCATCGAAACCACGCTCGACCTGAGAGGTGACGAAGCAGGCGTCATCGTCGCCTGTGGCGGTGTGAATGGGGGCTACACGCTGTTCATTGCCGATCACAAGCTGCATTACGATTACAACTACTTCAACGCGACTCGCTATTCCATCGTGTCGCCTGTTTTGCCGACCGGTAAGGTCGATCTCAAATTTAACTTCATCAAAACGGGAATGCTGAAGGGTACGGGCGAACTGTATGTGAACGGCAAGAAGGTGGCGGAGGGTGCGCTTGAAAAGACTGTTCCGGGAAGCTTCTCTCTGAGCGAAACATTCGATGTCGGCGTTGATAACGGAACGCCAGTGTCGAGCAACTACGAGAAGAAGGACCATTTCCCCTTCACGGGTCAGATCGACAAAGTGATCATCAACTTGACTGGCGAAGACACAGACAAGGCGGGAGAACTCATCAATCCCGGGGTCGATTGATGTTCGTGAGCTGAGCGTCGCGACACGAACCAGCGCAAAGAAATGGAGTCCGGGCATGTCCGCTTCTGGCACCAAGCGGACATTTGCCCGGATCAACTCAATGTCCGCTTTTGACCCAAAGCGGACGTTACAGCCAAGGTAGCCTGAACTAACGGGTTAAAGGGGCTTTTTGGCCTGGCCTGCATGTCCTCTCCATATGGCTATCAGCTTCCGTCCGCTGAAGTTCCAACTTGACCGATGTCAAGGCGGGGGAAAGGATTGACCTAGAAGAAACTTTAATAGCGGCCCCTCGTGTCCATGGGAGGACAGCATGCTTCACCAAGTCATCGAGAATTTGAATGCGCGTGTGGCGTTGCGCCCGCGCTACGAGAATTTTATCGGCGGCAAATGGGTGGCGCCGGTCGACGGCAATTATTTCGACAATATCAGTCCCATCACCGGCAAGTCGGTCTGTCAGATCGCCCGCTCGCAAGCTGCCGACATCGAGCTTGCGCTCGACGCGGCGCATAAGGCGAGGGATGCCTGGGGTAAAACCTCGCCCACTTCGCGCGCCGCCATACTCAACAAGCTCGCCGACCGCATGGAGGAGAACCTCAAGGTGCTCGCCGCGGTCGAGACCATCGACAACGGCAAGCCGATCCGCGAGACGACCTTCGCCGACATCCCGCTCGCCATCGATCATTTCCGCTATTTCGCGGCCTGCATCCGCGCCCAAGAAGGCTCGCTCTCGGATATCGATCACGACACGGTCGCATATCACTATCACGAGCCGCTCGGCGTGGTCGGCCAGATCATCCCGTGGAACTTCCCGGTCCTCATGGCGGTGTGGAAGCTCGCGCCCGCTCTCGCCGCCGGCAATTGCGTGGTGCTCAAACCGGCAGAGCAGACGCCCATGTCAATCATGGTGCTCATGGACCTGGTCGGCGATCTCCTGCCGCCGGGTGTGCTCAATGTGGTGAACGGCTTTGGCGTCGAGGCCGGCAAGCCGCTTGCTCAGAACAAGCGCATCGCTAAGATCGCTTTCACCGGTGAGACCACTACCGGGCGGCTCATCATGCAATACGCGAGCGAGAACCTGATCCCCGTGACGCTCGAACTCGGTGGCAAGTCGCCAAACATCTTCTTTGCCGACGTGATGGCCGAGGACGACGATTATTTCGACAAGGCGCTCGAAGGCTTCACCATGTTCGCGCTAAACCAGGGCGAGGTATGCACCTGCCCGTCGCGCGCACTGGTGCAGCGCTCGATCTATGACCGCTTCATGGAGAAGGCGATCGCGCGGGTGAACAAGATTAAGCAGGGCAACCCGCTCGATGCTTCGACCATGATCGGCGCGCAGGCCTCCAACGACCAGCTCGAGAAGATCCTATCCTATGTCGATATTGGCACTAAGGAAGGCGCCAAGCTGTTGACCGGCGGCAAGCGGGCCTCGCTCAACGGCGAGCTCGCCGAGGGCTATTACATGCAGCCCACGGTGTTCGAGGGAAACAACAAGATGCGCATCTTCCAGGAGGAGATCTTCGGGCCCGTGCTCTCGGTCACGCCGTTCGACGATGAGGAGGATGCGCTGTCGATCGCCAACGACACGCTGTACGGGCTCGGCGCCGGGGTGTGGACGCGGAACATCAACCGCGCCTACCGCTTCGGCCGCGGTATCCAGGCCGGTCGGGTGTGGACCAATTGCTATCACCTCTACCCGGCGCATGCCGCGTTCGGCGGCTACAAAAAATCGGGTATCGGCCGCGAGAACCACAAGATGATGCTCGACCACTACCAGCAGACGAAGAACGTGCTGGTGAGCTACAGTCCGAAGGCAATGGGCTTCTTCTAAGCGAGACCGGCTCAGGGCTATAGCTCTGCGCCTCTCTGGTGAACCCGCGACAATGAACGGCTTGGAGCTGAGGGATGGAAGACCTTGGTGAGACCGCGTCAATCCAACCCAGCGGTATTAGCGCAGAACCCATTTTGATTGACGATGCGATTTATCGCGCCATGTACGAAGCTTCGATCAAGGATCCTGAGAAGTTTTGGGGTGAGCAGGGCAAACGTATCGACTGGATCAAGCCCTATACTCGCGTCAAGAACACCTCCTTCGCGCATCCCGATGTTTCGATCAAATGGTTCGAGGACGGCACCCTCAACGTCTCGGCCAACTGCATCGACCGGCATCTCAAGGAGCGCGGCGACCAGGTCGCCATCATCTGGGAGCCCGACGATTCGAGCGCCGAAGCACGCCACATCACCTATCGCGAGCTCTACCGCGAGGTGAATATCTTCGCCAATGTCCTCAAGTCGATGGGGGTAAGGCGCGGCGACCGCGTCACCATCTATCTGCCGATGATCCCCGAGGCGACTTTCGCCATGCTCGCCTGCGCGCGTATCGGCGCCATCCACTCGGTGGTGTTTGGCGGCTTTTCGCCGGACGCACTCATCGGCCGCATTACCGATTGCGGGTCGAAGCTGGTTATTACCGCCGACGAAGGGCTGCGCGGCGGCAAGACGGTCAAGCTCAAGCACAACACCGACGAGGCGCTGACCAAGTCGCTCGGCGACGAGAAGGTGATCGTCATTCGCCGGACGGGCGGCTCATGCGCCATGCATGCCGGGCGCGATTTCTGGTACCACGAGCTCGCCGCCGAGGTCTCGGCCGACTGCCCGCCCGAGGAGATGAATGCAGAAGATCCGCTGTTCATCCTCTACACTTCGGGCTCGACGGGAACGCCTAAGGGGGTCGTGCACATCTCCGGCGGCTATCTCGTCTATGCCGCGCTGACCCATCAGACCGTGTTCGACTATCAGGACGGCGACGTCTATTGGTGCACGGCCGATGTCGGCTGGGTCACCGGCCACTCCTATATCGTCTACGGTCCACTCGCCAACGGCGCGACGACACTAATGTTCGAGGGTGTGCCTAACTATCCTGATCAGTCGCGCTTCTGGCGGGTTGTCGACAAGCACAAAGTCAACATCCTCTATACGGCGCCCACGGCAATCAGGGCGCTAATGGGGGCTGGCGACGATTACGTGACGCGCACAAGCCGGAAGTCGCTCAAGCTGCTGGGCAGTGTAGGCGAGCCGATCAACCCCGAGGCCTGGGAGTGGTACTATCGGGTCGTGGGCGAAGAGCGCTGCCCCATCGTCGATACCTGGTGGCAGACAGAGACTGGAGGCATCATGATCACGCCGCTGCCTGGCGCCACCAAGCTCAAGCCCGGCTCGGCGACTTTGCCCTTTTTCGGCGTCGAGCCAGCCATCGTGGACAGCGACGGCAACCTTCAGGAAGGCATCGCCTCTGGCACTCTCGTCATCCTCGATGCATGGCCGGGGATTGCGCGCACCGTCTACGGCGACCATAAGCGCTTCGTGGAGACCTATTTCTCCAACTATAAGGGCAAGTACTTCACCGGCGACGGCTGCCGACGCGACGAGGACGGCTATTACTGGATTACCGGCCGCGTCGACGATGTGATCAACGTCGCCGGCCATCGCATGGGAACGGCAGAGGTCGAGTCCGCGCTCGTCTCCCATCCCAAGGTGTCGGAGGCCGCAGTGGTCGGCTATCCCCACGACATCAAGGGCCAGGGCATCTATTGCTACGTCACGCTGATCGCGGGCGAGAACGGGTCGGACGCGCTCAAGATCCAGCTTCGCGACTGGGTCCGCAAGGAGATCGGGCCGATAGCATCCCCTGATTTGATTCAGTTCGCGCCCGGGCTGCCCAAGACACGGTCGGGCAAGATCATGCGTCGGATCTTACGCAAGATCGCCGAGGACGATTTCGGCAATCTCGGCGATATTTCTACGCTGGCCGACCCCGGAGTGGTCGACGACCTCATCCAAAACCGGCAGAACAAGGGTTGAGCGCTTAACGGTTTCAGCTTTCAACGCAGGAAGCTAATCGTCTCGTTCTCGACGGATCGCATCGCGAATAAGTTGCTTCGCTTCTTCCACATCGCCCCAGCCGATGAGCTTTACCCATTTGCCTGGTTCAAGATCCTTGTAGTGCTCAAAAAAGTGCTGGATTTGGTCCAGCGCGATTCTGGGCAGATCAGTATAGGTCCTCACATGCTCGTAGTGCTGCGTTAGCTTCAGCGTCGGTACGGCGATAATCTTTTCATCGGTCCCGCCGTCATCCTCCATTTTCAGCACGCCAATTGGGCGCACATTAATGACAGCACCGGGGAAGATCGGCCGGGTATTGGCCACAAGAACGTCGATTGGATCGCCATCCTGCGACAGCGTGTGAGGCACGAAGCCATAGTTGCCGGGGTACCGCATCGGAGTGTGTAGGAAGCGGTCGACGACTAGTGTGCCAGCAGCCTTATCCATCTCATACTTAATCGGCTCTCCGCCAATCGGTACCTCGATCACGACATTGACGTCGTCAGGCGGGTTCACGCCTATTGCGATGGCGTCGAGGCGCATGGGCCTTCCAATTCAACAGGGTGATCCACCGCCGATGCGGACCGCAAGTATGCTCGCAGCAAAAGCTAAGGGCCAGCGGATAAGTGCTGAGCATGTTCGCGCGGGTACGAGATCAGCCGCCCGAGTGGCCGAATTTATGGGTTTCGGATTGTGGGAGGAGGCGAATGTCTGCTATTGGCACAAAGCGGACATGCGGAAGAGCGAGCGCGAGGTCCACTTCTGAGCAGACTGTCGCGATGTTAGTAGTCCCGTCCGTTTTATACCAAATTCACGATAGTCCAGATAATCCACATTGCCATCTCCCTCGATTTTCCATCTGCCTCAATAAGTCACGCAGGCAAGATCAAACCTACTCCAAAAACGGACATAGAGGCCGGGCGCTTGTAAGAACTACAGCCAGAGTGACAGCGCCCCATACTAACGTGCAAGACCTTGCGGAGCACGGGTGGTATAACTCCGTTACGGGGAAACGTGTAGATGGAGGACCCCATGCTGAGAGCATCGCTTATTGCCCTTTTTGTCGTGCCCGCGACCGCCACGTGTTTGCTTGCGGGCGCCAATAACATGACCTCCGGTCGCCCTTCTGCTACTTTGAATCCCGAGCAGTGCGCGACGATTTGGAAAAATGCTGTCCCATCAGGTGACCTGCTGGCTCAATCAGCTGCCGCACCATTTATCGTCAACTTCACGCAAATTGACAAAGATGGCAGCGGGGACATCTCGAAGTCTGAGTTCGAAGACGCCTGCGCTAAGGGCCTCGTGAAGAACATCGAAAACTAGTTTGATGCCTGGGGAGCGTCGGATTTTGGCGCTCCCCGTTACTCGTCAACTCAACTTGGTCGCTTGGCGGTCGGAGTGATTTTTGGACCTGCGGTGGCTCACGCACAGCGTGATCCTGATCGTCCGCTTTTGACGCCCCAACGCGAGTGAAAATCTTGCGCGACTAACAAAGAAGAATCTTCTGAATTTCCGTTCGACGCTATGCGAGTAGGAGGCTCTGATGGAACGCAGAACGTTTTTGGCTGGCGGTGCCGCCGCCGCAGCCGGATTAATCACTCAGCCTGCAGCCTCTCATTACTACAACAACGAATGGGTGAAATCGCCTCCGAGGGTACCCCTTGCACCGTCCGACCTAGAGGCAGCGGTCGCCCGCCTGCGTAAGCAGTTCCTCGCGGAGTTCGACCCGGCATATGTCGAGAACGCAATCGTCCCCTACTTTCTCGTCAGCATGTACGAAGGCGAACGGCTGTTCCTTCCCATGATTGATGTGGAGTTCACCAAGGAGAATGCACTCCCCTTTGATCTTTGGGGATTGCTGAGCGAGACATGGAAGCCAGCGCCTGAAGATGGCGTTACCGTATTTCTTCAAGGGCTCGAAAAGCGCGGTCCTAATAATCGCCGCAAGCGGATTTACATGACTGCCCTTACGCCGGATTTGTACCGCCCCATGTACGGCAACAAAGTCACAGCATTTTTTGACAAGCTTCTGAGCGATAGCAACGCCGACAAGCCGCTAATGCGGCCGTACCTTGAAAGCTATTTCGACCTGTATTGGGACCTGCATCTCGGGGTCAAAGGCGACGGGATCCCAGACCGGGTCAGACAGATCGGTGAAAGCTTTAACACCGTGCTTGCCTACCGCGATCCCACCCAGAAGATCGTCTACGAGAACTATATGAAGGTTCGGCAGGACCTCGCTTACCTCAAGGAGTGGATCGACGGCCGGCTCGCCGACCTCACAAGCGGCAAAATACCAAACCCCGAAAAGACCTTCGCCCACTACTGGATCAAGAACGGCGGTGAGGGGGAGGATTTCGCCCACAAGGACGTGGTGTTCGAGGTGTTCCACAATTTCGTGGCGCTCAGCCAATGGGGCAACACGCTGTACAACATCATGCTCAAGCTCGCCACCGACACGGGCGATCCAGAAACGCGGAATTGGTTCAAGAAGACGATGGAAGGCAGCCCGGATGACGCGGCCGGTAAAGCCTTCACACCGCTCGAGCGCTTTGTCATGGAATTGTTCCGCACCATCACGCCGAATGGCGGAAGCATTTCGGCGTTACGGGAAGTCAGAACACCGCCCTACCAACGGCACGGCTATGTGATCACCCCGCATGAGGCGACAAGTTTCGATCCGGTGCATTGGAAGAATCCGGATACCTTCGATCCGGATCGCTACAATGCCGCTCCCACCAGTCAGGAGATAGACGAAGCCAAGTGTGAGCAAATCGGTTTTACCAAATGTCCATTCTCGAGCGAGCCGTTTGAGGTGAAGGATGGTCGCAAGGCCGAGATAGACAATAGCGGTTTCGGTACTGTCTTCGGCGTGGTCGACGGCAAGCCGTTGCCCGTTTGTGACTATGCGGGTTTCGCCCCGTTCGGGTTTGGCTATCGCCGCTGCCCCGGCGAGCAACTCACGATCCAGGTCTTCGAGGATTTCTTGCGGAAGGTGTGGAAGGACGGGCTCCAATTCCACAAGCTCGACATCGCCAATCCGGAGCCGTTGCCGATCGGACCGACCACCGTCATCGGCGACAATGTCGGCTTCACCCGCTCGAGATAGCCACTACGCACAGCCTCAGCTTTTTTTCGTCTCGTCTAAACACGCTTCAAAGAAAGGAATGTCAATTATGAACCATCGCGCGACACTGCTTATCGTCCTCGGCATGATTGCCTTCACCGCCACCACAGCCATGGCCACCGGCAAGAGACAATGCGCCGAGGATTACCGCAGGTTCTGCAGCCAGTGGGGGCTTGAGACCAGAGGCCTCGAGAATTGCATGCGCCGCCACGGCGACCAGCTGAGCCATCGCTGCGTCAAGGGCCTGATCTCTGCCGGCGCTGTCTCGCAAGCCGAGGTCGATCGCCGTAGAGCCGCTCTCGGCCGCTAAGCCACATCATCAAGGGAGGACATAGGATGAAGAGAGTATTGGCCGCCGCAGGGATCGCTGCCGCCCTTATTGTTGCTGGCCAAGCAGCGCAAGCGACAAGCGCTTTCGAGAACTGCACAGTCGTCAGAGCGACGGCGGACGCCCGGAACCAACACGTTTCGACCGATCGGGCGCTGCACAGACTTCGGCGCTACATCGCTGATCATCTCAGCAGCCCCGGCGGCAAGTCGGTCGGGCCGACCTCGGCCCATTGCATCCGCAATGCTTGCGAGGCCTCGGCCATCGTCTGCCACCACTAGCTGAAATCCCTGGGAGCAAGGACGGGCGCGGCGGCGGGCTCGTGTACACTCCCAACTCAGCTAGTGCGTAAGCGAGCGTGCATTCGAATGTTCTGTCTCAAAAGAGGAGCAGGCTGTGAAATCGATCGCCGCAATGTGCTCACCGGACTGTTGTGTGATGCAGCCATTGCCAGTGTCGGCGTGTCCATCCTGCCTAAGATGGCGCAATCCACGGCGATGAGGGACGCCGATCGGCAGAGGAGTTCCTCACGATGCACGCGTCTGATCTGGGCGCACGCTCGACTCTCGACATCGACGCTTTGCTTGACCAAGTCTGACCGTCACGGACTTCCGAGCCAAGTTAGCATGACGAAGCCGCGCCATATGAGTGGCAAACCCTGATGCCTAGCCGATCCGGTTACTTTCTCTTTGCTCATTGTTGGATTCACAAGCATGAGGTGCACCGCCAGTGCCACCGCAGCATGAATATCCTCGATAACCTCCCCGAGGTCGTCCGCAGCGCGGTCCATGAGAGTGACTTCTACACCGAGCCGGAGACTGCAAGGCTTCTGGTAAAGTTTTACGGGCCGAAGGCCGCAGCGCGACTAATATTGAAAGGACAGCAAGAGGTCAGTTTGAGGTGCTTTTTGGCCCGTTTTTTTGGCGGGCCATAACACTTCCCACATCGGCCGAAGGGTGCAGCGTGGTGTTCCACCCACGCTGGCCTCGACGATACCACTACCCCATTCAGGACGAACGCATGACGCGCTTGACCACCATGGCCGCGATGCCTGCGAGCACGGCCTTGGCCATCGGGGACGACAGCATGTCGGCGATCGGGTTCGACCCTGGCGCTTGCTCCTGAGGCGGGGCACCGCGAGGGCCGAGGATATCCCGGAGCTGACCGGGCTTCTTATGCAGATCGGTGAGCACCTCGCCCAGTTCCTCAGGTTCCGATCCCGCCTGTCGCGGCAGCCTCACCCCTTTCGCGGCGGCGTGCTCCTGCAGCATCTTCAGAAACGCCGCCCGCTCTTCCGGTGACAACTTGGCCAGCGCTTCCTGCGCGGCTTGAGCGTATTGATCAGGCGGTACTGCGTGTGAGACTTCACCATAGCGCTCAAGAACCTCCTGATCCGAGTAGCCCTCTGAGGGAGCTCCCTGCTCGTATCGATTGACGAAATCCCTGTAGTCTTTCTGGGTTTGGCCGCCGCCGAGCAACTCATCAAGGATATTCATAGACAGCTCCTCCTTTGCGCATCGGTCGCCCCCAACTACGATAACACCCAAAGTCCTTGTCACAAGCATTTTGATGTCCGCTGCTGGCACTAAGCGGACCCACACGGCGCGGTTCGCCCACGTCTGCTTTTGACCCAAAGCGGACATTCCCGTGACTGACGCTTCTTCTGTCGGCCGGAGGGTCGCCGCATTTCGATAGCCTTCTGTCCCCCTCGGCGAGAGGACCGGCGAGGTCGAGCAGCTGGTCTGCCGCATACGACCTCGCCATACGTCAATCAGACTTGCAGAATATCAATCACGTCGATGACGCTTAGCTTGAGGGCACAATCCAGCCGGCCGCGCAGCCTGCCTTGAACTCATCGGCGTCAATGGTCGCGTCTTTGTTCGTGTCGACCATGGTAAAGTCAATTATGGAAGGCACCGGCTTATCCTTGGAGATGGCCGCGCCGTTCGGCGAGACGATGGTCCAAGTTGCCTTGCACTGTGCGTCGTCCAAGGGCTTACCTTTTTCAGCAGCCTGCACGCTTGCCACACCAATCAGGATGGTCGTGAACGTCAGAAGAGCCAGTTTCATTGCTCATACTCCTATGCTGAAGCCCCCCATCGGGACAGGTTAAGTACTCATTGTCAGATTTTTTGTTCCCCGGCTGAAACACGCGCCGGTTTTCTGGCTTGGAGGCACATCGGAACCTACCGGTGCATGCTGGATGGCCAATTGGTGGAACGGAACATGTTTCCATAAGGACACTTCCTTACCGAACAGGCCAAACGGTCGCGTGTAGTCGCCATCCACCGCGTGTCCGTATTCGTTACGAGACGAATGACAGGCCCCCACAATTTTTTCGCGGGGCATTCCTGAGAACCCTGGACATTCAAGGAGTGGCGCGAGACCAAAGCGGAACCGCGCATTACTGGCGGGTGGCACGAAAGCGGGCTGCCAGTAAAGTGAACTTGAAATCTGCATCATCATTCCATGCTCGCTCGCTTGATGCAGCGGAAGCCAAGATGGCAAGTCGAAGTATCGATCGGCTCCGCATGGCGCGCAGCGGGCCGGTAGCGTCGGCAATAGTTTGGCGCGCAAAGATGCGAGCCACCTTTGATCACCTTGCGCGGAATCTTGCTTTTGGGATGGCAGGGATCGTAGCTCTCGTCCGCGCGCGGGCCTCTCGGATTGACCGGCATGCAGCAGGAATGTTGCTGCTGGTGGCTCGCGACATAAAAGTCGGTCGTCCACTCCCACACATTGCCTATCATGTCGTAGAGGCCACAACCGTTGGGCGGATAGGTGCCGACCGGCGAAGTGCCCTCGTAGCCGTCCTTGAGCAGGTTCTGCCATGGGAACTCGCCCTGCCATGTGTTGGCGACGCATTTGCCCCCGGGCTCGAACTCATCCCCCCAGGCGAACTCCTTGCCATCGAGCCCCCCGCGTGCAGCGAACTCCCACTCGGCCTCGGTCGGCAATTCCTTGCCTACCCATTTGGCGTAAGCCTCAGCATCGCGATAGGCGACGTGCACGACGGGGTGATCCTCTAGCCGCTTGATCGAGCTACCTGGTCCGAACGGATGGCGCCAGTCGGCTCCGAAGCCGAACGTCCACCAATTCGACCAATTGGTGAGATCAACAGGCCCCTTGCTCTTGACGAATACGAGCGAGCCGGCTCGGAGCAGATGTGGGAGCGCTCCAGGATAATCCTTGGGGTCCGGATCAATCTCCGCGAAGGTGACATGGCCTGTGGCTTTGACGAAGCGCGCGAACTCCGCATTGGTTACTAGCGTCTTGTCAATCCAGAAGTCATCCACCTTTACGCGATGGGCTGGCTTCTCTTCCTGATAATGATGGTCTGAGCCCATGGTGAACTCCCCGCCGGGGATGAACACCATCTCGGGACGCGGCACGATTTTGGTTCCCGATCGCTTGACCTTGCGCGCGATGCTCATGTGATCTCATGACAACTGATAACGAACGGGCGCTCGCTGGCTTTGCGGACGCCCGTCATCAATCTTCTACTGACTTAAACCGTTCGACTTCACTTCCGGACCTGCTGCATGAGCTGGTCCAAATTGTAGCTGGCCGGATTCTGACGCGGGAAGTTGGTCTGGAGTTCTTTCATCCACAGCGCCTCGCCGATTGGCAGCATATTCCAGTCATAGACATAGGCGGTAAGCGGTCCAGCGAGCAGGCGACCCTGCGGTCGCTCGCTCGCTGACCTACGTGCCCCGCTTGCCGGTCATTTGCTTGGGCCCTCCGTCGGCAACTTCTTAACCTGCTCAAGCACCTGGGAGAGGTTATAGCTCTCCGGATCCTGCATCGGCGGGAAGTCGATGTAGGTTTGAAGCTCCTTCAGCCACAGTTGCTGCCCGACGGGCAGCATGTTCCAGTTGTAGAGGTACGCGGTGCTCGGGGAGGCAAGTGCACCGCCGATGGACAACACCGACTTCTGCACTTCGCCCACCGCCTGTTCGAAGGGATCGCGCCTGATGTTCTGGACCTGGGCCCAGCCGTAGGTCTGAGCCCCCGCAAGCGCAGAGGCACCGGTCGAGCCCTCCATCGTGAAATAGATCTTCCAGTTCTTGTACCGAACCGCCGACGGCGTCGCCCCGGTGTAGTAGAAGAAGGTGTCGCGCGCCGATTTCTCCGACCTGCCAGTCAGATAGTCGATCTGGTTCACGCCATCGAGGTGGGTCTTGGCGATGCCGGGATATTCACCTTTCTCGATCTGAGCCCTCAGGTCATTGCCCTTGGGCCCGCCAGCGATTTCGACGAATGTCGGCAGCCAGTCGTAGGATGCGAAGATGTCGGTCATGACCGTGCCTGGCTTGATGTGGCCCGGCCAGCGGATGACAAGCGGCACCCGCATCCCGCCTTCCCAGGTGGTCAGCTTGCTCGCCTTGAAGGGTGTCATGCCGCCATCGGGGAAAGTCTGGCTCTCCGCGCCGTTGTCGGTGGTGAAGACCACGATGGTGTTGTCGAGCTCGCCCATGTCTTCAAGCTTTTTCAGCACATAGCCGATGTTGTCGTCCATCTGCTTCATGCCGACTTCGTTGATGCCCCAGTCCTTGCCGCCTTCCTCGCCAAGCATGGCCAGATACTTCGGTGACAGCATGGTCGTGATGTGCATACGCGCCGGGTTGTACCAGACGAAGAACGGCTTGTTGGTCTTCTTCGGATCGTTGCGGTCGAGGAAGTCGATCACCTTGGCCGAGATTTCCTCATCCACGGTTTTCGAGCGTTCCAGCGTCAGTGGGCCCTCGTCGTGGCAGTTCTGGTTTGCCGCGGTGCCGTCGGATGACTTGCACCAGATCACGGGGCGTGGCGGCGTCAGGCAGGTTGTCGTCTTCGGATCCACGGCGCCGGGGACTTCGGGCAGGCCCGGAATTGGCGTATTCTTGCACGGCGGCGCGAAACCTTGCTGTGTCGGGCTCTTGTTGATGTCGGGGAAGCTCACCTGCTCCATCGCGTCGAGGTGATAGAGATAGCCCCAGAATTCCTGGAAGCCGTGCGCCGTTGGCAGCGCATCGGTATGGTCGCCGAGGTGGTTCTTGCCGAACTCGCCGGTGTTGTAGCCGAGGTCGCTTAGGAATTTGGCGAGTGCCGGCGTGCCGGGCCGGAGGTAGGACGGGCTGCCGGGAAGCTGCGGCGGAATCATGCCGGTGCGTAGCGGGGTCATGCCGGTGAAGAAGGCGTTGCGGCCGGCCGTGCAGCTTTGCTCGGCGTAGTAGGTCATCATCTTGGCGCCTTCATTGGCGATGCGGTCGATGTTGGGCGTTTCGCCGAGCCCCATACCTTGCTGGTAGCTGACTACTTGCATCCAGCCGATGTCGTCGCCCATGATGAAGAGGATATTCGGCTGCTTCGGTGCAGGTGTCGGCTCCGCATCAACTGGATCAGCAGCACAGACCGAAACCAACGCAGTAGCGCCGAGAAGCATGGCGCGAGACGCCGAGCCCAAGCTCGCGAGCCCGGATTTCAACCATGATGGTTCTTCCGGCGCGTTGAGCATGGCTGCAGAGCCATGGTTACCGATCACTTCGTCACTCATCGCTTCCTCCTCTGTGGTACTCAATTTGAAATCGGATTGTCCGTTGCAGACCGGCGATGGACGAGCGCTAAGGCTCGCTGTTAAAGGCGAAAATCTTCTTCCAGTCGTTTTTCATGCTGATGACGACCCAACCGTCCTTCTTTGCCTCGTCATACAAATCCTGGGTGAACGTGCCGACTTTGGTGTCGGGCAACCCCTCGGCGGGCCCGTAGGCGTATTCACGTACGCCGTCGTCGTGGAGCACGAGCATCGTCAGCCGCAAGCCTTCGCCCGCCCCGGTGTATTCCAGCATCTGCTGATCGCCGGTGGAGTTGCCGAACGCGGCTACCGGACGGAGCCCGATCATGAAGTGAATCCCCTCGGGTTTGCCCGCGTCGTTATCGTTGAGCAGTAGCTTGGGGTCTTTGGTCAGGATCGGTTTGCCATCGGCGTCGTACGTGTATGTCGTATCGCCGGCAGTGCCAACCACCTGCTCCGGCGGAATGCCATAAATGCGATCAGAATACACCCGGACGAAATCCTGCCCTCCGCCGGTTGCGATGTAGGTTTTGAATCCGTTCGCTCGCAAGTAGCTCAAAACCTCCTGCATCGGTTGATAGGTCAAGTCGGTGTAAGGACGCTTCCAGCGACCGTCTTTTGCAGTCGCGACCCACTTCTCGACCTCAGCCTGAAACACATCGACCGTCATGCCGGTAAGTGTTGCGGCAAGAATTTTTTCGAGATCATGCGTGGACATCTTTGCCATCGCTTCTCGATTGCCCGACAGCACCGTCTTGAACGGCTCGACGTTAGCCAGCTCCGGCTTCGCTTTGACCAGCGCCGGAACTCGCTCCAGGCAGTAGACCACCTGGCTGTACATCGGATGCTCGACCCACAGAGTTCCGTCCTGATCGAAGGTCGCGATCCGCGCCTCCGGCGGCACGAAGTTCGGACTCGACTGGTCGGTCGTACCCTTGACGAAGTCTAAGATTGCCGGCTTCGGCGCGCCGTCATTCCAGGACGGCATTGGGTCGCCAGTAGACGACGGCTCAGCGAGGGGGAAAACTGGAAGCAGGCAAACGCTTATGAGCGCGAGAGCCGAAAACAACAAACGCTCGCCGCTACTGCGGCGGAAAAACAACGCCCGCACCATAACGCACCCTCTAACTTCAAGCCGACGTCGGTAGTCTCTCTAACTCGTGCTGCTGCCCCGTTATCATGGCGAATAAAAACGTGGGAGGTGGACGAAAGCACGCAGGGTGCCCCGGTACAACGGCAAAAACCCGTTTGACACTTTAATGACCGCGCCGACGGCTAAGGCCAAGATAACCCGCTGGTGTTGCAGCACTGCATCAGCGCTGTCGCCTTGCGAATGTTAGACTCTTCCTTGCCTCAAAGTCCGGCGCTTCTGTCCCCGCCGACGGCGCTAATGACCAGTAAGGTGAGTGTGATGCGTCTAAGTCGTTGTGCCGTTATCGCATTTATCCTTTTCGCGCTATTCGCAGCGACTGACGCTCAGAGTGCCGATCTCGGACCTGAGGTGAATGCACCATCTTCGCAGTGGCAGTTCAGCTTCACTCCTTATGGGTGGATGACGAACGTCAACGGCAACGCGACTGCCCGTGGGCACACTGTTGATATCAACGACAGCTTCTTCGAGATCGTGGAGAAGAGTGACTCGCTCATGGCGCTGATGGGCTACTTCGAGGCGCGCAAGGGTGGATTTTCGTTGTTCACCGATGTGGTGTGGGAGGACCTTGGCTTTCCCGGCCACGCCAAGGACGATTTCAATCGCCAAGCCTCGGGGCGTCCGTTCGATCGATTCCCTGGTGTCGACGTAAGTGTCGACGCCAACCTGCACATCAAGGCAAATGCCCAGCTCGACTATCAATCGACGATCATCCAATCCGGCGTCGGTTTTGAAGTTGCGAATTGGTCGGGGCCATCATCTCGAACGTCATTGGACCTATTGGGCGGCGCTCGCTACTGGAATCAAAACGTCGACACTTCGATCAGCCTGAAGGGCAACTTGACGGCTGAGGTTGCTGCGTCGACAACTTTCGATCCACGCGATGTCCTAAAGCAGGTTCTTCGCAATCGCGGCTTCAACCTCAATCGCCGCGGAGCCAAATTATTGCAGCATGTGATCGACCAACGCTTCGGACCGGGCCAAGACGTTACGGTCTCGCGGACGGTGCAGGTCGAAGTGGCAAAAGCCGTCGCCTTTGACAGCACCGGGGATCTTGAGTGGGTTGATCCCTTCGTCGGTTTCCGCCTGCGCCACGAGATGGGACCGTCTAAAGAACTTAGCCTTGAAGCCGATTTCGGTGGCTTCGGTGTCGGCAGCGACTTCTCCTGGCAAGTAGTTGGGACCTATGGCTTCGATACGTCGTGCTTGGGCACACCGTTCCATGCCGTGCTCGGCTATCGCGCGCTCTCTGTCGACTTCAGCGAGAACGGCAAATTCGGCAAGAACGGAATCGACATGGTCCAGCACGGGCCGATCATGGGCGTGACGTTTCGCTGGTAGAGGTTCATTGCAAACGGGCCCTCGCGATGTGGGTAAGCAGATTGCGTCTCACACCCATAGGATTGTCGGTCGTAACAGCGACCATGATCTTTGTTGCAACATCATCTGAGGCTTACGCCCAAGAGGGCGAAAACTTGCGCGATGCGGCGCAAAATCCTATCGCCGATTTGATCAGCGTTCCTTTTCAAAACAACACCAACTTTAACGTTGGCCGTACTGACAACACGCAGAACGTCCTCAACATCCAACCGGTCTATCCAATCCACCTCAATCCGGATTGGAATTTGATCACGCGACCCATTCTGCCGGTTATCTCTCAGCCGCCTTTCCTGTCGGGAGCGGACCTTCATGCGGCGGAGGAGGCCTTTGGCCCGGACATAGGCAATACCGAGTTCGGCCTGGGTGACCTCACCCCGGAATTTTTCTTTTCGCCGAGGAAGCCAATTCAATTAGGTCAAGGGACTAGCCTAGTGTGGGGTGCGGGGCCAGCCTTCCAATTTCCGACGGCGACGGATGATGAGCTTGGCAATGGAAAGTATTCTGCTGGGCCTGGGTTCGTCGTTTTCTTGTCCGACCATCAGGCGCACATAACGACTGGCTTCTTGATCCTGAACCTCTGGTCCTACGCCGGCGACGAGGACCGAGCCAACGTGAACGCCATGACGTTGCAGCCCTTCTTCAACTATAACCTCGCTAAGGGCTGGTATCTGACGGCGAGTCCCCTCATCACCGCCAACTGGGAGGCCGATGACAATAATCGCTGGACCGTGCCCATCGGCGGCGGCATTGGGCGCATCTTCAAGATCGGTAACCAGCCGATCAATGCCAACATCGCCGCCTATTACAATGTCCTGACGCCCGATGACGTTGGCGCGAACTGGCAATTGCGCGCCCAGTGGACCTTCCTTTTCCCAACGCATTAGTCGAAAGGTCTCGATCTACGCTGGATGGGGAAGTGAGGATCAGAACCCGAACTTTCGGAGTCCGGTGAGCGCAAACTGAACTCCCATGGACAGCACGATCAGCCCCATAAACCGGGTGATCATGTCCGGCCCACTCTCGCTGGCCTTGGCGGCGGCGACACGTGAGACGAGCAACAAGACCAACCAAGTCACGAGACCTGCTACGGCGATTGCCAGCAGGGCCGTGACGGGAAGGTCCAACCCGGTGTGAGCAGCGGAAAGCGTGATCACTCCCGTGATTGTCCCTGGGCTCGCCGCAAAGAGGACTAAGGGCGTCAAAGGCGCATCGGCATTTGACGATGCGCTGACCGGCGTCGATGAAGTTGCCTTACCGCTCAGCATGGAAAAGCCCATCCATGCCAATACGCCGCCGCCCGCTACCATGAAGGCATCGAGGGACACGCCGAACAGGTGCAACAACTGGGTCCCGACGAGTGCGGAGACGGTGAGTATCGCCGCGGTTACCAGCACTACCTTGGTGGCATCCCCCAGCCGTTGACTGCGAGAGCGGTCCTCCTCGATTTGCGCAAACATTGCCCCGCAGATGGCGGGGTTTACCAGCGACAGGACGGTGACGATGGCCTGGAGTTGCTCTTTCATGTCGTGATTTTCTTCACGCGGGGGTGGCCGCAATTTGCGTTGTCAGGGACGCTTCCCGTTTCATTCTATGCTCGCCTCCCGTGAACGGAACGCGCAGGCCAGAATTTTGCCGCCATTTAAGCGCGGGGATCTAGAGCAACGAGGGTGGCCTTAATACAGTCGCCTCTCGCACTGCCAGAAACAGTTCCTATGGAGGGATACATCGATGAAGTTTTACGCCAGTCTAATTATCGGCCTCTGCTCGCTCCTTGGTTTTGTCGGCTCCGCGCAGGCGCAGTCGGTCACCGTCTCTAAGGCTGTGCAGGATGCATGCGCGTGGGAGTACAACAAATTCTGCAACCAATACGGAATTGGTAGCCAGCTCCTCGATATTTGTTTTCGCCAGAACGCCAAGAACATGACTAAGGCGTGTGTTGACGCGCTGATCGCGGCTGGCGACGTCTCCCAGGAATATGTTGATCAGCAGAAGGCGCTCTTGGGCCGATAGGTCAGTGCAGGGCCACGGTGAATGAGCTTAGGCCGCGTTAGGCCTAGCTCGTTACCGACCAATCTGGAAGACGGCCGAGCCTCGTTCCGAGCCTCTATTGCAGGGGCGGCAAAGCGGCGTTGATCTTGTCGTAATTCTCTACCACGAGATCGATATTGGCGGGATATTTCACGGGCTCGGGGAGCGTTTTCAGCTTGGACTGCAATTCATCGAGTTGACGCTTCTTATCAGCCGCTGGCAGGTTTTCACTATCTATCAAGGTGATATCCCTTTTGATAACGGCGTCCGGGCCGACGTATTTTTTGGTGGCCGGATCGATTCCGCTCATCACTAGGCCGATGTTCTCGCCAACATCATGATACTCGGCATAATTGGCGAACTTGTTTTTCTTAGCCACGGCTTCGAGCTGCTCGATCACCTTGGGATCTGGTTTGTCCGCGTCAGGCGCCTTGGCGACGATCGGCACCATCTCCTTTTGAGCAGCAACGAAGCTCTCAATTTGCGCATCTGTTAGGGCGATCTGCTTGAGGTTCTCCTCGGACGGCGTCGCCTCTTTCGCCGCGGAATTTTGGCTCCAGGCACCCAAGGTCAATGCTGCCGTGAGCACCATACTGAAAACCATGATGAAGCGATGAGGGACGATGCGCATAAGGCCTCCTGGAGTGCTGTTTTTCCAGCGGAGTGATGGGAGTGAATGTCGGCCGCCAACTGAAGCCCTTCAGTAGCTTAGTAAGCAGCGACCATATGGGCCAAGGTAGTAGCCGGCGGGGCATATGAGCGGGACAACCACCGGCGACGGCTCAACTACCACTGGCGCTGGCACAACTTCCACCGGGGCTGGGACCACTTCAACAGGGGCCGGAACTACGACTGGAGGCGCAGCCACGGTGCCGTTGCGAATACAATAGCCATAGACGCTGCGATGGAAGCCCAAGCCGCACCAGTCCCACACCAATATGATGTCAGGCGCCGCTTTTTGCATCGGTACGAGAGGTAGGGGTGAGGCTTGGACGCTGAAAGAAAATAGCAATGCGCCAAACACCAGGCTCACAACAGACCCTCTTAACATCGGCCAGCTCCTACGATTGAATTAAGCTGAGTGGTTGATCGGAAAGCCGGAAGCCCCGTTATTGGTCGACAGAGAATTTCAGTCGCCGCACAAATTACACTGACTTCCATCCGCCCCAAAGCTACAAAAGGCCTCCCCATCGCCGGGGGCATGTCCGCTTATGGCACTTAGCGGACGTGGCGACCGACCTGAGTGAAGTCTGCTACCAGGCCTGCCGGTAATTTTCCCAATTCAGTTCTCAAGCCTTCTTGGGCACTATGCACAAGGCCAGCATTGGCAAATTTCGCGTTGCTGTCGTTATTCCCGCTCGTGATGGAGAATGACTCGACCTGGGCCTCACGCGATGATGGGTGTCCCGATGCCTCGAACGGGGTGCGTACCCAGATGCGGAGCCATTGGCAGCGGCGGTTTCCTCTAGCTACAAACCCGATAGGGAGTGACGGCCTCTCTCTAGAGACAGAAGCCAATACCAATTACAGATCACCGCTATGCGCCTTAGCCGAGGATCAGCCCTTCTACCAATTTGAGTATTCATCGAGCACGAACCCTGAAACACGCTCGGCCAGAGCGCGTCGTCAATGAGGCCCGCTGCGTTCCCACTTGCGCCTACCGGCTGCCTTCTGAACCTGCACTACATTCCTGCTGTTTGGCTTCCTACACAGATGCTGGCGGCGCGCCTTGTATTTTTGTAACTAGGATACGGTTTCTCGGCCTGGTAGCAGCAAGTTCGGACTACGCGGTCATTTTTAGGGCCTAAATCAATGATTATCAATTCTAGGCTCTAAGTCCTCGCTCCCCATCGGGCGAACCTTTGGGCCTGGGGGTGGGTGTGTTGATTTTCACCAGGGCCGATTGCCTAATTAAGTCGGCCAACTGTGGCCCACCCAAGTATGTATTTGCACCCGGTCATGCGGCAACGACGCATCAATATCTTCCGGGCGATGGACTCGACCGGAGGTCGCCGGGTCCGCGGGCCGGTCGAGCCGGGCCGGTCGCGGCAGCTGTCCTTTCATTTGCCTTGTTGCTGACTGGTTGCGCCTCCCGACCGGAATTCGGTGCGCTGCTCGTAAATGATCAAATCAGCGCAGGATCCAAGGACCACACCATCCTCGTGGCAACGAGTTGCGCGCGAGACTCGCGACCAGGAACATATTTCAGCGGCGAAAGATCCGAGTCTGTCAATTATGCAACGCTGACCGTCGCTGTCCCGCCTACCCATGTGCCCGGCAAGATTGAATGGCCCTCTCGGGCGCCAGGTAACCCGATGACAGACTTCGTTGTGCGGGACGCTGCATACCTGGATAGCGAGAGAGACTTCATCAAAGCCCTCAATGCGCAGTTAGCGATGCGCCCGCCCGGGCAACGCAAGGCGTTTGTTTTTATCCATGGCTACAACACGATGTTCGCAGAAGGACTCTATCGATTCACCCAAATCGTCGATGACTCAAACGCTACTGGAGTTCCTGTTCTTTTCACTTGGGCCTCCCGTGGTCACCTGTCGGACTACGTTTACGACTCAAACAGCGCGACGGCGGCACGCGACGAACTCGAGCACACTCTGCGTTTGGTCTTCGCGAGCAACGCGGAAGAGGTGAACATCCTCGCTCACTCCATGGGTAACTGGGTAACCGTAGAGGCTCTCCGCCAGATCAAGATCTCGGCCAACAAGCCACCCATTTCTAAGTTGGGGGCTATCATACTCGCCGCTCCAGACATAGACATCGATGTGTTCAAATCCGAGATGCGCCGGTTCGGCAAGCCAAAAAAACCCTTTTTCATCGTCGTGTCTCACGACGATAAGGCGCTACGGTTTTCTGATTTAATTGCGGGCGGCAAAGAGCGTCTTGGAGCCTACACCAACGATGCGGAACTCACTGCGCTGGGCGCGGTGGTAATCGACATGACGAACGTGAAGGCCGACGATCCAAGCAACCACGCCAAGTTCGCACAACTCGCCGAGATTGCGCCCCAGATGCGTCAGGTGCTGGAAGGAGGCGTGGCGCCTCCCGAGCAATCCGACAAAGGTCAGGTAACATCCGCCTCTGTGATTGGAGGACTCGGTGAGCCGATTTGGGTAATACGCGCGGGCCAATAAATTGCCCCCAGGGTTAGCTGCAATGTCTGCTATTGGCACAAAGCGGACGTCGCGTGGACGCTCTGACTTCGCGCGCCCTGTTACTAACTAGCCGAGGACGCAGGATCCTTCCCTCAGCAAGAGGAGAAGAACCATGCAAACTATCCTGGATGTCGCTCCTTTCCCTTCCGTATCTTGGAACAAGGGCAAGTTGACCGGGCAGAAGCCGCCATTGCAGCCGAAACACGTTTGGGCAATCCGCACGCGCTTACAGCTCGCCAAAGCTAGCAGGGACCTGGCACTCTTTAATCTAGCTATCGATAGTAAGCTCCGGGGATGTGATCTCGTTAGCTTGAGGGTAGGAGACGTCGCGCCGCATGGGTATGCGATTGAGCGTGCGACTGTTCGCCAAAGGAAGACCGGTCGTCCCGTTCGTTTCGAACTCACCGAGCAAACTCGCCAAGCGATCGATGAATACCTCGGTGCGAGTCTGAAAAGGCCTGGAGATTACCTGTTCGCAGGTCGAGAGGACGGACGCTTCCTAACGACTCGACAATATGCGCGACTAGTTTCGGCATGGATTGGGAGCGTCGGGCTGGACCATTCTTTGTTTGGAACTCACTCGCTGCGACGCACGAAGGCGACGCTGATCTATCGACGCACGGGCAATCTTCGAGCCGTTCAGCTTCTGCTCGGACATACCAAGATCGAAAGCACCGTCAGGTACCTAGGAATCGAGGTAGACGACGCTTTGGCTATTTCCGAGCAAGTCGACGTCTGAAAACAGGGGCAGAGCAGAAGCGCTCTGCCTTCCTCGAATCTTCCGCTAAGTGCCATTATCGGAAGTCGGTAAGAGGCGAACGCCGAGTGGAAGGCTTGTCCAGTTATCCGCGATTAAGCTGACGAGGATCGTCGCCGAGATCCACGTAATCGACGCCCAACGGACCGAGGGCCGTTACTTGGGTGATGTACTCACCTGACTTTGCCCAGTGGAAATGGGACGTGTTGCCGGGCAGAACGACGACGCTACCGGGCGGATAAGCCTCTACCTTATCGCCGTCGAACTTGTCGCCGAGACCGATGTAGAAAACGCCCGACAGGACCGTGTAGACACGGTCCTCCGGGTGCTTGTGAGGCATGAGTTTCACGCCGGATGGCACTTTGACCCTTATCGTGTAAGGGCCCGGCGCCGAGGGCTGACCGCAGGGAACGGCTTCCACTCGACATCCTCCGGCAGGATCGATTTGAAAACGGTTTGCCCTGGCTGGTGGGTTCGAACCATGCGCTCCTCCCCCTACCTGCGGAGAGACGGCTAGTTGCTGCAGGCCTGCTCACAAGTAAATCCGCAATCGCTCGATAGATCCTTCGATCTACGAAGCCCGAGCGCTTCCAGCGGGTTTGGCCTTTTGCTTCAGCGCCGCCATCAGGGTCTTCGCGGCTGGGCCCGAGGACGCGGGATTCTGTCCGGTGATCAGCAGGCCGTCGGTGACGACGTGAACCGCCCAGTTCTCCTTCTTCGAGAAGATGGCGCCCAGTTTTAACATCTCATCTTCGACAAGAAAGGGCACCACTTTGGTGAGGCCGACGGCTTCCTCCTCGCCGTTGGTGAAGCCGGTAACTTCCTTGCCCTGAACCAGAGGCTTGCCGTCTGGCGTCTTGACGTGACGCAGCGCACCCGTGGAATGACAAACTATGGCGATGGGCTTGCCGGCGGCGAGGAAGGACTCGATCAGCTTGATAGAGTGCTTGTCTTCGGCGAGATCCCACATCGGGCCGTGGCCGCCCGGATAGAAGACTGTGTCGAAACTTTCCTGCTTGACGCTCTCAAGGCAGACGGTTTTGTCAAGCTGAGCTTCCGCCGCGACATCCTTTTCGAATCGGACGGTAAGGTCGGTCCGGAATTCGGGCTCGTTGCTCTTAGGGTCTAGCGGGGGACGACCGCCTTTCGGGGATGCGAGCGTAATCTCAGCCCCAGCATCCTTGAAAACGAAGTAGGGAGCCGCGAGCTCTTCGAGCCAGAAGCCCGTCTTTCGACCGGTGTTACCCAGTTGGTCGTGGGATGTGAGGACCATGAGTATTTTCATGACTGTCTCCTTTGTTGGGAGTCATTGGTTGAAGCGCCACTTGGCGCCCCGATGAGATCCCGCGAACACCGCCAACGCCGCGAGCGAGACGGCGAACTCGGTCAAACTCTAGCAGCGACCTAATCCGCCAAAATCACTCCGCTGCTTTGGAATAGGCCATCACCTCTCGCAAACGGCCAGTGTCCACGTCAAAGACGAAACCTCGCACCGGGACATCCTTTGCAATCCACGGATGCGACCTGACCATTTTGATCTGCTCCTTAGTTTGCTGCTCCGGGTCCTTGAAGGCAAAGAATCGCATCGGGGCGGGCGTTGCATCTCCTGTCAGCTTCGAGAATTTGGCGTTCAACTCGGCATCGGTAAAGGTCGCAAATCCGCATCCAGTGTGGTTAAGGATCATGATCTCTTTAGAGCCAAGCACGCGCGTTGAGACGATTAGCTCTGCCAGAACGTCCTCGGTAACGGCAGGCCCTCCAGTTCGGATCACGTCAATATCGGCGCGCTTCAATCCGAGAATCCCGGGAAGGTCGGAGAGCCGAGGATCCATGCAAGTCACGACCACAATTTTCGGCTTGGGAGGCCCTGCCCCCCATTTCGGGTCATACGTCTTGGCATATTGTTCGTTTGCTTTGAGCGCTTCGTCGATTACACCCATGGCTTCCTCCATCTCGGTCGTCCGCGCGTGACAGAAAGAGACGCGCGGAGGGGTCCAACCATCCGCACGAGGAAAGCGACAACTCAGAGCAACCCCAACCACAGCGTCGGGAGACTAGGTGGGTCGGAGCGTTGAGGGCGCCCTCCTCCTGATGGTGCAGCTAAATCTCGAAGGGGTTGCTAGACAAAGGGCAATTCGCCGCAGCGTGGCTCACCACGTTTGAGCTAGTGGCAATCAACCTCAGCCGTCAGTGCCGTTGTTGGCACTTAGCGGACGAACTCGCCGGGTCGTCGTAACGTCGGGTGCCGCCGATGACGACGATTTTCATGGTTTACCCTCCGTTGTCGACGACTGGAGACCCTTAAATGGATCGAAATGCAAGTGAGGACCAACGTGCACAAATCCGCTTCGATCCCCACAAATCCTCTTTGATGGCAATCAACTCCTGACGCCTGGCGAACTGAAGTCATTGGAGGACAAGAGTGATGCCCGCTGTGGGTCAGAAGCAGACGTGTCCGCAGGGCATCGAGTTAGTCCGCTTAGTGGGCCATGAGCAGACATTCGTGCATTTCAATTCGGGCAGTTCCTCGGACTGCGGCAAGCCGCTGGACAGCGCTGCGGATTGCCCGAACGCTTAGTGAATAATGTCTCCCTAATCCCTATATTCGGCGTAAGCGACGGGCGGCCTACTGAAATGGAAGGAACGTCCGAAATGAAAAAGTATCTCTTAGCCAGCGTAATCCTCGTCGGCTTTGCCGGTTCGGCCTATGCGGTGACTGGCCAATTCGACAACATGTGTTCTTGGGGACTCGCCAACCACAAGGACGTGCAGACAGATTGCTCCGTCAACGCGACGATAAAGGGTAGCACCTACTGCTTCAGCAGCCAGGACGCCAAGACCAACTTCATGAAAAGCCCGGACGCAAACCTGAAGAAGGCCGAGACCTTTTATAAGAGCGAGCACAAGGGTTAAGCCTTTGACGCCTGCCCAATAGTGAATGAAGGGCCCGTATCCTCGCGGGCCCTTCGCATGTGGCCCGGCGCTCATTTTTAACAGACATTGAGACGGTGGGTTAGGGTTTGTCCTCCAAAGTGGACATATTCAGCCGCGGCACCACCTATGTCTGCTATGGGTCAAAAGCGGACGTAACGACCGCACTTCTCGATGTCCGCTTGGTACCAAAAGCGGACATCCAGCCGGATCAGCCAGGCCGAGACGAAGCTAGGACCGCGGAGCAAAAGCCGCGGCAACAGAGGCCGCGATCACCTCGATGATTTGTTCGGGTGAATGCGGCGATTTACGCGCGCATGCACAAAATCGACGCCCAGGACACAGTTGCAACCGGCGGGTGTCGAGATCGGCCAGAAGTCGAAGTAGGCGCCCACGTATGGATAGGCATCCCCTCGGGTGTGTTCGTGCGACGAAAGGGCGCCCCGCGCGGCCTCCCGGTCGGCCTCGGTAATTTGTGCGCTTCCCGCTGTCGCCACGGCCTCGAAGCGGTTCTCGCACTGCATCAGGATAGCTGCCGGCGCCCGGAAAATCCGATGCAGGGCCGGCGCCGCCGCCTGCAGGATTTGCGATTGCGAACGGCCTTCGATAACCGTGTGCGCCAAGGCTTGTAGCGCCCGCTCGGCCGCCTCACGGGCCTCCATCGCCCGCCGACGGGATTGCGCCGCCAAGCCGTATTGGGCGATCAGCGGAAACGACGGCGGCGCAGCCGGTCGCGGATCGCGGATGCGGGGAGGATATTCTTCGAAGGAGTTCTGACATCGGTTGCTACTTCGGATGAATCCCCCGTTCACCCCAGTACTTTGGAAGAACTCCAGTACCAGAGTCTCCTGGGTCCGCTTTGGATCAGAAGCTGACGTGCCTCAATCGGGATGTCCGCTAAGTGCCACGAACAGACAAGGCACACACCCCCTGGCCTAATCGCAAGGTTTTAGCGCCTCCCTTAGGGCTTCAGATACCATGACCCCAAAAGTGATTGAGATGACACCTGGCTCCGCTCCTCGCATTAAAGAACCGCTCGCTACACTAAGCATCTCGCCCCGTCCGCACCAAAGCTGGAGCGAGTGTTCAGTACAACTGTGGAAGCGCTGGGGCCGAGACGCGAAGCGAAGTGAGCTGGCGATGCGCCGAGCAGTCAATAATTCGGGGGCCGCGAAGGGACTAATCGCGACGAACCGCTCCGCTGTCCAGACAGCTGAGCGGCTCCGCCGGTGGACCGAGTTAGAACTCGAGATTGGCGCCGCAATCGATTCTGGTCAGATCCTACCCTACTACCAGCCGCTCGTGGACTTGCGCACGGGGAAAGTAGTTGGATGTGAGGTGCTCGCGCGGTGGAAACACCCGACGCGTGGATTGTTGCCACCGTCCAAGTTCATTCTTGTAGCCAAGGCTACGGGCAACATAAGAAAGCTGACCTACGCGCTGCTTCGCCAAGCGGCTGCAGACGCTCAGTCTTGGCCTGACGGTCTCTCCCTATCCCTCAATTTGCCGGCCCGCATGGTGGATAAGCAGCTCTCAGCTGAGCTCCTGCAGGTTCTGGGGGAAACCAACTTACCTAGCCGTCGCCTGGTGGTGGAGATAACGGAAAAAACGCTTATCGAGCGTCCCCATGAGGCGAGGGTCGCGCTGCAGTCGCTGCGCGATCTTGGCATGCGCGTGAAGCTCGATGATTTTGGAGTCGGATATTCGGGCCTATCGTATCTACGCCAGTTCGACCTCGACGGCGTCAAGATTGATCGGTCCTTCTTACGCGAGATATTGACCGACGCCCACACGCGGGACCTTGTCGAGGCTATGGTTAGGTTCTGCCATAGTCTCGCATTGTCGGTTACGGCGGAAGGCATCGAGGACACGGCCACTCTAGATCAAATGATAAAACTCGGCTGTGACGTTGGGCAGGGTTACCTCTTTTCCAAAGCAAAGCCGCAGCGGGGTTTCTTGCGCTATCTCCGTCAGCTCGCGGGAAACAGTACGCTGAACCGTGTAAGCCGTGGCCTAACCCAGCCGCCATGCGACGCGAGTCATCGCCGTGACAGAACAGCCGGACTGGAGGCTCTTGACCTGCTGCCTGCACAGATCGCCGTGCTTGATCCGCGAGGTGACATCCTCTTCACCAATCAAGCGTGGGAGGAGACGGCTGAAAGCCGGTTGGCCAAGCGCAAATGGAACTATCTAGATGAGTGTCACGCTTCAGCTAATCGTGGATGTCCTGATGGTCGAACCGTGGGCGATGGGATAGCCAGTATACTCAACCGCGAGCTGCGGCAATTCGTTGCCACTTATTCTTGTCCGTTTGATCATCAGCATCACTGGTTTCAAATTTCGGTTCGCCAACCGCGCGAGTCCGATGAAGGAGTTGGTGCCATTGTTATGCACACCGACGTTACGGCGTTGCAGCATGACCATCTCACCAGCCTTGCGAACCGCGCTTTGTTTGAATCCCAAGCTCAATACGCGCTGGACACGGCCCGTCAGAACGCATGTGCGGTTGGGTTGGTCCTTATTGATCTCGACGGGTTTAAGCCAATCAATGACCAGTTCGGCCATGCAGCTGGAGACAAAGTGCTGGTTGAAGTATCGCGGCGGCTGACCTTTGCCGCCAAAAATCATGAGTTGGTTGCGCGTCTAGGGGGAGACGAGTTTGGTGTCGTAACTTGGCTCGGCTGCAACGAAATAACCCTTGGCCGTCTGTCGCGGGATCTACAGCTCGCGTTCAAAAAACCCTTCAGCCTCAACGGCGCAACGACATATCTCGCAGCAAGCCTAGGAACGGCTCTCTATCCCGGCGACGGCGAAACACTTGTAGATCTGCTTCTGTCTGCCGACTTGCGAATGTATGGTTTGAAACGAGCTCGCAAAAGCCGGCACGAGAAATGGATCGCGTAGAACGATCCAACGACAATTCGATTGCAAAATTTCCGACCGCGCGTCGTAAGCCCTCGGGCTCGCCCACCCTCTCAGGTGCGCATGTCCGCTGTGGGTCAAAAGCAGACTTGAGCCAACGGCGAGGCAATCTCCGCTTTCCCCCCAATAGCGAAAGTGCCGCGAGCCCGCTCAAAGAGACCGCTTTGTGCGAGAAGCTGACCTGATGGCATTAGGTAGCAAAGGCACCAACTAGAGAAGTGGAGCGGCCTTCATGAGTCGAACCTGCTAGAGCTGTGGTGCCGCCGCCTAAGTCCGCCGGGAGCCGCGCACATCCCGAGACGAGCCCGAATCTGCGCTAAGCGATCTGGCGAGCAGGCTGCGTCTCGTTGCGCAGGGCGGCGCTTACCATCGCTGCCGGCTCGGGCTCTCCGAACATGGAGCCTTGTCCAGTGTCGCAACCAAGTTGCATCAGCCGGTCGAGAACTTCCTTGTTTTCGATTCCTTCAGCCGTGGTGTGCAAACCGAGGGATTGGCTCAGACTGACGATCGCCTTCACGATTCTGGCTTCCTCGGGTTTGTGCAGCATTTGGTTGGTAAAAGATCGGTCGATCTTGAGCGTGTCGAGTTGGAGCTCACGGAGGTGATAAAGCCCCGAGTAGCCCGTGCCGAAGTCGTCAAGTGCTATGCGCACGCCCACATCCCGGAGCGCCCCCAACGCAGCCTTGGCTTTGTCCAAATTCCGCACCACCGCGTTTTCCGTGATTTCAATCGCGAGGCGGTGCGGAGCAAAGGACGACTCGGAAAGAAGCCCGAGCACCCTCAGCGGGAGACTGGGATCGGTGATCTGCCGTGGCGAGACGTTGACCGAGAGGTAGAGATGTTTCGGCCAAGCTTTGGCCTCGTTGATCGCCTGCTCTAGCAAGGCATAGGTCAGTTCGCCGATCGTGCCAGTATCCTCGGCAATGCGAATGAAGGTATCTGGAGATAGCAGACCTTTAGTCGGATGCTCCCACATGGCCAACACCTCAAAGCCCATGGTTTCCGAGGTTTTCAGGTCAACGATCCGCTGGTAGTAAGGCACAATCTGACCATCGGCGATGGCTGCCTCGATTTCTCCCTCCAGCTCAACTCGCTGTTGCAGTCTCTGGTCCATCGCGGGATCAAATAAGCGGTATTGTGCGCGCCCTTCGGACTTGGCCAAATACATCGCCGTGTCGGCCTGGCGGAGAATGGTCTCAACTTCTGACCCATCACGTCTGGCCATTGTGCTGTTGCGATTGGCAGCTTGGTCATAGATCGCGACACCGACACTGACGCCGACTTGAAGCGACAAGGCCGCGAGTTGGATTGGCCTCTGAACCTCATGGACAATCCGTTGCGCCAAACGTGCGGCAGAATGGCCGTCCGCATGGCATTGCATCAGAACACCGAACTCGTCGCCGCCGAGCCGCGTCACCGCCCCATGCTCCGCGATGGTGGACATGCGCTCGGCGACGACTCGCAGCACTTCGTCCCCCAGTCTGTGGCCGTAGACATCATTGATGGGCTTGAAATTGTCGAGGTCGACAATGAATAGCGCACAGACTTCGCCCTCCGGCACGCCGGAGGCCCAGCGGCTAAAGTTTTCAATGAACCAGCGCCGATTGGGCAGCCCGGTGAGGGCGTCGTGGCGCGCCAGCCGATGCGACTCGTGCTCACTGACGCGGCGACGCGCCACCTCGTGGCGCAATTCGATAACACGTCGGGCTGAGAAGAACATTGCCGCGACGCCGAGAACAATGAGAAGGATGACGATCCAGTCCAAAGAATGATTTTGGTGGTGGCTCGTGAAGTCGAAAAATCGGTCGAGGGCTTGGACCCACAGCGCCAAAAGATAGACGGGTAGCACAACGAGGCCGGTGACGATCAGATCGATCATCATGCTGGTCTGTCGGGCGTACCAAGCCGATAACTTGCGGACGAGTTTCAAAGAGGTCCAGTCCTTGTACCCACGTGCCAGGGGTGCGGAATGCTCTCCTCACAGCGCGATATCGCACGGGCGCCTGACATCAATCGGTGGGCATCCGAACTCTAAGCCCCGGTCTCGGAAGTAACCGTTAAGCAGGATGGTTAACCCAAACCATGGCGCAGAACGCCTTACGGTCCGGCCGGGCAGCCTGCGGCGTGTCGGCGAGCATCGTTTATGTGGCAAGCGAGAGCTACTCGTTCGTCGTCACCTCGATGTCCGCCGCCGGGCGTGGCGGTGTCGTCAAAATGCCACGCAGCGGTCGAATCCTGCAAACAACGTCCGCTTAGGGTCATAAGCGGACGCTGGCGCAGGCGTCGCTGATGTCTGCTACCCCTCAGAAGCGGACATTAATCGGCGCGCCTAGACATTACGAACCACTCCCCTACGGGCAGACTAGCATGACGCGGTTGACCAAGCATGAGGGCGAAAAGCTCTGCCGGTTAGCGGCTATACCAAATGATCGTCGTGATCGGTTCGTCCAAGCGGTCGAACGATACGTCGCTGACTATAGAGACTCGCGCGAACGCAAATCGGCGCACGCGGTCGGGGCTGAACTTGCCCAAATCGAGAAGTGCGTTGGGCGCGCTTTAGGGCTGTTAGACCGCGCAACGTGGCGTCCGGGTGAATTCCGCACAATTCTTGAGGATATCAGCGCTCGGTTAGGCAACCTCTCGCCCGCCGCCCAGGAGTATTTGCGCTTTCGGCGTTTGGCGATCTGGCACGATGTCTCATCGGCATGCCCGGATACGATTGATCACGGCGTGCTCATCGATCCCATCTTCTTCACAAACCGGGATGATCAAGTTTTGGCGCTACGGGACGTGTGGGGGGCCTTTGGCGTGCCTGTGGCAAGAAAACAGGGGCGAGGGCAACCGCGCAAAGATTTGGAACGCGCCCTCTACCATTTCCTCGCGGCGGCTTATGCAATGGCCGCGGGTAAGGCAGCCTCGGATAGCTCGACCAAATTCATGGCCGTCTGCTCAGAGATCAAGCAGATCTATCAGCTTGACGATTGGAATCCGGAGGCCTTGGCAAGGTCGGCTCGTCCGCCGACGATGCGGGGGCGTTAACCGCTGCGAGGCGATGCTCCTTTTGCCTTTGCGCCAATTTTGACCAATTCTTTCCGGCGATTTCGACTCCGGCCGCCCTTAACGGGGTCAGCATGCGCAGGCCGAAGCAAAGCCCACCTCTCCCCCGCGTGTTATCCGCGCCCTCGCCGCTTCACGGTCTAGTGCGGCTACTCGGCCGATCGGCTGCTCAGCAGTGGATCAAAGAGGGTTTGAGAGCTCGTGATTGTGACGTCGCTAAGGACCAGTCCCCTGCCAGTCACGCGGACGCAGCCGAAACATGAGCAACACGCTGCCCCCTCCTCCAATGACGCCCCGCGACATCGCCGAGTACCTCCACGTGTCCATCGCGGTCGTCTATCGCTTGATCCGTGCCGGGAGGCTTGCGGCGGTGAAGGTAGGAGGCCAATACCGCATAACTACTGCGGCCCTCGGTAAACTCCTTGAGGACCAAATCAAGTGGTGATTCCGCATCTATTCATTCTAGCGGGAAAACATTCATCCAGTAATGATGACCATTATGGGGGAGATATATTCCCGTTTCGACAGTATTGATTGGAGTTGATCAATCCCTATATCATGCCACACCGGTCGGGCCGATTTCAAGGAGAAGATGACATGCGGAATCAGTTCGCCGATCCTACGTTGCCGACCCTCACAGACGTCGGGGCGCAAATCCAGAAGGCCGAGAACCTTCCGGCGACGCGCAAGGCCTCGGTCCGCTCCGCCATAAACACGGCGGCACGTTGGTTCAATCTGCCGACATCCGCCATTCCAGGGCATCCGGGGTTTTTGCGCAAACTGTTCGAGGGGTTCGCTCCAGCAGGCGCCGGGGTGACTCCCAAGCGCGTTTCAAACGTGAAGAGCGAGATCCTGTTCGCGCTGCGCCACCTCGGGCTTATTGCCAAAGCCTCGTACCTCGCGCCGATGCGTTCCGAATGGAAGGCGTTATGGGAGGCTCTGCCCGACAAATATGCGCGCACCGCGATGTCGCGGTTTTTCCGGTACTGCTCGGCTCAGGGAATCTTGCCGGCGGAGGTGACCGACCAGATCACGGGCAAATTTTTAGTGGCGCTCAAGGACGAAACGCTGGTCAAGGATCCCAAGGTCACGCACCAAAATCTTTGCCGCGTGTGGAACCGCATGGGCAGCGTCATGCCTGGCTGGCCGGATGTGGTCCTTGCAGTCCCGCGATACGCCGACACTTACATCCTCCCTTGGTCTTCGTTTCCAGGATCCTTCCGTGATGACCTCGAGCGTTACCTGTCGCATCTTGCCCCCGACGACATTCTCAATCTCAACGCGCCGCCGCGCCGCCTGCGTCAGCGCACCATCAGTGGCTACGGTTACCAGCTACGGCGCTTCGCCAGCATCCTCGTAGCTAAGGGGCATCAGCCAGATCGAATAATGTCGCTTGCCTATCTCGTCGAGCCGAAACATGTCGAGGACGGGCTTCGGTTCGTTCTGGAGCGTCACGGCAATAAACCTGTGCCGACCGCCTTCGAGCTTGCCATCCTGCTTGGCAAGGTCGCCAATCACTGGGTGAAGGCGCCTACCGAGACCGTTGAGGCCATCAGGCGCTACGCTCGGAATGTATGCCCGGCAAAGGCAGGAATAGGAGCAAAGAACAGGCAACGGCTTGCTCCGCTGCGAGACGATAAGAATCTCGCCCGGCTGTTCATGCTGCCAAACAAGATCTGGAAGGAGATCGAGAAGAGGAGCAGCGGCACGCGCAAGGACGCTCTGCTGATGCAGCATGCCGTTGCCTTGAAGATCCTCACTTACGCGCCGATCCGCATTGGCAACCTTGGCAATCTGCATCTCGAAAAGAATTTGCGATGGTCGTGCCAGGATAGATCGGGCACGCTTATTATCGACATCGATGGCGGGGACGTGAAGAACGGGCAGGCGCTGTCCTTTCCATTGCCGCCAGAGTGCGCCGACTTGGTGCGTATTTACCTCAGAAAATACCAGCCACGTCTCAGCGCCGGCCCCAGCCCATATCTCTTCCCGAGCGATCGGCCTAGCCAGCCGAAGCGCGCCGACACCCTGGGCAAGCAGCTGTCGCGCCTGATCTTGAAGACCCTCGGCCTTGAGGTTAATCCCCACCTCTATCGGCATCTGGTGCATCTCGTGGTGCTCAACCGCTATCCCGGCGCCTATGCCATGATCTCGCGCATCCTCGGGCACAAGTCGCTACAGACCGCGATCAACAACTACACCGGTGAGGACATCGCCATCGCGATGCGTGCGTTCCAGGAGCTCGTCGCCGACACCATGGCCGCTCAAAGGGTGCGGCCATTGCCCGGTGACGTCAGTTCAGGCCTAAATGCCGCTTCTCGTTGTCGCGGCAGGAGGATCTAATCGTGACGCGGCATCGGCATCCCTTCACCGTTGGCCTTCCGCTCGAGGAGTGGCCGGAGCTCGATCGGCAGGCCTGGGAGACGGCCAATCGCGACGGCGACCTCCTGACCGGCCGCGGTGCTGCCGCGCACTGGACGCAAAAGACGCGGCTCACCGCGCGCAAGGCCTACAGCAATTGGCTGCGCTTTCTAAAAGTCGCCGATCGCATCGGAAGCACTATTTCGATTGGGGCTCGTCTTAGCGAGGAGAACCTGCGTGACTACATCGCGAACCTCCGCGCCCGCGCCAGCCCTAACACCGTGCTGACGCAGCTGCGTCATCTGTCCGGGGCCATTGCTGTCATGGACCCCACGGCTGACCGCAGCCTGCTCAAGCTTGCCCTCAGCCGGCTGACCCCGGAGACCCGGCCGGTACGGGACAAGAGCGGTCGGCTCGTCTCGCCCCTCGTACTATTGCGCCTCGGTCAGAAACTGATGGCCAAATGGCAGAGTCGACCGGCGCACGATCCCCGCCTCAATGCTATGGACTATCGTGACGGCCTCATGATCTCGCTACTGGCGCTCTGCCCGTTGCGGCTCGAGAACCTTGCCGCCATTCTCATCGGCAGGCACCTCACCTTCGATTCAGGGCACCCGCGGCTCGCCTTCATGGCCGAAGAGATGAAGGGAAAGCGGTCGCTCGAGTTCGATGTGCCCACGGCCCTTCATGTGAAGCTGGCGTTCTATCTGACTGACATTCACCCCATTCTCTATCGAGGCACGCAGATCGGCGCACCTCTGTGGCCGAGCCTACATACTGAGAAGCCCAAAATGTCGGAGCATGGCATCTATACGCGCATTACCCAGGTGACCGAGAAGCATCTCGGTCACCCCATATCGCCACACATGTTCCGCGATGCTGCCGCGACCTTCATTACCGAACTCGCGCCCGAGCACGCCATGATGGCTGCCAGCGTCTTGCAGCATGCCAATTTGGACGTCACCATGCGCCACTATGTGCACGGCCAGCAGCATATGGCTGCACTCAAATACCAAACCGCCATCGATGACATGATCGCCCGCGTTGCTGCCGAGCCGGTCGACCTCTAGAAGGAGTTCTATGCGAGCCGTAATCTACGCCCGGTACAGCACCGACCTGCAAAGCGCGTCGAGCATTGACGACCAGGTTGGGGTTTGCCGCGAGCAGATCGAGCGGGACGGGCATGAGCTGGTCAAGGTCCACAAGGATCGCGCCATGTCGGGCGCATCTTTGATGCGACCGGGCATCCAGGCGCTCATGCAGGATGCCGCCGGCGGCGCGTTCGATCTCGTATACGCCGAAGCCCTGGATCGTATCAGCCGTGACCAGGAGGATGTCGCCGGTGTCTTCAAACGGCTGCGTTTCGCCGACGTGAAGATCATGACGCTCGCTGAGGGCGAGATCAGTGAGCTCCACGTCGGTCTTAAGGGAACGATGAATGCCCTGTTCCTGAAGGATCTCGCCGACAAGACGCGGCGCGGCCTGCGCGGCCGTGTCGAAGCTGGACGGTCGGGCGGTGGCAACGCCTATGGTTACGAGGTCGTGCGCACGGGCTCTGACAGGATGGTCGAAGCCGGCGAGAGGCGCATCAATCTTGCCGAGGCTGAGGTCGTCCGCCGCATCTTACGTGACTACAGCCAGGGCGTATCGCCGCGGGAGATCGCCAAGAGACTAAACCGTGAAGGCGTCTTGGGGCCGTCAGGCGCGAGCTGGGGGCCTTCAACCATCAACGGGAACCGGGAGCGCGGCACCGGCATCCTCAATAACGAGCTGTACGTCGGCAAGCTCGTCTGGAACCGGCTGCGCTACATGAAAGACCCAAGCACAGGAAAGCGCCGGTCGCGACTGAACCCGGAGAAGGACTGGATCATCAAGGACGTGCCAGAGCTGCGCATCGTCCCGCAGGACCTCTGGGACGCGGTCAAGACGCGCCACGCCGAAATGACGCGCGACACGCGGCCTGACACCAGGCGCAAGGACTACTGGCAACTGCAGAGGCCACGTTATCTGCTCTCGAGTCTTATGAAGTGCGGGCAGTGTGGTGCGAGCTACACGAAGTATGGTCTTCACCGTTTCGGTTGCTCGGCAGCACGCGACCGGGCGACCTGCACCAACCATCTCACCATCCACGGCAAGGAGATCGAGGCCGCGATCCTGGCGGGCCTCAAGCAACGGCTGATGGAGCCGGCCCTGTTCGAGGAGTTCGCCCGCGAGTTCACGGCTGAAGTGAACCGGCAGCGCTCGGCGCTCGCAAGCGAGAAGGAGACGCTTCAAGGAGAGCTTGCGCGGGTGACCAAGCAGATCGACAAGCTGGTCGACGCCATCATTGAGGGTGCAGACGCGCTTGCCTTGAACGCCAAGCTCAAGGTGCTCGAGGGGCAAAAGGCGGCACTTGGAGATAAGCTCGCTGCGACAGCCGACGCGGAGCCGCTCCTCCATCCGGCGCTGGCGACGATTTACCGGAACGTCGTCGAAAAGCTGGAGATCTCGCTGCGCCAGCCTGAGACCCACCGGGAGGCCTTCGGGCTGATCCGCGGCCTCATTGAGGCGGTCATGCTTACTCCTGTCGACGGCGGGTTGGAGATCAAACTCCGGGGCGATCTGGCTGGAATCCTCGCTCTGTCCGGAGCCGGTAAGGGGAATGCCTTCTCCCCGAAGGAGAAGGCACTGCAAATCAAGATGGTTGCGGGGATAGGATTTGAACCTATGACCTTCAGGTTATGAGCCTGACGAGCTACCGGGCTGCTCCACCCCGCGGCAATTCAACGTCGCCCCCGAGCGATGGGGGGCGGGAACCTATAGCAGGTTCGAACAGGATGTGAAGAGCGCATGACGCCAAGGCCTCAAGGCCCCGCGCGGCGTCGTTTACATATGGGTATGGCCGGCACGTTTGTGAACCTAGCTGCCACGCTACCGAGCCGGTAAATCCTTGGGCAATTTAGGGAAATTGAGCCATCGCTGGGTGCGGGTGCCTCTGATCCGGTAGCCGCCGGCTTTTCTGCGCTCGAACAGCCAGCGGCGCGCCGCGAACTGCTCGCGCACGAGATAGGGAAAGGCCGTGCCGAGGATCGCGCCGACCACAACGTCAGTGAAATAGTGCTCCCCGATCAAGACCCGGCTCGCGGCGATCCACGCAGCCATGGCGTAGAGCAGCACCCTTCCGCGCGGCCAGAGCATGGTGATGACCGTAGCCAAAGCGAACATGTTGGTGGCGTGGCCCGACGGCAGCGAGGCGTAATCGCTCTGGAACGCGAACAGCTTGAAGTCGAGCGGCCCGACCGTCTCGAACAGCGTCGGCCGCGCCCGGCCGAGGATGTTCTTGGTGACGTTCGCGATCAGCCCCGCGCCCCCGACGCTCACGAACACGAAGCCGATCGTGCTCGCGATCAGCCCGTAGGCGGCGGAGTTCCTGAAGCTCGCGTGACGCTGGCGAAGGACAAGCGCGAGCGCGATGGCCACCCCGGTCGGGATCAGCATCCAGTTCGACCGGCCCATATTCGTGATCCGGCGGAAGAATTTCTGAATGTCGGGCTGGAGCGCGTGCGCCTGCTCATACAGGAACGGATCGATCAGCAGGAGGCTCACGGCGAGCAGAGACACCGCGATCACGAGCTGGTCGAGCAGGCTCAGATCCTTGAGGCGCGAGGTCATGCGCGATCGCCTCGCCAAACCTTGCGCGACGCCCGTGCCGTGAAGCGAGGCCGGCCGGTCAAGCTGCCTTGGCCGGGCTCGGGACCTTCTTGCCGAGCCAGATGAAATAGATGTTGCGCGAGTAGATGATGAGACCGGCCGCCTGGCCGAGGATGAACACCGGGTCCTCGCGGTAGCAGGCATAAGCGAGCAGCAGGATCCCGCCGAAGAAGCTGAAGTACCAGAAATTCTCCGGGATGATGCTGGCGCGGGCCTTCTCGGTCGCGATCCATTGCACGATGAAGCGCATCGAAAACAGCAGCTGGGCGCCGAGGCCGATGAAAATCCACACGAGCTCCGTGGTGGGCGTGGTCATCCACCAATGGACGAGGGTTGACACATGCATTTCGAACTCACCCCCCTTGACTTGCCGCGCGCGCTTTGGCGCGCGGCTCGTTCCCCCGCTCGGCGCCGTCCTCTCCCCGCACGGCGCCCGAAGCAGTCCCTGCGACCGGCGGAATGAGCGTTCGCTTGCGCAGCCAGCTCACGCCCACGAGGTCATATAGCCCAATCAGGGCGCGGCCAAGATTGGTATATTTTGACGCGCCCCTGAGCCTTGGCCGATCGTTCACCCTCTCATAGGCGATTTCGTGACCGTAGGTCAGGAAGAAGGCCGGCAGATAGCGGTGCATCGAGGTGAAATAAGGCAGTTCGAGATAGGCATCGCGCCGGTAGACCTTGATCCCGCAGCCGGTGTCGGGGCAGCCGTCGGCGAGCACCTTGTCGCGGATCCAGTTGGCGAAGCGCGACGCCGCCTTGCGCGATCCTGGCCCCTTGCGTCCCTCCCTGATGCCGGCGGCCATGGCCGGCTCGCCGCTCTCGGCGCCCAAGCGCACGGCAAGGCGCATGATGTCCTTGGGATCGTTCTGACCGTCGCCGTCCATGGTGGCGATGACCGGAAAGCTCGCCGCCCTGACCGCGGTCCTGAGCGCCGCGCTCTGCCCCGCCCGGCGGCCATGGCGGAGGTAGCGCAGCGAGGGATATTTGCCGAGCAGCGCCTTGATCTCGGAAGCCGTGCCGTCGTCGCTCGCATCGTCGACCGCGAGCACCTCCCCGAGCGCCTCTTGCGGCACCTCGGCATAGGTTTCCTCGATCAACGGGCCGATATTGCCTTCCTCGTTAAACGCTGGAATGACAACGGAAATACGCATGACTAGGGCTTTTCCGGCTAAGGCGCGGCGAATGGGCGCTGACGGGGCCACCAGTAACCAGCTTTCGCCACGGCGCACAACATTGTAAAGCTTCCCCCCTCCCCACGTTTCCCAAGGCTTTTCATGGTGCCTCAGACCTCGCGCCCCGCAACGGAGACCGGCTACCTCGTCCCGCTTGTGCTCTGTCTCGGCGCGCTCTTGGCTCTCCGCATCGCGGCGATCTATTTCGCTAAGATCGACCTCGTGCTCGACGAGGCGCAGTACTGGACCTGGTCGCGCGAGCTTGCCTTCGGCTATTTCTCCAAGCCGCCGATGATCGCCTGGGTGATCCGCGTCGCGACCACCGTCTGCGGCGACGGCGAGGTCTGCATTCGCTCGGCCTCACCGGTGCTCTACACCATCTCCTCCTTCGTGCTGTTCCTGATTGGCCGCGAGCTGTTCGGCGCCAGGGTCGGCTTCTGGTCGGCCATCGTGTTCGACACGCTGCCCGGCCTCTCCTATTCCTCGCTGCTGATCACCACCGATGTGCCGCTGATCCTGTTCTGGACCATCGCGCTCTATGCCTGGGTGATGCTGGTGAAGCGGCAAAGCATGGGCTTTGCCATCCTGTTCGGCGTCGCTGTCGGGCTCGGCCTGCTGGCCAAGCAGGCGATGCTCTACGCCGTCATCTGCGTCGCCTGCCACGCGATCGTCTCGCGCGAGGCGCGCCAGGCGCTGAAAGGCGGCCGTGCCATCGTGGCGCTGCTGATCGCCGCTGCCCTGTTCGCCCCGAACGTGATGTGGAACGCCGAGCACGGCTTTCCCACCGTGCGGCACACCGAGGCCAATATCGGCTGGCAGTATCCCTACGTTCACCCGCGCCGGCTGCTCGAATATATCGTCGTGCAGTTCGGCGTGTTCGGACCGATCCTGTTCATGGTGCTGCTGCGCACGGCCTGGCGCGAGATCAGACATCCGTCGGACCCGCGAAAGACGCTGCTGCTGTCCTTCTCGCTGCCGGTGCTCGCCATCCTGACCGTGCAGGCGATCCTTTCCCGCGCGCATGGCAACTGGACCGCGACCGCCTACCCCGCCGCGACCATTCTCGTCACCGCCGTCATGCTCGAGCTCAACCGGCGGATCCTGTTCGCCATTTCGCTCGGACTCCATCTCGCCATCGCCGTCGCGCTGGCGATCGTGCCGGCCTTCGCGCAGCGTTTGCCGATGTTCGAGCGGCTCCAGTTCCTGTCCCGCGTGGTCGGCTGGCGCGACGTCGCCGAAGCGGTGCGCGAGAAGCTCGGCGCGGACCATTATGGAGCGGTGCTCGTCGATACTCGCGAGATCGCGGCCGAGCTGCTTTACTACATGCGCGATTCTACCGTGCCGCTTTATGTCTGGCCGGCAGGACCGGTCCCGACCGATCAATACGAGATGACGAGAGCCTACCGCCAAGGCGCGCCCGAGCCGGTGCTGTTCGTGTCGCTGAAGCGCTGCCCGTCGAACCTCAAGGACTCATTCGGCGAGGTGGTCGAGCTCGGCACCGAGACCGAAATTCTGGTGAAGACAAAGACGCGAATGCTGCATTTCTGCCGCCTGTCAGGTTATAAAGGACGCTAATTTAGCCTTGTATTCTAGGAGGTTACGGTGCGCCTGCTAGCTGTCGCCGCTCTCGTAATTCTTGTCGCCGCGGCGCCGGCTCTGGCCGACATACGCATCGTGTCGAGCTCGGGCGGCGTGGTCGGCAGCTATCTCGATTTCTTCTCGCGCGTACGGAAGTCGGGCGAGCGGGTGATCATCGACGGACCGTGCCTGTCGGCCTGCACGCTCGTGCTCAGCACCATTCCGCGCAACCGCATCTGCGTCACCTCGCGTGCGGTGCTTGGGTTCCATGCCCCCATCATCATCGACCAAGCGGGACGGCAATATCGCTCGCGCGAGGCGACCAAGGCTGTCGCCGCCTCCTATCCGGCCTCGGTCCAAAAATGGATCAAGACCCATGGCGGCTTGAAGCAGGACCTCATCCTCCTGCGCGGCCGCGAGCTCGCCTCGCTCTATCCGCGCTGCTAGCGCGAAATCCACGCGGTCGTTTCTAGCGAAGGATTTGGACGGCGTTAGCGCTCGTCTTGGGACCGGCGGCGCTGACCGGCACCAGCACATCGACCGGACCGGCGCGATCGAATTCGAGCGTCAGCAGAAGCTGCTCGCCGGCATTGAGCGCATCCTCCAGGCCAACCAGCATCAGATGCGTGCCGCCCGGCTCGAACACCAGAGAGGCGCCGGGCTCGATGGGAAGGCCGCCTTCGACCTTGCGCATCTGCACGATGCCGTCGGCGGTCACCGTCGCCTGGTGCATCTCGATCGATTTGACCTTCTTGCTGCGCACCCGCTTCAGCACGTCGGCGGTGTTGCCTTGATTGGCGATGGTCATGTAGGCGGCCGTCGTGCCGCTCTGCCCGATCGTCGGCCTTGCCCAGGCATCAGCCACGCTGATGCGCCCGGTCTCGGCCGCCCATACGGTGAGGCCGACGAAAATCACTGCCGCGAGCGTGAGCAGAAGGGCGACGCCGATCTCGAACAGGCGAAGCTTGCTGAGCCCAAACATCCAAAGTCTCCATGAAGGGTCTGACGGCACCCTGGGCGCCACGCGGGACCCTCCGCGAACGATTGCGTTACTTCCTGTTTATGTCGGGTTATTTGCCAATGTCTTGTGCCGCGGTGTCGCTGCGGCGGTGCGTCGCTTGAAATATACGAAAAGCGGCGCTCCTAGCGCCAACCGGCACAGGATAAGCGAGAACTATCCGGCGCTTATGGGGTGACGGCGCCGCTTTGCTGGGCGACGACCGCGTCGGCCTGATCGTCCGGGCCGCCCTGACCGGCATCGCGGCCGTAGATGTCGGGCCGGAACTGGGCGACGCCGTCGCCGCCGGCGAAGGCCGTGAGATAGACGAAATGCACCGGCACCGGCCGGGCGAGCTTCACGTCGATCTTCTGGCCGCTGTCGACCTGCGCCTGGACCTTTTCGAGCGTCCAGCCCTTCTGATCGGCGAGCAGCCAGGCGACCAACTCGAGCACCTTCTCGATCCGGACGCAGCCCGACGAGAAGGCCCGCGCGCTCTGGCTGAAAAGCTGCTTGAGCGGCGTGTCGTGCATATAGACGCTGTATTTGTTCGGCATGTTGATGCGCACGACGCCGAGCGCGTTGAACGTGCCGGGCTCCTGGCGGAACTTGTAGCTCACCACCTGCGGCGAATTCCAATCGACTGTGGCGGGATCGAGCGGCGGCGACTTCCAGTCGGTCATGACCGAGAAGTGCTCCTCGCTGAAATAGCCCGGGTCCTTCCTGATCTTGGGGATGAGATCCTGCTGGGCGATGGTCTCGGGCACGCTCCAAGTGGGGAAGAAATTGACCTCGACGATTTTGGCTGAGACTTGCGGCGTCGCCCGCGCCGGCTTGCCGGCGATGACGTTGCTTTCGAACGAGAGCGCGCCGTTCTGCACACCCTGGGCGACGAACGCCGGCACGTTGACCAGCACGTAGCGCGGCGCCTTGTTGATGACCATCAGCCCCTGGATGCGGGCGAGATTGCTCTCCAATTGCCGCAAGCGCTCGGGCGCGCTTACGCCGAGCGCCGCAAGCGTGCGCGAATCGACGAAGCCGCTGACGCGGAGGCCGTTCCTAATCTGGAAACGGGCGAGCCCCTCGAGGAATTCCTGGTCGAAGGTCGGGTTGCGACCCGAGCCGCCTTGGATGTCGCCCTCGATGATGAGGTGTTGCCTGATGGTGGCGATATCCGAGCTGGTGTCACCCTGCCTGATCGTCACCTTGTCGGTGGTGACCGGCCAACCGCCTTGCGCCACGATCTGCCGGTAATGCGCGATCGCCTGCTCGAGCGCCGTGACCGAGGCTTGGCTCACGAACGGCACATCGATGCGGTAGGCCGGACTCAGGCGATCGTAGAGATCAGAGCGCAGCTGATTGCGTTTCTCCCGCTCCTCGGGCGTGACCGGACCGCTATCGGTGAAGCTGCTGAATGGGTTGAGGGGGTCGAAGGCGGTAGCCTGATGCGGCGCGAGCACGAGAAGCGTGCCTTGCAGGATCGCGACCCCGGCCGCGATCCCCGCCACGCGCGCGGCGGCGCGGCTACCGTTGCTGCTCTTCACCTGCATGGACGCATCAAGCACATGAGTAGATGGCGCAAAGATGGAATTGATGGCGGAAAGCCAAGCGGCCGAGCGTCCCCGATTTTCAACCAGGCGGCATGCTACAGGCCTGACCGGGAATTTGAAAAGGACCTAATTCGCCGCGTCTGCCCGCCAAGATTGCAATGGCACAACCGCGCGACGCTCCTAGGAAAAAACGGGCTGGGCGCTTAATCGCGCCTTTAGTACACGGTGCGCCCGACACGCACCTTTTCCGCCGGCGCGGCGAAAAGTGCGCTGATCCCTCCACCCGAGCGACCGACCACAACCACTCCATCGCCCGCCCCTACGCGCATGGTCTTGTCGGGGGCGGTAATCGGGTCGCCATCGCGCCTATTGACCTGCACGATGAAGAACGCACCCCGCGCGCGCTGCTCGATTTCCTCGATGGTCAGGCCGGTGAGGGCGCCCTTGTCGGGCACGACCACGACTTCGATGGCGAGCCCCAGATTGCGCAAGGTGCGCTCGAGCTCGCGCATGCGATCCGAATCGCGGATGAAGCGCGACGTCTCGGGGAAGAGAATGATCTCGGCAATGCGCTCGGCGCCGATATGCGTCGGCAGCACGACCTTGTTGGCGCCGGCATGCAGCAGCTTGCGCTCGGTCGAGACCGCATCGCCCCGGGCAATGATCTCGATCGACCGGTTCATATTGCGCGCGCTGAGCGTGATGAACACATTCACCGCGTCGTTGGGCAGCACGGTCGCAAGCGCCCGGGCGCGACCGACGCCGGCGGCCTCGAGCGTCGCTTCGCTGGTGGCGTCGCCTTGCAGGCAGAGATAGCCCGCCTCGCGCGCGTCGCCGACGCGGCGCTCGTTCTGCTCGAGGACCACGAATGCCACGCCACCGTCCTTGAGCGACTGCGCGAGGGCGACGCCGATGCGGCCGTAACCGCAGACGATCACGTGATTGCTGAGCTTATCGACCTCGGTGTGCACGCGCCTGACGCCTAGGATTTGTTGCAGCGGGCTCAAGGTGAACAGCTGCACCAGCGCGCCGGTGAAGAAGATCATCCCGGTGCAGCCGAGCAGCATCGTCATCATCGTCAGCGCATGGAGATACGCCGTGTCGATGGGATGCACTTCGCCGTAGCCGACGGTGAACACCGTCAGCGTCACCATGTAGAGCGAGTCCTGAAAGTTCCACCCGGCCTCCATGTAGCCCGCCGTCGTCAGCGCGACGACCGCGAGCATGAACAGGGTGACGCGGACAAGGTTGCGCGACGGAAAGACGAGGAGATTGTCCATCGCGCCAGCCCGGTCGATCGTCCATGCGCCCAACGCGCCTTGATCGACGATTGCATGAAGCGGGCCAGCCAAAACGGCGGCAGCGGCGACAAAATCGGGGTATTCGTGCTCAAATCCTGGGCAAATGCTCGCCCTAGGGGCGCTTTTGCTCCGCCAAGACGGCGAGCAGGCGGTCGATGAACGGCGCCTGTCCCGGCAGGATTTTCCTGCGCGCCTCGGCGACGCCAAGCCATGCGACCCGATCGACCTCGGGGAAAGATCGACGCGTGCCGCTGTTCGGCGGCCACTCGAGCTCGAAGCGGTTTGACCTGAGCTCTGCCGGATCGAAGTCGCCTTCGACGGCGAAGGCCGTGACGATCTTGCGGCTCGGCTGGATGATCTCGCCGAGATCGCAATACAAGCTTGGCGGTGGAGCGACGCCGAGCTCCTCGGCGAACTCGCGCTTGGCGGCGAGCAGCGGATCTTCACCGTCGGAATATTCGCCTTTCGGAATCGACCAGGCGCCCGCGTCCTTGTTCGCCCAGAACGGCCCGCCCGGATGCACCAGCAGAAGCTCGAGCGCAGCCAATGAGCCGCGGTAGAGCAGAATGCCGGCGCTGCGTTTCATCGGCATGAAGCTAACGGCCGATGGCGATAGCGCAAGAAAAAAGCCGCGCTCGAGCAGGGAAGCGATAGCGCAACAAAAAAGCCGCCGCGGAAAATCCGCGACGGCTTTCGGGCCACCTGAGTGGCAAACCAACTCGTGATAGAGGGGACGCGAGGTCTCGCGTTATCTCGATGAGGGCTCTGGCAGCCCTTTTGAACGCGCTCAACGAGGAGCGCGCTACAAGCATTGCGCGCTAGCAGCGCAAGGCAATGGCGCAACGCTTTCTTGCGCTAAGGGCCGAAGCCCGAAAGCGCAGGTTCAAAGACGCCCGTCCTTGGTAAGCCTGGCGATGACCTACTCTCCCGCGTCTTAAGACGCAGTACCATCGGCGCTGGAGCCTTTCACGGCCGAGTTCGGGATGGGATCGGGTGTGGGCGCTCCGCCAGTATCACCAGGCCAACAAAGGACGGTGTCAAATCTGGTCTCAACATGCTCCATCCCGTCGCGCTCGCCCCGGAGGGCATAGCGCGACGCTGCGCTCAACGAGCCCAGAGGGCTGTAGCGCAACAAGGAATGGGCACTGGTAATGAGAGCAATCAAGCCGATCGAGCGATTAGTACTGGTTAGCTTCACGCATTGCTGCGCTTCCACACCCAGCCTATCAACGTGGTGGTCTTCCACGGCTCTCAAGGGAGAACTCGTTTCGAGGTGGGTTTCCCGCTTAGATGCTTTCAGCGGTTATCCCGTCCGCACTTGGCTACCCTGCTATGCCGCTGGCGCGACAACAGGTCCACTAGAGGTGCGTCCATCCCGGTCCTCTCGTACTAGGGACAGATCCTCTCAATTCTCCTACACCTACGGCAGATAGGGACCGAACTGTCTCACGACGTTCTAAACCCAGCTCACGTACCACTTTAATCGGCGAACAGCCGAACCCTTGGGACCTGCTCCAGCCCCAGGATGTGATGAGCCGACATCGAGGTGCCAAACGATGCCGTCGATATGGACTCTTGGGCATCATCAGCCTGTTATCCCCGGAGTACCTTTTATCCGTTGAGCGATGGCCCTTCCACGCGGGACCACCGGATCACTAAGGCCGACTTTCGTCTCTGCTCGACTCGTCAGTCTCGCAGTCAGGCAGGCTTATGCCTTTGCACTCGTCAGCTGATTTCCGACCAGCTTGAGCCCACCTTTGCGCGCCTCCGTTACTTTTTGGGAGGCGACCGCCCCAGTCAAACTACCCACCATGCACTGTCCCGGACCCGGATGACGGGCCGCGGTTAGATATCCATGATCACAAGGGTGGTATTTCAAGGCTGACTCCCCGGGAACTAGCGCCCCCGGATCAAAGTCTCCCACCTATCCTACACATGCCACCACGAATACCAGTGCAAAGCTATAGTAAAGGTTCACGGGGTCTTTCCGTCTAACCGCAGGAACCCCGCATCTTCACGGGGAATTCAATTTCACTGAGTTTGCGTTGGAGACAGTGGGGAAGTCGTTACGCCATTCGTGCAGGTCGGAACTTACCCGACAAGGAATTTCGCTACCTTAGGACCGTTATAGTTACGGCCGCCGTTTACCGGGGCTTCGATTCAAGGCTTGCACCTCTCCTCTTAACCTTCCGGCACCGGGCAGGCGTCAGACCCTATACGTCGCCTTGCGGCTTCGCAGAGCCCTGTGTTTTTAGTAAACAGTCGCCACCCCCTGGCTTGTGCCCCCCACACCTGGTTGCCCAGATATGGGGCCCCCTTCTCCCGAAGTTACGGGGGTAATTTGCCGAGTTCCTTCAACGCAGTTCTCTCAAGCGCCTTGGTATTCTCTACCAGTCCACCTGTGTCGGTTTAGGGTACGGTCTGATGTGGGGGCTATTTCCTGGAACCCTTTCGCTGCCAGTTCAATCCGTTAAGGACTGACAACTTTTAGGAATTCGTCACTCACCCACTGGCTGAGGAATATTGACCTCATTCCCATCGACTACGGCTTTCGCCCTCGCCTTAGGAGCCGGCTAACCCTGCGCTGATTAGCATTGCGCAGGAACCCTTGGACTTTCGGCGGAAGTGTCTCTCACACTTCTTGTCGTTACTCATGTCAGCATTCGCACTTCCGATACCTCCAGGCCACCTCGCAGTGACCCTTCGCAGGCTTACGGAACGCTCCGCTACCGC
>CAWFYQ010000008.1:0-307500 GCA_963820005.1 uncultured Alphaproteobacteria bacterium | reverse complement strand
GCCGGCGGCGCCCGCGATCAACACCACCGAGATCCACAAATCGGCCGAAGATGCCGACACCGGCGACGACGGCGACGACATCGACGACGATCTGATCGCGAGCGGCACGCAGAAAGAGCTCACCGTCGGCAAGGGCGACACCTTGATGAGCCTGTTCGCCAAGGTCGACACCGAGCCGACGGAGGCGCAGGCGATCATCGAGGCTCTGGCGCCGATCTTCCAGACCGATGACCTCAAGGCCGGCGAGAGCGTCCGCTTCACCCTGGTTCCCGCGCCGTCCGACACCGGCACGATGGAGCCCATCAAGATCTCGATCTACGCCAAAGCCGGCGACCACCTCGCCAGCGTGACGCGCAACCGCCAGGGCGATTTCGTCGCCACCACCGAAGGCACCGAGCTCAAGCCTGCGCAAACCTCGACCCGCGCCACGCTCTACACCAGCTTCTATCACGCAGCACTGCAGCAGCACATTCCGGTCGCGACCATCGACAAGCTGCTGCGCGTTCACTCCTACGACGTCGACTTCAAGCAGAAGGTCAAGCCCGGCGACACGTTCGAAGTGTTCTTCGACGGCGGCGCCGACGACGAGGCGGGCGAGCTGCTCTACACCTCGATGACCATCGACGGCGTGCAGCGCCGCTTCTACCGCTTCCGCACCCCCGACGACATGGTCGACTACTACGACGAGCAGGGCAACAGCGCGAAGAAGTTCCTGATGCGCAATCCGGTCAAAGGCGGCCGCTACACCTCGGGCTTCGGCGAGCGCCGCCATCCGCTGCTCGGCATCATGCGCATGCATACCGGCGTCGATTGGGCGGCGCCGGTCGGCACCCCGATCCTCGCCGCCGGCGACGGCACGGTCGAGCTGGTCGGCGGCAAAGGCGGCTACGGCAACTATGTCCGCATCCGCCACCCGAACGGCTACTCGACCGCCTACGGCCACATGTCGCGCTATGCCGACGGCGTGGCGCCCGGCGTCGCCGTGAAGCAGGGCCAGATCATCGGCTATGTCGGCAATACCGGCATGTCGACCGGCCCGCACTGCCACTTCGAGGTTCTGGTCAACAACAACTTCGTCAACCCGATGACCATCGCCATGCCGCGCGGGCTCCAGCTCGAGGGCCGCGAGCTCGCCGAGTTCCAGCGCGAGCGGAACCGCATCGACGCGCTGATGCAGATGGACCCGGTCACCAGCCGCGTCGCCGAAGCCTCGACCGCCCCGCGCGCAGTTAGCGCTTCCTTTCTTCCTTCTGCTACCTCTCTTCCCCCTCCTTCTCTTTTCGGGTCGATGGCCCGCGAAGGCGGGCATCCGGACGCGGCTTCAGCTTGCGCGCTCGCCGCTGACCCCTCACCGCGACGAAAAGGCCCGCGTGCTCTCCCACATGGGGAGAGCAAAAAGTCCTCTGCTGAGCGCCGAAGGCGCGTCTCGAAGCTGGAGCCCTCGCCCATCGCGACGGCCGCGGCGCGGCCTGCCCAGGATGAGGGCACGCCGAAATATCTCGCCGAGATTTCTCTCGCGAGGCATGAGGGCTTGCCCTCGGGCTTGACCCGAGGGATGCGGGGCGCCGAACGATCGCAGCCGCTTGTTAGTGGGCGACCATTCAGCGCCCCGCGCGGTCCTGCTTCCGTCCCGTTGCCTCTTATCGCTTCGTTCCGCGGGCAGCCTATAGCTGCCGGCAGAGATAGACCTCGAGCCTTCCAGCCGAGGCGAGGACTGACGGACGGCTCGAGGTGGTCCGTTACTCCGGCCGCGTGCGCCGAAACCACCCTTTATCAGGCGAGGTTGCAGGTCGCGCGCGCGGTTATCCTCGAGCGCCGCTCCCTGCTCCGCGATGACAAGGACGGTCCTAGGCACGCATCCCTCATGGAGCAGGGATGACCGGACTCTAATCGAGCCGAAAGCCACGGGGATAAGTTTCGTATCCGCGCTCAAGTAGCGAAGCGATAGCGCATCAAAAGAGCGCTCAAGTAGCGAAGCGATAGCGCATCGAAAAAAGCGCTCAACTAGGCCAGAGGCGGTAGCGCATCCAAAGAGCGCGTGACTTCGCTAGACGAGTAATGGCCCCGGGAGGAGCTCCGACGCCGCCCGCGTGCTCGCTTACGTGCACGAGCCCGCGGGCACCGTCCCGCCTAGCGTACGCCTCGCGAAGCGCCCTTCAGTCGGACGAGGTGGATGCAGTGTAAGCGAGGTTTGGAGAGCGGGGATAACACGCGTTGTGACCAGCGGCCATTGAAACCATTGCGTGCAATTCCCCATATAAAAGGTGGAGGAGTCACAGCTTTGAAATTTCAAGATTACAAAGACAGCGGTCGGTTGGCTTATGCCGAGTTCTCAGAAACAATCGCTGCAATACTCACTGCAGCGATTAGGGCACAACCTCAACTGCGTTTGCAGCACGTGCAACATCGCTCGAAGGACCCTGAGCGTCTCAGAGCCAAGTTGGAAAAGCTAGGCGGCTTAGCCAGCGATTCTATTGAAACCGTCGTAAAGGATTTAGCCGGCTGCCGCCTGGTGTTCTACACGAACTCAGACGTCTCTCGATTCCTCTCTTCCGGCCTAGTCAGGGACAATTTCGAGATAGATTGGAGCCGAACCAAAATCCATCATCCGAGGCCGGACGCCTCGGAAGCCAGCAAGCTTTTTATCTCGAACAACTACGTTGTGAAGCTCAAAGACACACGCGTGTCACTTCCGAATACGCGCCGCTCCGCGATCTTTGGTGTGAAGTTCAGGTTCAAACTTCCCTAAATCACGCATGGTCGGAGATGGCTCACGATACAATCTACAAAAAGACGGAGCTCAAGGAATTCGGTGGCGCACTAATGCGCGGCATTGACGAGCGCATGCGTAATATTATGCGCAAATTCCTCATCCCCGCCGGCTATGAGTTCCAAAAAGTTCAAAGCGATTTTGAGCGTCTCTCAAGCGGCAAGGACCTCTTTGAGAGAGGGGCGCTCGCAGCGCTTGCTGATTGTGCCGATAACAATGCTCGACACGAATTATTGGAACGCTTTGAGACTTACGTCCTACCGAACTACGATGACATAAAATCTGTTTACCCCGAAATCCGCTCTGCTCTAGTTGCCACCGTGCAGGAGGCACGCGCAACGCTGTCGCGGCCCATTGAAACGCCGTTCGGCAACTTGCCAGGCAAGACTGCTGATGATGTTGCGGACGTCGTCGCCGAAATCCTTAAGCGCTTACGCTATGTCGATGTCGAGGCGACCTTCAACTCAATCTGCGAACTTTACCCCGGCGCCCAAAGCGACGAAGAGCGCCAGCGTTGGCTGCGCGCAGCCGAACGCCTCGGACATCATGAACTTGAAATCTGGAAACAGGCTGGCCCGATAGTTCAGTCCGTCTTGGTGGATCGAATTGGGACCCTTCCCGAGGAGCAATTAAGCCAGTGCCGACACGTGGTAATTAAAGTCCTTGAGCAGGTTCTTGAGCCAGAGGTCTCCGGCACTACTAGCACTTACAACACCGTGACGTTTCACCGCGGCACTGTCGCGCCAAGCGACATGGCTTCGCGAGTCCGCTCAAAGGCAATCGACTTTCTTGAGACCCTCCTCCGAACGTCTGAAAACAATGCCGAGCGGCGTGCGGTTATCAACGCTTTGTCGACCGCAATGAAGATGCCTCACTTCCAGGATTCACCCCAGCAGCTAGTGCTCACAGTTTTACAGAACGCACTCGGAATAGTGCAATTCTATTCGGATATTGCGAAATCTCTCGGTTACGAGCTCCTGCAAAGTGTGGAACACGAGCTGCTATGGCTGTACCGGCACAACAAAGCTAACCCGGATGAAGCCGAGCCGGTTGCAGCTGCTCGTAAGGCGGTGGTTGAAAGCATTCTAAAGTTTCGCGATCTCGCGAACGAGGACCAAGGTTTTGTCCTGCACAAAACGCTCGTCAGAATTCAAATCAGTTTTTCCGCCAGAATGGGAGGACGACGGTCTCAATCTCAAAGCCAGGGACTTGTATCGCGAGAAGCGAATTGATGAGTTCGTCGAGCAGGTCACGGAAGAAAATAAAGCAGAGTGGCTCGGCTTGCTATCTTGCGCAGCCCAAACTGAATCTAGCGATTTAGCTACCTTTCCAAGTTTTGGCGAATTTCTCGAAAAACTGGGTCGTGCAAGGCCGCATATCGTTATCGGCTACCTAGATCAGCTTCAAGGCAGATTACCTAACTTCCTGCCCTCGATGCTTAGCGGACTTGAACAGAGTCACCTCAGTGCGGACGCGCGCAAGAGGGTATGGCAATGGGTAGAAGACAGAGTCTACCTGCAGCAGATAATCCACTATCTCCGTTTCACCAAAAACTTTGACGCCGCCCTCTTGGAGAAAGCCGTGAGGGCGGCGATCGAAACAGACGATAAAGACGCAGTTCGCACCGCGGTAGCCGTAGTCAATGATCGCCACGGTGATGTGGACGGAGGTTTGCTCACTGCAGTGTTCCTGCCAGCGATCCAGTACCTAAGCTCACGGGAGGATACGTTTTGGGTCAATGCAGTTTGGCCAAGGTCGAAAAATAAGTGGATGATTCGTGACCTAAGTCTAACCCAAGCCGACTTGGTTTTGGCCGCGCTGGTCACTCATCCTGAAATTGACTACCCACGGGAGGAGATTCTTTCAGCCGTCGCAGAGAACAATCCTGAGAAGGTTGTCGACTTCTTCGGCCAGCGTTTGCAGTCCAAAGCTGACATCGAGATGGACCAGCGCTTTGATGCGGTTCCGTTCAAATTTCACTTTCTGCAGGATGCCTTGGGCAGGATACCCGATTACCTGATTCAGACGGCTAAGTCCTGGTACGCACGAGAGCCTAGCTTGTTCGCCTATCGGGGTGGCCGCTTACTCACTAACGTCTACCCAACGCTCTCACCGCAATATGAACGACAGCTCATCTCGATGGTACGCAGTGGTAACAGGGCAGACATTGAATTTGTAAGTGCATTGCTGCGTGGTTATGAAGGTCAAGCATTTATCCACGAGGTTTGTAAGGAGGTGATAAATGCACTTCCTCCTGATGATCCCTTGTTGATCGAAATTGAGATTGCCCTCGAGTCCACCGGAGTGCTGACTGGTGAATTTGGGAGGGTGACAGCGCTGATGGAGAAAAAAGCTGAGGTCGAGTTATGGCTGAGTGACCCGAGGGACAAGGTGCGCGCGTTCGCGGAGAAATATCACCGTGATCTCGACAACCAAATCGCCGCCGAACAGCGATCGAGCGAGGAATCACTAGAGCTGCGGAAGAGGGACTATGGAGTAGGAGATAGCGCTGATGACGCTTCAGTGTCACCGTCGCCTGACGCCAATTCCTAAGCCGCCTTCTGCTTCGCCGCGGTCGCCGTTGAACATCAGCCCGTCCTTGCCGGCGGTGATCTTGACCTTATCGCCGTCATGGATCTTGCCGGCGAGCACCATCTCGGCGAGCGGGTCTTGCACATATTTCTGGATGACGCGCTTCAGCGGCCGCGCGCCATAGGCCGGGTCGTAGCCCTTCTGCCCCAGCCACTCCTTGGCGTGCGCGTCGAGATCGAGCGTGATCTTGCGCTCGGCGAGCAGCTTCTGCGAGCCGCTTCATCTGGATGTCGACGATCCGCCCCATATGCTCGCGCTTCAGGCGATGGAACAGGATGATCTCGTCGACCCGGTTGAGGAACTCCGGGCGGAAATGGGCGCGCACCACTCCCATCACCTGCTCGCGCACGGCGTCGCTGTCCTCGCCTTCCGGCTGATTGACGAGATATTCCGAGCCGAGATTTGAGGTCATGATGATCAGCGTGTTGCGGAAGTCGACGGTGCGGCCCTGGCCGTCGGTCAGCCGGCCGTCGTCGAGCACCTGGAGCAGCACGTTGAACACGTCCGGGTGCGCCTTCTCGATCTCGTCGAACAGGATCACCTGATAGGGGCGCCGGCGCACGGCTTCGGTCAGCGCGCCGCCCTCTTCATAGCCGACATAGCCGGGCGGGGCGCCGATCAGCCGGGCGACCGAGTGCTTCTCCATATATTCGCTCATGTCGATCCGGATCATGGCGTGCTCGTCGTCGAACAGAAACTCTGCGAGCGCGCGCGACAGCTCGGTCTTGCCGACGCCGGTCGGCCCCAGAAACATGAACGAGCCCATCGGCCGGTTCGGGTCTTGCAGGCCGGCGCGCGAACGGCGCACCGCGGTCGACACCGCCTCGACCGCCTCCTCCTGGCCGACCACGCGCTTGGCGATGCCGGTCTCCATCTGCAGCAGCTTCTCGCGCTCGCCTTCGAGCATCTTGTCGACCGGGATGCCGGTCCAGCGCGACACCACGTGGGCGATCATGTCGGGCGTCACCGCCTCCTGCGCCATCGTGCCGCCCTTGGCCTCGGTCTCCTCCAGCGTCTTGAGCTTGGCTTCCAGGTCCGGGATCACGCCGTAAGCGAGCTCGCCGGCCTTGGCCAAGTCGCCGCGCCGCTGCGCCTGCTCGAGCTCGATGCGCGCGGCGTCGAGCTGCTCCTTGATCTTCTGCGCCGAAGCGAGCTTGGCCTTCTCATCCTGCCAGCGCTGCGAGAGCGCGTTAGCCTCCTCCTCGAGATTGACGATCTCCTTCTCGAGCTTCGAGAGCCGGTCCTTCGACGCGGTGTCCTTCTCCTTCTTCAGCGCCTCGCGTTCGATTCTGAGCTGCATCAGCCGGCGGTCGAGCTCGTCGAGCTCCTCGGGCTTTGAATCCACCTGCATGCGCAAGCGCGAGGCGGCCTCGTCGACCAGGTCGATCGCCTTGTCGGGCAGGAAGCGGTCGGCGATGTAGCGGTTGGAAAGCGTCGCGGCGGCGACCAGCGCCGCATCGGAGATGCGCACGCCGTGATGCAGCTCGTATTTCTCCTTCAGCCCGCGCAGGATCGAGATGGTGTCCTCGACCGAAGGTTCCGACACGAACACCGGCTGGAAACGCCGTGCCAGCGCCGCGTCCTTCTCGACATGCTTGCGATATTCGTCGAGCGTGGTCGCGCCGACGCAATGCAGCTCGCCGCGGGCGAGCGCGGGCTTCAGCAGGTTGGAGGCGTCCATCGCCCCGTCGGCCTTGCCGGCGCCGACCAATGTGTGCATCTCGTCGATGAACAGGATGATCTGTCCGGCCGAGGATTCGATCTCCGACAGCACGGATTTCAGCCGCTCCTCGAACTCGCCGCGATATTTGGCCCCGGCGATCAGCGCGCCGAGATCGAGCGACAGCACCTTCTTCTCCTTGAGGCTCTCCGGCACGTCGCCCTGCACGATGCGGTGCGCCAGCCCCTCGACGATCGCCGTCTTGCCGACGCCGGGCTCGCCGATCAGCACCGGGTTGTTCTTGGTGCGCCGCGACAGCACCTGAATCGTGCGCCTGATCTCCTCGTCGCGGCCGATCACGGGATCGAGCTTGCCCTTGGCCGCGGCCTCGGTGAAGTCGCGGGTGTATTTCTTCAGCGCCTCGTAAGCCTGCTCGGCGCCGGCCAAATCCGCGGTGCGGCCCTTGCGCAGCTCGTTGATCGCCGTGTTCAGCCCCTGCGGGGTCAAGCCCGCATCGGCAAGGATGCGCTGCGTCTCGCCTTCGCGTGTCATGCCGAGCGCTTGGAGCGCGCGCTCGACCGTCACGAAACTATCGCCGGCCTTGCTCGCCATCTGCTCCGCCTGGTCGAGCGTGCGCGACAGCGCCGGCGACATTTGCGGCTGCGACGCCCCACCGCCGGACACCTTGGGCAGCTTGGCGAGCGCGGAGGAGGTCGCAGCCAGCGCCTGCTTGGCGTTGCCGCCGGCTTTATTGATGAGCCCGCTCACCATCCCCTCGGGGTCGTCGAGCAGCGCCTTCAGCAGATGCTCGGGCGTGATCTGCGGGTTGCCGTCGCGCACTGCAATGGTCTGCGCGGCCTGAATGAAGCCCTTGAGGCGATCGGAGAACTTCTCGAAATCCATCGGTATTTCCCTCTTGTGAGGCCAAGAGCGAGGATCGCTGAGCGGGCAAGCGCCGCCGCGGGAGCACGGGTTGTGGGTATTAGCTCAGGGCTTCTTAACGGACATATAGCGTCGCCAGAGCCGCGCAAAAAGGGGGAAAACCAACCGTTGTAGCTGCTTTCTTACCCACGTCAGTGGAAGGCATCGAGCGGCGTTACTGAACCGTTAGTTGCACGCCGATTTCGCTTCGCGGATAATTCCAGGAAGGAGCGGTGATTGTTCAACGGTCGGTCGTAAAGGCCATGGCAGAGCCCGCCGCGTTCAAATACCGCGCCTTCATTTCCTACAGTCACGCCGACACGGCTTGGGCCAAGTGGCTGCATCGCGCGCTTGAGAGCTTCGCGATCGATAAGGACCTCGCCGGGCGCGAGACCTCGACCGGGCGGGTGCCGAAGTCGCTCCGCCCCATCTTCCGCGACCGCGACGACTTCACTGCCGGCCACACCCTGAACGATCAGACGCTTGCCGCGCTCGCTGCGAGCCACGCGCTGATCGTCATCTGCTCGCCCGCTGCCGCCAAGAGCCATTACGTCGACGAGGAGATAAGGCTCTTCAAGTCGCGGCATCCTGAGCGGCCGGTTGTTCCGCTGATCGTCGCCGGCAAGCCGGACGATGCCGAGCTCGAATGCTTCCCGCCCGCGCTCAAGTTCAAGCTCGATGCCAATGGCAAGCTCAAGAAAGAGCCGATTGCGCTGCTCGCAGCCGATGCGCGTGAGGCAGGCGACGGCAAACAACTCGCTCTCGCCAAAATCGTCGCCGGTCTTCTCGGTGTCTCCTCCGACGACATCTTCCGCCGCGCCGAGCGCGAGCGGCGCCGCCGGGGCCGCGTTCGCAACGCCATTATCGCCACGCTCGCCGTGCTCGCGGTCGCCGCCTCGGCCAGCGCCGTTTATGCCTGGCAGCAGCTCAAGACCAACGAGGCCTTCCTCACCGCGACGCTCAAGACGGCAAGCGGCATCGTTGATCAGGCGGTTTCGCAGGCCGAGAGATTCGGCGTGCCGCGGACCGCGACACTCGCGCTACTGATTAGGGCCGAGGAGTTGTTCGACAACATGGCGCTGCTCGGCAGCCTAACGCCAGAGCTTCGCTATCAGAAGGCGTGGATGTTGATCCAATTCGCGCGCAACTATGGCGTCGTCGGCGACACCGCCAACTGGAGGAGGCGCGCGCTCGCGGCAAACCAGATCTTCGCCGGGCTCGCGACCGAATCCCCCGACGAGCTCCGCTATCAACGGGGTCTATTGGCGGCACAAAACGAGGTGGGCCAAGTGTTCATGGCGCAAGGTAATCTCGCCGAAGCGCTTGCATTCTATCGCGACGCCCTTGCCACCGCCGAGCGGTTGGCCACCGCCGATCCCGGCAACGTCAGCTTGCAGCGCGATCTCTCGGTGTCGAACGAGCGGATCGGCGACGTGCTGGTCGCCCAGGGCGATCTCGACGCCGCGCTCGAGCAGTACCGTGCAAGCCTCAGCCGCATGGTCCCTTTGCGCGCCGCCGACCTCGCCAACGCCGACCTTCAGCGTTTCACCTCGGTGACCCTCAACAAGATCGGCGACGTGCTGATGGCAAAGGGCAATCTCGCGGAGGCGTTCGAATCCTATCGCCAGGGCCTCGCGATCATGGACCGCCTCGCCATGAGCGACCCCAACAATGCCGGTTGGCAGCGCGATCTCGCCGTCTGTTACAGCAAGATCGGCGACGTGCTGCTGGTGCAAGGCAAGCTTGCCGAGGCGCTGCAATCTTATCGCCAAGATTTGGCGATCGCCGCGCGACTGGCTTCGGCCGATCCCAGCGACGCCAGCTGGCAACGCGATCTCTCGGTCTCCTGCAACAAGGTCGGCGACGCGCTGATGGCAGAAGGCAATCTCGCCGACGCGCTCGCCTCGTATCGCCAAGGTCTTCGCCATTCGCGCGCGGTTGGCCAAGGCCGATCCAGACAATGCAGGGGGGCAGTACGATGTCGGCATTAGCCACGAGAGGATCGGCGACGTCCTGAAGGCGCAAAACGATCTCGCCGGCGCTCTGGTGTCCTACCAGGCCAAGCGGGAAATCCTCTCGCGGTTGGTCAGGGCAGACCCCGGCAATACGGGTTGGCAGCGCGATCTTTCCATCGCCTACGACAAGATCGGCGACGTTCTGGTCGCCCAAGGCGATCTCTCAGGGGCGCTGCAATCTTACCGCGACGATTTGGCGATTGCCGCGCGGCTCGCCACCAAAGATGCGAGCAACGCCGAGTGGCAACACGATCTCTCAGTCACTTGTGACAGGGTCGGCGACGTGCTGGCAATGCAAGGCAATCTCACCGAGGCGCTTGCATCCTATCGGACCGGCCTCGCGATTCGCGAGCTTCTGGTCAAGACCGACCCGACCTACGCGGTGTGGCAGCGTGATTTGGCGGTCAGCCACGGCAAGGTTGGCAGCATGCTCGCTGCTCAAGGCGAAGCGGCACAAGCGGTCGCCGAGTTTGCCAAGGGAAGCGACCTCATCGCGCGGCTTAAAGAGCAATCCCCCGATAACGCGTCATTCGCCGATGACCTTGCCTGGTTCGACGCCCAAATCGCGAAATTGCAGCAGGCTGGCGGCGGACAGGAAAGCACGCAACCGGCGCAGGCCGCTCAGTAAATCCTTGAGGCTAATCGGCTCAGCTAACCGTCGTATCGGGAGTGGCGTCGTCGCTCTGCTGGGACTCTGGCTGATCTGAGCCGTTGGCCTCGCGATCGCGCGGGGCCTCGCGGCCATTGCCGCCATGACGGCCCTGCTCGTGGCCACCGCCGCGATGCTGTCCACCACGCTCGTGTCCGCCGCCGCCGTGATGCTCGCGATTGCCTTCATGGCGCTCGCGGTCCTGGCCGCCGCCGCCCTGGCGTTCGCGGTCTGGGCGCTCACGGTCTTGACCCCCGCGATCTTGGCCCCCGCGATCCTGACCGCCACGTGTATCGCGTACATCGGGTCCGGCGCCGCCGTCAGTGGTATCGTAATCGGAGCCGCCATCGCCATCGTCGTCGGAGCCTTCCGAGTTCCAACGCGGGTTGCGATACGAGCCGCCGTTAGGGCCATCGCTCTGCTGGCCGCCCGGCTGCGCGCTGAACTGCGTCTGCGCCGCCATGATGATGCGGTTGTAATGCTCGGCGTGCTGGAGATAGCTCTCGGCCGCGACCATGTCGCCCGATGCCAGAGAGTCGCGCGCGAGCGACATGTATTTCTCGGCGATATGCGCCGCGGTGCCCCTGATCTTCACATCGGGCCCGTTCGATTCATAGCTCCGCGCCAACGGATTTTGGGGCTTGCGACCACTGCGGCCGCGGCCTCGGCGATTCTGCTGTCCTTGCCTCATGGGCCTCTATTCACCTGATTGGCGGCACACGCCGCGACCTTCTCCCTGCTCACTCAATCTGACGACTGCCGGAGCCCGTATGGGCTCCGCCGTCCGTCGAACCGGAGCGGCTCACGCAAATCGTCCCGGCTTTTTTTGCAGCCTTGTTTTTGAAACGATCTCCGGCGCTAAGCGTCCTGAGAATCACCGAGCTTGCGCCAGCCAACCTCAATCTTGATGGGCGGTCGAGCGTCTCTTGAACGTCCCGAGAGGCGGGAGCCTTTCAATCGAGGTTCACGAGATGTCCGCTCTTGTTGCCGTTGCAACCGGCCGGGCTTCCGCAATGCCACTGGCCGAAGATATTCACTTGCTGGACTCGAACCTATCCTGAACATCGCGTCTTTCCAAGCCCTTTTTTGCCCTGCGACGCCCCGACCCGCCTCACCCTGTCACAGACTTGCCACAACCACCCTGGGCCTGCCGCCGAGATCCGGCACGATTCCGCCTGTCTCGACGAGCAATCCGCGCCTCTCCAGGAGCGCCGCGACGTCATGGGCCTGAGATGCCCCGATCTCGACCAGAATCTTGCCCCCGGGGCGCAGTTTTCCCGCGGCGCCGGCGGCGATGCGCCGGTAGGCATCGAGCCCGTCCTGACCGCCGTCGAGCGCAAGATGCGGGTCGTAGGCCCTCACGTCTGGTGCGAGCCCGGCGATCTCGGCCGAGGCGATGTAAGGCGGATTGGAGAGGATCAGGTCGAATTCGCCGCCGACCGCGTCGCACCAGTCCGAGGCGATGAAAGATGCACGATCGCTGACGCCGAGGCGCCGCGCATTGGCCTCGGCTAGGACGAGCGCATCAGCCGCGATATCGGTGCCGACGCCGTGCGCCTGGGGCAGCTCGGCGAGCAATGTGATCAGGATACAGCCCGTTCCGGTGCCGAGATCGAGCAGTCTGAGCGGCCGGCCGTCGCCGCTTGCCGCGACGACATCGAGCGCAACGGCGATGAGAGTCTCGGTGTCGGGCCTCGGATCGAGCGCGCTGCTCTCGACGGTGAAGCTCCTGCCGTAGAACTCGCGCGTGCCGGTGATGCGCGACACGGGCTCATGATTTGCGCGGCGAAGCAGCGAAGCGTCGAGACGCGCCGCAATTTCGGGCGCGAGCGCCTCGCCCGCCCGCGCGACGTAGGCTTCATGAGTGAGACCGGCGGCGTCGCACAGCAGCAGCCGCGCATCGAGCTCGGCCGTCTCGATCCCCGCCTCGCGCAAACTCTGCGCTGCCGCCGCGAAGGCCTGCTGCAGCGAGCCGTGAACCGCCTCAGACATGCGCCTCTTCCTGCAACGCGGCGAGCTGGTTCGTCTGGTAGTCGCTCGTCAGCGCATCGATGATCTCGTCCAGCGCGGGCGCCCCTTCGAGCACATAAGGGAGCTGATGGGTGGTGAAGCCGATCCTGTGATCGGTGACGCGCCCTTGCGGGAAATTATAGGTGCGGATGCGCTCGGAGCGGTCGCCGGTGCCGATCTGGCTGCGCCGATCCTGGGCGCGCGCGGCGTCGAGCTTCGACCGCTCCAGATCGTAGAGCCGCGCCCGCAGCACCTTCATCGCCTTGGCCTTGTTCTTGTGTTGCGACTTCTCGTCCTGCTGGCTGACCACGAGCCCGCTCGGCATATGCGTGATTCTGACCGCGCTGTCGGTGGTGTTGACCGACTGCCCGCCAGGGCCACTGGCGCGGAACACGTCGATGCGGAGGTCCTTGTCCTCGATCTTGATGTCGACCTCCTCGGCTTCGGGCAGCACGGCGACGGTCGCCGCGGAGGTATGGATGCGGCCTTGCGCCTCGGTCGCCGGTACACGCTGCACCCGATGCACGCCTGACTCGAATTTCAGCCGCGCGAACACGCCCTTGCCGGCGATCGAGGCGATGATCTCCTTGTAGCCGCCGGTCGCCGAGTTGCTCGCCGAGATGATGGCGACTTTCCAGCCCATGCGGTCGGCATAACGCTGATACATGCGGAACAGATCGCCGGCGAACAGAGCCGCCTCCTCGCCGCCAGTGCCGGCGCGCACTTCGAGGATCGCGCTCTTCTCGTCGGCGGCGTCCTTCGGCAGCAATTGCACCTTGAGCTGCCGCTCGAGCTCCTCGATGCGCGGGTCGAGCGCGCCAAGCTCGGCTTCGGCGAGCGAGGTCATGTCCGGATCCGACGCCGGGTCGTTGATCATATGGTTGAGGTCGTCGCGCTCGGTCTCGGCCTTGCGCAGCGCGTTGATGGTGGCGACGATCGGGTCGAGCTCGGAGAACTCGCGGCTGAGCCGGACATAGCTCTCCTGATCGGCGCCCGCGGCGAGCGTCGATTGCACCGTCTGCCAACGGGCGAGGAGTCTATTGAGTCGTTCGGCCGGAATCGTCGTCATGGTCTGAAATTGATGGACCGCGGGAATGAATAAGCAGTGAGGGGAACGCTACGAAGGGCCTTGCAGCCGGTCGGCCTTGCGGCTCCGCGGGTCGTCGGGGTCGAGCACGCCGGGCTTTGAGGACTGGAGCCCGCCCGATCCCCTGACACTGCCGAGCACCATCCACCCGCCGGCGGCCATGATGGCGATCAGCAGGGTGACGAGGCCCCACTTCAGCAGCGCCTTCTTGCGGCTCGGCGCCTCCGGTTCTTCCATCGGCAGAGGCGGTGGCGGCGGGGGCGGCGCGGCTTGGGGGCGCGGGCGCGGTTGCGGCTTTGGTTGATTGGGCTGCTGCCAGGCGGCCTCAAGCTCGGCTTCGCCAGCCGGCTGGCCCATCGGCCTGGCGGGCTGCTGCTGCCACGTCCCGTCGAAATCGGCGTCGGCCGTCGGCTGGGGTGGCGGCGGCGGCGGGGCCTTTGCCGGTTGCGGCGGCCGAGGCTGCTGCGGACGCGGTTGCGCCTGCGGCGGTTGCTGCTGTGGCGGGGGCGCCTGGCGCTGCGGAGCGGCATTCGGCCATGGCGCCTGGGGCTGCGGCTGTTGCGCCGCAGCGTTCGAATTTTGGCGCGGCTGTTGCTGCGGCTGCGGGGCCGGCGGCGCGGCATTAGGCCAATTGGCCTGGAACGGCGACGGCGAGCCCGCCGGCGGTTGCGGCCAAGCATTTTGCTGCGGCGAGGCTGAAGGCTGAGACTTCTGCGGCTGCGGTCGTTGCGCTTGCTGTGGCGGCTGAGCCGGCTTGGAGGGCGCGGCGAACGGGTTGTCAGGCCAATCCGGCGCCTGGAAGTTCGCTACCGGCGTGACCGTCCTCCTGTCAGGCTCGAACCCGAAATCGATCGCCTCAGGCGCTGCCATGACCGGAACCTCGGGGATCGGCTTAGGCCCGAGTTCGACGATGCCGGACTCGATCTGCGCATAGATGCGCCGGAGCAGCGGCCTGACGTCCAGATTGAGCATCGCGCCATAGCCGTTGATCACGCGGCAGGTCTCGGCCCATGGCGGCAGCGCATAGAGCGCGCCCTGCTCGAGCGCCTGCACCACCTCCACCCGCGTCGCGAGCCGCGCGGCGAGGTCGGCTTCCGACACACCGCTCGCGTTCCGGAGGTCCCGAAACAATTCCGCTACCTCAGCGTCATAGCCGGCCGGCATCTCTTTAATCCCGTGAATGTGCAAACGCTGTCGCGCGGCGGCATCCGGCGACGAACCTACCGGCACTGGGCTCGGCTCGGGCGGCATTGCAAGGCCGGTCCCATCTCCTGCTGATCTCCGCCAACACAAGCGCAACGGCGTCTTGTTTGCAAGTCCGGGCGAGATTAGCACATTGCCGCTTTGGTTTAAGACCTCTCATCGTCTTAGATCTGCACGCCTTTCTCCGTAGCGAAGGCCTTCAATTCCTCACGCACCGACGTGCTCTTGGTTTCGAGCCATTCGCCGAGTCTTTCGCGCAAAGCCGCCGCATCGAGCGATAGAATCATGGCTTTCACCGGGCCGACCGAGGCCGGCGCCATGGAAATCGAGCGGAAGCCGAGCCCGACCAGGGTCATGGCTTCGATCGGCCGCCCGGCCATCTCGCCACAGAGCGTCAACGGCACGCCATGCTTCCGCGCTGCCTCGACGATGACGCGAAACGCCTTGAGCGCCGCCGGGTTCAACGAGTCGAACCGCTCAGCGACGCGCATGTTCCCGCGATCGGCGGCGAACAGGAACTGCATGAGATCGTTGGAGCCAACCGACGCGAAATCGGCGAGCGGCAATACGCTGTCGAGCTGATAGAGCAGCGCCGGCACCTCGATCATCGCCCCGATCATCAGCCTCTTCGGCTCAGGCCGGCCATGCCGCTTGAGGATGGCGACCTCGCGGTCGATCAGCCCGCGCGCCGCCTTGAGCTCGGACACGTCGGCAATCATCGGCAGCATGATGCGGAGCTCGCGCCCCTGCGACGCCCGAAGCAGCGCCCTGATCTGGGTGCGGAACAGAGCCGGGCGGTCGAGCGCCATGCGGATCGCGCGCCAGCCAATCGCCGGGTTCTCCTCCTCGCTCGCGCGGAAATAGGAAAGCACCTTGTCGCCGCCGACATCGAGCGAGCGGAACACTACCGGACGGTCGCCGGCGGCATCGAGGATCGCCTTGTATAGGCGGGTCTGCTGCTCGAGCCTGGGGAAGGTCGCCGAGATCATGAATTGCAGCTCGGTCCGGAACAGCCCGATGCCGTCGGCGCCGGACTGGTCGAGATGCGGCAGATCGAACAGGAGGCCGGCATTGATGTGCAGCGCCACCCGCTCGCCGTCGAGCGTAACCGACGGCACGGTGCGGAGCGCGGCGTATTGCGCCTGGCGCCGCGCCCTGAACCGCACCTTGTCGGAATAGGCCGAGACCACCTCTTGCGTCGGCCGGACATGCAGCTCGCCGCCCTCGGCATCGACGATGACAGCGTCCCCCGCCTCGACCGCTTCGAGCACACCCTTGACCTGGCTGATGGCGGCAATGCCAAGCGCGCGCGCCACGATCGCCACATGGCTCGCCGACCCGCCCTCCTCGAGCACCAGGCCGCGCAGGCGCTGGCGGTCGTAGTCGAGCAGCTCGGCCGGGCCCATGGTGCGGGCGATCAGGATGGTGTCCTGCGGCAGGTTGCCGGCAGCCGCGGTGACGGCGCCGCCCGACAAGAGCCTGAGCAGGCGGTTGGAGAGATCGTCGATGTCGTGCAGCCGCTCGCGCGCATGCGGGTCGATCTGGCGGAGCATGCGGGCGCGGGTGTCATTCCGCACACGCTGCACCGCCGCCTCCGCGGTCAGGCCGGTGAGCAGCGCCTCGTCCAGCCGGCGCCGCCAGCCGTGATCGTGGGCGAACATGCGGAACGCTTCGAGCACCTCGCGATGCTCGCCGGCGCGGGCGAGATCGCCCCGCTCCAGCATGGTGTCGATCATGCCGGTCAGCTCCTCGATCGCCTGGGACAGGCGGCGGCGCTCGAGCTCGACATCCTCGGCGATCAGGCGGGTGACGACGATGCGCGGCTCATGCAGCACCACATGGCCAAGCGCCACCCCTTCGGAGATGGGCAGCCCCGAGAAGCGCGCGGCAAGCTCGCGGCGAGGTTCGGCGCTGACCTCCTCGGTGACGCTGAAGCCGCCGGAGGCGATCGTCTCGGCGAGCACCATGGCGGTGGTCTGGAGCGCCTCGATCTCCTCGTCGCTATATTGACGCTTGGTGCGGTTCTGCACCGTGAGCACGCCGATCGTGTGGCCGCCGCGCAGGATCGGCACGCCGCAGAACGAGTGGTAAATCTCCTCGCCGGTTTCAGGCCGGTAGGAGAACGCCGGGTGATGCTGGGCGTCGGGGAACTGCAACGGTTCGGCCTGCTCGGCGATCAGACCGACCAGACCCTCGCCGGGCTTCAGATGCGTGTTGTGCACCGCCAGCGGGTTCAAGCCTTCGGTGGCGAACAGCTCGAGCGAGCCGTCGCGGCGCCGCAGATAGAGCGAGCACACCTCGGCCACCATGTTGGAGGCGATCAGCACCACCACCTTGTCGAGCCGAATTTGCGCGCTCTCGCGCTGCGCCATCACCTCGCGCAGGCGCCGCAGAAGCTGTCTAGGCGCGCCAACAGAAGAAGTAGGCATGGCAATCAGTCCTCGCCGACCGGCGGAGCGGCGGACCAAGCGTCGTCAGGTTTGCTGCAAATCCGTCAGCGGCTGTCCAATCCGAACAAGGAATGCAAGGTTCGCACCGCGAGCTCGGCGTAGGCCGCATCGATCAATACGCTGATCTTGATCTCAGATGTCGAGATCGCCTCGATATTGATGCCCTTCTCGGCAAGCGCACTGAACATTTGCGCGGCAACGCCCGCGTGGCTCCGCATCCCGACGCCTATCGCCGACACCTTGGCGATGTCGGTCGAGCCGCGCAAGTCGAAATAACCGATGTGCTCCTTGGCTTTGCGCAGGACTTCGAGCGCCCGGTCGAGATCTGCGTTCTGCACCGTGAAGGTCATGTCGGTATAGCGCCCGTCCTCCGACACGTTCTGCACGATCATGTCGACATTGATATTGGCCTCGGCGAGCGGGCCGAACACCCGCGCCGCCACCCCCGGCTTGTCGGCCACCTTGAGCAGCGTCACCTTGGCCTCGTCGCGGGCATAGGCAATTCCACTGACGACGTTTTGCTCCACGATCTCATCCTCATGGCAAACGAGTGTTCCAAGCTCAAGCGCATCGTCGGTCGACCTGCCGCCCAAGTCCGGCGGATCGAAGCTCGAGCGTACCAGAACCCGCACGCCCCTCTGCATGGCGAGCTCGACCGAGCGGGTCTGGAGCACCTTGGCCCCCTGCGAGGCCATTTCTAGCATTTCCTCGTAGGAGATGCGGTCGAGCCGGTGCGCCTTGGGCACCACGCGCGGGTCGGTGGTATAAACCCCGTCGACGTCGGTATAGATGTCGCAGCGGTCGGCGGCGAGCGCCGCGGCCAGCGCCACCGCGCTCGTATCTGAGCCGCCACGGCCGAGGGTGGAGATGCGGTTCCCCGGAGCGACCCCTTGGAAACCTGCGATGACCGCGACCTCTCCGCCCGTCATGCGCTGCTTGAGCTCGTCGACCTCGAGCCCGGTGATGCGGGCGGCGCGATGGGCGGTGTCGGTATGGAGCGGGATCTGCCAGCCCTGCCATGACCTGGCATTGATGCCGATCGACTGGAGCACGAGCGCGAGCAGCCCCGAGGTGACTTGCTCGCCGGAGGAGACCACGGCGTCATACTCGCGGCCGTCATATTGGGCCGACGCCTCGGCGTCGTTCTGCTTCTGGCGCTCCTTGAAGCCCCAGGCCTGATCGACCCAGGCGACCAGCTGGTTGGTGTGCCCGGCCATGGCCGAGACCACGACCGCGCAGGAATGGCCGGCCTCGACCTCGCGCTTGACGTGGGCGGCAACGTTCTTGATGCGGTCGATGTCGCCGACCGACGTTCCGCCGAATTTCAGCACCAACAGGGCCACGAGCCTGATCCACACAATAGAAGGGCCGGCCCAGTCAAGGGCCGGCCGCGAAACCGGCTCTTTCATACTGATTGAGGCGCCGGCCCGCAATGGTTCTGGGGCTTCTTGACAGGCGACCGGCTGGCGCAGCCAATGCCGCCATGGCCGAAGCCCAGAACTCAGCCACGCTCGACCGCGACGAGGTTGCGAGATTCGCCAAGGACGCGGGCCAATGGTGGGACGCCAATGGACCGTTCAAGCCGCTCCACCGCATCACCCCGCTGCGCCTCACCTATATCCGCGACCAACTCTGCCATCGCTTCAAGCGTGACAAGACGCAAGGCCGAAGCCTCGCCGGGCTGACCGTGCTCGACATTGGCTGCGGCGGCGGCTTGGTGGCCGAACCGCTGGCGAGGCTCGGAGCAACCGTCACCGGCATCGACCCCGGGGAAGAGAATATCGTGGCTGCCAAGGCCCACGCCCGAGGCATGGGGCTGGCGATCGACTACCGCATCGCCACGGCCGAAGAGGTCGCGGCGAGCGGCGCCACCTACGACGCCGTGCTGCTGCTCGAAGTGGTCGAGCACGTGCCGGACGTGCCGGCGTTCCTGAAAGCTATTGCGCCGTTGGTGAAGCCCGGCGGGATCATGGTGCTGTCGACGCTGAACCGCACCTACAAGGCCTATGCGTTCATGATCATCGCGGCCGAGCTTATTTTGCGTTGGGTGCCGGCGGGCACTCATCAATGGCAGCGCTTCGTCACGCCTGAGGAGCTTCGCGCGGCGCTGCAAGCCGCCGGCCTCGTGCCGGCCGACACGACTGGGCTCGTCTACAACCCGCTGGCCGATGAGTTCAGCCTGTCGCGCGACACCGACGTGAACTATTTCGCCACGGCGCTCAGCGGCTGATCAGTCCGACAGCATGGCCAAGGCCGCCCGGCGGTCCCCCGGCTTCAAACGCATGAACAGCGTGCGGGCGTTCTTGATGTCCCGCTCGGAGCCACTCGCTGCGGCGGCCTTGAGGGCGACGGTCGTCGGATGCTCCGCGCCGCAGATGAAAACCAGGGCCTTTGCCAAACGCCCCATGGCGGCAGGGTCGAGCGCGGTCTCGTTCATGCGATCAATAGCCGTAGCCGCGCTGATAATAGCGTGGTGGGGCCGGCGGGGCATAGGCGCCCTGATCCTGCTGGAACCAGCGACGGCCGAACAGCCCGCGCCGGCGCTGCGGCTGCTGATCAGGCTGCACCTGAGCTTCCTGGCCGGGGTTGAACCAAGGCGGCACGGGCTGGCCACGCCGCTGGTAGGGATATTGATACTGATATTGATATTGATAGTTCGGCCCGGGACTGGCGACTTTCGGCTCGGCTCCCGGCGCTTCGCCGCTCAGCACCACCTGGGTGTTCTCCATGCCGGTCTTCTCGACCATCGCATAGAGCGTGGCGGCGTTCTCCGGCGCGAGGCGTACGCAGCCGTGCGACGCAGGTTTGCCGAGATTCTTCACCTCGTGGGTGCCGTGAATTGCATGACCGTCCTTCATGAAGAAGATGGCATGCGGCATCGGCGAGTTGTCCCACTGCTTGCTGTACCAGATCTCGTTCATCGACGTCGGCGTGAACGTGCCGGTCGGCGTGTCGTACTGGCCCCTGCCGGTCGAAACCTTCCAGCTGTAGCGCTCAAGGCCGTCGACGAAGACGGTCATCTCCTGAGTGGACTTGTCGATATTCACGAGAATCTTCGCGCCGGGCTGAATATCGGCGCTGGCTGCCGCATGCGCCGCCGCGTCCGCTGGCTCAGGCTCGACCTTGGGCTTGACTTGCTCCGGCGCAGGCAGCGCGGTGGTGGTCGCCGGCTTGGCCGCGCCCTGACCCGTGGCGGGCTGCGCGATGCCGGTGTCCAAATTAAGCTTGGCGGCAGGCGTCGCCGATTTGGCCGGCGCGCTGGGCGCACCGACGGTCGAGGGGTTTTGCGGCTTGGTGTTGGTTTCAGCAGCGGCCGAACCCGCCAGCGCGAGCGCCAGAAACGGGACGACCAGGAGACCTAAGACGTATTTTTGAGGATGGAACAGAGTTATCGGACCCATGCTATGACCCTGGTTGCGCAGAAACCAACGCCCGGCAGTTGCAATATTAGCCATGCTTCGGGGCTTTACCAGGGCGACTCGGAAATAAGTTTTAGACCAAGGACCCCAACAAGAGGTTACCTCGGGCGCGGCATCAGCTTCAGGCCGAGCGTAACAGCGGATTGTGACAGCTATCGCGCCGCCTGCTCGCTCAGCCCGGCAATCTCGACGGCGAAGTCGCGGCCATGCTTGAGCGCCGGGATGCGCGCGCGGGCCTCGGCCGAAGCCGCAAGCTCGATATCGGCGAAGATCACACCGGGGTCCTCGCCGCCTTCGGCCAGAACCTCGCCCCACGGCGACACGACCAGGCTGTGACCGTAGGTCGAGCGGCCGTTCTCATGCACGCCGCCTTGGGTTGCGGCGAGCACGAAGGCGCCGGTCTCGATGGCGCGGGCGCGGATCAGCACGCGCCAATGCGCCTCGCCGGTCTGCTTGGTGAAGGCCGACGGCACGGCGATGATCTCGGCGCCGGCCGAAGCGAGCGCCCGGTAGAGCGCGGGGAAGCGGAGGTCGTAGCAGATGCTGAGCCCGAGCCGCCCGAAGGGGAGATCGGCGAGCATCGCCTTGTCGCCCGGCTTGAAATATTGCGACTCGCGATAGCTCTCGCCGCCCGGTAGATCGACGTCGAACATATGCAGCTTGTCGTAGCGCGCCGCGACCCGTCCCTCGGGGTCGATCAGATAGGAGCGGTTGGCGACGCGAACCTTGTCGAGCTTGACGGCGAGCGAGCCGACATGGAGCCAGATGCGGAGCTCGCGCGCGAGCGCCTTGAGGCGAGCCAGCGCGACGTTCTTTCCCTCGGTCTCTGCCGCTTCGACCACCAGCTCGGGTTTGAGCTCCATGAGCCCGGTATTCTCCGGCGTCTGAACATAGACCGCGCCGCCCTTGGCTGCCCGCCTGATCAGCGCTTCGGCCTGGTCGAGGTTCGGCCCGACGCTACGCCCCGAGCGGAGCTGGACGAGCCCGGCGCGGAAGCGTCTCTCGCCGCCTTGACTCATGTCTCGCTGGCGTCGGCGAATGTCTGTGACGCTAGCGTCTGCGGCGCAAGTGCATCCGCGAGCCAGGCATCGAGCTTGCCCTCGCGCTCGAGCGCGGCGAGCTCGTCATAGCCGCCGACGTGACGGCCGTTGATGAAGATCTGTGGCACGGTGCGCAAGCCGCCGGCGCGCTCCACCATCTCGCTGCGCTTGTCCGCATCGAAGCCCACGTCGATCTCCGCGAATTTGACAGCCTTGGCGCTCAGCAGATTCTTGGCGGCCCGGCAATAGCCGCAGAATTGCGTGGTGTAGATGAGGATATCGCTCATGGATCGTCGCCGGATAAATCTTGGATGGACTTTAGGTAACTGGGTTCTCGGCAGGCCCGGCGCAAGACTAAAGCACGAAAGAGGCGCCTTCCACGGCCCTGGCCAGGGCGAGAACATCGACCCGCGCCGCCCCCGCCCGCCGCAAGGCCCGCGCGCAGGCCTCGACCGTGGCGCCGGTGGTGATCACGTCGTCGATGACAAGGACCTTCCTGCCCTTGAGACGGCCCGCGTGCGCTTGCGGCACCTTGAACGCGCCGGCAACGTTCCGGCGGCGCTGGTCGGCTGAGAGCCCGACCTGGCTCGCCGTGCGCCGCACCCGCTTGAGCGCGAAGCAATCGACCGGAACGCGCGCCATCCGGCCAACCGCGTGCGCCAGCATCGCCGATTGATTGAAGCGCCGAGACCAGAGCCGTGAGGCATAGAGCGGCACCGGCACGATGACATCGGCGTCGGCGAGCAGCTCGGCGCCGGCCTTGCTAAGCCAGCGGCCGAACAGCGGCAGCCCCTCGTGCCGGTCGCGATATTTGAAGCTCTGGACAAGCTCACGCATGGTCGAGGAATAGCGCGCCACGGCCCGCGCCCGGTCGTAGACTGGCGGCTTGGCGATGGCCGCGGCCGAGAGCAGCGGCGCGCCGGCGTCGTAAGGCAGCGGTACGCCGAGCCGGTCGCATAGCGGAGGCGCGATGAAGTCTATTCTGGCGAAGCAGGTGCCGCAGATCAGCCCATGCCTGCCGATGCGCGTCCGGCACACGACGCAGACCGGCGGCAGCAGAAGGTCGGCGACCGGCGCGAAGATCGCGCCGAGGAAGAGGCTCCGCGCTCGCGCCTGCTCGGGCGGAGGCGTGAGGGCGATGTCTGCCTCGCTCATCTCCATGAGCGTCATGATACAGCCGAACCCGCCCGAGCTTAAAGAGCGGAGGCGCTAGCGCCCCATGAGCGAGCCGCATCAACTGTTCGACCGAAAGCTGCTCCGCGCCCGGCGCGCGCGCTTCGCCTCCGAGATCGCGGCGCATGAGTTCCTGCTCGCTCATGTCGCGGGCGAGATCGCCGAGCGGGTCGAAGTTGATGCTGCGCTCGTTCCCCCGCGCGCTGGACCTCGGCGCCTATCGCGGGCTTTTGGGAAAGAAGGTTGCCGCGCTCAAATCGGTCGGCGAGATGATCTATGCCGAGAGCGCTTTCGCGCTCGCCGCGCTCTGTCCGCGTCCGGCGCTCGTCTGCGACGAGGACCTGCTGCCGTTCAAGGATGCGAGCCTCAATCTGATCGTCTCGGGGCTTGCGCTGCACCGCGTCAACGACCTCCCCGGCGCTCTGGTGCAGATCAGGCGGGCGCTCTGCCCCGACGGCCTGTTCATCGGAGCGCTGCTTGGCGCCCGCTCGCTCATCGAGCTGCGCCAGGCTCTGATCGAGGCCGAGGCCGAGTTGCAAGGCGGCGCAAGCCCGCGCGTCGCGCCGTTCGGCGATGTCCGGGACTACGGCGCGCTGTTACAGCGGACGGGCTTCGCACTGCCGGTGGCCGACGCCGACGTGCTGAACATGACCTACGCCTCGCCGCGCGAGTTGATGCGCGAGGTGCGCGTGCTCGGCGGCGGCAACGTTCTTTCCGAGCGGAGCAAGGCGCCGCTCCCGCGCCGCACGCTCGATCGCGCCGAAGCGATCTATCGCGAACGGCACGCACTGCCGGGCGGCGGCGTGAGCGCCACGTTCGAGATCGTCTATCTTTCGGGATGGGCGCCGCATGCCAGCCAGCAGAAGCCGCTTCCGCCCGGCAGCGCCGCGCAGCGCCTCGCCGACGCTCTGCGTACGACGGAGCAATCCGCTGGCGACAAGGCGTCCTTCCCGGCGTCGCCCAGGGGGCGCAATACCGAAGGAAAATAATTGCGCTCATGCCCGGCCGTGTGACGGCATCCACGAAGCTAAACTGAAGACATGGATGGCCGGGACGAGCGCGGCCATGACGGATGCGCTGCCAAAAGACGCGCGCTTACCTCGTCGAGAGGCTGGCGGAGAGCGAGTTGAACACGCGCGAAATTCCGGTGCCAACCTGATTCACGGCCACAACGATGGCGAGGGCGATAAACGCTACCAACAACCCGTATTCGACGGCCGTGGCGCCCGAATTGTCGGCGGCAAAGCGGCGGAGGGTCTCGCCGATGCGAATTCTGCTGGTCATCCTCTTCCCCACCATTACAACAAATCGCAAAACGCTCGCTTGAGCGGCTCGTCGGCCGGCGGCATGTCGTAGGCGTCGAGCGCGTGGGGTCTCACCCACAACAGCTCCTGCCCCTCCAATGCGGTCGGACGCCCGCGCCACCGCGCGCAGCGATAGACCGGCATCAGCAGATGGAAGTCGGGGTAAGCGTGGCTGGCGAAGGTCAGCGGCGCAAGATCGGCCTTGGCGATCTCGATGCCAAGCTCCTCCTTGAGCTCGCGGATCAACGCTTCCTCCGGCTCCTCTCCCTGCTCGACCTTGCCGCCGGGAAACTCCCAAAGTCCGGCAAGCGGCCGCCCCGCAGGGCGTTTGGCGATCAGCACGTCCCCGCTCTCGTTCAGGAGAGCGCAAGCCGCGACGATCACGATCGAGCGATTCTGACGCGGGGCCATGCTCCCACCTAGCGATTAACAAATGTTGGGATCGATACTCGTCAGGACCGGTAGTCAGCGTTAATAGCGATATAATCCTTGGTGAGATCGCAGGTCCACACGGTCGCTCCGTCCTTGCCGACGCCGACATCGACGGTGATGGCGATCTCCTGCTGCTTCATGTAGGCGGCGCCCATCGCCTCGCGATAGCCGGGAGCGACCTCCCCGTCCTTGGCGACCAGTATGTCGCCGAGCCAGACGGCGAGCCGATCGCGGTCGGCCTTCTCGCCCGCCTTGCCGACCGCCGCGACGATCCGGCCCCAGTTCGGGTCCTCGCCGGCGAGCGCCGTCTTCACCAGAGGCGAGTTGGCGATCGACTTGGCGATCGTCCGCGCGGCCGTCTTGCTCTCGGCGCCGGTTACTTTGACCGTGACGAATTTGGTCAGCCCCTCGCCGTCCTTAACCACCTGGTGCGCCAGCTCGCGCATCAGATCGTGCAGCGCGAAGCGGAACATCGCGAGCCGCGGATCGCCGCCATGCGCGATCAATGGCGCGCCGCGTGTGACCGCCCGCCCGGTGGCGAACAAGAGCGCCGTGTCGCTGGTCGAGGTATCGCCGTCGATGGTGATGGCATTGAAGCTGTCCTCGACCGCCGGGTGCAGGCAGTCGCGCAACGCCGCAGGCTCGATCGCCGCGTCGGTGAACAGAAAGGCGAGCATGGTCGCCATGTCCGGGGCGATCATGCCGGCGCCCTTGGCGATGCCGTTGATGGTGATGGCGACACCGTCGATCTCGGTCTGGCGCGTGGCGAGCTTGGGGAAGGTGTCGGTGGTCATGATGGCGCGGGCCGCCGCCTCGAAGGCGTTCGCCTCGGCCTTTGCGGCGAGCTCGCCGAGACGCGCGGCGATCTTGCCGGCATCGAGCGGCTCGCCGATCACCCCGGTCGAGGCGATATAAACGTCGGCCTCGAGGCAATCCGCCGCGGCGGCGGCGGCTTCCGCTGTGAGCTTCACCGCGGCGCGGCCACGCTTGCCGGTGAACGCATTGGCGTTGCCGGAATTGACCACGAGCGCGCGGGCCATGCCGTGCAGCAGCCGCTCGCGGCACCAGTCGACCGGCGCCGAGGCGGTCTTGGACTGCGTCAGCACGCCGGCGACGCTGGTTCCGGGATCGAACAGAGCGAGCAAGAGGTCGATGCGGCCCGGATAGCGGATGCCGGCCGCGGCCGTCGCGATGCGCACCCCGCCGATGGCCGGGACATGCGGCAGCCGCTTCGGTGCGAAAGGCGAGATCGTGCCCAATTCGGCCTTAAGCCGCCGGCCAGAGACTATTGCTGGCCGCCCGCGTCCCCTGGCTGGTCGTCTCCGCCGCCGTCCGGCGCCATGGCGCCCTGAGCCGCGGCATCGTCCATCGCCTTCTTGATCTCAGGGTCGACCACCTCGATCTTGGCGGCGTCGCGCAGACCCGTGACGACCTCTTGGGCCTTCGCCTGCACCAGCTGGGCCTTGATCGCTTCCTTGACCTGATCGAAGGTCGGCAGCTTCTGGTCGCGCTTCTCCTCGACCTTGATGATGTGCCAGCCGAACTGCGTCTGCACCGGCGCCGAGACCTGGCCGACATCGAGCGCGAAGGCGGCATCCTCGAACGGCTTCAGCATCTGGCCGCGCGTGAAGAAGCCGAGATCGCCGCCTTCGGCGTTGGTGTCCTTGGACACCTCCTTGGCGACGGTGGCGAAGTCCTCGCCGTTTTTGATCCGCTCGGCGACCTTCTTGGCCTCTTCCTCGGTCGGCACCAGAATGTGGCGGGCGTGGATTTCCTGCTCGGGCTTCACGCCGCCGATCTTCTCGTCGAAGATTTTCTTGGCGGCCTCATCGGACACGCCGTTGGTGATGCTGGTATCGAAGAATGCATCGCGCAGCGCCCGGCGCTGGTGATATTTCACCCGGTCGGGGAAGTTGGCGGCCTTGTCGAGGCTATCCTTCTCGGCGGCCTCGGCCATCAGCTCGTTCTCGATGACATATTGCAGCAGCACGCGCTTGCGATCGGCCGGCGTGTAGTTGGCGAGACGCGGGCCGACTTCGGACGCGGCGAATTCGAGATCCGACTGCTTGATATCGACGCCATTGACGTGCGCGACGACCGCGTCGTCGGCAAGGGCCGCCATTGGCGCAACACCGACCAAGGCTGCGACGAGCAGCAAGGCTGACCAAGTTTTCACGAGATGATCCTCATTCTTCTGCTCGCCGGTACTGCCCCTTAAATAGAAGTAGGCGAGCGGGTTGGGTTCGCTTCCCCGGGCGGCGTTTTAGACCCCGGACGGGGGATTGCCAAGGGCGTAACGGCCCAGACTGGCCGCCTGTGCCAACCGGTCTCTGCTCTTAGCTTCGGCGTCCGCCACGCGCTGCTGCCGCTTGACGGCGTAATCATACTTCGATATTTCTGGATTTATGGAAATATCCCACGCCGTCGACGCTTTGGGCGCTCTCGCGCAAGAGAGCCGGCTCAAAGTCTTCCGCCTGCTCGTCCGCCAAGGTCCTTCCGGCCTCGCGGCGGGCGACATCGCGCGCACCCTTCGCGTCCCGGCGAACACGCTCTCCTCGCATCTCGCGATCCTCACCCGCGCCGGGCTGATCGCCTCGCGGAAAGACGGCCGCTCCGTCATCTATGCGATGGATGTGGAGGGGACGCGCGATCTGCTGTCGTTCCTGGTCGAGGATTGCTGCCGCGCCAAGCCGAATATCTGCCGGCCGCTGATCGACCAGGCCCTCGCCGGATGTTGCCGCCCATCCGAGGGCGAGGCCGCGTGCTGCTGACCCCAAGGAGCGCCCCATGCAGGTCGTGACCAAGCCCGAGCCGTTCAACGTGCTGTTCCTGTGCACGGGCAACTCGGCGCGCTCGATCATTGCCGAATGCATTCTGGGTCGCCTCGGCGCGGGCAGGTTCCGCGCCTTCAGCGCCGGCAGCCACCCGGCCGGCAACGTCAACCCGCTCGCGCTCAATTTGCTGCGCAAGTCGAACTACGATGTCGCCCAGCTCCGCTCGAAGTCGTGGGACGAGTTCGCCGCTCCCGGCGCGCCCAAGCTCGACTTCGTCTTCACCGTTTGCGACGACGCTGCCAACGAGGCCTGCCCGATCTGGCCCGGCCAGCCGATCACCGCCCATTGGGGCCTGCCCGACCCCGCCAAGGCGCAAGGCAGCGAGGCCGAGCGCACCCTCGCCTTCGCCGATACGATGCGCATGCTGAACCAGCGCATCGGCATTTTCGTGAGCTTGCCGCTCGCGAAACTCAGCAAGCTCGCGCTCCAGAAAGAGCTCGATCGGATCGGCCGCACCAGCGCCTTGGCTACCAAGCAGCCGGCTTAGCCACCCCCACCTGCGGCGCGTCCAAGCGTCAGGGGTCGCGTTGACAAGGCTAGGCGGCCCTCTTATGTCTCAACCGCATTCGCCTCCCGGCATTTTTTCGACGCTTTCCCAAGGGTTGATGGGGATCGGCTTGGGAGCTTTCCTGCGATCTAAGAGGTCCTGATCAATGCTGTCCTTCGGCACCCTTGCCAGCAAGGTTTTCGGCTCATCCAACGAGCGGAAACTGAAGAAATACGGACCCATCGTCGCCAAGATCAATGCGCTCGAGCCGGAAGTCGTGGCGCTGTCCGACGAGGAGCTGCGGGCGCGCACCGAAACTTTCCGCCAGCGCCTGCGCGAGGGCGCCGATCTCGATGATTTGATCCCCGAGGCGTTCGCCACCGTGCGCGAGGGCGCCAAGCGCGCCATCGGCCAGCGCCACTTCGACGTGCAGATGATCGGCGGCATGGTGCTGCACGAGGGGCGCATCGCCGAGATGAAGACCGGCGAAGGCAAGACTCTGGTCGCCACGCTCGCCGTCTATCTCAACGCGCTCGCCGGCAAAGGCGTGCATGTCGTCACCGTCAACGACTATCTGGCGCGTCGCGACGCCGCCTGGATGGGCGCCATCTACAAGTTCCTGGGCTTGAGCGTCGGCTGCATCCTGCACGAGCTGAGCGACCCGCAGCGCCGCGAGCAATACGCCGCCGACGTGACCTACGGCACCAACAACGAGTTCGGCTTCGACTATCTCCGCGACAACATGAAATACGCGGTCTCGGAGATGGTGCAGCGCGGCCACCACTTCGCCATCGTCGATGAGGTCGACTCGATCCTGATCGACGAGGCGCGCACGCCGCTGATCATCTCCGGCCCGCTCGACGACCGCTCGGAGCTGTACAACAAGGTCGATACCTTCATCCCCAAGCTCGAGAAGGGCGACTACGACCTCGACGAGAAGACCCGCATCGTCTCCCTGACCGAGGTCGGCAACGAGAAGATCGAACGGCTGCTCGCCGCCGACGACATGCTCAAGGGCGAGTCGCTCTACGATATCGAGAACGTCACCGTCGTCCATCACGTGCAGCAGGCGCTGCGCGCCCACACGCTGTTCCAGCGCGATCGCGATTACATCGTCAAGGACGACGAGGTGATCATTATCGACGAGTTCACCGGCCGCATGATGCAGGGCCGGCGCTATTCCGAAGGCCTGCACCAGGCGCTCGAGGCCAAGGAGCATGTGAGCGTCCAGCCCGAGAACCAGACGCTCGCCACCATCACCTTCCAGAACTATTTCCGGCTCTACGGCAAGCTCGCCGGCATGACCGGCACGGCGCTCACCGAGGCCGAGGAGTTCATGGACATTTACGGCCTCGACGTGGTCGAGGTGCCGACCAACATGGACATGATCCGCGACGACGAGGACGACGAGGTCTATCGCACGGCGCAGGAGAAATACCGGGCGATCATCGCGCTGATCAAGGAAGCGCAGAAGCTCGGCCAGCCGATGCTGGTCGGCACCACCTCGATCGAGAAGTCGGAGATCCTGGCCGAGCTGCTCAAGAAGGACAAGGTGCCGCATCAGGTGCTGAACGCGCGCTACCACGAGCAGGAAGCCAAGATCATCGCCCAGGCCGGGGTCCCCGGCGCCGTGACCATCGCCACCAACATGGCCGGCCGCGGCACCGACATTCAGCTCGGCGGCAATCCCGACATGCTGATCGCGGACTGGATCGCGGTCGAGACCGAGAAGGGCACGGAGCCGACCCAAGAGGCCATCGCCGCCAGGCGCAAGGAGATCGCGACCGAGGTTGCCACAAAGAAGCAGAAGGCGCTCAAAGCCGGCGGCCTCTACGTGATCGGCACCGAACGCCATGAGAGCCGACGCATCGACAATCAGCTGCGCGGCCGCTCGGGCCGCCAGGGCGATCCCGGCCGCTCGCGCTTCTTCCTCTCGCTCGAGGACGATCTGATGCGCATCTTCGGCTCGCAGCGCATGGACGGCATGCTCGGCGCGCTCGGGCTGAAAGAGGACGAGGCGATCGTCCATCCCTGGATCAACAAGGCTCTGGAGAAGGCGCAAGCCAAGGTCGAGGCACGCAACTTCGACATGCGCAAGAACCTGCTCAAATACGACAACGTGATGAACGATCAACGCAAGGCGATCTTCGAGCAGCGCCGCGAGCTTTTGAGCGACGCCGATCTCTCCGACACCATCGCCGACATGCGCCGCCACGTGATCGATGACCTCGTGAACACCAGCATCCCCGAGAAGTCCTATGCCGAGCAGTGGGACATGGCGACCTTGCAGCAGAGCATGCAAGACATCTTCGCCATCGACGTGCCGCTGTCTGAGTGGGCCGCCGAGGAAGGCATCGGCGAGGCCGAGATTCACGAGCGGCTGATCAAGGCCGCCGACGAGCGCTTCGCCAAGAAGGCCGCCGATTTCGGTCCCCAGATCATGCGGCAGATCGAGCGCGCCGTGCTGCTCCAGACCCTCGATGGGCTATGGCGCGAGCATCTCGTCACGCTCGAGCATCTCCGCCAGGTGATCGGCTTGCGCGGCTACGGCCAGCGCGATCCGCTGAACGAGTACAAGAACGAGAGCTTCACGCTGTTCGAGCACATGCTGGCGCGGTTGCGCGAAGCGGTCACCGGCCAGCTGATGCATGTCGAGCTTGCCAAGCAGGAGGACGTGCCGCCGCTCGAGCCGGCAGAGCTGCCGCCGATGGAGGCCCATCACCTTGACCCGTTGACCGGCGAGGATGAGTTCGCGCTCGAGACGGCAGGAGCCGGCGGCAATGGCAGGGGCGCGGCGAAGCCCGCGCGCGCCGCCCGCAAGGCCGGTGCTGCCGCCGCCGTCGCTGCGGCCGCCCCGAACCCTGCCGATCCCTCGACCTGGGGCAAGGTGCAGCGGAACGCGCTCTGCCCATGCGGCTCAGGCAAGAAATACAAGCACTGCCACGGCACGTTCACGAGCTAGCAACTGCCGCGCACGCGTCGCCGACGGAACCAAAGCGGCGTCCTGGACTTTCTCGGTGACGTCCACTCAACCGAGATTCCCAGCTCATGTCCTTGTCTGATCCAACGCATACAGGCGCGCGGCGCTAGATGACGTTCGATCAGGGCCTCGCCTTCGCCATTGTCATCGCCATGATGGGGCTGTTCGCCTGGGGCCGCTGGCGCTACGACCTCGTTGCCGTGCTCGCCCTGCTTGTCTCTGTGGCAGTCGGCATCGTGCCGCCCGATCGAGCATTCAAAGGCTTCAGCGACGACATCGTCATCATCGTCGCGAGCGCTTTGGTGGTAAGCGCGGCGGTCGCGCGGTCGGGCATTATCGAGCGTGCCGTCCGCTGGCTTGGACCTTATCTCACCACCATCGGCCGGCAGATCGTCGCTCTGGTAGGCTCGGTCACGCTGCTCTCGGGCTTCGTCAAAAATATCGGCGCACTCGCTATGCTGATGCCGATCGCCTTTCAGCTCGCCCGCCGTACCGGCACCTCGCCCTCCTCTCTGCTGATGCCGATGTCGTTCGGCGCCTTGCTCGGCGGCATCGTCACCCTCGTCGGTACCTCGCCGAACATCATCGTGTCGCGCGTGCGCGAGCAGTTGCTCGGCCAGCCTTACAACATGTTCGACTTTACCCCGGTCGGCGCCGGGATCGCCGTTGTCGGCTTTCTGTTTCTCGTGTTCGGTTGGCGCCTTCTGCCGCAGAACCGCAAGGGAGCGCCATCCATGGACGCGGCCTTCAATCTCGAAGGCTACACCACGGAAGTCACCGTGCCTAAGACCTCGCCAGCCTCGGGCGTCACGGTGAAAGCACTGGAGGATCTCGGCGAGGGCGAGATCGAGGTGATCACGCTGCTACGCGGCTCGGTGCGACGCTACGAGCCGGCCGGCAATATCGTGATCAAGCCCGGCGACATTTTGATCCTCCAAGGCGAGCCGGCGGCACTCGACCGCATCGTGGCACTCGAGAACTTGGAGCTTACCCGCGAGGGTAAGAGCCACGAGATCGATGCGCCGACCGACGAGATCGGCGTCATGGAGGCTGTCATCACGCCTGACTCCGCGCTTGTCGGCAGTTCGGTCGGCCAGCTCAAGCTGTTCGACCGCCATGCCGTCAACCTGCTCGCCGTAAGCCGCAAGGGCCGGCGGATCGCCAGCCGCTTGCGTTCGGTGAAGCTGAGAGCCGGCGACGTCGTGGTGTTGAGGGGCAATATGGCCGCCATGCCAGAGACCTTGGGCGCACTGCACTGCCTGCCGCTTGCCGAGCGCGACCTCCGCATCGGGCGGCAGGCAAGCCTCCTGCCGATAGCCGTTCTCGCTGCCGCCATGGCACTGGTTGCGTTCAACGTAACGCCGGTCTCGGTCGCCTTTTTCGGAGCTGCCGTGATCCTCCTGTTCACCCGCTCGGTCTCATTGCGCGAGGCCTATGACGTCATCGAGTGGCCGATCCTGATCATGCTCGGCGCGCTGATCCCGGTCAGCGACGCCTTGCGCACAACTGGCGGTACCGAACTGATCGCCTCAGCGTTGTCGCAGGCCTCAGCCCACTTGCCGCCAATCGGCGCGTTGGCGGTGCTGCTCGCCGCGGCGATGGCGGTGACGCCGTTCCTCAACAATGCCGCCACCGTGCTCGTCATGGCGCCGATCGCCGCGACCTTCGCCGGCAAGCTCGGCTATAACCCGGACCCGTTTCTCATGGCCGTGGCGATTGGAGCGGCGTGCGATTTCCTCACGCCGATCGGCCATCAATGCAACACGCTGGTGATGGGTCCGGGCGGCTACCGCTTCGGCGACTATTGGCGCCTCGGTCTGCCGCTATCGATCATCGTTTTGGTCGTCGGGGTGCCGCTCATCGCGTTCTTCTGGCCGATCTGATCTCACGGATTGGCGGCGACCTCTGGCGGGCAGCGCTCCTCGACGGCGCTACCGACGGTCATTGGGCTGCCGGCCGAAAACGCGTAGCGGCCATTGCACAGGCTCACGACCGGCGGCAGGCGCGTGCGCTCGAACAGATCGTAACCCTTCTTCAGATCGCCCCAGAAGCCGGCCCATTGGCTCGACTTGCGCGATTTGAGATTGCCGTCGGTCAGGCGGAACGGGAAGACATGCACCGGCACCCTGCCCTCGCCCGCATCGAGCGCCGCCGTGACGAAGCGCCAAAGCTCATCGACCACCTGATCAGTCATCGCGTAGCAGCCGACCGACGAGCAGCCGCCATGCACCATGATGAATGAGCCGTAGCGTCCCTTCGACTTGTCGAACACGTTGGGAAAGCCGAGATTGAACGCGCGGTGCCAGCGGCTGTTCGGATTGAGCTGCTCAGAGGCGATCGTATAGAAGCCCTCGGGCGCCTGCCGGTCGCCCTCTTTCAGCTTCGGCCCGAGTCGCCCCGACCAGAGGCAGATCGGGTAGGTGGCGAAGCGGACGAAGTGCCCATCCTTCTCGACCCACAGCTCGAGCTCGGATTCGAGCTTGAACAGGCGGAGCATCACTGGATCGCCGAGCTTCAGCCCTTGCGCCGCGAGCCTCTGATCGAGACGGGCGAGATCGGGGGTGCCGGCGAGCGGCCGGCCGGCGCGGTAGAGCGCCTGGTGCTCGGCGCGCATGGCGTTGATATGCATGCGGTCGAGCGTCTGCCGCCCCTCGGGGCTCAGCATGAACAGGCCGCCGCCGATCAACAGGGCCAGGATGATGAGGGTCAAGAGCTGCCGCATTCGCTTCCAGAGTTAGCAACCCGAAGTCAGAAACGCGAATGTCAGACTTCAGTTAATCGGCCGCTACTGCCGCCGCTGCTGCGGGCTTGGCCTTGGCCTTTGACTTTGCCGGGGCCGGTGGCGGCGCCGGGGCCGGCGGCGTCGCCGGACCGAGCGTGAAGGCGCGATAGACCGGCTTCGATGGTCCGAAGGTCAGGCCGAGCACGCTGCCGAGCGGCTTGGTCAATTCCACGGTCTGTGCCTTCTTGGCCGATGCCACCTGCTCGGCCGGCGCGCGCGACACCGGCAATCTCTGCCAAGCGGGACAGGCGCCCGCCGGGTCGGGCCGCGCGCCGCGATCGACGAAGGCGGCGTTGACCAGATAATGCTTCTCGCATACCGCGACCCGCGGCGGGAGATGCGTCACCTCGAAATAGTCGTAGCCTTCCTTCAGGTTCTTCCAGAAATCGTACCACTCGTCCTTCTGGTGCGCCGCCATGTTCGCCGGGGTCATGCGGAACGGATAGGCCTGGATCTGGAACGCGGTCTGCCCGCTCTCGAGCGCTTCGCGCGCCAGGATGTAGATCTCCTCGATCACCGCGTCGGTCATGGCGTAGCAGCCGGCCGAGGTGCAGTCGCCATGCACCATGATGTCCTGGCCGGTGCGGCCATAAGCGCGGTCATAGGCGTTGGGGAAGCCGACATTGAAGGAGAGGTGATATTTGCTGCGCGGATTCATCTGGTCTTCGGACACGAGATAGAACCCTTCGGGCGCCTGCCGGTCGCCCTGGCTGACCTTGGGGCCGAGACCTCCCGAATAGGAGCAGATCGGATAGGTCTTGAACTTGTAGAAGCGCCCGTCGTCCTTGGCCTTCCAGACTTCGAGCTCCGACTCGGCCTTGAAGATGCGGAGCAGGATGGGCGACTCCTCGGTCATGCCCTTCTCGGCCAACAGCGCGCGCGTCTGCGGCGACAGCGGCTTCATGTAAGAGGGCGAAAATTGGCCACAGCCGCCGAGCGCGGCGACCGAAGCCACCACGCACGCCGCAAGCACGGCCGTGACAATACTTGATCGCAGCATACGCGAGTGCCCCTTGCGCCTTTCGGCCAAGATCGAGCGTTTGAGGTTAAGGCGAAGTTAGCGCTGTTAGGCGGCGCGTAAGGCTTCGGCTTCCCCCAGAATTCGTCCCCATTATAAGGCTCCAAATCAATCAAATGGACTCAAAAAATGGCGCTTTTTTGGGCTTATTCCAGGGATTTTAGCTGGCGCGGCCCATCGCCAGGAACTTCTCGCGCCGGTCCTTGCGAATCTCATCCGGCGTGAGGTCGTCGAACGAGGTCAGCGCGGTGAGAATCGTCTCGCCGGCGGCCTTCACCACCTCGACCCCGTCGCGATGCGCTCCTCCCACCGGCTCAGGAATGATTCCGTCGATAATTCCGAGCCTTAGCAGATCCTGCGCGGTGATCTTCATGTTGGTCGCCGCATCCACAGCGCGCGTCGAATCCTTCCACAAGATGGAAGCGGCAGCCTCCGGCGAGGCGACCGTGTAGATCGAGTGCTCGAGCATGTAGATGCGGTTCGCCGTGGCGATGGCGACCGCGCCGCCCGAGCCGCCTTCGCCGATGATGACGGAGACGATCGGCACCCCGAGGCTGAGGCAGCAATCGGTCGAACGGGCGATGGCTTCCGCCTGCCCGCGCTCCTCAGCGCCGATGCCGGGATAGGCGCCGGCGGTGTCGACCAGGCTGATCAGGGGAATCGAGAAGCGGTCGGCCATCTGCATCAGCCTGACCGCCTTGCGATAGCCTTCGGGGCGCGCCATGCCGAAATTGTGCTTGATGCGGCCTTCGGTGTCGGAGCCCTTTTCGTGGCCGATGACCATCACCGAGCGGCCGTGCAGCCGGCCGATGCCGCCCAGGATCGCCTGGTCCTCGGCAAAGGCGCGGTCGCCCGAGAGCGGGGTGAAATCCTGCACCAACACGTCGATGTAGTGGCGGAAATGCGGGCGCTCCGGATGGCGGGCGACTTGCGTCTTCTGCCACGGCGTGAGCTCGGAATAGGTCTCCTCCAAGGCCTCCTTGGCCTTGATCTCGAGCTTGGCGAGCTCCTCCTCGATGGACACCGAGCGCTGCTCGGCGGCGAGCACCTTCAGCTCGGCGACCTTGCTTTCGAGCTCGGCGATCGGCTTTTCGAAGTCGAGATAGGTACGCATCCGGCCTTGCTTAGCCCTTGGGGAGGAAAACGCCCCGGCTGGTTGTGCGAAACAGATAAGGCAAAGGGAATTGGCTGGTAAGTGGCCCTTGCCGCGGCACGCTGTCAACCTCGAGCATGACCCGGAAAAGTGGCAAGCGGTTTTCCGAAAAAATCATGTCCGAATAAGTGCGAGCGCAAGGCCAGCCTAGCTCCGCTTGGTTAAGCGCGCATGCGCCAGGGGATGGTGCTGCTCGACCAGGCGCCGGAGCCGCTCCTCGATGACATGGGTGTAGATCTGCGTGGTCGAGATGTCGGCATGGCCGAGCAGCTGCTGCACGGTGCGGAGGTCGGCGCCGCGCTCGAGCAGGTGGCTGGCGAAAGCGTGACGGAGCACGTGCGGCGACACCCGCGACGGCTCGATGCCCGCTTCCGACGCGAGTGCCTTCAGCTCCTGGCCGAAGCGCTGCCGCGTCAGATGCTCGCCGCCCGACGACGGGAACAGCCAGGACGAAGCGCGCTTGCCGCCGGCCTCGTCCGCGCGCACAGCCTCAAGATGAACTGCGAGCGCGGTCCGCGCCGCATCGTTGAGCGGCACCAGCCGCTCGCGGCCGCCTTTGCCTTTGACCGTCAGGACGCGGTCGTCGGTGGTGAGCACCGCGCGCGGCAGAGAGATCAGCTCCGACACGCGCAAGCCCGTGGCATAGAGCGTTTCGAGCAAGGCATTGAGACGAAGCGCACGCCGCCGCGGCGCGCCGTCCTCGGCCTGCTCGCTTGCCTCTGCCGCCGTCTTCAGCAGGGCCTCAACGTCTTCGAGCGACAGGATTTTGGGGAGCGGCCTGCCAAGCTTAGGGCTGTCGATCGCCGAGCTTGGGTCGTCGCCGCGCAATCCCTCGGCGAGCAGGAAGCGGAAGAACTGGCGGATGGCGGAGAGCTTGCGCGCGCGCGAGGTGGGCGCGAGACCCTTCTTGGCAAGCGCCGCGAGAAAGGCGCGGAGATGATCGGCGGTCGCCGTCTCGGCCGCCTTGCCCCTGGCGGCGAGGAAGGCGAGAAACTCCGAGAGGTCGCGCGTATAGGCATCGATGGTATGGGCCGCGGCGCCACGCTCGGCCATCAGCATGTCGAGGAACAGCGCAAGCTCCGAAGCGCGCTGCCGATTGCCCGACGATCCTCGTGCCCTTGCCAAAGGATCAGGCCTTTCGGCTCAGGACGGAAAATGGAGCGGAGCTACTGGGCGCGACCCTGGCCCTGGCTCGCGCTGTCGACCGGGGCTGAAGCAGGTGCGGCGGCACCCGGACCTGGGGCAGCCGACGGCGCTTGAATTGGAGCTGGAGCCGGGGCTGGAGCGGGGGCGGCAGTCGGCGTGCCGGTGGTCTCGGGGCTCGGGGTGGAGGCGGTATCCTCCTCGATGCGCGCCTTGACGTTGCGGAGCGCCTTGGAGATTTCCTTGGGCTCCGGCTGGAAATACTCGGCGAGCACGTAGAGGCTTCCAGCGACGACACCGGTGATCACCCCTAAAACCATCAGGAATCGAAACAGCGTTGGCATCGAGGGCGCTCGTGATCCTGAACGTCTATTGGTCTCGAACAGGGCCTTATTATGACCCAAACCGCCCAGCGCCTTAACCCATTTCATATCATGGACGATTCGACAGGGCGGGGCCAGCATGGGAAAAAAGCCGGTGCGTCCCGATTCACGGGTTCGCGCGGCGGTTTTTGCAGGCACCGCCCTGTTTCACGTCAGACGAATGAATGAGTGTCAGGCTGCCAGAGCATAGAAAAGACGATCGGCAGGAGCGGTTCGCGGGCATTCGCGAGGCTCTTGGGCCGAAAAGCATCGTGCTGATCGGGCTGATGGGCGCCGGCAAGACCGCCGTCGGGCGGCGGCTCGCCAGCAAGCTGGAGCTCGCGTTCATCGACGCCGACACCGAGATCGAGGTCGCCGCCGGCCAGTCGATCACCGAAATTTTCGCCGAGCATGGCGAGGCCTATTTCCGCCAGGGCGAGCGCAAGGTGATCGCGCGGCTGCTCGATACCGGCCCTCAGGTCCTTGCCACCGGCGGCGGGGCCTATATGAATGCCGACACGCGCGAGAGCATCAAGGCGCTCGGCATCTCGGTCTGGCTCAAGGCTGACCTCCGCGTGCTCATGAAGCGCGTCGGGCGGCGCGATAACCGGCCTTTGCTTGCCGCCGGCGATCCGGAAGCGGTGATGAAGAGATTGATGGCCGAGCGTTATCCCATCTATGCGGAGGCCGACATCACGGTCGAGAGCCGCGATGTGCCGCATGAGGTGATCGTCGCCGCGGTGACCGATGCGCTCGCCGCCAAGCTCGGATGCAATGTGCAGCAAGCCAAGACCGGCTGCTGCAAGAAGGTGTGAACATGCGCGACGGCGCGACCGCCCTGGCCCAAGACCGGAGCGAGACAATTATCGAGGTCAAGCTTCCCGGGCGGAGCTACGCCATCGTCATCGGCGAGGATTTGCTCGCCTCGTCGGGGCAGCGCATCGCCACCGCGCTTCCCGGCGCGCGGGTCGCCGTGGTGACCGATGCCAATGTCGCTGCGCTGCATTTGCCGGCGCTCAAGGCGAGTCTCGATCGGCAGGGCCTCCTGCTCGGCGAGGTGGTGGTAGTGCCGGGCGAAGCGAGCAAAAGCTTTTCCGTGCTTGATCGGCTCTGCGAGCAGCTGCTCGAGCTCGGCGTCGAGCGCGGCGACTGCGTCATCGCCTTTGGCGGCGGCGTGGTCGGCGACCTCGCCGGCTTCGCCGCCAGCATCTTGCGGCGCGGCGTCCGCGTCGTGCAGATGCCGACCACGCTGCTGGCCCAGGTCGATTCCTCGATCGGCGGCAAGACCGGCATCGACACCAGGCAAGGCAAGAACCTGATCGGCACCTTCCATCAGCCGAGCCTGGTGCTCGCCGACATTGCCGTGCTCTCCACGCTCAGCCCGCGTGAGTTCAGGGCGGGCTATGCCGAAGTGGTGAAATACGGACTGCTCGGCGATGCGCCGTTCTTCGCCTGGCTCGAGGCGAACTGGCAGAAATTGTTCTCAACCCCTGGCGCGGAGCGGCGGAACGCGGTCGAGACCAGCGTCCGCGCCAAGGCCGCCATCGTCGCGGCCGACGAAAAGGAAGAGAAGGGCACGCGCGCCCTGCTCAATCTCGGCCATACCTTCGGCCATGCACTCGAAGCTTACGCCGGCTATTCGGACCGCCTGCTGCATGGCGAGGCGATCGCCATCGGCATGCGGCTCGCCTTCACCTTCTCGGTCGAGCTTGGGCTGTGCCCGGCTGCCGATGCTGTGCGCGTCGAGCGCCACTTCACCGCCGTCGGGCTCCCCACCACGATCGCCGCCATTCCCGGCGCCACGCCGACGCCGGACCGGCTGTTGCGGCTGATGGCCCAGGACAAGAAGGTGAAGGGCGGCAAGCTCGCGCTCGTGCTGGTCCGCGGCATCGGCGAGGCCTTTGTCGAGCATGAGGTCGCGCTGCCGCGCTTGACCGAGCTCCTCAACCGGGAGTGCATGGCCGAATGACGATAGGCTTGGGCATTACGCTCGGCGCGATCCTCGGTCTGCTGCTCGTCTCGGCCTTCTTCTCGGGCTCGGAGACGGCGCTCACCGCGGCTTCGCCGGGCAAGATGCATGCGCTGGAGCAGGACGACAATGCCCGTGCCCGCGTGGTGAACTATTTGCTAAGCGTGCGCGAGCGCTTCATCGGCGCCATCCTGCTCGGCAACACCCTCGCCAACGTCGCCGCGTCGGCGCTCGCCACCAGCCTATTCCTCACTTTGTTCGGTGATGAGGGCGTGGTCTACGCGACCATCGCCATGACGGTGGTCGTGGTGCTGTTCGCCGAGGTGCTGCCCAAGACTTACGCCATCCTCAACGCCGACCGCATGGCGCTTGCCGTCGCGCCGGCCATCAACTTCGTGGTGGCGGTGCTAGCGCCGGTGACCGGCGCCATGCAATTCCTGGTGCGCCACACGTTGCGGCTGTTCGGGGTCTCGATCAGCGACGACGCCGAGGTGCTCTCGGCGCATGAGGAAATCAGGGGCGCGATCGAGATCCACCACAAGGAGGGTGGCGTCAAGAAGCTCGACCGCGACATGCTGGGCGGCGTGCTCGATCTCCGCGAGCTGACGGTCTCCGACATCATGGTGCACCGGACCAACATGGACGCGATCGACGCCGATCTTATGCCGGAGCAGATCGTCGATGCGGCGCTCAAGAGCTCGCATACGCGGCTGCCGCTGTGGCGCGGCGAGCGCGAGGAAATCGTCGGCATCTTGCACGCGAGGACGCTGCTGCGTGCTTTGCGCGATTCCAACGGCGACCTCAGCACGCTCGACGTCCTCGCGCTCGCCACGCCACCCTGGTTCGTGCCCGACACCACGACGCTCAAGGACCAGTTGAACGCCTTCCTCAAGCGCAAGGCGCATTTCGCCGTGGTCGTCGACGAATATGGCGAGGTGATGGGCCTCGTCACCCTCGAGGACATCATCGAGGAGATTGTCGGCGACATCACCGACGAGACCGACATCGCCTCCTCGCTCGCCAAGCCGCAAGCCGACGGCTCGCTGGTCGTCGACGGCCTGGTGCCGATCCGCGACGTGAACCGCCTGATGGAATGGGACATCCCCGAAGAGGAGGCGACCACCGTGGCGGGGCTGGTGCTGCACGAGGCGCAGACGATCCCCGACGCCGGCCAGGCTTTCACCTTTCACGGCTACCGGTTCGAGGTGCTGCGGCGTCAGCGCAACCGCATCACCTCCTTGCGCGTAACGCCGCTCAAGCCCGTGCCTCCGGCAAAGAGCGCGGCGGGCAGCGCCTCCTAAGGCATCGCTCTCCACCGCTTACGCTTCGAGGGATTGCTGCGTCGCGCGCAGGTCCGGCATCGGGCAGGCGTCGACATGAGCCTGCCCGACTGAGCCGTCGGAAACCGCCTAGCCCTGGGGGCTGGGATCCGAAGCGCCGCCGGCCGAACCCTGGTTCGGCCGGAAATCATTGCAATTTACGGCTGGCCTGCGGGGGCAGCGCCGCCACCCATCTCGGTTCCGCCGCCGGCTGCACCGCCCGCGCCATCCATCTCGGTCCCGCCACCACCGCCGCCACCACCGGCGTCGGTCGCCTCGGCAGATTTGAGATGGTCTTCAGCGACCCAGCCGTCAGCGCCGCTGGGAGCGACGCCGTTAAGCTTGCACCAGCCGTCTTCATGCCGGGCAAGGACCTTGCCTTTGGTTCCTTCCTTTATGAAGTAGTTCTCGTAGGCAGCGCGCGGTTCGACCGGGCTGTTATAGACGTCGACATCGTCGCTTGCCTCCGCCATGTCGCCGACCGCACAGGTGTAGTGCTGCGCCATCGCGAATGCGGGAGACTGGGCTGCGGCGAGGCTTAACAGCGTCACCGCGGCAGCTAAACCGATTTTGATTCTCATTCATTCCTCCATGGATTTTTAGGCATTGCACACGTTTCCAATTTCCTTCTTCGGCATGTCTGCGGGCGCGCTTGACGCCGCCTATGGGAGTTGCAGCGACTGGTAACCGGGGCCGCTGTAGACGAAGCCCTGTCCGGCCGGCCATTTGACGTGACACCAATGGTCGTTGCAGGGCTCGAGCAGCGTGACCTTGGCCGTGCCGGCTCGGAGCGTGCCGATGGCTTGACCGTTACCGCCGGGCGCGGGGTAGAGATCGACCGACTGCACCACCGTGACGAATTTCTGGCCGGGCGGCGGAGGCGGGGGCGGAGGAACGTTGTTGGCGGGTGGCGGTGGGGGTGGAGGTGCAGCCGCCACTTGCTGGCATGTCGCGTTCACCGGAGCGGAGGCCGGCTTGTCCTGATCCTCGGCGGTGAAGGTGATCGCGCCCGGCTTGCTGCACACATCTGCGCTCGCCACCGTCGCGGCGAAGTTGCCGTTCGGGTCCGAGAAATTCGCGGTGATGTTCTTCTTGAACCCTGCCGAGTCGGTCGATCGGATGATCACGCGCGAGTTGACCGCATAGCCGCTGCCGCTGAGCGCGAAGCCGTCGCCGCTCTGCGCCACCTTGAGCGCCGAGGTGCCTTGCGGCATCGCGGCGGCGATGCGGCATTCCTGCGCGATGCGATTACGCTCCTTGTCCTCGAAATTGGCGTCTGCCGCCTTGGCATGCATGCAGAAATTGAGGTGGTCGCCGAAGTTCGGCGTCCAGCGCGGCCCGCTGATGGTGTTGGGATCGCATTTGTAGATTCCCGTCGCCAGCTGCACGGCGCCGACCGCGCGCCATGCATAGTTTCGGCAGGACGGCGTCCCGATATGCCCCAGAATCTGCGGCCATACCGCCGCGACCGGCGCGTAGCCGCACTCGGCAATCTTGCCGACCCACATCCACTCGTCGTCCTTAGGGCTGACTTTGCCTGGGAGATCACTGGTATGGCAAAGCGAGCTGATGCCAGCGAGGTAGCTCTGACCGCCGGCATTGATGAAGGCCGGGCCGCCGCTGTCGCCGCCGGCGGGGATTGCGCCGTTCGCGCTGGGTCCGAACCAGAAATGGTCGCCATCGACACGCGCCACCTGGAAATCGGCGCTGCGATATTTGTCGTCGTCCTGAGTTGGTGTTGCGGTATCGCCCTCGCCCTTCGCTAGCGCATAGATGCCCTTGCCATAGACCTTGAGGCCGCGGCCGGGGGACATCGTGCCGGTATAGACCGGCATGTTGTAGCTGGGTGAGAGCGCATCGAACGGCGTATCGACGCGCAGAATTGCGAGGTCTTTCGGGAGCACGTACAGCTCCTTCCCCGTCCTCTTCTTCTGCTTCGTGGTCCACTTGACGCTAACCGTCACCTCGCTTGCCTTGACATCGGGATTCTGAAAGCAGTGCGCCGCGGCAATGACCCACTCGCTGTTGAGCAGAACGCCGCTGCAAGAAAAGCCGCCCATGTCGAGGGCGACCAGCGCTTGGCTTTGTTGCTCCGCGGCGGAGACCTCATTGCCGGCGACGAGCGGCTCGCTGACTTTGCCGATCTTCTCGGCGAGGCTCGCATGACCGGTCGCCAAGCCGATCACGCCGGCGAGCAGGCAAGAGGCTACGAGCGAGGTTGGCGCTCCCGCTTTCCGCATGATGATTCCCTCGGTGGGTTGCTTGGGGTGGCTGATGGAATAGCGATGGCCACCAGTAAACATCTTCACCTGAACCGCCGATGAACATAGCTATCAGATCTAGGAGTGTTGTTCCCGTGTCGAGCGCGGTAATCGTGAGTCATTTGCAGCACGGCAGCTGGGTCTATTGCAACGCGGGCTTTCTCAAGTTTCCCTAGGACCGTTCTTGCGGCGCGAGCGCGGTGATCGCAAGCGCGTGGATCTTGCCGGCGAGTTCCTCGGCCAGAACCTGATTGACCATGCGGTGACGCTCGACCCGCGACTTGCCGGCGAAGGAGAACGACACCACTTTGATGGTGAAATGGCTCTCGCCGGTACCGGGCGAGCCGCCATGGCCGGCATGACGATGCGAATCGTTGATCACCTCGAGCGTCTCCGGCACGAAAGCCTTGCGCAACTTCTCTGTGATCTCGTCTTCGACGCGCATCGCTTCGCTCCGCTGTTTTCGTCTTCTCGTGTCGTAACGTCACGAGACCCATAACCGATCACCTTATCCTAGTTAGCACCTGAAGGGCCATTCTTGTCGTGACTGAAACAGCTTCCCATAATGTCGATGCCATGAAGCTCAACTCGAAATTCTTCGACCGCCTGCGCGTCAAGCCCGACGAGGACCGCATGCTGCGCGACGTGTGTCCGCAATGCGAGGCAAAAGGCTGCGCGGAGCCCGGGCTCTACCCCGCTCCCAAGGGCCGCGGGCACGAGGGCGAGTATCACCGCTTCTGCCTCGACCATGTGCGCGAGTACAACAAGGCCTACAATTATTTCTCGGGCCTGCCCGACGAGGACGTGGTCAAGCACCAGAAGGACGACGCGACCGGTCATCGCCCGACCTGGTTCATCGGCGTCAACTCGTGGTCGCGCAGCCGCGGCGCGCGGAGTGGCGGCCGCCGCAACGGCTTCGCCCATCGCTTCACCGCCGCCGACCCGTTCGGCCTGTTCCCCGACGCCAAGGCGAAGCCAGCCGCCCCCGAGGAACGCCCGATCCGGCGCGCCGAGCGCAAATGCCTGCGCCAGCTCAACCTCGAGGACACCGCCACCAAGGCCGACATCAAGGCGCGCTTCAAGGAATTGGTTAAGCGGCTGCACCCCGACCACAACAAGGGCGACCGCACCTCAGAGGACAAGTTGCGCGAAGTGATCCAAGCCTATAACTATTTGAAACAGGCGGGGCTTGCGTAAGAGTCGCATGCCAGCCCCTTCCCCAAAGCTTTAGGCTTCCGCGTCGAGCGAGCCCCCTTTGCAACGCGACGAAACAGGCTTCCACCGCCCATGACCCTCCAAACCGCTGAGCGCTCCGCCGGCTTGCCCGACATGTCGGTCTCCGTGCGCCAGGTGTTCGGCATCGACACCGATCTCGAAGTGCCCGCTTATTCGCGCCCCGACGAGCACGTGCCGGACGTCGATCCCGATTATCTGTTCAATCGCGACGTGACGCTCGCCGTCCTCGCCGGCTTCAAGCACAACCGCCGCGTGATGATCCAGGGCTATCACGGCACCGGCAAGTCGACCCATATCGAGCAGGTGGCGGCCAGGCTGAACTGGCCGTGCATGCGCATCAATCTCGACAGCCATGTGAGCCGCATCGACCTGGTCGGCAAGGACGCCATCGTCATCCGCGACGGGATGCAGATCACCGAGTTCCGCGAGGGCATCCTCCCTTACGCGCTCCAGACCAACACCGCGCTCTGCTTCGACGAATACGACGCCGGGCGCCCCGACGTCATGTTCGTGATCCAGCGCGTGCTCGAGGTCTCGGGCAAGCTCACCCTGCTCGACCAGTCGAAGGTGATCAGGCCGCACCCGGCCTTCCGCCTGTTTTCGACCACCAACACCATCGGGCTCGGCGACACCAGCGGGCTCTATCACGGCACCCAGCAGATCAACCAGGGCCAGATGGACCGCTGGAACATCGTCGTGACGCTTAATTATCTGCCGCATGACGACGAGGTGAACATCGTGCTCGCCAAGGCCAAGGCGTGGAACACCGAGGCCGGGCGCAAGACCGTGTCGAACATGGTGCGCGTCGCCGAGCTGACCCGGAACGCCTTCATGAACGGCGACCTGTCAACGGTGATGAGCCCGCGCACGGTCATCACCTGGGCCGAGAACGCCGAGATCTTCGGCGATATCGGCACGGCGTTCGCGCTCTCCTTCCTCAACAAATGCGACGAGCTCGAGCGCGGACTGATCGCCGAGTTCTATCAGCGCTGCTTCGGCGAGGATCTGCCGCAGTCGACCGCGAACGTGGTCCTGAGCTGACCATGACGACGGCGCGGCGAAAAGAGGCGCCGCTCGATCCCTTCAAGCGCGCCGTGACGCAGACCACCCGCTCGATCGCCGCCGACGGCGCGGTCGAGGTGGTGTTCTCGAGCGAGCCGCCGGGCTTATCCGGCAAGACGGCGCGCCTGCCGGAGCCATCGCGCATCCCCTCCAAAACCGAGATCGCCGTGATCCGCGGCCATGCCGACGCCGCCGCGCTCGCCATCGCCTGCCACGACGAGGCGCTGCATCAGGCGCTGGCGCCGGGCGGCGGCGAGGCGCGCGCGGTATTCGAGGCGATCGAGCAGGCGCGTGTCGAGGCGATCGGCTCCCGGCGCATGCAAGGCGTCGCCGCCAATCTCACCGCGCGCATGGAGCAGCGCTACGAGCGGAGCCGCTTCGCCGAGGTTGCCGACCGCTCGGAGGCGCCGCTGTCCGACGCGCTCGCCCTTCTCGTGCGCGAGAAGCTGACCGGCCAGGCCCCGCCCGCCAAGGCGCGCGCCGTGGTCAATCTCTGGCGCCAATGGATCGAGAGCCGCGCCCGCACGGTGCTCGACCGCATGCCCGACACGCTGTTCGACCAGGAGGCGTTCGGCCGGCTGAGCCGCGACCTGCTCGCCGCCCTCAACCTCGCCGACCAGCTCGAGCAGCGCGACGACGAGAACTCCAATGACAACGAGAGCGACGACGGCTCCTCCGAATCCGAGGATGAAAACGCGAACGGCGAGCAGCGCGCCGACCTTGCCGCCGACGCGCGCGCCGAGCAGGAAACCATGAGCGAGGACTCGCTCGAAGAGAACGAGGACGGCTCTAGCGACCGGCTCGACCGCGAGGCCGACACCTCCGAACTGCCGCGCCGTGCCGACCCGTGGCGGCCGAACCAGTCGGTGCTCGATAACCCGGAAGCCTTCGGCTACAAGGTGTTCACCCGCGCCTATGACGAGATCGTCAATGCCGAGGAGCTGTGCGACGCCGACGAGCTCGACCGCTTGCGCGCCTTCCTGGACAAGCAGCTCATAGCCCTGCACGGCGCCGTGGCCCGGCTCGCCAACCGCCTGCAGCGCCGCCTTCTCGCCCAGCAGAACCGTGGCTGGGATTTCGACCTCGACGAGGGGCAGATCGACGCCTCGCGCCTCGCCCGCGTCATCGTCGACCCGATGCATCCTTTGACCTTCAAGCAGGAGCGCGAGACCGAGTTCCGCGATACGGTGGTGACTCTGCTGCTCGACAATTCCGGCTCGATGCGCGGCCGCCCGATCATGGTCGCGGCCTGCTGCGCCGATATTCTCGCCCGCACGCTCGAGCGCTGCGGCGTCAAGGTCGAGATTCTGGGTTTCACCACCCGGGCCTGGAAGGGCGGCCATAGTCGCGAACAATGGCTGAACGCACTCAAGCCGCCGCTGCCGGGCCGCCTCAACGATCTCCGCCACATCGTCTACAAATCCGCCGACGCGCCGTGGCGGCGCGCGCGCCGCAATCTCGGATTGATGATGCGCGAGGGCCTGCTCAAGGAGAACATCGACGGCGAGGCTCTCGCCTGGGCGCATGGTCGGCTGCTCGCGCGACCCGAGCAGCGCCGCATCCTGATGATGATCTCCGACGGCGCGCCGGTCGACGATTCGACGCTTTCGGTCAACTCCGGGTCATATTTGGAGCGTCATCTGCGCCAGGTGATCGAGGAGATCGAGACGCGCTCCCCGGTCGAGCTGCTCGCCATCGGCATCGGCCACGACGTCACCCGATATTATCGCCGCGCCGTCACCGTCACCGACGCAGAGGAGCTTGCCGGCGTGATGACCGAGAAGCTTGCCGAGCTGTTCGACGAGGACATCGCCTGGCGGCAACTGCATCGCACCGTACCCTCGGGCGCGCGGACCAAGCGGCGGAAGCTCAATTAGCGTGGCGCCGGTCTCGCACAAAGGACGGCGCATCTTCCTCGCCATTGCTCTGCTGGCGGCGGTCGCAGTGCCGGCGCTTGCCGACAAGCCGCTGTCCGCTCTCGACAAGCCGATCTCGACCGTCGTCACTGCCATCCCCATCGATTTCGACCGCGACAACCCCGAGCGCAAGCAATTCGGCAGATTGATCTTCAGGGGCGGGCTCAACCTGTTCGCCAAGTCGAGCGATTTCGGCGGCTACTCGGCGCTGGCGCTCGACCCCACGGGCACCAACCTGCTCGCCATCTCCGACGCCGGCACCTGGCTCAGGGCCGATCTCGACTATGACGGCCGCGCGCTGAAAGGCCTGAGCAATGTCAGGCTAGGGCCGCTGCTCGGATCTGACGGCAAGCCGCTGCTTGACGACCAGGACCGCGACTCGGAGGGCATGACTCTGGTCGACGGCGACACCAGGCAGGGCACCGCTTACGTCTCGTTCGAGCGGAAGCACAGGATCGCGCGCTATCCCTTCACTGCCGACAAATTCGGTCCGCCGACCGGGACCGTGCCTTTGCCTCCGGCCACGAAGCGCATGGACGCCAATCGCGGCATCGAGGCGATCACCATGATCCGCTCCGGCCGCCTCAAGGGCACGCTCGTCGCCTTCTCCGAGCGGCTGACCGACAAGAACGGCAACTTGACCGGCTGGCTGATCGGCGGGCCGACGCCCGGCACCATCACCCTGAAGCGGCTCGCCGGCTTCGACATCACCGATACCGCGGCGCTGCCCGACGGCGGCATCGTGATCCTCGAACGCCGGTTCCGCTACAGCGAAGGCATCCAGATGCGCATCCGCCGCGTCGCCGCGAGCGAGCTCAAGCCCGGCGCGCTGATCCAGGGCGAGGTGCTGCTGGAGGCGACCGACAGTTTGAATATCGACAACATGGAGGCGATCGGCGTGCATCGCCGGGCGTCAGGCGAGACCATCATCACGTTGATGTCCGACGACAATTTCAGCCCGCTGCAGCGGAATTTGATCATGCAGTTCACGCTGCCCGACGCAAAATCCGCAGCCGCCGCTCCGAACTAGCCGTCGGCGAAGCCAAGACGTTGGTAGCCGGGACAAGCCCGGCGATGGACGGAGCTAATGATCTGACGGAGCCGCGAAAGCCTAAGACGCGGGAGCCTGGGCTTCGTGCTTCTTGGCGATCTCGCGCTTCAGCCGGCGCGCCTTCAAGGACAGCTCGTCGTTGCCGGCCTTGAGCAGGTAGGCGTCAAGCCCGCCGCGGTGCTCGACCGAGCGCAGAGCATGCGCGCTGATGGTGAGCCGCACGCGCTTCTTCAGCGCCTCGCTCTCCAGCGTGACATTGCAGAGATTGGGAAGGAACCGGCGCCTGGTCCTCCGCTTGGCATGGCTCACATTGTTGCCGGTGAGCACGGCTTTGCCGGACAGCTCGCAACGCCGGGCCATGGTCCTTAATCCTTCTAGCCGCTCAAGAAACGGAAAACCGGTGCGGCTTCGACGGGAACCGTCATAAAGCCTTGCCACCGGCGGGGGAGATATACGGGGAACTGGCCGGTGCGGTCAAGGCGCCGCCACAAACTTGCACCATGGTCGGAATTGACGAAACCGGCGAATACCCCGACATTCCCCTGGGATCCTAGCACCGGAGCACCTTGCTAGGGGTTGGAGCCATGCACAGAGCCCGGAATTGCTTGAGCCTGGCGGCAGTCGCCGCCTTGACGCTGGGGCTCGGCGGCCATTTGCCTGCCGATCGCGCGCTTGCCGAGAACAGCCTCTCGGCCGCGAGCCGGATCACCGCCGTCTACCGCGTCGACCTCGCCGGCTTCAATCTCGGCAATTTCAACTTGACCACGGTGTTCCGCGGCGACGATTACGAGATGCGCGGCGAGGCCCGCTTCTCGATCCTGCAAGGTCTCGTCTATCAATGGAACGGAACCACGGCGAGCACCGGCCGCGTGACGAGCGCCGGCCCCGCACCCTCGATGTATGCGCTGAGCTATTCCGACGGCGGCCGGAAGACCGAGCAGCTCCGCATGACCTTCGATGGTGGCGCGGTCACCGACGTTCAGGTCGTTCCCGACAAGATGCCCAACGTCCGCACCGTGCCGGTGACCAAGGCGCAGCTCGAAGGCGTGGTCGATCCGATGAGCGGCGCATTCTTGAGCGCGCACTCGGAGAACCCGAACGGCGATCTCAAGGTCTGCAACCAGACCCTTCCCGTGTTCGACGGCAAGCAGCGCTTCGATCTCGTGTTGACGCCGAAGCGCGCGGTCAACGTGCAGCGCTCGGCGACCAGCGGCTACACCGGTCCGGCGGTGATCTGCCGCGTCAAGTTCATCCCGATCGGCGGCTATCAGCCCGACAATCCCGGCATCAAGCTCATGCAGCAGACCGACGAGATCGAGGTTTGGCTGATTCCGGTCAAGGGCACCTATATGTACGTACCTTATCGGATTGTGCTGCCGACGCCGGTCGGCTATGGCACTGCCCTGGTCACCTCGATCGCGGTCGACGGCGCGCGCCGCGCCAGCGCCGAGCCCTGATCCAAAAGCGAGCCCGCTAACGTTGCGAACGCCAAGGGTTAACGCGGGGCCGCTCAATCCCAACATGTTGTAGGGAACGGATGCCGAAAATTAACGCTCCCCTGATTCGCTCCCCGTCCGTTCCCGTTGCCTTCCGCCTATTTGCAATCCGCGCCAGCGGCAAAAGCCAGATGTAGTCATCGAGATTTGGGGACGACAGATTTCACCGAGATCGAACGAGCAGCACCCATTTCGCGTTCCGAGGGGTTGGAACGAAGACCGAATGGGCAGAGTCAGCGATTCGGACGGGATTCGTTCCCCCCTCGTTCCGAGCGGCCGAGATACCGGAGTCAAGGAAAGTTAGATGAGCCGGACTTTCTCCCCACAATCCACAGGCTCTCAGCGCGGCCGCGGCGTCACCGCCGTGCTCGGACCGACCAACACCGGCAAGACCCATCTTGCCATCGAGCGCATGCTGGCGCACGACGTCGGCATCATCGGGCTGCCGCTCAGGCTGCTCGCGCGCGAGGTCTATGACAAGATCGTCGCCCGCATCGGCGAGGCGAAGGTCGCGCTGATCACCGGCGAGGAGAAGATCAAGCCCCCTCGCCCGCGCTACTATGTCTGCACCGTCGAGGCGATGCCGCTCGATCTCGACGCCGATTTCGTCGCCATCGACGAGATCCAGCTCGCCGCGGACGGCGATCGCGGGCATGTCTTCACCGAGCGGCTGTTCAATGCGCGCGGAACTAGCGAGACGCTGCTGCTCGGCGCCGCCACCATGCGCGATGCCATCCGCGAGGTGCTGCCCGGCGCCAATCTCGTGTCGCGCCCGCGGCTGTCGTCGCTGAGCTATGCCGGCGACAAGAAGATCACCCGCCTGCCCCGCCGCTCGGCGATCGTCGCCTTCTCCGCCAACGATGTTTACGCCATCGCCGAGCTGGTGCGGCGCCAGAGGGGCGGCGCCGCCGTCGTGCTCGGCGCGCTCAGCCCGCGGACGCGCAATGCGCAAGTCGCGCTCTACCAGAACGGCGATGTCGATTTCCTCGTCGCCACCGACGCGATCGGCATGGGCCTCAATCTCGATCTCGACCATGTCGCCTTCGCCGGTATCCGCAAATTCGACGGCCAGAACCACCGCAATCTGACCCCCGCCGAGCTCGGCCAGATCGCTGGGCGCGCCGGCCGCCACATGAATGACGGCACGTTCGGGGTGACCGGTCAGGTCGCGCCTTTTGAATCCGACGTGGTCGACCGGCTCGAGAACCACTCCTTCGACCAGGTCGGCGTGCTGCAATGGCGGAACCGGAAACTCGATTTCAGCTCGCTCGACCGGCTGAAGGACAGCCTGCGCGAGACCCCCGATCATCCGCGGCTGGCACGCTCCCGCATGGTCGACGACGTGATCGCGCTCGAGAATGTGAGCCGCGACGAGGCGGTGCGCGACATGGCCCGCGCGCCGGCAGCGGTCGCGCTCCTGTGGGAGATGTGCCAGATCCCCGACTACCGCAAGATCTCGGCGGCGAGCCACGCCGAGCTCGTGGCCACGCTGTACCGCTTCGTCATGAGCGATCAGGGCCGCATTCCCGCCGACTGGTTCGCAACCCAAGTGGCGCTCGCCGACCGCACCGACGGCGATCTCGACACGCTCTCCAACCGCCTCGCCCAGATCCGCACCTGGACCTTTGTCTCGCATCGCCCGCAATGGCTCGAAGACCCGGGCCATTGGCAAGACCGCACGCGGGCCATTGAGGACACCCTGTCGGACGCGCTACATGAGCGTCTGACGCAGCGTTTTGTCGACCGGCGCACGAGCGTGCTGATGCGGCGGCTGCGCGACAAGGAGGAGATCGTGGCTGAGATCGGTGCCGACGGAAATATTCTGGTCGAGAACCATTATGTGGGTCGTCTCGACGGCTTCCGCTTCACCCCCGACGCGTCGAGCGACGGCATCCACGGCAAGGCCACGCGCCATGCCGCGGCGCAGGTGCTGATCCGCGAGCTTGCCGCTCGCGCGGCTTCGCTTGCCGCTTCGCCCGATGAGGCCATCGCCATCAAGCCGAACGGGCGCATCGTCTGGGCTGGCTCGGATATCGCCTGGCTCGAAAAGGGCGACACTGCGCTCAAGCCCCGCCTTCAGCTGTTCGCCGACGAGCATCTGGCGGCGCCCGAGCGCGAGATCGTGCAGAAGCGCCTCGACGTCAAGCTTGCCGCCGAGCTCGCCACCAAGCTCGCGCCGCTGATGGCGCTCGGCGAAGCGTCGGACCTGTCGGGCCTTGCCCGCGGGCTCGCCTACCGGCTCACAGAGAATCTCGGCGTGCTCCGCCGCGACAGCGCCTCGGAAGAAATCAAGGCGCTCGACCAGGCTGCCCGTGGCCAGCTGCGCAAATACGGCGTCCGCTTCGGCGCCTTCAACGTCTACATCCCGGCTTTGCTCAAGCCGGCCGCCGCCGATCTGCTGCTCATGCTCTGGGCGCTGCATTCGGGACGCGAGCACGGCTTCGATGCCGACACGCTTCCCGCCCGCCCACAGCAAGGCCTCACCTCGGTCGAGGCCAGCAAGGACATTCCCGAGGCCTATTGGCGCATCGCCGGCTTCCACGTCGCCGGCACGCGGGCCGTGCGCATCGATATGCTGGAGCGCCTGTCGGATTTGATCCGCGCGCGCATCTCCTGGCGCAAGGTTGAGGGCGGCGAGGCGGCGCCGACCGGCGCGACCGGAGACGGCGGCTTTCGCGTGGTGCCGGAGCTGATGTCGATGGTCGGCTGCTCGGGCGAGGAATTCGCCTCGATCCTGAAGGCGCTCGGCTTCAAGCGCGAGCGGCGGAAGCTCGTGCCGGAGCCAGCGAAGGATACGGCGCCGCTCGCGGCCGCCGACGGACAGGTGATAAGCGAGACCGTCCCGGCCGAGCCCGCGGCCAAAGCCGATGAAGAGGCATTCGATGAGATTTGGCGTCCCGGCAAGCGCAAGGAGACGCACCACGCCAAGCGCACGGGCGATCGCGATCAGCCCAGGCGCGAGCACCGTCAGCAGGGCGGCAAGCGCGAGCGGCCTCGCCCGCAAGCCCAACCCAAGCGCGAGCGGCCGGCCCCCTCCGTCGAGCATTCGCCCTTTGCCGCGCTGAAAGAGCTTCGCCAAACGCTCGTCGCACGCCGGCAAGAGCGCGGCTGACGACCGCAATATCGCCATGACAGCGCCAGGCTCCGAGCAACGGCTCGACAAGTGGCTGTGGTGCGCGCGGCTGGTGAAGACACGCGCTTTGTCGGTTCAACTGATCGCCGAAGGCAAGGTGCGCATCAACGGCATCCGTGCGCAGAAGTCGAGCCGGCTCGTGCACGAAGGCGACGTGGTCACCGCCATGGTTCGCGGCAGGCTCGCCGTGCTGCGCGTGGTTGCCGTCGCCGAGCGGCGTGGGCCGCCGGTCGTGGCGCTCACCCTCTACGAGGACCTCACGCCGAAGGAAGCCCCTGCCGAGGACAGCGGCCTCACCAAGCCGGTGAGAGAGCGCGGACCGCGTCCGACCAAGCGCGACCGACGGCGGCTCGATGCGTTCCGCACCGGCGAGAGCTGATCGAGGGCATCGGAAGGCGCTTACGCCGCGGTCGAGCTGACCTTGCGGACGGACGCCGCGCCAGGCTCGATCCGGCCGTTGCGCAACAGCTCACTGGCCCGGAGCGCGGTCACCGGCCGGCTGAAATAATAGCCCTGGCCCAGCTCGCAGCCGGCGCCGATGAGAAAGCGCATCTGCGCTTCGGTCTCGACCCCTTCGGCGATGACCTCGAGCCCAAGCTCGTGCGCAAGCCTGATGGCGGCACGCACCACCGCGGCATTGCGGTAATCGACCGTCACGCGGAACACGAACTCCTGCGCCAGCTTCAGCCGGTTCACCGGATAGGTGGTCAGGTATTTGAGCGAAGAATAGCCGGTGCCGAAATCGTCGATGGCGATCTTGATGCCGAGCCGGCGGAGATTTTCCAGCGTATTGCTGTGCTTCTGCGTCGCCTCCATCAGCACCGACTCGGTGAGCTCGAGCTCGAGCTCCGCCGGGTTGATTCCCCAGCGCGACAGGCTTGCCTCGACCTCGCGCTCGAGCTCGGAGGCGCCCTTGAACTGCACGCCCGACACGTTCACCGACAGCACTTGCGGCGCGATCCCCTCGGTGTGCCAGAGCTTGAGCTGCCGGCAAGCCTCGTCGAACACCCAGTTGCCGAGCGGCAGCACCGCCCCGGTCCGCTCGGCGATCGGGATGAAGGCGGCGGGGCTCAATAGCCCGCGCGTCTTGTGGTTCCACCTGATCAGCGCCTCGAGCCCGGTGATGCGCCCGGTGGCGAGCTCGACTTGCGGCTGGTAGAAGAGCTCAAGCTCGCCGTGATCCAGCGCGGCGCGCAGCTCCTCGGCGACACGCACCCGCTCATGCACCCGCTGATCGAGTTCGCAACTGTGGAAACGGTAGCAATTCCGCCCCTCGTCCTTGGCGCCGTACAGCGCGAGATCGGCTTGCACCATCATCGGCTCGGGCCCGGCCACCTCCGAGGTGAACAGCGCGATGCCGATGCTCGAAGTGACGCGCAGCTTGTGGTTGCCGATCATGAAGGGTTCGGCGAGCGACTTGCCGATCCGTTCCGCGAGCGAGGCGGCGATGCCGGGATCGGTCACTTCCATCACCAGCACGGCGAACTCGTCGCCGCCGAACCGCGCGACGAAGTCCTCTTCCCTGATGGCATGCTTGAGCCTTGCCACCACCGCCTTGAGCAAGAGATCGCCCATGGCGTGGCCGAGCGTGTCGTTCACGTCCTTGAAGTCGTCGACGTCGAGATAGAGCACGGCGAAGGGCGGCGCCCCGCGCAAGCTCGCGTTGAACGCCATGGTCAACCGCTTAATGAAGGCCCTGCGGTTGGGGAGATTGGTGAGGAGATCGGTCTGGGCGAGCTCGAGAATCTTGCTGTTGGCCGTCTCCAGTCGGAGTGCATGGCGGAGCGAGGCCCACATATAGGTCAGCACCGCGGCGAACACCGAGACCACGCCGGCGAACACCAGCCAGGCACGGTAATAGCTGATCAGTCCTGCCTTGACCGGCACCACGACGAGGTTCCAGTGGGCATCCCCGACCTTCACCGGCCCCGACCAATATGACAGACCAGCCAGATCGGCCTCCGACTTCGGCTCGGCGGATTCGCCGGGAGCGACCCGCTGGTAAAGCGGCATCGCATCGGCGCTTGCATCGGCCGGATAAAGATAGAGCGCCACGTTTTGCGGAAGCGTGGCAGTGGCCAAGATCGCCTCGACCACGGCGCTGGTCGGGAACGCACCGACGATGATACCGAGAATATTGTTATGTCGCTCCTCGAGCGTATCGAGCGGAGCTTGCGATCGATAGACCGGGACCACGACAAAGAAGCCGGGCCGCACGCCGCCGATTGGATTGCGCATCATGATATTCTGGGCCGTGGCCATGACGTCGCCGTCCCGCGCGCGCTGAATGGCCTGGCTTCGAACCGGCTCTGAATTGAGATCCATTCCGAGCGTGGCTGGCGTTTTGCTGGCGAAGGTCGAGTACAGCACCGGGAAATATTCATCGCGCCGTGGCGACGGAGTCGGATCGCCGGTCATCGCCCAGGTCCTGATGACGAAGCCGGATCGGGCCGTCCCGAACTTCTGCTCGAAGGCCGCGCGTCCCTCGCCGCTGACATAGGGCGCCCAAATGACGCGCATCTTGCCGGTCAGGCCATCCAGGATCTGGGTCGTGAACCGCGCAAACTCGCCGGGATCGACTTCCACCGAGGAATCGTAGAACGCGCGCACCGCGACGAGCTTGCCGAGATATTCGTCGAGGCCGGTCTGCAACACCGTCGCGTAGTCGCCGGCGACGTCGTTGAACTTCGCCTTGGCGAGGCGCTCCTCCCAGACCGAAACGGCAAGCCACGCCGAGACCGCGACCGCCGATCCGAGAGTCGCGGCGGCGAGGATTGGCCAGAACTGGCGGATCGACTGCCATTTCCTCCTGGTGTCGGGTAGATCCCGCATGCGGCCGCCAACCCTTTCCGTGGTCGAGCCGGAGGAGAACCCCCCATGGTCGAGCTTTCGCCTGCTGTCAGTACGCTCAAGCAAATGCCATAAATTGATTGACGCAGCATTAGTGGGGCGTGCTGAACGTTCAACCAGTGGTTGCGTATGGCGGCGACCTTGTCTGCCGCACAACCGCAGATTCCCCCCGCTGCCTCGCCTTGTGCTTCCGCCGCGATTACGATAGGTGAGGTCTCTTCCTCGGGCGACTCTGGCGGCCCCAAGGGGCTAGAATGCCGGCCATCTCGGCCGCGAAAATTGTGGGACCGATGACCTACGTCGTCACTGAAGTCTGCATCAAGTGCAAGTACACCGATTGCGTCGAAGTCTGCCCGGTAGACTGCTTCTACGAGGGTGAGAACATGCTCGTCATTCATCCCGACGAGTGCATCGATTGCGGCGTCTGCGAGCCCGAATGCCCGGTCGACGCCATCAAGCCAGACACCGAGCCCAATCTCGAGAAATGGCTGGAGGTGAACCGGCAATATTCGGAAAGCTGGCCCAACATTACCACCAAGAAGCCGGCTCCGGCCGACGCCGACGCCTTTGTGGCGGAGCCCGCCAAGTTCGACAAATACTTCTCGGCCGCACCGGGCGAAGGGGACTAAGTCCCTCAAAGGGTTAAGCGTTAACCCTACAGCAAATATGTCGCATGTTGCGGCGCAAAAAGGGCCGTGTTGCGGCACGGAACGGCTTCCAGATTCACTAAGATTGTGTTATGTTGCTGACGAAATGGCGCAGACTGCCCGCGCGCGAAGCATCGAGAGAGGCGTCCACGCTTGGGCGCACTTTTTTTTCCGATTTGAGGGAGGTGGCGCGATCAGGTTCCTGATCGACGGACCTCCTTGTGCCCGCGTCAACTCGCATTTGTGGCAGGCCGGCTATCGCTGAGCTGTCGCAAGAGATTAAGCCATAGACTTGATAGGCTCATATACAGCATCGGCACTCCCCAAAAGCATTTCAACAGTGAGACGAGAGTATGACTGAAAAGAAAAAGCCCCAGCAGAGACACGGTTTCCGCACCAACGAGTATATCGTCTATCCGGCCCATGGCGTTGGCCGAATCGTCAGCATTGAAGAGCAGGAAATTGCCGGCGCCACGCTTGAGCTCTTTGTCATCAACTTCGAGAAGGACAAGATGACGCTCAGGGTGCCGACCGCGAAGCTTGCGACCGTCGGCATGCGCAAGCTGTCCGAGGACAAGACCGTCAAGAAGGCGCTCGGCACGCTCAAAGGCAAGGCGCGCGTCAAGCGCACCATGTGGTCAAGGCGCGCCCAGGAATACGAGGCGAAGATCAATTCCGGCGATCTCGTCTCCATCGCCGAGGTTGTGCGCGACCTGTACCGCTCAGAGGCGCAGCCCGAGCAGTCTTATTCCGAGCGCCAGCTTTACGAAGCTGCGCTCGACCGCATGGCCCGCGAGATCGCCGCCGTCGAGAAGCTCGACGAGGCAAGCGCGGTCGCCAAGATCGATGACGTTCTGGCCAAGACGGCGCGCCATAACAAGATGGCGGCCGAGGCCGAGGCGCGCACCCGCGCAGCCTAGTCTGGATCGAAGATCGACATTGAGCCTGATCCTCGCGGCGTCACTCCGCCCGCGGATCAGGCTCTTTGCTTTTCCTGGTCCGGCTGGATGGCGGCAGCCTGATCGCAGCCGTACTGCCCCATCAAAACCTTAAGCTCCACGGCTTCGGTCTCGGCATTCGCGGCGAGGCAGATGGCGAGCGACTCTTTCAGCCGCGTGCAGGCTTCATCGGCCTGCCCCCGGCGATGCGCCAGCACGCCGAGATTGCGCATCTGCATGGCGACCGCGCGCGGCTCGCCCGCCTCGCGCGCGGAATCCAAGGCGAGCATGAACTCCTGCTCTGCGTCCTCTAGCCGCTCGCCGTCGAGATAGACCATGCCGAGATTGCCGGCGGCGCGCGATACGCCCGGTGCATCGCTCACGGCCATGAACAGGTCGAGCGCCTTGCGGTAGCATCGCTCGGCGCCGCCGTCGTCCTTCAGCGCGCGCTGGGCGTCGCCGAGATTGGAGACCGCGTTCGCCGCGAGGCCTTGGAGATCGAGCTCGGTGTAGAAATCGAGGCTCTTCTGGAAGTGACTGGCGGCCTCGGCGAAGCGTCCCTTCTCGAACAGGATGGTGCCGAGATTGAGATTGCAGCGCGCCATCCCGTCCTTGTGCTTGAGCCGCGTCTCGAGCGCCAGCGCCTGGCGGATGGTCTGCTCGGCCCGGTCGAGGTCCTGCGTCTCGCGATAGAGCAGCGCAAGATGGGCGGCGGCGACGGCGGCGAGCGCGATCTCGCCCTGCTTCTCGGCGATGGAAAAGCTCTTGAGCAGCATCTGCTCGGCGTCGGGAAAGCGCCCGAGGCCCTTGCAGCAAGAGGCCGAGATCGGCGTGCAGCTGCGCGAGCCCGAGCTGATAGTCGTTCTTGGTGCACAGCACCTTCGCCTGACCGTAATTGGCGAGCGCGCCGTCGAGGTCGCCGGCCTTCATTTGTGCGCTGGCGAGCGCCATCAACGCATCGACCAGCGCCCTCGGCTCGTCGAGCTCCTCGAAGATGCGCTTGGCGTTGGCGAATTTGTCGATCGCCTCCTCGACCCGGCCGCCGCGGAGATTGAGCATGCCTGCGAACATGTCGACCAAGCCGACGATGTCCTTCCGACCGTTCGCCGCCCCGGCCTGCGCCTGACCGATCAGCGCTTCAACTTTGGGGATGTCGCCGAGCCTGAACTGCACCACGGCAAGCGCGAGCAGGTTTTCGGCATCGTTCGGATTGAGCGCGAAGGCGTCCTCGAACAGCCCGAGCGCGCCTTGCGTATCGGCCGGCAGCGTGAGCGCGCCTTGATGGCGCAGCGCCGCTGCGGCGTCCTGTGTCGCATGCGCCGCCTCGGTTAGCTTGGCGTCGACGATTGCCGCGAAGATGCCGATTGCCGCCGATGCATCTGCCGCCTTCAGCTTCTCGATGGCCCGCCGGCCTGACCACGTATTCTGGTCGCGGAGCGACTGCACCGCTTCGCCGATCAGCTCCTTGATGCTGTTGCGCTCCTTCAGCGACAGCCGATCGCCGTCCTCCGGCGAGCGGACGACCATCTTGCCTGCGACCATGACGGCGATCTGCTCGGCGGCGATCCGGCTCTGCTTCTCGTCCCGGCGGAGCAGCTTGCGCAGCAGAAAGGCGCCAAGGGCGGCGAACGCAGCCAACAGCAAGACCACGCCGGAGACGTTTTGCAGCGCTGTCCAATCGAGCGGCGAGAGTTGGGCGAGGACTTGCATGAACCTGCCTGGGCACGGGGCTGGTTGGCGCCGACGGCGACTACCATCGCCTATAAAGCGATTGCCGGTCTAGACTCTTGCTTGGGGCGCTTGGTGTCGTTGTCCCCTTTTGGGCCGTCGGCAAGCAGCTCGATCTGCTCGGGATGGGTCGCCTCGATCATCGGCCCGTTCCGCCACATCACCCAGCCGCGCACGCGCAAGCGCTTGCCGGCAAGCGCCTTGAGGTCGATGCCGGCGGCGGTGAACGCGGCCATGTCCTTGCGCTCGACGCTGACGGTGAAGTCGCTTTTCCAGTCGCGCGCGAAATTGAGATAGACGCGGCCCGCCCCCTGGCCGACGCTCAAAACCGTACCCTCGACCAGCTGGTAGGACCGGGTGAGGCGCCCCAAGCGCTCGAGATCGTCGGCGCTCTCGATGCGGTAAGCGGACGATGCCCATACGCCGAGCCGCTTCTCGCGGGCCTCGGCCTCGCTCGCCAGCAGCTCCGTCACGCAGGCCCGGTTGTCGGAGAACGAATAGACGCGGGCGAGCCCCTGCCCGACCATCTCCTGCTGCAGCCATACGGGCTCAGCACTTCCACTGCTCACGTAGACCTGCGCCAGCGCATAGCCGTGGCGGTCGGTTCGGGTGCCACCGTAACGGAGCTCGACATCTTTGCCGGAAGCCACGCGAGAGAGCGCTTCCTTGGCCTCTTCGACCAGCGGCCAGGGATCCTCGCCGCGATAGCCGAGCGGCGGCATCGGCGCCTTGGCCCCGATCAGCCGCACGATCCTGCCGTCGGCAAGCTTCAGAGTCTCGCCGTCAATCACGGAAGCGACCGTGCCGTTCTCTGGCTCGGACAGAACGCACGCCGCCATCGCCGGCGGAGAGAGTCCGAAGGCCACGCTCGCGCAAAGACAACCGGCGAGAGAGAGTAGCCTGTTCAGCCGAGTCATGCGCACATTCTACGACCGCGCATGGAGAATGCTAGGCGACGACGAAGAAGACATTGCCGGCGATCACGATCAGCGACAGCAGCGCCTGCCAGAAGAACGGCCGCGCCCGAAGCGCGCCGGCGCTGGTCTTGAGCTCGCGGAGGATCAGATAACCGCCCATGCTGCGCCTGAACCAGCCCGTCACCTCGCCGTCTTTATCGAGATGCTGCGGCACGCGCTTCCAGCCCGCGAACAGATTGCCGATCACGCCCAGCATCGAGCGGAAATCGACCGCCATCAGGCCGGTCCTGTCCTGAAAGATCACGTCCTCCCCGGCGACGAAGCCTGCTGCCACGCGGCCGATGGCCTTGCCGTCGAGCCTGACCGCGCGTCCGCGCACCGGCGAGGCGCCGGGGTCGCTCATCAGCTGCATCACGGTCGTGGCCGACGGCGCGCCGAACGGATAGCGTAACGGCAGAGTCAGCAGCACGCCGGCCGCGATCGCCGCCGGCACGAACTGCCAAACACCCATGATCGCCACCACCAGCCCGAGGATCACCGGAGCGATCAGCAAAAACAGCTCGAACAGGAACTTCCCGCGCAAGGCACCGCGGCTCAGCTGCAGCTTGGCGGCAGCCGCCTCGACATCATAGGCGCCGAAGCTCTGGCCCTTGGCTTTGGCGATCTCGCCGAGATGGGCGATGCGGCGCCCCGTCAATGGGTGCGTCGAGTTGAGCTGAACCAGCGGCGCCCAGGGATTATAGCAATCGAATAGCATCGCCTCGGCAGCGCTGCCCGGACTCTGCGCCATGCTCTCGGCGAGCAGTCCGGTATAGCGCGCGTTCTTGACGTCGATCACGCCGAGATGGCGCGTGCTTCTGAGCAGGCTCTGAGTTGCCGTGGTGTCCTCGATCGCGACGATGCCGTAGGCGATCTTGACCAGCGCGCTCGCGAGTTGCTTGGGCTCGACGCGGCTCGCCGAGAAGGCGTCGGCAAGATATTCGCGTGTGCGGCTGAGATAGAGCAGGAGGAAGATGCCGATATAGTAGCCGACCAGCGCGGCGATGCCGACGATCGCGCCCTTGCCCTTCTTGTCATCGCCGCCGCCGCCCGACCGCGCCAGCACCGCGTAGACCTGATACAAAACCTGCACCAGCACCCCAGCCATGGTCATCAGGATGAAGTCGCGGTTGACGATGTGGCCAAGCTCGTGCGCCACCACCGCGCGCTGCTCGTCCTCGGTCAGGAACTCGAAGATGCCTTGGGTGACGACGATGCGCGCGTTGGAGCGGAGCAGCCCATAGGTGAAGGCGGTCGGGTTGCGGTCGGGGATGAAGCCGATGCGCGGCGCTTTGAAGCGGTAGTCGTCGGCGACCTGATGGATCAGAACATGCACGCCCGGATAGCGTTGCTTGACCGCTGAATCCTCCAGGAATTCCATGCTGTTGAGCCAGCGGAGCGTGAGATCCGACAGCCACGGGCTGATCAGCCAGATCACCAGATTGATGACGATGGTGAGGACGATGGCGAGCGTCAGGTTGACCTCGCCCATGAACACCATGGCGGCGATCACGCAGCCAATCACCATGCCAATTAGGATGCCGAATGTGACGAGGGAAGCAAACAACAGGCGGGCCATGCGAATCCTCTTCACAACGCGAGCGGGCGCGGCGAGATTAGCGGCGAGGCGGGCCGAGCGCTCGCAAAATCCGGTCACCGAGGACGATCGTCTCGTCTATGCCTACGGCCTATTGACGTAGACCGGGCTTCGGTCGCATTCCTCATCCGCCTGGCAGACGAGACCTCACAATCCGCTCGGCAGGAAAGCCATGCTCAACACCCTCGCCGCCGTCCTCCTGTCGTTGCCGCTCTTCGCAGCGCCGGCCCTCGCCGCCGAGGCGACGGCAGAGCAGCGCACCACACAGGCCCTCGATGCCGTGCGCACCGATCCGCTGGCGCTCCGCGCCTTTCTCGCCGCCATGCCCAAGGGCGCGGACCTGCACAATCATCTCGACGGCGCGGTCTATGCCGAGACCTTCATCCGCGTCGGCGCCGAGGATAGATTTTGCATCGACACCGCGACCAAAGGGTTCGCCAAGCCGCAAATGGCCGATACGGGCGCGAGCGCGCAGCCGCTCTGCAATGTCGGCGACGTCCCCGTCTCCGATGCCTTCAAGAAGCAGCGCCTGTTCGACGATCTGGTCGACTCATTTTCCATGCGCGGCTTCGTGCCGGCTGAAGGCGTGACCGGCCACGACCATTTCTTTGGCGTGTTCGCCAAGTTCAGCGGCACCGACCCCAGCCACACCGGCGAGTTTCTCGACGAGGTGTCGGCCCGCGCCGCCGCGCAGAACGAGCAATATCTCGAGCTGATGGAGACGCCGACCTGGCATCGGCTGACCGACATCACCAACGGTATGCTCTGGCGCGAGGACTTGATCTCGCTACACGACGAGCTGATCGCCAAGGGCCTGCTCGACGACATCCCCGCCGCGCGCGCCTTCTGGGACCAAGCCGAGCAGATCCGCAACCAGCGCCAGCATTGCGGCACGGCCAGTGCAGCGCCGGGCTGCAAGGTCGCGACGCGCTATATCTATCAGGTGTTCCGCATCGGGCCGAAGGAGTTGGTGTTCGCCCAGACCTTGTTCGGCTTCGCTCTCGCCGCGGCCGATCCTCGCATCGTCGGCATCAATTTCGTCGGCGCCGAGGACAGCCAGATCGCCATGGCCGATTACGCCGAGCACATGCGCATGGTCGCCTTCATGCGCGCGCTCTATCCCAACGTCCATGTCAGCCTGCATGCCGGCGAGCTTGCGCCTGGGCTCGTGCCGCCGGAGGGGCTCTGCTGCCATATCCGGCTCGCCGTCGACACGGCGCACGCCGAGCGTATCGGCCACGGCATCGACGTGATGTACGAGGAGCGGCCGTACGATTTGCTCAAGGACATGGCCGACAAGGGCGTGCTGGTCGAGATCAACCTCACCAGCAATGCCGTCATCCTCGGCATCGAGGGCAAGGACCATCCCTTCACCACCTATCGCAAGTTCGGCGTGCCGATCGCGCTCTCGACCGATGACGAGGGCGTGTCGCGTATCGACCTGACCCATGAATATCAGCGCGCGGTCGACACTTACGGCCTCGCCTATCCCGAGCTCAAGGAGCTGGTGCGGAACAGCATCGAATACAGCTTTTTGCCCGGAGCAAGCCTGTGGGGCGAGAAGCGCGCGGGCTATGGCAATGTCGCCGAGCCCTGCCGGAGCGATGCGCCCGGCGCGGCCACGCCGTCACAGGCCTGCGGCGCGTTCATCGCGGGAAGCGAGAAGGCGAAGCAGCAATGGGAGCTCGAGGCGCGATTTGCCGCCTTTGAAGCGGCCCACTGAGCGCAAGCGCAGCGCCGATGGCGCAGCGCCTTTTCCCCGTCTTAGTTGAGCCAAATTATTGGTCTTTCTCAACGGCATGGGCCGATTCGCCTGAAGGCTGATCCGGCCGCGAAATCCCCCAGACGAGAGCGAGCTGAGATGATGCGGATAGCGATGATTGCGACGATGATGGTTGCGGCGGCGACAGTGCCGACGCTGGCCGGCCCGGTGCAAGGCGTGGTGCATGGCACCGCGACGGTTGGTCAGGGCGCGGTCCAAGGCACGGCTGAGGCTGGCCGCGGCCTGGCGCAAGGAACCGCGACGGTCGCCAGAGGCACGGGACAGGCAACGGTCGGCGTCGCCAAGGGCACGGCGACCGTCGTCAAGAAGACCGGCAAAGGCGCGTGGTGCATCGTGACGCTGGGCTACGGCTGCTAGGCACCGCCCGCCAGATCCAACGTCAGCTGCACGGACGGACAATTTTGGATGGGCCCGCGCAACGCTTGGCCCACACCCGGCTTGCATCGCGCGAGCCAGGAGCCTTAGTAATGGGGTAAGCGGCTTAGGCCCATATGGCTGACGCGAAGACCCCGTAGCTCAGTTGGATAGAGCATCAGATTCCTAATCTGAGGGTCAGCGGTTCAAATCCGCTCGGGGTCACCATTTACAATCCATCAGGCGATTGGCGTGCTCGCGACCTCGCGAACCTGTCGAAGCCTCGAGTGCGACAGATTCGAGGTCCGGCCGCATACCGCGAGATCTGCGGCCGACAACGTCGATAGAATGCGATTTCGCTGAAAGCTTGAGCGGTCTCGGTCATGTCTCTTGGGCAAGAGCATGCATGGACTCTCCTAGCCGTCTGCCCGACTTTTGCACAGAATGTGCGGGAACGTACTAAGGGCTTGCAACCTGCTCGCCGCTCGGCGAAAGTAAGATACTGATTCGCAGCAAGAAATTGAAGCGATCTGCGGAGGGCGAGCTCCGTCACGGCCACGCGCGTTAAGGCGCGCCGACTTCCTTCCATGCGGTTATGGGAAGGTCCCGCGATGAGCTATAAAGATCCACAACTCGGTTTTTTCGATTCCGATATGCTTGTCATATTGGAGAGAGCGTTCAACGCACGTTCGCAGCCGGTACAGAGTCGCGAATCCCTTCGCCAACTCCTCGGCCCTGCGAGCCTGACACCGAGAGAGCGTCTCGTCCTGGCGGAAATTTTGATGGGGCTCTCCAGCAAGGAGGTGGCTCGCTCGCTGGAGATTAGTCCGCGTACCGTCGAATTTCACCGAGCCAATCTGCTGAAAAAATACAGCGCCAGGAACACTGCTGAGCTGGTTCGCAAAGTTCTCGGCTAATAGGCGCCCTACCCGGTTTCGCGCAAGCTGATGCCCAACCGGACCCGCGGCAATCGCCTCCCCTTGTAACGAACTCCACAACAGATCCCGAGACAAAGGGGACTGTCGTCGTCGTCGCTCCCCCGTAATTGTACTAGCGCGTATTTATACGGAGAGTAGTTGTACCAGCAAGTAGTGGTACTAGCCGTAGTTGTACGAGTAGACGCTGCGGTAGTTTGAGTGCCCCCTGGTTACCGTGCGATTCCGCACGGGGACGGGGGGACGAAAATGCGGGGAGCGATATGCACCGGTCTGAGTCCTTGCGACCGACCGGAGGAACAGTCCCGCTATCGGGGCCGAGGGGTCAATAAGGGAATCAAACTGCTTGCCGTTGCGGCGGCGTTCGGCTTCGCTTGGCTCGTTTTCGGCAGCACCGCTGAAGCCCAAATCCTGGGCACCGCTGAGAGCTTCGGGGTCCTAGCCGGTTCCACGGTCACCAATACCGGCCCGAGCGTCATCCAAGGAAACCTCGGCGTCTCGCCTGGCAGCGCAATCACGGGTTTCCCACCAGGGATTGTCGTGGCGCCGGGAACGATCCATGGCCCAGACGGAGTAACCGGACAAGCTCAGGTCGACCTCACCACCGCCTATACGACCCTGATGGCCTTGCCGTTTTCGACTGACCTGACTGGCGTGGATCTCGGCGGGCTGATCCTCAACCCCGCCGTCTATCACTTTGCGAACTCGGCTCAGCTGACGGGGATGCTCACGCTTAACGGCCAGGGCAACACGGCGTCGCAATTCGTCTTCCAAATCGGATCTACGCTCACCACTGCCAGTAACTCATCTGTGCTTTTGATCAACGGTGCGAATGGCAACAATGTCTATTGGGCCGTGGGGAGCTCCGCGACCCTCGGCACGAACACGGCGTTCCAAGGCAACATCATCGCCCTGACGAGCATCACTCTTAACACTGGCGCGACGCTCAACTGCGGCAGGGCTTTGGCACGAAACGGTGCTGTGACGCTGGATACCAACACCATCACTCTCTGCGTACCAACACCGCCGACGCCACCGACGCCGCCAACACCCACCCACGCCACCCAACCCCGTCAACGACATCTCGTTGGATGAGCTCTTCGGCGAAGGCGTGTCGGGGACGCAGCAGACATCTTTCAATGCGTCGCGATTGTTCGGCTCGGCCATGCTGGCGCAGGCCGTGTTCTGGGGTGGAGGTACCGGGCCGTTTTTTGCTGGCACCGGCTTCGGCCCCGGTGGCGCGGCACAAACGTCGCGCCCGCAAACGTCAGAAAAATACCATCCCTTGAAAGTCGGACCCTCCGACGAGCCGCAGCAGGACACCGGCGGAGTCTATCAGCCGCGCAGGTGGCGATTGTGGGCCGCGGGCCTTGGCGGCACCGACTCGCTCGATGGCGATCACGGCGCGGCGAATCTCGACGCGAATACCGGCGGCGCAGCCGTTGGCCTCGATTATCGGATCAGCCCCACGGCGCTCGTCGGCGTGGCCGGCGGCTATACCAAGTCGTGGCTTTCCGTGGACCAGCTGACGACGGACGCAACGGTCGAGGGCGCGCATGTGGGCCTGTATGGCGTCAAGACTTTTGGCCCGCTTTATTTGGCAGGAACCGTGGAATACACCCGCTTCAACAACAAAACCACGCGCGTGATCGACTGGGTCGTGGACGAGCGCGCCCAGGGCAGCTTCGATAGCGACAATTGGGGCGGACGGTTCGAGGCCGGCTGGCGGATGGAATTCGCCAGGTACAACGTGACGCCCTTCGCAGGCGTCGATGGCTTCGATCTTCGCAGCGGCAGCTTCGCCGAGAAGAGCCGGGATGCAAATGGCGATCCGGGGATTCTCGGCGTTGCCTTCAACTCCGAGTCCACCACGTCGCTCCAAAGCTCACTGGGCGTCCAATTCGATACGCAGATCGCTCTTCCCCACGACCGGCTGCTGACGCCGTTCGTACGCGTTGCCTGGGCGCACGAATTCGATCCCGATCGCGTCGTCGGCGCGAGCCTGATCTTGTCCCCTGATGCAGCGTTCGTCCTCAATGGCGCCTCGGCGCCGGGGGACGCGGCAAGGGTTGATGCCGGGCTGAACCTCGATGTCTCCGAGCGAATAGCGCTGTTCGGGTATTTCGAGGGCGAATTCTCCGGCCGAAGCCAGAGCTATGCCGGCGTTGGCGGCGGCGACGCCGCGTCCTCCGGATGGGGCCAAGGTCAGACCTACGCCGGCCATGTCGGCATGAGGCTTGCGTGGTGAGCTCCGGCGGGCCGTGCGCGCGCGCAATCGAAGCTGCCGTTTTCCCGCTGCGCCTGCGCGACACTCGCGTGAAATGTACGCTCGCGTACGGTTACAACTCCTGATAACCTCTTTGAAGCATCGCTGGACAATCGACAGCGACGAGCCTGACGGCTGGAGAAACGCGAGCCAGCTGATGCCCGCTTTGCAGCGGCGCGCTGGCCGACTGCGTTGAAATCTCAGTCGCTTCTAACCGCTGTCGAAAATGACCGGCCAAGCCGGAGGAGTGCGGGAGAGCGCTCTCTCAGGAGAGGAGCATCATGACGCTGACAACGCCAGCCTTTGATCCCAAAGCCTTCCTCGCCAAGGCCGCTGAGGGACAAACCGTCCTCAAATATCAAAGTCACCAGACGATCTTCGCCCAAGGGGACGCGGCAGATGCCGTCTTTTATATTGACGCGGGGAAGGTCAAGGTGACGGTCCTTTCCCAACAAGGGAAGGAAGCCGTTCTCGCCCTGCTCGCACCCGGCGATTTCTTCGGCGAGGGATGCCTGACCGGGCAACCGCAGCGCATGACATCCACAGTCGCGATCGAGGAATGCACGATTAGCCGATTGGAGAAGCCTGTCGTGTTGCGAACAGTGCATGAGGAACCCGCTTTCGCGGAGATGTTCATCGCCTATCTCTTGCAGCGCAACCTCCGCATGGAGGGGGACCTCGTCGACCAGTTATTCAATTCCAGTGAAAAGCGCTTGGCGAGACTTCTCTTGATCCTCGCGAATTTCGGCAAGGAAGACAATCCGGAGACCGTGATCCCCAAGATGAGCCAAGAGACGTTGGCGGAGATGGTCGGCACGACGCGATCTCGGATCAGCTTCTTTATGAATAAGTTCCGGCGCCTCGGGCTGATCGATTACAACGGTCACATGACGGTCAACAGATCGCTCTTGAACGTGATCTTGTACGACTAAGCCCCGCGATTGAAAATCTAGCGTGGCACTGTGCGCTTTTGCGCAGGGCGAGTGTTCAACGCTGCACACTGGTGTGCAATTGCGCAAAGCCAACGATTCCGGCAATTGCGATCGAATGACAGGCTTAGTGCCATCGGGGGACTGATCCTGCGATGTGCAATTTTGAACAGCACAGCCTTATCACACTCGCTACGGTTTCAATCACCGGCCCTTTAGTGTCCTAGGTGTCCGGGTGCTGGTTAAGCTCGAGTCAGCGGGGTGAAACCTCGGTCTCGCAACCGGGGTTTCCCTCGACCGAACGCTAGAAGAGGCCTCCTCTTTAGCGCAGTCTCAGCCAACCACGGATCGACTCCTGAGTCTGATCAAAACAACACACCGCCCCTCGAGCTCATTGAGCAGCGGCCGCCAAAAAAAATTCCCGCTATCATCCATAGACGCAAAAAAACGGCCTCGGTGGGAGTCCGAGGCCGCTTCAAAGTTGACACCCCACCGTGGAGAAGAAGGTGGAGGGTCATTGGGAGACGAATGCGATCGGAAGCTAGGCTTCAGTGGTCTGTTGTCAGGGCGTTGACGGTCCAGAAGTCTACGGCCCAGTACACAAATCCTAGCGAGATGGTCCCGGTTCGACTGTGCTGTTTTGACCATCGAGAAGCCCCACCCACAGCGTTCTGCACGACGAGCTGGTCCGAGCCCGTCCCAGACCCGGCGGCATCGCTTCTCCTACGTGGCCGAATCCCAGCGTGAACAGCAGAGCCAGGAGCCTTAGTAATGGGGTAAGCGGCTTAAGCCCATATGGCTGACGCGAAGACCCCGTAGCTCAGTTGGATAGACCATCAGATTCCTAATCTGAGGGTCAGCGGTTCAAATCCGCTCGGGGTCACCAATTATATCGGTCGTGGGATATCCGTCGACCACGGTACCAAGTGGCGGCCGCGCTGGCGCAGGGTCCTATTGCACGGGCGGCATTACGACGTTGAGCTTATCGTAATTCTTCACCACGAGATCGACGTTGGCGGGGAATTGCACGGGGTCGGGGGGCGATTTCAGTTCGGCCTGCAATTCGTCGACTTGCCCCTTCTTGTCGCCGGGCGCCAAGTTCTCGCTATCGATCAGGCCAATCTCCTTTTCGATAACCGCGTCCGGGCCTACATATTTTTTGGTGTCCGGATCGATTCCGCTCATGATCAGGCCGATGTTCTCGGCCACATCATCGAACTCGGCATAATTTGCGAACTTGTATTTCGTCGCCACGGCTTCGAGTTGCTCCATGATCTTGGGATCCGGCTGGTCGCCTGGGGGCGCCTTGGCGATGATCGGCGCCATCTCCTTTTCAGCAGCAATGAAGCTCTCAATCTGCGCGTCGGTTAGCGCAATCTGCTTCACACTCTCCTCGGGCGGCGGTGTTGCTTCCGCAGCAGCTTTTTGACTCAAGGCACCGAAGCTCAATGCTGCCGTGAGCACCACGCTGAAAACCACGATGAAGCGGTGAGTGACGATGCGCATGAGGTCTCCTTGAAGGGGCTGGTTATCTCAGCGTAAGGACGGAAAGGATGTCATGTCAGGTGCTGAGGCGTCAGTAGGACAGCAAGCAGCGGCCATAGGGCCCAAGGGTGTAGCCGTAGGGGCACACCATCGGGGCAACCACGACTGGCAACGACGGGGCAACCACGACCGGCACCGCCGGCGTCACAACCACCTGCGATGGCGCAACGATTACGGGCGATGGCGCAACCATTACAGGCGACGGCGCCACGACTACCGGGGGCAGAGCCACGGTGCCGTTTCGCACGCAATAGCCATAGGGGCCGCGATGGAAGCCTAGGCCGCAAAAGCCGCGCACCAGCGTGATGTCAGGCGCCGCTTTTTGCATCGGTACGGGGAGCATGGGCGAGGCGTGGGCGCAGAGCGAAAACAGCGACGCGCCACAAGCGAGAATCAGAGCAAACCCTCTTAACATCGGCAGAACTCCTAAGATTGAACCGCGCTGAGTGATCGACCCGAAAACGGCAAGCCCCCGATGTCACTTTGAAGAGGATTCGTTCGCATACAAATTTTTAGAGCGACTGCCACCCCGGGCAAGGTGGCAAAAAGCTGCACATCGAGATTAGCTGGCGCGCGTACGACGCCGCCAAGCCTTTCGATTTTTAAGAGATGCGATCCGGCTCGAAAACCGGCAGTCTCAGCGGGCTTGTTTGGACTTCAGGTACTCTTCGACTTTCCTAGCCGACTCGCCCGCTGCGCGTACGGCTTCACTGAGTTCTTCCTGTGACACCCCGAAACGCTCCTTCCAATAGGCAACCTGGTAAGACTGCCTGATGTCGATGCGGGTTTTATTGCCGTAGTCTCGCTTCTTTGGGGGGTTGAAACTGCCCATCAGCTTCTCCTGTGGCGTGCGCTCTCGATCGCAGATGCCTCGCTTTGAGGTCCCACCGTCTGCCTGCTCCAAGTCCGGCGGGCTTTACTTAGAATGCCACAACATTTTCACGGCCGCTAGAATGGAAAAAGACCGATGGCTCAGTCGGTGAGGCTGCCATTCCACACCACGGTACCGGCCTTGCCGTCGGTCAGGATCGTGCCACGGAAGGTCTTTGGCTTGGTGTCGAGCATCGTGAAGGTGCCGGTACCGGTAAAGCCTGGCTGCGCCCATTTGAGCGTCAGCGTATTGCCGCTGACCTTGCCCTGAAGGGTCCCCTCGCTTGGCGTGTAGGTCCCGGTCACCTGCTTGCCGTCCTGCTTCATGGTGAGCGTGAAGCGGCCGCCATTCGAGCCGACCGTCTGCCAGGTCCCCTCGAAATTGACCTTGTGGTTGTCGGATTTGTCGTCTGCCATGAGGATCGGCGGGTTGAGCAGCGATGTTGCCGAACCGGCCCAGCTGATGATGCCCCCGCTGCCATTATGACCGGCGATGAAATTGTGCTGCACGAAGCTCGCCGAGATCCCAGGGGGCGCCTGGAACTTGATACGCAGCGGGATGACCAGCGTCGAATTGCCGGCAATGAAGATGGTCGTACCAGAGCAGCTGACCTTCGCCCCGCCGACGCAACTCCAGCCGTCGGGGGCCTTGGACAACAATTGTACGCTCAGCACCTGCAGCATCGTCTTCGGCTGAACCCACCCGACCTTCAGCGTATCGTTAAAGCCGAATTGGCCGGTAAAGGCAGCCGCTCCGCCATTGGTGATGATGAACGAGATGGCGCACTCCGTCTTGGCCGAGCATGACGGCGACACATTGCCGAGCGAGAACGGATAGCCCTGCGTGGACAGGTCGTTCGGCGGCGGCGGATCCTTGATCAACTGCGCGGCGCCATCGCCGCTGGCGTTGGCGCCATCATCGTCATCGTGATGCTTCTTTTTCTTGATCTTCACGACGAGCGATGGTGGCGCGCTGTCGGCCAGATCCGCCGAGACGAAGCCAAGCGCCGGCCGGATAGGGACGGTCGATGCGAGCGTGCCCGTCAGGAATACCAGCAAAAGCGATACGCCAGAGGCGATAAGCGGTTTGCGCATGGGACCAACCTTTGACAGGAGAGCTGGGACGCAAGGCGAGATGCTTCGAATATAACACTGCCGATTCGCTCCGCTCGCAACAACAACACATTTCGCCCGACTTCCAACATCTTCTCGGGGAACCTCAGCCGAGCTTCGCGCTTTATCGGCTATCGGCTGCGCACCACGCGCAGCGACACCCGAACCAGGAGCGTGACCCATGGGGCTGTTCAGCAAAGACATCAAATCGATGGACGACTTGTTCCTGCATACTTTGCAGGACGTGTATTACGCCGAGAATCAGATCGTGAAGGCGTTGCCCAAGATGATCGAAAAGGCGACCAGCCGCGATCTCGCCGCCGGGCTTCGAAGCCACCTGCAAGAAACGGAAAATCAGGTGAAACGCCTGGAGCAGGTGTTCGAAAAGATCGGCCAGACGCCCAAGGGCGTCGATTGCCCGGCTATTGACGGCCTGATCAAGGAGGCCGACGAGGTTGCCGGCGAGGTCGACGACAAGAAGGTTCTCGACGCGGCGATCATCGGCAGCGCGCAGGCTGTCGAGCATTACGAGATGTCGCGCTACGGTACGTTGATCGCGTGGGCCGAGGAGCTCGGCCACGCCAATGTCGTGAGCCTGCTCAACGCCAATCTCAAGGAAGAGAAGGCCGCCGACAAGAAGCTCAATGCCTTGGCCGAAGGCGGCGTCAATCGGCGGGCCACGGGCGGGCAACGCGTCGCGAAGGCACCTCGGACCAAGCAGGCCGCCGCTGGCAAGTCAGTCAGCAAGCGCACCGGGACGGCCAAGAGTCGCGGCAGCGCCGCGCATGGGAACCATCGCTGAGCAGCAAACGTTCGCTGATCCTCTCCTGCACCAGGCAGGTAACGACGCGAACTCCCGGAGTAAAACCCATGAAACAACTTCTCGCATCGACGGCACTTGCGCTTCTTCTCACCGCCGGCATCGTCGCCGGTCCCGCATCTGCGGCGCAGCCGCCGCAGATGATCACCACGCTGCCCGGCGAGGCGTTGCCGATCAGCGACTTCTACAATCAGAACGTTTATGACACCCGCGATAACAAGATCGGCGAGATCAACGACCTGCTGCTCGACAACGGCGGCAAGATCAACGCCGTGATCGTCGGCGTCGGCGGCTTCCTCGGCGTCGGCGAGAAGAACGTCGCGGTGCCGTTCCAGGCGCTGAAAGTCAGCGAGAAGGACGGCAAGCGTTACCTGGTTCTCGATACGACCAAGGAAGCGCTCCAGACCGCGCCAGGCTACAGCTTCGACCACAGCAAGAGTGTGTGGCTGCCGGCGACCAAGCAGGGCTAAAGCCACCTTTCGTCTAGGAATCTGAGCGGGCCGGAGCGATCCGGCCCGCTTCGCTTTCGCGCCGATGAAACCACCGGGTAGCTGACGGCGTTTGCCTGTCCGTATGAGCCACGATCCCAAAGAGCTCTGCCGCCGCTTCGGCCTCGTTTATGTCGAAACCTCGGCCCTTGAGTTGCGCCGCCAACGTCGCGGCAGGGGCTTCTCCTATCGCGACGGCTCCGGCAAAGCGGTCGGCGATAAGGCGTTCAAGGCGCGCATCAGGCAGCTCGCCGTCCCGCCGGCCTGGACCGAGGTCTGCATCGCCGCCGACGATCGCGCACATATCCAAGCGATCGGTCGCGACGCCCAGGGTCGGCTGCAATATCGCTATCACCCGGACTGGGACAAAGCGCGCGCCACGGCAAAGGAAGGGCGGCTGAAGCGGCTCGGCTCGGCGCTTCCGCGCGTGCGGAACGCCGTCAAGAAGGCGCTTGCCGCCCCCGGGCTGACCCGCACCAAGGTCGTCGCCGCGGTCGTCCGCCTGATCGACCGCGCTCTGCTCCGGCCCGGCTACGAGGAATACGCGCGCAGCGAAGGCGGCAGAGGCGCATCGACCTTGCTCAAGAGCGATGTCGCAATCGACGGCGACAAAGTCCTGCTGGTGTTCAAAGGCAAAGGCGGCAAAGAAATCAGGCGCGAGCTGCGCGACCCGTTGCTTGCCCGCGTCTTGCGCAAGCTCTCGGTCTCCGGCGGTCGCCGCCTGTTCGGCTTCTCCGACGGCAATGGCGGCAAGCGGCCGGTGACCGCGCGCGAGGTCAACGAGTTCCTCGCCGACGCGAGCGGGTCGGAAATCTCGGCCAAGGATTTTCGGACCTTCCGCGCCTCGGCGACCGCGCTTGCCGTTCTCGCCGAGCATAACGGCCATGAGAGCGAACGGCTGCGTAAGAAGGCGATCGTCACCGCCGCTGACGAGGTCAGCGAAATTCTCGTCAACACCCGCAGCGTGGCGCGGTCGAGCTACATCCATCCGAGCGTAATCGAGGCTTACGAGGCCGGCAGGCTGGAGACCTCGTTGCTACGGGGACGCATGCGCAAAGGCCTGAGCCGCATCGAAAGCGCGTTGATGCGCTTTCTCGACAAACCTCGTCGAGAACGCTCCCCGGCGCTCAGCCGCCCGAATAGCCGCCGATGATCGGCAGCACCTCGCCGGTGATATAGCTCGAGCACGACGGCGCGGCCAGGAACACGTAGGCTGGCGCGATCTCCTCCGGCTGCGCCGGCCGCTTCATCGGCGTGTCGGCGCCGAATTCGGCGACTTTATCCGGTGATTTGTCGGCCGGGTTGAGCGGCGTCCATACCGGGCCAGGCGCCACTGCATTGACGCGTATGCCCCGGTCGACCAGATGCGTCGCGAGCGACCGCGTGAAGGCATGGATACCGCCTTTGGTCATGGAATAATCGAGCAGATCCTTGTTGCCGAGCAAGCCTGTCACCGAGCCGGTCATGACGATGGCGCTGCCGTTCGTCATATGCGGCACGGCTGCCTTGGCCATGTAGAAATAGCCGTAGAGATTGGTTTTGATGGTGCGGTCGAAATGCTCGTCGGTCAGTTCCTCGAAACTGTTGACGTGTTCCTGAAAGGCGGCGTTGTTGACTAGAATGTCGAGCTTCCCGAGCTCGTCCACGGTCCGCTCGACGGCATCATTGCAGAATTCGGCGTCTGCCACGTCGCCTGACAGCAGGATGCAGCGTCTCCCTTCGGCCTCGACAGCGCGCTTGGTCTCCTCGGCGTCCTCGTGCTCGTTGAGATAGGCCACGGCGACATCGGCGCCCTCACGCGCGAACAGCACGGCGACCGAGCGGCCGATGCCGGAATCAGCGCCTGTGATCAGCGCCACCTTGTCCAACAGCTTCTCGGAGCCCTGGTAGTGCGGCGCGTCGTACATCGGCGCGAGCTCCAGGTCGGCTTGGCTCCCCGGCTTCTTCAAGTGCTGCTTCGGCAAGGGCGGCTCGGGATAGACGCGCGCTCCGGCCTGCATCGCCCCCTTCTTTTCCTGCTTGCCGGCAGTCTTGTCGGACTGGTCGATCTTGCTCTGGATCGCTCGCTCGTCCTTGGCGGTTTGCTCCGCCTCCTGGCGAAAGCTTGCGGATTTGGCTTGGGCTGATTTGGTCATGGAACGCTCCTCGGGATTTGCACGCGTGCTCCCATCAGCAACGATCCGATCTCGGCAGAGTTCCGGCGGCGTTCCAGTCGCGCCAGGTAATTTTACCGGGCGCCATGTGTCCAATCTCCATCGCCAAGATGAATCGTCGCATGCGGAACAAAAACATCCAGTGCTTGTTGTACCCCCGATCAATTCGATCGCGCGAAAGCGCCAATCGGGACCGCCTGACAATTGAGGAGTGAGCAGCATGGACAAGGATCGGATCAAAGGTTCGGCCGAGCAAGCCAAGGGCAAGATCAAGGAAGTTGCCGGCAAGATGACGGGCGACGCCAAGCTCGAGAGCGAAGGCAAGGCCGACAAGGCCACGGGCAAGTTCCGCAACGCCGTTGGCGGCATCAAGGACACAATCAGAGGCAAGTAAGCTCGCTTCTCAAAAAGGAGATCGAACAATGCGCGGAATTATTCTTTGGCTGCTCGGCGTGCCGGTGGTCGTGATCATTGGCCTATATCTGTTCCACGTGATCTGAGGCAGAAGCGCGTGTATTCGCGTAAGCGTGCCGAAGCTAAAATGAATACGTGGTAGCGGTTCAATGAAGGATTCCCGATGATCAATATGAGCGGCATCAAAGAGCATATGGAAGTCATCGGCGCGGACGGCGTTCATGTCGGAACCGTCGATCGCGTCGAGACTAACCGCATCAAGCTTACCCAAGCCGACAGTGGCGAGGGCATCCACAAGGGCCACCATCACTATATCGATGGCAGTCTGGTAGCCGAAGTTGAAGGCGATAAAGTCCGCCTTTCGGCGAATGGCGATGTCGCGGTAACGATGGAGCAGGAAGCGTAGCTGTTAGCCTTCGATCCGGGTAGGTAGGGACCGCTGTTTTCAGAACATCGGTTCTTGCGGGTTGTTGACTTGCGCTTCGTTTGAACCGTCCGTCGCTGAAGTCGCCGACGCGCAGATCACCCTCGGCGACCTATGCAAGAACACTACTGTTGAAGCGCATAGCGCCTGTCAGCTTTTCATACTCGCATCGCCGACGGAATACGCATCGCCACCGGCATGAAAACTGCTGCGGACCTTCTCTGCACCGCGCCGGAACGTAGCGCGTTGGTAAGCGCGGTAGAAAGCCATCGATGGCGACCTCACTTCAGAACCTGGCGACAAGAGCCTTGCTGCCGCCCGCGGCAATTGTCGCGATTCCGATGACAGCATTTCCCTTTCCGAAAGCCGATTAAGCGTCACGGCGTTCGTGACCGCGACGGTCGCGGCGGCGCCTACGCCGCTCAACGTATGGCGGGCACCGGCGCCGCCGATGGCGAAGATTTAATGCAGAGAGGGTTGGCGCCCGAAGCCAGAGCGCCTTACAATTGACATCGAAAATGGGGTTTTATCGGCCAGGAGCGTCGGTTAATCGGATCTCTGGAGAGAAGCATGTCGAGAAACTTGGCGAGACTGAAATATGCCCCGGCGCTAGTTGCCGGGTTGGCGTGCATGGCGGCTTCTTCGCTTGCCGCGGCCGAGCCGCAAAGCGGCGCAAAGCTGAGCGCGCCGACGGCAATGACCGCGAACAAGCCCGCTCCAACGGCGCAGGCAGCCTCTGCCGCCCCGTCGCTCCAATCGCTGTCGGTCAGCGGCGCACGCGCGGCGTCGTCGCAAGCCGCAGCCGGGTCCGCTCCCACGACCCAGTCGATTTCCGCAACCGGAGCCCGCGCCGCGTCATCTCAGGCCGCAGCCAAATCGGCGCCATCGAGCCAGTCGCTCTCGGCGAGCGCCGCACAATCGGCCGCGGCGCAATCGGCACCTGCCGCTCAGCTTGCGATAGCCGGCGCTTCCGAAGCGAGTGCGTCGGCAGGCTCGACGCAAGCCGCACCGGCCCGCATGGAGCTCGCGTCCCTCAGCAACACCGAGGCAATGGAGACGCAGTCCGCGCTGGCCAGGCCTAACTACGTCGCCGCCAGCCAGTCGCTTGCCGGCGCCAAGAAGGCCGCGCAAGGGGTCAACGCCGCGCGCAAATCCACCAAATTGGCGAGCGCAACCTATTCGTCGAACGCCGCCGTTTCCAATTCGCTCAAGGTCCGGCCCCCGAAGCTGCAGAAGAAGAGCAGCATGAAATCGACCAAGACCGGCAAGAAGGCCGCTTCCAAATAGACCGGCGACGGTTTTGCGATCAGGCCGCCGCCGGGAAACCGACGGCGGCCTGATGCTTTTCCAGAGCATGTCCTGAAAAGACGATCCTATTCAGGCGCGGCAACGATGAAATTGTCGAACTTGAAGGTCGCAGACTTGTCCTCCGGCGAGCCGGCGATGATGCCCACGACGCCGCCGCCGGCAGGCTGCACGCCCTTGAACCGCTTCACCTCGGTCCCATTGATGAGGATGGTCGCATCCTTGGGCCGCAGCTTCAGTTCGAACTGATTGGTGGCGCCGACGCCCTTCTTGAGGGCAAGCGTGCTGACCGAGAACAGATCGCTCTCCTTGCCCTTGACCACGCGGCGCACGACCATGCTGCCGTCGGTCCAGGTGTACAGATAATAGTAGTTATCCCAGTCAGCCCACCAGAACACGATGCCCTGAGCGGTGCTGTCGGGAGCCGGAGCGTCGGCAACCGTCAGGTCGACGCAGACATTCGCGCCTTCGTTCTTGGTCGAGAAATTCACATGGGCCGCCCATGTCTTGACGACCAGCGCACCGTCCTCGACATAGAAATTGTCGTCGGCGTCGCCCCAAGTTCCGTCCAGAAACTCGAAATCGTCGTCGTAGACGGCGTTATCGGGATTGCACTCGGCGAACGCTGGCGTCGCCAGGACCCAGCCGAAGAGCAAGGCTGCACCGGCGCTGGCCACCAAACTTGAACGAAACCTCATAACTTACCTCCCTTCGAGCCCCGGCCGGACGATCCGGACCGGCGAAAAGCTGTTGCACTCAAGACCGGACCGATCGCGTTCGTCGGTCGATCGACGCCGGCCGGACCATTTCGCTCCCTCGTCTCAGTACACCCTAGCTTCACCCCAGCGTGCCCGCGCAATGGCGCGGTCGCGCCTCACCATGAAATCGAACTGAATGCGATGCCTTACCCTCGGCACCATCATGCGACTCGGGGACACTCCGTCATTGCTCGGGCGCCGCCCACGAACTCGCGATGATGCCGAGATGAGCGTCGAAGAGAACGTGGTGTGGATTGCGCTTGGCCGATCTTGCGCGCGCCGCGAGGGTCACGCCGGTCGCGAGCGCCGGAACAGTGTCAGCCGGATCAGGCAGGCAAACACGCATCACTTGCCTTCCCTGAGGCAACGGTTCTCGATGACAGGCGAAAATCTTAGCGGCGAACCATGACATCTTCAAGCGCTGGGGACAACGGAGGCAAGCGTTGCGGGAACTCATTGGCCGGCAAGCGGTTCTCGATCCGTTGCTTGGTACGGTTTTAGGCCATCGAGCGCGACAGGAGGAACCTATGGAAGGCAAGCGAGGCCGCCAGACCAGCATGTCCTACCCCGGCCAGAGCCGGCCGAAGGATGGAGATGCTCCACCTGCCGATGCCGATCGGTCGCCCGAAGCGAAGCCGGGCCGCTCGGAGCCGAGTGCAGAGGAAAATCGCGTGCGTCGCAACCGCCGTTAGCGTGTCGGCATGGGCTTTTCGCCCCGGTAGTCGTAGAAGCCGCGTTTGGTCTTTCGCCCGAGCCAGCCGGCTTCCACATATTTCACCAACAGCGGACAAGGCCGGTATTTGGAATCGGCCAGTCCCTCATACAGCACCTGCATGATGGAGAGACACGTATCGAGCCCGATGAAGTCGGCAAGCTGCAACGGGCCCATCGGATGGTGCGCGCCGAGCCGCATGGCGGTGTCGATGGCATCGACCGAGCCGACGCCCTCATAGAGCGTATAGACCGCTTCGTTGATCATCGGCAGCAGGATGCGGTTGACCATGAAGGCCGGGAAGTCTTCCGACACGGCGACCGTCTTGCCGAGCGTCTCGACGAATTCCTTGGTGCGGCCGAACGTGACGTCCTCGGTGGCGATGCCGCGGATCATCTCGACCAGCTCCATCACCGGCGCCGGGTTCATGAAATGCAGCCCGATGAAGCGCTCAGGGCGGTCGGTCGACGCAGCGAGCCTGGTAATCGAGATCGACGAGGTGTTGGTCGAGACGATGGCCTCGGGCTTGAGGCATGGACAGAGCGCCACGAAGATCTTGCGCTTGACCGTTTCCTCCTCGGTCGCCGCCTCGATCACGAGATCGGCGTCGCCGAGCCCCGCCAGCGCATCGGCGTAAGAGATGCGCGCGAGCGTCTTCTGCCGGTCGTCATCGCTGATCTTGCCGGATGCAACCTGGCGGGCGAGGTTCTTGTCGATTTTGGCGAGCGCCGCCTCGACCCGCTCCTGGGCCAGGTCGTGCATCACCACGTCGTAGCCGGACAGAGCGATCACATGGGCGATGCCGCCGCCCATTTGTCCTGCACCGATGATGCCGATCTTGCGAATGGGATTAGGCTCGCGATCGCGTTGCGCGCTTGGATCGGCGTGGATCGCCGTACCTTGAACTATGTCGTCCATCGTCATTCCTCTTGAACCCGCTTTTTCTCAATAGCCCGCCTTCTTCAGCTCGGCGTCGAGCTCCGGCAGGACGGTGAACAGATCGCCGACCAGGCCGTAATCGGCGACCTGGAAGATCGGCGCCTCGGCATCCTTGTTGATGGCGACGATCACCTTGGAGTCCTTCATGCCGGCGAGATGCTGGATGGCGCCGGAAATGCCGATGGCGATGTAGAGCTCTGGTGCCACGACCTTGCCCGTCTGCCCGACCTGATGGTCGTTGGGCATATAGCCGGCATCGACCGCGGCGCGGCTGGCGCCGACGGCGGCGCCGAGGCGGTCGGCGAGAGGCTCGATCAACAACTTGAAATTGTCGCCGGACTGCATGCCGCGGCCGCCCGAAACGACGATGCGCGCGGCGGTGAGCTCGGGCCGCTCGCTGACGCTGATATCGGAGCCCTCGAAGCTGGAAATACCAACCGCCGGGGCCGCGGTCACGGTCTCGATCGGCGCCGCGCCGCCTTCGCCGGCACTGGCGAACGCGGTGGTGCGCACCGTGCCGACGACGATCTTGTCGCTGGTCTCGACCGTCTCGAGGGCGTTGCCGGCATAGACCGGGCGCACGAAAGTATTCGGCGACTTGACCTCGACGATGTCGGAGACCTGAGCCACGTCGAGCAGCGCGGCGACCCGCGGCAGCACGTTCTTGCCGGTGGTGGTCGCGGGCGCGAGCAGCACGCTGTAGTCGCTCATCAGCGCGAGCACCGTTCCGGCGACCTCCTCGGCGAGGCGCTGCGCGAGATATGGCGCCTCGGCGAGCAAGACCTTGCGCACGCCGTCGAGCTTGCTGGCAGTTTCGGCAACAGCGCGGCAATTCTCGCCGGCGATCAGAATATCCACATCGGCGCCGAATTGGCGTGCGGCGGTCAGCGCCTTGGCGGTCGCCGGCGCAAGCGCCTCGTTGTCGTGCTCTGCCAGCAGTAGGACCGCCATCTCAGAGGACTCCCGCCTCGTTCTTCAATTTGTCGACCAGCGCGGCGACGCTATCCACCTTGATGCCCGCCTCGCGCGTCTTCGGCTCGGCGATTGCCACGACCTTGAGGCGAGGCGAGATGTCGACGCCGAGCGCCTCGGGCGTGGTCTCGTCGATCGGCTTCTTCTTGGCCTTCATGATGTTCGGCAGCGAGGCGTAGCGCGGCTCGTTCAGCCTGAGATCGGTGGTGACCACGGCGGGCTTGGCGAGCATGAGCGTCTCGAGACCGCCATCGACCTCGCGCACCACTTTGATTTTGACGCCGTTCAGCTCGATCTTCGAGGCGAAGGTCCCTTGCGGCCAGCCAAGTAAGCCCGCCAGCATCTGGCCCGATTGATTGCAGTCGTCGTCGATCGCCTGCTTGCCCATGATGACGAGGTCAGGCTTCTCGTTCTCGACCACGGCCTTGAGCAGCTTGGCGACGGCGAGCGGCTCGACGCTCTGATCGGTCTTCACCAGAATGGCGCGGTCGGCACCCATGGCGAGCGCGGTGCGCAGAGTGTCTTGCGATTTGGCGCTGCCGATAGAAATGGCGACGACCTCGCCCGCCTCGCCGCGCTCTTTGATGCGGACGGCCTCCTCGACGGCGATCTCGTCGAACGGATTCATCGACATCTTCACATTGGCAAGGTCGACCCCGCTGCCATCGGATTTGACGCGGACCTTGACGTTGGAATCGATGACCCGCTTCACGGGAACGAGAATTTTCATGCGGCTATTGTTCCCCGCACGCTTACGACCGGCCCCCCACGACCCAGCCCATCTCGCAACTGCGAAATGGCCGCGACCGTACTGCCGGCCATGGCTCAAGTCAATGGTTTCTAGGGTTTTCGGGAGGGTTTTAGGCCCCGCCCCTGGTCTTGTCGAACAGCACTACACCGCGCCGCCGCATAAACAGGATCAGCACCGCGCCGGCCGCCAGCCCGCCGACATGCGCCCACCAGGCGACATTCTCCTCGCCCTCGATCAGCAGGTTGACGAACTGGGCGGCGATCCAGATGCCGAGCGCCCAGGCGGCGGTGATCTTGATCGGAATCCGCCACAGCGCCAGGATCCACACCTTCACCTTGGGATGCAGGATGAGATAGGCGGCGATCACACCGGCCACCGCGCCCGACGCTCCGATCAGCGGCAGCTCGGAGTTCGGCATCATCCAGGAATGCAGCACGGCGGCGAAGATCCCGCACATCAGATAGAACATGATGAAGCGGAGATGCCCCATGGCATCCTCGATATTGTCGCCGAACACCCACAGGAACAGCATGTTGCCGAGCAGATGGATCCAGCTGCCGTGGATGAACATGTAGGTGATCAGCGTGAAGCGCTCGGGGATCGGGAAGGCGCCGGTCGCGAAGATCGAGCCGCTGGTCGGCCCGCCCGCCATCAGCTTGGCCGGGATGACGGCGAATGCCGCCGTGTTCTCGTCGTCGAGCGGGAAGAACCAGCCGGTCTCGAAGATGGTGTAGACGGCGACGTTGAGGACGATCAGCGCGACCGTCACATACTGAAAGCGAATCCGCTTGAGGGGATTGGTGTCATGCAGGGGAATGAACACTGAAACACCCCTCTTCCCTCGTTACCGGTTCTTGCCCGGCACCCACGTCACGTCGGCCCTGCCCTTGTCGTTGGCGTAGCGCGCGGCGACGAACAGGAAATCCGATAAGCGATTGACGTAGCGCAGCAACGGCTCACCCACCCGCTCGCCCGGCCGCGAGGCGAGCGCGACCATGAGGCGCTCGGCGCGGCGCGAGATGGTGCGGGCGAGATGGAGATAGCTCGCCGCCGCCGAGCCGCCCGGCAGCACGAAGGAGCGCAGCGGCTCCAGCTCCTTGTTGAGTTCGTCGATCTCTCGCTCGAGCCGGTCGACTTGCGCGTCGGTCACCGTAAGCCGGCCGCGCGCGTCCTTGGTCTCGTCGGGAAAACAGAGATCGGCGCCGAGATCGAACAGATCGTTCTGGATGCGCGTCAGCATGGCATCGAGCGCTTGATGTGTTTCGCGCGTATGCATGCGGGCGACGCCGATTGCCGCGTTGGTCTCATCCAGCGTGCCGTAAGTCTCGACCCGGAGGTCGTATTTGGCCACGCGGCGGCCAGAGCCGAGCGCGGTCGTGCCGTCGTCGCCGGTGCGCGTGTAGATCTTGTTGAGGACGACCATCACCACCCGCCTTGAAGCATCATCGCCGGAAGATTTGCGCTCTTCGTCCAGACGATGCGTCAACGACAAAGAATTCGACAAGGCCTGAAAGGTTGGCCCCGCGCCCTGAATCTTAGCGTAGCTTGGCGCAAAGGCGGGTCAAGCATTCGTTACATGGGAAATTTGCCGGCGAGGTAGATGGCCGCCATGACGATGCAGAGCGCGATGAACTGAAGGGCCACCCGCCAACGCATCAGTTTTTGGCTGAGATTGGGGTTTCCACCGCGCATCATGTTCCACAGCCCCGCCAGCAATACGCAGGTCACGGCGGCGAGCGCGAAGGGTATGGCGAGGCGGACGACGTGTTCCATTTGGCGGCCCTGGCTGGTAGGGCGCCAGCTTGGCGCCCGGCGCGAGTCTAGTTGCTTGCTGCCACCGCGTCGAGAGCGCGGGTCGGCAGGATGCGCCGCAACAATGCCGCAACATGGGTCGTGACCGTGACGTAATAGCGGGGTTTCGGTTGCTTGCTTTCAACCGCCCTGGCGAGCTTGGCGGCCACCGCTTCGGGGCCGAGCTTGAAGGTCTGGCTGCCGCCAGCCTCGAGCCGGGCAATGCGGGCGCGATAGACGTCCCTGTGATGTGAGCCGTCGAGGTCGATGTTGCGCCGATAGGCATCGAGCGCATGCTCGAGGAAGCGGGTGGCGATCGCCCCTGGCTCGATGAGGATCACCTTGATGCCGGACGGCGCGAGCTCGAGGCGGAGCGCGTCGGCCAAAGCCTCGATGGCGAATTTCGAGGCACAATAAGCCCCGCGATAGGGCGCGGCGACTAGGCCGAGCACCGAGGAGCAGAACACGATGCGCCCAGCCTTCTGCACCCGCATCGCCGGAATCAGCAGCGTCGTCAGATGGTGCCAGCCGAACACGTTCGCCTCGAACTGCGCGCGCAGCACATCGGGCCTAAGATCCTCGACCGCCCCGGGCTGGCCGTAGGCGCCGTTATTGAACAGCGCGTCGAGCTTTCCGTCCGTCGCCTCGAGCACCTGCTTCGCCGCTTGTTCGATCGAGTGAGGCTCGGTGTAATCGAGATAGAGGCTCTCGACGGCGAGTTCGTCGCGCAGGCGCTTGAGGTCTTCAGGCTTGCGCGCGGTGGCGAACACGCGCCAGCCACGCGCCTTCATCTCGCGCGCCGAAGCGAGCCCGATGCCGGACGAGCAACCCGTGATGAGAATCGATTTGGCGGTCAAACGCAGGGGCCCTATTGCGCCGGTGTCTCCTCCGGCGGCATGGCCCTCTGCTTGATGGATTTCAGCCCGGCGAGGAAGATGTCGCCGATGATCTTCTTGGCCTCGTCGTCGCTCTTGCCCTTGGCGTCGAACGTCGCGTCCCAATGGATCACGGTGCGGCTCGGATCGCGCTCGTCAGGCTCGACCCAGAACTTGGCCGAGTAATTTTCCACCGGCAGCGGGCTTTCGAGGATCTCGTAGGTGTAGCTCGTGTCGTCGGAGCCATCGAGCTTTTCCTTGATCGTGCCGCCATTGTCCTTGAGCGTGAGGACGCGATAGGTGGCGTTGCCCTCCTTGCTCTCCTTGCAATCGGCGATCGCCGGGTGCCAGTCCTTGATCGAGCAGAACTCCGAGATCATCGACCAGACCACCAGCATCTGACCGGGCGCCGCGATCTTCTTGTTCACATCCAGCGCGTAAGCCTGGCCTCCCGCGACGACAAGCACGGCCACCGCGGCAAGTAGCGATTTCACACAACGCATGCGTCTCCTCCTATTGCAGATGCCGGCTTGCCGCCGGCTTATCGTCAAGGTTCAAACTTCGAGAAGGCGCCTGGCGATGACATGGGCCTGAATCTCTGCGGCGCCCTCGAAGATCGACAGGATGCGCGCGTCGCACAAGACGCGGCTGATCGGATATTCGAGCGCGAAGCCGTTGCCGCCGTGAATTTGTAGCGCGTTGTCGGCTGCGGCCCAAGCGACGCGGGCGGCGAGCAGCTTGGCCATGCCGGCTTCGAGATCGCAGCGGCGACCGGCGTCCTTCTCGCGCGCGGCGAAATAGGTGAGCTGGCGGGCGAGCAGGATCTCCGCCGCCATCATTGCGAGCTTGTCCGAGACGCGCGGGAAGGCGACGATCGGTTTGCCGAACTGGATGCGCTCTGTTGCGTAGCGGAGCCCAAGATCGAGCGCCGCTTGCGCGACGCCGATGGCCCTGGCCGCGGTCTGAATACGCGCCGCCTCGAACGTCTGCATCAGCTGCTTGAAGCCCTGGCCCTCGACCCCGCCAAGCAGATTGGCAACCGGCACTTCGAAGCCGTCGAAGGAGATGTCGAACTCCTTCATGCCGCGATAGCCGAGCACCTCGATCTCGCCGCCGGTCATGCCCTGCGCCGGAAATGGATCGGCGTCGGTGCCGCGCGGCTTTGGCGCCAGGAACATCGACAGGCCCTTGTACCCCTTCTCCTTGGGGTCGGTGCGCGCCAGCACTGTCATCAGGTCGGCGCGCGCGGCATGGGTGATCCAGGTCTTCTGCCCGGTGATGCGATAAACGTCGCCGTCACGCACGGCGCGAGTGGTGAGCGAGGCGAGGTCGGAGCCGGTATTCGGTTCGGTGAACACCGCCGTCGGCAGAATTTCGCCGCTGGCGATGCGCGGCAGCCATTCCTGCTTCTGCGCGTCGGTGCCGCCGTTCAGGATCAGCTCCTCGGCGATCTCCGAGCGCGTGCCGAGCGAGCCGACGCCGATATAGCCCCGCGACAGCTCCTCGGAGACCACGCACATCGCCTCCTTGCCAAGTCCGAGCCCGCCATAGTCCTCGGGCAGCGTGAGCGAGAACACGCCGAGCTCGCTCATCTGCGCGATCAGCGGCATCGGCACATATTCGTCTTTCAGATGCCACTCTTGCGCATGCGGCACGACTTCGGCGTCGGAGAAGCGGCGCATCTCGTCGCGAATGGCGGCAAAAGTCTCGTCGAGGCCAGTATCGCCATAGCTCGCGGCGCCTTGCGCGCCCTTGATCAGCTCGACCACGCGGGCGCGTGTCTCGGGCGTGGTGGTTTGGATCAGGGTGCGGACGGCGGACGTCAGGAAGCCGATCTGCTCGGCATCGCCGAGGCCAAGCTCGTGCAGCCGCACGATCTCGCCCTGGCTCATCATCACCCCGCCGAACAGCTGGGAGAGATATTCGGCGACGCCGATCTGGACGAGCAGGCGCTCGATCTCGCCGAAGCGGCCCTCGCCCTCCATACGCTTGGCATAGCTGGCGATCTGCTCGATGGCGCCGGCATAGGTCGCGATCCAGGCGAGCCCGTGGGCGGCGCGCTGCTCGCGCTCGAGCGCTGCCGCGTCGATCTTGCCGCCGGCCGAGACCTTGGCGGCGACGGCCTTGATGGCGCGGTCGCGCAAGGTGGCGGCAGCTTCGGCGGCCTTGTCGAGGAGAGGAATGAGCTCGGGCGTGGCCGGGGCCGAATGGCCCCTGACGGTTTCGACGGCAGTCAAAGCGTGCTCCTCATGCAAAAACCCATGGTCCAGCGCCCACGGAAGCGTGCCGCGCGCCGCAAGTCAAATCGTAATCTTCAAGCGCAAAGAACGGCCTAGGCGCTCGCCTCGTGCGGCGCGAAGCTTCCGTCGCTGACCGGCTGCTCGACCACGCCGTGGAAGCTCGTGATCTCCTCGGTCAGGCTTTCCGGTGCTGTGGCCTCGATGGCCGCGGCGGGCGCCGGCTCCGGCTCTGGTTGGGCCGTAGCCTCGACGATCTCGAGCGGCCTGATCGCTGCCAGAAGCTCGTCGAGCTTGTGCAGCGCGATGTAATATTTGTTCGCCTTGAGCTGCCGCTCGACATCCTCGCGCAGCTCCAAAATCGCGTCGACCAAGTCCTTCTGCACCAACGGATTACCCATCACTCTGCCCCCTCTAACTCGTGGCTCACGCCACAGTTGCATTGCGTCATTCTAGCCGGTTGCAGACGAGAGTCGATCCGTCGCCAAAGATAAAAGCATGGCGCGCCACGGTGCGACGGCCAACTCCGGCGCTCTGCCATCGCTTCGCAGCTTGACGCCCGGCCATGAGCCGCGCTCATCACCCCGATGAGACATCTTCAATGTCGTTCGCCGGGGTGCAGGCTTATGCTGGCTGAACGCATGGAGGAAGTAATCGTGAAGGACATCAGCATTCTCGTCGTAGTCGTGGGTTTGTCGCTGCCGGTGGCCGCTCAAGCGGCAGAAAATCCGGCCGGGACCTCTGCGACGTCAGGCCAGTCGGCAGAGGCAGGGACGCCGGCGAAATGCCTCGAAGCCGCCGTCAACCCGGTCACCGGGTTCGCCGTCTGCGTGAAACCGGTTGGCGCCCCCGTCGACCCGCCTCCGGCCTCAGCCTTTCAGCCCTGCAAGCCCCGCGCGCACGATAACGATGCCTTTACCGTGTATGAGCGCTCGTCCGGCTGCGGCGACTGAGCGAGAAGCGGCGTTCACAGCAAAAAATCCGAACGCTGCTTGTAGTTCATTCGATCGCCCGGCTTGAGCGCAATCGCGAGCTGGAAGAAATTGACGATCATGTCGGCGAGATGGTCCGCCGCGGGCGAGCCGTTGCGGCTGCGACGCAGCACAAACTCGAAATCGGGCAGTGCCGGCAGCGCCTCGGCGGCGCCAAGCGATTTTAGCGTGCTCGGCAGGTTGAATTCGGGAAGGATGGTGATCGCCAGGTCGGCTTCCAGCGCGGCGAGAATTCCGGCTGTTCCCGCACTCTGAATCGCCAGCGTCCACGTTCGGCCGGCTTTATCGAGCTCGTCCAGAGCGAGCTGACGCCACCGGCAGAACGGCGGATAGAGCGCAAGCGGCGCCGGTTCATCCGGAGCGAGCCGCATCCCCCTCCCCGCCGCCCACACGCGCCGCTCGCGGCACAGCGAGACGCCGTCGCCTTCCCTGATCTCGTTGCTGACGATGGCGAGATCGAGCTCGCCCTCGTCGACCAGCGCTGAGATGTCAGGACCGATGCCGAGTTCGACGTGAAGCCTGATGGCGGGATAGCGGGCGGAAAACTGCCTGAGCAAGGAAGACAATGTGTGGAGATCGAAATATTCCGGCGCGCCGATCCGGATCAGCCCGTCGCTGTCGCGGCCGAGACGCTGCTCGGCCTCCTTGTAAAGTGCAAGGATGCGCCGGGCGTAGGAGAGGAGAACTTCGCCTTGCTCGGTCAACCTGACGCCGCGCGCTTTGCGCACGATCAGGCGCGAGCCGACCTGATCTTCCAGCCGCTTGACGTGCAGGCTGACCGCCGACTGAGTCAGATTCACCGCACGCGCCGCGTTGGTGAAGCTGCCGCTATCGCAGATGGCGATGAAGGTGCGTAACAGGGCTGCGTCGTAAAGCATCAGCCTATCTTCGCACCGAAGTTCATCGAACGCGGCTTTCGAACTCCTAGCCGCCGTGCATCTGCTGGCTCGCCTCGATCACGTCCTCGAAAGTGCGAAGCCCGGTGCAGGGCGCGCTCACCAGCACCGCCATGTTGCCGGGGCGGTGCTCGTTCTTCCACATGCGCATATGCGCTTTGGGGATCTGCTCCCACGGGAAGACCTCGCTCATGCACGGATCGATGCGCCGCTCGACCACCAGCCGGTTGGCCTGGCTCGCCTGCATCAGATGCGCGAAATGCGAGCCCTGGATGCGCTTCTGGTGCATCCACACATAGCGCGCGTCCATGGTGAGGTTGTAGCCGGTGGTGCCGGCGCAGAACACGACCATGCCGCCGCGCTTGACCACGAAGCATGAGACCGGAAACGTCGACTCGCCGGGGTGCTCGAACACGCAATCGACGTTCACACCCTTGCCGGTTACGTCCCAGATCGCCTTGCCGAATTTGCGCACCTCTTTCGCCCAGGCGTCGTATTCCGGCGTGTTGACCTTGGGCATCTGGCCCCAGCAGTTGAAGTCCTTGCGGTTGATGACGCCCTTGGCGCCGAGCGACATGACGAAGTCGCGCTTGTCATTGTCGGACACGACGCCGATGGCATTGGCGCCTGACGTGGCGCAGAGCTGCACCGCCATCGAGCCGAGACCGCCGGAGGCGCCCCACACCAGCACGTTATGGCCGGGCTTCAGGGTATGCGGCCGGTGGCCGAACAGCATGCGGTAGGAGGTGGCGAGCACCAGCGTGTAGCAGGCGGCTTCCTCCCAGGTGAGGTGCTTCGGCCGCTCCAGGAGCTGACGGTCCTGCACGCGCGCGAACTGGGCGAACGAGCCGTCGGGCGTCTCATAGCCCCAGATGCGCTGCGACGGCGAGAACATCGGATCGCCGCCGTTACATTCCTCGTCGTCGCCGTCGTCCTGGTTGCAATGGACCACGACCTCGTCGCCGACCTTCCAGCGCTTCACCTTCGAGCCGACCGCCCACACGATGCCGGACGCATCGGAGCCGGCGATATGATAGGGGTTCTTGTGAACATCGAGAGTGGACAGCGGCTGCCCAAGCGATGCCCACACGCCGTTATAGTTGACGCCTGCCGCCATCACCAGAACGAGCACCTCGTGACTATCGAGCTGCCAGGTCGGCAGCACCTCGACCTGCATGGCCTCGTCCGGGGGACCGTGGCGCTCCTTGCGGATCGCCCAAGCGTACATGTTCTTCGGCACGTGACCGAGCGGAGGGATCTCACCAATCTCGTAGAGATCCTTGAGCGCCCGGGCTGGCGCGGCCGTTGCCTCAGAAACTGCAGCTAGCGACATCTCATTCATCCTGATTGTCCCCCCAGTCCCTTGTTCGGTCTCTTTTTGCACTGCGGCAATTGTCTTCTATTCATCTCGCGACTGCAACATGTTTGCGGCAGCAAGGCTTAACGCGCGAAGCGCCCAAAAGGCGCCTCCTCTTCGTCCAAACCGCCGCATTTCCGGCACGGTGCTGCCCGGAAGCGAGGAGCGTTAGCAAACTCTGGCGGTCCTGCCCAGGGGGCAAAACACGCCTTGGTGACTCGGGAACCGCTCGCCCTGGCCATACGTTGCCCCATCACTCCCCGAGCGCCAGCCGCGCAGCGAAAAGCGCGGACGCGTTCCGGGCTCCCCCAAAACTTCTATCCGAAGGAGAGCGCAATGAGATCGAAACTCAATCTTTTAAGCACCGCCGCGGTACTGGCCCTTGGCCTGACCGCCACCGCAGCTTTGGCCGAGGACCCCGAGGGCGACGCCCCTGGCGCCAAGAGCGACATCACCATTGTCGCGAACGATACCGGCAACGCCTCTGGCGGGACTGGCGTCGAAGAGAGCACCGAGAGCCAAGGCGCCACCAACAAGCAGGGCATGAATGACGCCATGCCGCCCGCGACCGGCGCCGGCTCCGCTCAAGGCGGCGGCGACAATTCGTCGGACCAGGGCGGCACCGGCGTGAAGGCGAGCGCTGATTCAGAAGGCGCCACCAACAAGTCGACCCAAGATCCCGGCGCGACCGGCATGAACGAGGGCGCTAACGCCGGCAACGCCGCTGGCGGCACCGGCGTCGAGGAGAGCGCTCAGGGCCAGGGCGCCAAGAACAAAACGATGAACTAGCGCGTCAGGCTCGATAATGATCGGGGGCGGTGCCACAAGGCGCCGCCCTTTCTCTTTTGCAAGGAAAGCGCGGGCTAAGGTTGCCGAGCGGCGTCGACCATGCTTCGATGCAATTAAGCCGAACCACCCCGAGCGCACCCCATGAGCGGACATTCACCCAAGCGGGACAAGCCCTGGCTGTTCCGCACCTATGCCGGCCATTCGACGGCGAAGGCCTCCAACGAGCTTTACCGGCGGAACCTCGCCAAGGGCCAGACCGGGCTCTCGGTCGCCTTCGACCTGCCGACCCAGACCGGCTACGACAGTGACCACATCCTCGCCCGCGGCGAGGTCGGCAAGGTCGGCGTGCCGATCTCCCATCTCGGCGACATGCGGAGCCTGTTCGAGGGCATTCCGCTCGACGCGATGAACACCTCGATGACCATCAACGCGACGGCGGCCTGGCTGCTCGCGCTCTATGTCGCGCTCGCCGAGGAGCAGGGCGCCGACCATGCCAAGCTTACCGGCACGGTGCAGAACGACATCCTCAAGGAATATCTGTCGCGCGGCACCTACATCTTTCCGCCCGCGCCGTCGCTTCGGCTTATCAAGGACGTGATCGTCTACACCAACCGCGACATGCCGAAATGGAACCCGACCAATGTCTGCTCCTATCATTTGCAGGAGGCGGGAGCGACACCGGGCCAGGAGCTTGCATTCGCGCTGGCCACCGCCGAGGCCGTGCTCGACGAGGTGCTGGCATCCGGCGAGGTGTCGGCCGAGCAATTCCCGCAAGTCGTCGGCAGCATCAGCTTTTTCGTCAATGCCGGCGTTCGCTTCATCACCGAGATCGCCAAGATGCGCGCCTTCGTCGATCTCTGGGACGAGATCGCCGAGCAGCGCTACGGCGTGACCGATCCCAAGCTCCGCAGATTCCGCTACGGCGTTCAGGTCAACTCGCTCGGTCTGACCGAGCAGCAGCCCGAGAACAACGTCTACCGCATCCTGCTGTCGATGCTGGCGGTGACGTTGTCGAAAAACGCGCGCGCAAGAGCCGTGCAGCTCCCCGCTTGGAACGAGGCGCTCGGCCTGCCGCGACCCTGGGACCAGCAATGGTCGCTCCGGCTGCAGCAGATCGTCGCCTATGAGACCGACCTGCTCGACTATGGCGACATCTTCGACGGCTCGACCGAGATCGACCGCAAGGTCGAGGAGCTGAAGGACGAGGCGCGCGCCGAGCTTGGCAAGCTTCAGGCGATGGGCGGAGCGGTCGCTGCCATCGACTATATGAAGGAGGCGCTGATCGCCTCAAACGCCGCCCGCCTCGAAGCAATCGAGAAGGGCGAGCAGGTGCTGGTTGGCGTCAACGCCTATACCGAGACTGAAGCGTCGCCGCTGTCGGCAAGCGGCAGCGAAGGCATCCAGACCGTGGGAGAGGCGGTCGAGATCGAGCAGATCGCGGCGCTTCAGGCGTGGCGGCGCGACCGCGACGACAAGGCGGTGCGTCAGGCTCTGATCGACCTGAAATCGGCAGCCGCAGAAGGGCGCAACATCATGCCGCCTTCGATTGCCGCCGCCAAAGTCGGCGTCACCACCGGCGAATGGGGTGCAATCTTGCGCGAGGTGTTCGGCGAGTATCGCGCGCCGACCGGCATCCACGCCAAGCACACGATCGATACGGCGCGGCTCGAGCACGTGCGCCGCGAGGTCGAGCAGGTGTCGGGCAAGCTCGGCCGCACGCTGACCTTCGTGGTCGGCAAGCCGGGCCTCGACGGCCACTCCAACGGCGCCGAGCAGATCGCCGTGCGCGCGACCGATGTCGGCATGGAGGTGGTCTATGACGGCATCAGGCTCACCCCCGCCGAGATCGTCCAGCAGGCGCGCGAGGCCAATGCCCACGTGGTCGGGCTGTCGATCCTGTCGGGCTCGCATGTCTCGCTGGTGCGCGAGGTGGTGCAGCGCTTAAGAGAGGCGGGGCTCGGCGAGGTGCCGGTCGTGGTCGGCGGCATCATCCCGCCCGAGGACGTCAACATCCTGAAGCAGTGCGGCGCGTCGGCGATCTATACGCCGAAGGATTTCCAGCTGAACGATATCATGATGGGCATCGTCAGAGCTGGTCGACGCCAAGGCCGAGACGCTTGCCGGCGTCAGCGTTCCCGTTCCGCCGCTCCGCGCCCGCGAAAAAGTCCCGATCCAGGGCGCCTTAGCTCCGATTGAGCAGCTCCAAAAGGCGTGGATGGCCGGGACAAGCGCGGCCATGACCGCCTCATGTTTTGCTAAAGTCGGCGTTCGTCGTGCAATTCGCACGTTTGGCAAATTGGGGGTCATCATGGATTTTCGCTTGAGCACGCCGCGACGCGAGACGTTCTTCGTCTCGGTCGTCATCGCCGCATTGGTGGTCATCGGCATGATCGTGCCGCTGCCGTTCTTCACCGGCTATGCGCTCGGCCTGTTGCTGATCGCCTATCTGATCCTGCTCGCCGGCGTCCTGCTGGACAATCTCTAGCTCTTTTAGCCCACGAGCGAAGCGGGCTTGCTGCAAGCCTTTCCGGTAAGGAACGGTGCGAGCACCCGGTAGAGCTCGCGCCCGCGGATCGGCTTCGCCACATAGGCGTCCATCCCGGCCGACAGATAGGCGCCGCGGTCGCTCGTCTTGGTCGAGACCAGCGCCACGATCGGTATCTCTGAAGCTGGCGCACGCAGGCCGCGGATGCGCTTGGTGGTCTCGATGCCGTCGAGGTCGGGCATCATCGCGTCCATCAGCACGAGGTCGTAGGACTTGGAGGCGAGGCTGAGCAGCGCGGTCGAGGCACTTGCGACCATCTCGTGGCTCAAGCCGAACTCTTCGAGATAGTCGGCGATCAGCATGCGGTTCACGGCGTTGTCCTCGACCACGAGCACGTGGCCGGAAAGCTTGCTGTGCGGCTCGGCCTCGCTGTCGCTGGGCAGCTGGCGTGGCGCGGCAGCCTCATGCGCGGCGGCGAGCGTGAACCAATAAAGGCTGCCCTTGCCGGCCACGCTGTCGCAGCCGACCTCGCCGCCCATCAACTCGGCGAGCTTGCGCGCCATCGCCAGCTCGAGCCCAGTGCCGCCATTTTGCCTGACCGTTGCGCTCGCGACTTTGAGCGCGGGCTTGAACAGAAGCTCGCGCTCGGCCCGGCTGTAGCCGCTGCCGGTGTCGCTGACATCGAATCTGAGCCGCCACAGCCCGTCGACATCGATGCCGCTCGCATGCAGGCGCACCGAGCCGTCGGCGGTGAATTTCAACGCGTTGTCGATCAGGCTCATCAACACCTGGCGGAGCCGCGCCGCATCGCCGACCACCGCGCGCGGGCAGCTCGCGCCGATATCGACGCTGCTGGTCAGCCCCTTCTCATTCGCGCGCGCTTGCAGCACGAAGCCGACATCATGCAGCAGCTCGTGCAGATCGAACGGCGCGCGATCGAGCTCGAAGCTGCCGGCCTCGAGCCGGGCGAAGTCGAGGACCTCGTTGAGCACGCATACCAGACTCCAGGTCGCCTGAACGATCATGTCGGTATAGCGCTGCTGCGCCGGGTCGAGCGGGCTAGCCTTGAGGAGGTCGATCATGGAGATGATCGCTTCCATCGGCGCCCTGAGCTCGTGGCCGACCATCGCCAGCAGCTCGGTCTTTGCCCTGTCGGCGGCCTCAACGGCCAGACGCGTGTTCCGCTCGACCGTCAGCCCGTCGACCAAACCCTGGATCTGAGCGAACAGATCCTCGGGCCGAAAGTGCTCCGCTTGCATGATGCCACCCGTGATGATTTCCAATCCGGTAGGCATGATCGCCTTGATCACTTAAAACTCGGCTAAATTGCCATGGCTAATATTTAGCTAAGTGACGGAAGAAATGGGGAATTTGGCGGCTCGCCGAATCCGGACCAAGGCCGATTTGCGCGAAGGCGTGGCGACGCTGGTCGGCGCTTGCCCGCACCTCGCGCGCGTGCACGCGGTTGCCGGGGCCCCGCCGCTTCGCCGCCGCCCGGCCGGATTCAAGGGCTTGGCCCGCATCATCGTCGGCCAGCAACTGTCAGTGGCGAGCGCCGCAGCCATCTGGGACCGGCTCGAAGCGCGCGTCCAGCCCTTCACCGCGCAGGAACTTCTCGCCGTGCCGGATCGGGACTTGCGCGCCGCCGGCCTGTCGGGCGTCAAGATCGCGACGTTGCGCGGCTTGGCGCACGCGCTCGACGACGGCACGCTCGACCTCGATGCGCTGACCCACGCGCCTGACGAAATCATTCACGCAAAGCTCACCGCGCTCAAAGGCATCGGTCCGTGGACCGCCGACATCTACATCTTGTTCTGCCTCGCCAGGGCCGATGCCTGGTCGCCCGGCGACCTCGCTCTGCAATACGCGGTGAGAGACGCGCTCGAGCTCGACGCTCGCCCCGGCCTCGATGAGATGGTCGCGATCGCCGAAGCCTGGCGGCCGTGGAGATCGGTCGCCGCGCGCCTGCTGTGGGCGTATTATGGGGTGCAGCGCCGCCCCTAGCAGGCGCCCCATCGAGGCACGACGTCAGGGAAAGGACAGCCACCATGCGCCTGCTCATCGCCGCTTCGCTTCTCGCCTCCTCCGCTTTGCTCTGCTTTGGCCCCTCGGGCGCACGCGCTTTCGCGGCACCCGACCCATCGGCCGCCAAGCCGGCGCTGGTGGTTCCAGTAGGCACGCGCGTCAAGCGCAGCGTGAATCATGGGCGGCTATGCTTCTGGAAAGAGAATAACGGCACCCAGCTTGGCATCAGCGGCTTCTGCCACTGGAGCGACGACGCGCCGATAGGCTCACCATGCACCTGCGAGCGGACGGTCGAGCATAACCACCAAGTCCATGCGGGCAGCGTGATCGAGGCGCCCAAAGGCGGCGCCGCAGGCGGGGTCAACTAGCAGCTCTTTTCCGTCGGCGTCCACGGCTTGAGCCAGGTCAAGGACATGACGACAAGACGCCCTCTCATGCCTTAGAGAGGGCCATGATCGTCTGTTCCTGCACCATGATCACGTCGAAGGATATCGCCGAAGCGGTGTCGGCGCTGCGTACGGCCGACCCGTTTGTGGTGCTGACGCCGGGAAGCATCTATCGCCAGCTCGGCAAGCGTCCGTCCTGCGGCGGCTGCCTGCCGCTCATCACCAAGCTGATGGTGGCTTACGACGAGGAGGGTCCAAGCTCGGCGGCGTCGGGCTCGCCGCGTTCGCCGATCGAGGAGCGTTAGCGATATTATCCGCACACTGTATCGCCGGAAGGCTGCAGCTTTTTCGTTTGAGCGGGGCGCTAGGAACAGGCCATGATGGGAATTAAGGCTGACAGGAGGAATAAGAAATGAAGGGCAACCCACGGGTCATCGAATATCTGAACAAGGCGCTCACGCACGAGCTCACGGCCGTCAATCAATACTGGCTGCACTATCGCTTCCTCGATGACTGGGGCTTCACCAAGCTCGCCAAGAAGGAGCGCGAGGAGTTGATCGAGGAGATGCAACACGCCGACAAGCTCGTGACCCGCATCATCTTCCTCGAGGGCTTTCCCAACCTGCAGCAGATCGATCCCTTGATGATCGGACAAAACATCAAGGAGATCCTCGAATGCGACCTGAAGGCGGAATACAGCGCGCGCGCTCTTTACATGGAGGCGCGCGCCTGCTGCCGAAAGGAGGAGGATTACGTGACCATGGATTTGTTCGAGGAGCTGCTCGGCGACGAAGAGGGCCACATCAACTATCTCGAGACGCAACTCAATCTCCTGAACGAGATCGGCATCCAGAATTACGGACAGCTCAACGCCCACTCGGCCGACGACCTGCCTGACGAGCAGCCCTGATAGATGGCGCCACCTCTCGACGGACCTCGCCTGCCGCCCGCTTCGGGCGGAGCGCCGAAGCAGCTCGTGGTGTTCCTGCACGGCTATGGCGCCGACGGCAACGACCTGATCGGCCTGGGCCGCGAATGGGCGCGCGCCCTGCCCAATGCCGCCTTCGTCTCGCCGAACGCGCCCGAGCCGTGCGGCATGGCGCCGACGGGGCGGCAATGGTTCGACCTCACCTTTCGCGACCCCAACGAGATCGCCCGCGGCGTGGCCAAGGCAGGCCCGGTGCTTGATGCTTTTCTCGATGCCGAGCTGAAGCGGCTCGCGCTGCCGCCCCGCGCCCTGGCGCTGGTCGGCTTCAGCCAGGGCACCATGCTCGCGCTTGCCGCCGGCCTGAAACGGCACCCGGCGCCCGCGGCCATCGTCGGTTATTCGGGCGCGCTCGCTTCCGCCGAGGCTTTGCCCGCCAACCCTGCCGCCGCGCCGGCGGTGCTGCTGGTGCATGGCGACATGGATGAGGTGATTCCGCTCGATGCCATGCTGATCGCCCGCGAGCAGCTTGCCCAGGCCGGCCTTCCCGTCGAGTGGCACGTAGCCCAAGGCATCGGCCACGGCATCGACGGCGAGGGCTTGCGGCTCGGCGGCGACTTCCTGAAGCAAGCCTTCGCCACCACAAGCAGCATTCAAACTCTTTCCGGGAATTGAATCTGGACGCGACACCCTGGCGTAGCCGCCGTGCGCTCCATGTTTCCATCCAATTGCCGCACCAACAGGTTCACGAGTTGCGTTCCGAGCCCGGTGGTTGGCGAGTTCGGACAACCTTTGCCGTTGTCTTCGACTGCCAGCGTGTAATTTTCGGCGTGGCGCAACGTCACCGCGATGGCGCCGCCGTGAGCTCGATCGAAACCATGCTTGAACGCATTGGTGACGAGCTCGTTCACGATAAGACCAACCGGGATGGCACGGCCGACGGGGAGTCCGATCTCGTCGCATTCAACCTTGACGGTCGCCTTTTCGCCGACGCTCATCGACTCCGCGAGTGACTGGCATAGGACTTTGAGATATTCGCCCATCTGCACCGCCTCGTCACTTCCGCTCGGTTCGAACTGTTCATGCGCCTTGCTGAGCACCTGGAGCCGGTTGGCGGCCGCCAGCAGCGCGTCTTTGATTTCCGGCTTCACTTGCGCACGCGCCTGGAGATTGAGCACGGAAGCCGCCATGGCGAGATCGTTTTTGGTCCGATGGCGAAGCTCCCTGTAGAGCAGATCCTTTGCCCTTTCGGCATCGATCGCCCGCTCCCATCCCTTGCGCAATATCTCGGCGAGCGCCGCGAGTCCGAGACCGATGATGAAAAACAGAATGATCGGTAGCCAGTAGGACTCCGGGACGATGGGACCTCCCGGCTCGTACAGCAGGAGCAGGATCAACGCCGTGCTCAGGCCGGTGGCAATGAATCCCGATCCCCTATCGAACAGAACGGCGCTGAGAAAGATCGCCGGGTACATCAGGAAGAAAGAGTCGCTCCCGCTGTCGGCTTGCACCCACCGCATCAGGCCATAGCAAATGGCGACGATGAGCGTCGCGCACGCGTAACGCACGATGCGCGGTTGCGGCTTCGCAGGAAGCCATTGAAGGATTTTTTCCATTCGGCGGGAATTCGCTCAATTGAGGCCGAGAGCGCCTCTGGGAAGTAACGCGCGGTCGAGAGGAACGTAACGCGCGGTCAAGCCGTGCGCGAGAAGCAAAGCGTTACAACGCACCAGCGACGGAAGCGATCCCACAGTTGACCCATGACCTTGGGTGCCAAAGATACTGCATTTCGCGGCGCCAACAGGGAAGGATTCGCGCTCGCCTTTAATAGGCTTGGCGGCGCCGCATGGAAAAGCCTCAGCGCCCGACTACAGCATGTTGGGCCCTTCACATTCTCGACATGCCCCTATAGTATGCCGCCGCATAAGGAGGCTTTAGCCCGAGTGCGACGGGCAAGATCGAGGACTTATCGCCTTGAACGTCGCAACCGCATCGGCAGCCCCCGGCACTTTCCCGGCCCTCGTGCTCAACGCCGATTATCGGCCGCTGTCCTATTATCCGCTCTCGCTGTGGGGCTGGCAGGACGCGGTCAAGGCCGTCTTCCTCGACCGCGTGAACATCGTCTCCGAATACGACCGCTCGGTGCGCTCGCCGACGTTCGAGATGAAGCTGCCGAGCGTGGTGTCGCTCAAAAACTATGTGCGGCCGGCGCTCTATCCAGCCTTCACCCGGTTCAACGTGTTCCTGCGCGACCGCTTCAGCTGCCAATATTGCGGCGACGATGAGGATCTCACCTTCGACCATCTCGTGCCCCGCTCGCGCGGCGGCTTGACCCGCTGGGAGAACGTCGTCACCGCGTGCGCGCCATGCAATCTGATGAAGGGCGGCAAGCTGCCCGCCGAGGCCAAGATGCACCCGGCGCAGAAGCCCTATCGCCCGACGGTGTTCGAGCTCCACCGCAACGGCAGGCTGTTCCCGCCGAACTATCTGCACGAGAGCTGGCTCGATTATCTTTACTGGGATACCGAGCTCGAGCCGTAAGCCTTCAGTCGGCGGAAGCCGCGAATCCGATCTGCTTGATCACGTCGTCGCGCGTCCCGGTGGCGGTCTTGGTGAAGGTCTTCCCCTCGGTGACCGGCATGTCCATGATTGTCTTGGCGGCCATGGCCGGTGCGTCGACCCAGCACACCGAGCAATCGGAATAGCTTATGATGGCACAGGAGCTATCGCACGACACCCCGCACGCTGAGCAGCCCATTGACCTCTCCCTTGCTGGCTTCCGCTGCTGGAACGCGAGCACGCGCTAGCAATTCCTGACGGGCGCGAGACGCCGATGCGCTAGAATCGCGTCGTCAGCTCGGTCAGCCAGGCCGGCGAGGCATCGACCAGCAGCGTTTCGAGCCGCTTGTCGAGGCCGGTCGCGACGATCAGCCCGATGGCCACCAAGAAGAAGCCGAGCAGCATCTTGCCGCCTTTGCCGGCCTCCATCATGCGCCCGCGCCAGCGCATCATCGCCTCGCGCGATAGGAACCCGAGCAGCATCAGCGGCAGCGCCGCGCCAAGGCCGAACACGAACATGGTGAGCGCGACTTGGCCCAGATTCTCGCCCTTGGCGGCGAGGATCGAGGCGGCGCCGAGCGTCGGCCCGACGCACGGGCTCCACACCGCGCCGAGCAACAGCCCGAGCGCGAATTGCCCGCCGAGGCCGCCGGTGGCGAAGCCGCCGAGCCGCTCGTCGACCCAATTTCCGACCGGGCTTGCGGCGAGCGCGAACTGAGCCTGAAGCTTCGGCACGAGCAGCACGAGACCGATGCCGATCAGCAGCATCGCCGAGATGGCGCGGAATACGTCGGCATCGAGCCCGATGGCGAAGCCGACGGTCGCGATGAACAGGCCGATGGTCACGAACGACAGCGCGAGCCCGGCGGCGAGCGCGATGGGCCCGAGCCTATGCTCGCTCGCCGCGGTGCCGAGCACGATCGGCAGCAGCGGCAGCACGCAAGGCGACAGCACGGACAGCACGCCGGCGAGGAAGGCTAGGCCGAGTGTCCCGATCACCGCCGAGATCCCGCTAGAGTGCGCTCTTTACCAGCGTGGCGATCGAGGCGGGGTTGGTGTCGCCGACCGAGCGCGCCGTCTCGGCCTCGCCCTTGAACGCGATCAGCGTGCTCTGCGAGGTCGCCTTGAGCTCGCGGACGTCAGGCTTCTGCGTGTCGAAATCGATCTTGAACACGACCAGGTCCTTGAACTCAGGCTCGCGCGTGAGCTGGGTCAGGATCGGGTTCTGCGCCCGGCAGGTCGGACACCATGGCGCGAAAATATCGACCAGGATCGATTTGCCGTCCTTCTTCGCCGCGGCGAAGTCGGCCTGGGTGAATGACTTCCACTCGGCGGCCGACGCCGGCAGCGCGCCAAGCAGCGCGACGGCGGCAATGGCGGCCACGAGGAGCGAGCGAGAAAAGATCATGTTCCGATCCTTCTTGAATGGGTTGCCCAGCCGCTATAGCAGCGCCGGCACACGGCCCGCCAATCACGCTCGTTGACTATGCCGTGAGGATCGCAGCCCTAGCGTTTCTGCGCCGCGCCCCACAAAGCTACCAGAGCAAGGAAGACCGAGACCAGCGCGTCCCACCCGGCGAACGAGAGGCCGAGGAAGCGGAACGACGCCTCGTCGCAGCGGATCACCGGCGTATCGGCGACGCCGTGCTCGCCCCAGGTGAGGTCGAACGCCCCGGTGCATTCGGTCGGGCCCGGCCACCATTTCCACTCCACGCCGGCATGAAACACCGCCAACCCGGCATTGGCGAGGAAGGCGAGCGCGATTGCGAGCAGAAGGATGCGGGCAAGGCCGGTGTGATCGCCCCTCTCCAGCAGGACCGCGAGCGCGGCGACCGGCACGGCGAAATAATAGGCGTAGCGCTCCTCGAGGCAGATCGGGCACGGCGCGTAGCCGCCGATATGCTCAAAGCCGAGCGCGGCGAGGATCGTCGCGGCGGCGACCGCCAGCACCAGGACGCTCGCGGTGAGCAGCGGCCGTGGTGGCTTGGCGCGGATCGGTTTCGATACTGCGTCCATCTCAGAACGCATATTTGGCGATCAGAAACCCGCCGACAATGGCGGCAAGAAAGCCGGTGGTGACCAGGGTCAGCCGCTTCTCGACAAAACCGCGGATCGGCTCGCCGTAATGCCGCAACAGCTCGGCCTCGATGAAGAAGCGCGCGCCTCGGGTAATGATCGACAGCGCCACGAACATGAAGAAGTTGTAGCCGGCGAAGCCCGAAGCGATGGTCACGATCTTGTACGGGATCGGCGTCATGCCTTTGATCAGGATGATCCAGGCGCCCCATTTGGCGTAGGCCGCGCGGAACGCGTCGATGCCCTCGCCATAGCCATAGGCCGAGATCAACCAGTGGCCGACCGTGTCGAAAAGGAAGGCGCCGATGGCATAGCCCAGCATGCCGCCGAGCACCGAGGCGATGGTGCAGACGAGCGCATAGAGCCGCGCCTTGTGCGGCTGGGCCAGCGCCATCGGCACGAGAATCACGTCGGGCGGGATGGGAAAGAACGAGCTCTCGGCGAACGACACCGCGGCCAACGCGGTCAGCGCGTGGCGGCTCTCGGAAAGCGCGATCACCTTGTCGTAGAGCTTGCGCAGCATGAGGATGGCTTAGCGGCCTGACGGCTCTTTGTCCATCGGCGGGGCTCGGAAGCATGCTCAACAGCAAGCGGCAGCGCTGTCGTAATTCATCGGAAAGCGAGAGCGCTCTAGAGCGAGAACGGTGTGGTGAAGCCGCTGTAGCATCGCGCCCGCTTAAGGGTGCCCCGGTCGTTGTCTATTGGCTCATTTTACGGGACGAGCGGCAAGGTTGACCGCGAAGCGGGCTTATCCCATGTTCCCGCCCGTGCCCCAGTGGCGGAATGGTAGACGCGGCAGACTCAAAATCTGTTGTCGGCAACGACGTGCTGGTTCGAGTCCGGCCTGGGGCACCAAAAACTAACTCCTTCAATGTGTTGCGGCGTTTGAAGCGGACTGAGTGGAGTTCGACGGAGAACTCACGACGAACGCCGCGCACGATCTCGCTGCGCTTTTAGTCGACCTCCCGCCGCGCATGACGCCGAGAGCTATGCGGCCATGACGGACCGCATTGCACTTGCCCGCGAGATCGCCGCGCGCACCGAATATCGGTGGAAGTCGATCCGCGAAGAAGCGATAGTGGTAGGCTGACAGCCTGCATTCGAGTGCAAAACACTTGGGAGGCGTCGCCATGCGGAAGTTCGGTTTTCCTGTTTTGGCCCTGATGGCGGCGCTGTTTATCGTCGGTGTTTGGTCGGACGGTTACGCCGGCGCACTCGGCCTTAGCTCCGTAACCAGCCCCCTGCCGCGGACGTGGGCGAACCTCGTTGTGAAGGTCAAGAAGAAGCACGACAAAAATGACCAGGACAAATGCACGAAAAAGAAAATTTCCTGCCCTGTGGGCTATGTGACGCTCGACAAGCCGAACAAATACGGAGCCTGTTGCGAGCCGAAGGAAGGACTGCCTCCCACCCCGACCGAGCAGGAGGCGGAGAAATGCAAGTTCCCCGGACAGATAGGAACGCCGCCGAATTGCACTTGCCCGGACGGCACGGAATTTCTCGGCTTCAAGGGCTGTGTCAAATTCACGACGCAGCAGTATTGCAGTGACAACAATCAACCTGGGGACCGTCTCCTCAATTCGACAGAGCTGATCCCGTTTAGAGACAAGTGCAAAAGCCAGTACACGGGAACGCCGAGCTGCGCCGGGCCCTTTGCAACAACGGGGCCGGGTCTATACCGGTGCTGCTGCTATTACCGGGTGTACGCTCAGTGAGGAATCGAGGCGCCGACTCCCTCGCCTCCGCGCCCTTCCGCTCGCATCAGTCTGCCGCCACGGCTTGACCGACAGCAGCGGTCGGCCGCAAGTTCGGCTGCGAGACGCGTCAACGCTGACCAGTTTTGGTAGCGCGTCTGACGCTCGGCCGAGTCCCGGATCAAAGCGCTCACCGGTGGCGACAAGATCGCGGCGCGGTTCATGCGCGGCGACTTCTTCGAGTTTACACCAGCGTTCAAGCTGATCATCGCCGGCAACCATAAGCCGGGACTGCGGACCGTAGACGAGGCGATCAGGCGTCGCTTTCACCTCGTGCGTTCACCGTCACCGTGCCACCTGTCGCTGTCAACGACAGACGCCTTGAGAATCAACAGGTTTGGGCGGCCAAGCGAGAAAGCGAGTCCGTATCAGGGGCTTAGGAAAATCGACCGGCACGGTCTCAAAATCTGTTGTCGGCAACGACGTGCTGGTTCGAGTCCGGCCCACCATACATTCGTCTATCAATGGCCGCACAACGCGATCATCACCATTTCGCCCAAAGCGCGAGCAGCCCCAGCGGCACGGCGACCGTCGCCCACTTACCCACATTAGCGAGTATGACGCCTTGCAGTATCGATTGCCGTGCTTCCTCAGTTGCTAGCGCTGGAGCTGAGGCAACGATCGAGGCGTAGGTCTCAGTGAATCCGCCGAGCGCCTGGATCATTCCCCATGTCGAGAGGAGGGTCCACGCCGCGGCAAACCCAATCGAACAAACAAAAACGATGTCCCGCATCTGTACCTCGCGAGAGCTTTATATTCCCGCATGTGGGAGAAGCCACCCCGCAATAGAAAAGCGGCCGGTGCGAGACTGGGTCAACTCGCTACGTCTAGTGCGTCTTGCGCATTAAAGGAGGAAAAACAGATGCGACCGATCATTTCTCTTCTTCTACCCCTGTTGCTGTCCACCCAGGCTTTTGCCGACGCACCGTCCAAGGTCGACGGCAGCGGCGCTCTGGCACTGGCCGCCCTGGTCGCCGAGAACTCGCCGCTCGTCGGCGCCACCGACAAGGCTGTGCTCGCCAAGCTTCTCGACGGCGAGACCAATGTCACCTATCCCGCGGGCCAGAAGATCTCGGTGACCGCCGCCAAGCTCAGCTGCAAGGCGAGCAATGTCGATATCGCCGCGCATTCCTGCGACCTCACCTTCGGCGGCAAGGATGTGACGCTCAAGGGCCGGCGCGCGCATGAGCTGTTCGCCACGCTCGCCGAAATCGGTGTCGAGCCCGATGGTGCGGCAGGCTCGATCTACGAAGCGCTCGCCACTCTGACATGCACCGTCGACCCCAACGAGGTGAAGCAGATGGCGGGCGGCGGCGCGCATTGCGACTTTGCCCCGGCCGACTAGCCTGGAAATCGGCGGCTCCCCAGTCAAGCCGCCATCGCCATGCCCCTATTGCGCGGTGTCCTCCTCGGCTAAACTGGACGGCGAGCAAGGGGGACGGTTGTGAAGCGTGTTGCGTTTGCAGTCCTGGCGTCGACGTCGCTATTGACGGGTTGCTTGACGTCGTCGCAAGACAACCCGGCCCAATTCGAGGCCGCCGACAATCAGAAATGCGTCGGCTACGGCACGAGCCCAGGCACGCCCGCTTATACCGACTGCCGCATGAAGCTTGAAAAGCAGCGCGCGATGATTGCCGCCGAGGAGGGTTCGCGGCCTCCGCCCCAGCAGAAGAATTGTCCGACTGCGGCAAGCGGCATCGCCTGCACCGGCTTCTGAGCGAGCGTGCGGGGCCGCCGCGGCGTCGACAAGGACCTTAGCCTCGGCGCGCAAGTGAAAGCGATCGTGGTGCAGGGGCTAGAATATTTTATGCGCAACATCATCGCTCTTTTCCTGGCTCTCGCTTTGAGCGCGGGATTGGCTCACGCCGCCGCGGCCCCAGACAGCGACCCCGTGTCGCTGATCAAGGCCATCTATGCGACCTACCTTGACGAGCACAATGACGATCCGGGGCTGGCGCACATCTACAGCAAGCGGCTCCAGGCGCTGATCGACAAGGACGACAAGGAGACGCCGGAGGGCATGGTCGGCAGGATCGACTGGGACGTGTTCATCGACGGCCAGGACTGGAAGCTGACCGAGCTCAAGATCTCGGAAGTCTCCAAGTCGGCCGACAAGGCTGCCGTGCGCGCCACGTTCAAGAATTTCGATTCTGCGAGCAACATGCTGTTCGATCTCGTGCGCGAGGATGGCCATTGGCGCGTCGACGACGTGGAGAAGACGATTCCGCCGCGCTGGACCATGTCTAAGATCCTGCTCGACGCGCCCGACGCCTTTCCCGACGCGCCCAAAGACGCGCAGTGACACTCAACAGCATGGTTCGGGCCGGGCTCATTTCTTGTCGTCTCACCCTGCTGCTGCTGGCCCTCGCCGTCTCGGCGACACCCCTGCACGCAACTGAGCGTGCCGACCGCGAATTCAAGGAATGCACGGAATGTCCGGTGATGGTCGGCATTCCGGCGGGCAGCTTCGTCATGGGCAGCCCGCCAAGCGAGAGCGGACGCTTCGACACCGAGGGCCCGCAGCACAAGGTTTCGGTCAAAGCCTTCGCGCTCGGCAAATTCGACATCACCAGCGACCAGTTCCTCGTTTTCTTGCGCGATACCGGCTACCAGCCGTCGCCCTGCAATCCTCTGCTCGACATGGGCTGGCGCTCTCCCGGCCATGGCCGCGCCTCTCCGCCCTATGACGGCGACGCACCGCATTGGCCCGCCGTCTGCCTCGATTGGCGCGACGCCGAGCGCTATGTCGAGTGGCTGAACGAGAAACTCCGCGTCGAGCGTCCGAGCGCTGCGCGCGAGCACGGCCCTTACCGCTTGCCGACCGAAGCGGAATGGGAATACGCCGCACGCGCCGGCACCACCACCGCGCGCTGGTGGGGCGACGACATCGGCATCAGCATGGCCAATTGCAACGGCTGCGGCAGCATATGGGACAAGCGTCTGCTCGCCGATGTCGATGCTTTCGCGCCGAACGGCTTCGGCCTCTACGGCATGATGGGCAACGCCTGGGAGTGGACCGCCGATTGCTGGCACCCAACCTATGACGGTGCGCCGGATGACGGCAGCGCCTGGATCGAGCCCGATTGCCCGAAGCACGTCATTCGCGGCGGTTCGTGGATCAGCCTTCCGGTGTTCGTGCGCTCGGCGGCGCGCAGCGTCGGCAGCGGGGGCGAAGAAGGTCTGTACGACTATTCGACCCTGACCGGCTTCCGCCTCGCGCGCGACTTGCCGTGATGGCCGTCAGCGAACCGCATCTCTCGGATTGAGGTCGATCACGAACTGCATCACGCTGCGATAGTGACCGGGCGGGAGCGCGATCGGTGAGGACATCAGCACGGCGTTGCGGGCGCTTAGCGCGATCTCACGATAGGCTGGATCGCCGGAGCGCGGCGTCTCGATCAGCTCGGCCTTGAGCACCCGGCCGTCACTTGCGATCTCGACACGGATCGGCACCGAGGCATCGCCGCCTCCGAGGTTCTTCAGGTCGAGATTCCAGCGGCGCACGACCTGGACGCGGACCAAATCCTTGGTAGCGGCGATCTCGCCAGCGGTCGCCTCGTCATTGGCGAGCATGCTGGTGACGCCCATTCCGCTTCCGTCGATCTTGGTGGTGGCGTCGGGCTCGCTGAGCCGCGCCAGGGCCTCGAGCTTGGCGTCGAGCGCGTCCCGCGGGCCGGTTGCCGAGGCCGCCTCGCCGCTCACCGCCGTATTGGACGGAGTCGATTGCGCGGCCGGCTGAACGACCGAAGCGGCCTGCTCGGCCTTGGCAGGCCTGATGTCGTCGCCGACCGAGACCTCGACCGGGATCGACAGCAGATCGCGCTGCGAGCCGAGCGAGCCTGGCGGCACGGCGAGGAACAGAAACACCAGCAAAAGCGCATGCAAAACGGCCGAGCCGGCGAGGCTGGCGGCGCGGCTGTCGCTTGCCCTCTCGCCCCGAGCGGCAAGGCCGGTTAGAAAGGAATCCTCGCTGCGAGCTGTGATAGACACGGGCGGCAGTTTAGCACGGAAACCGCGCCAGCCATGCCTCCACGCCGTCACGCCAAGCTCGCTCGCAAGCCCGGTACCGCGCCGGCGGCGACGCGCGCCATGCGGCGCTAGCGGCGGGCCGTTCCATGCACAGAGTACTCCCCATCATTCTCGCTTTGGCGCTCGGCGCAGCCGCCCCGTCTCCACCTCGACCCGATGCCGATCCCGTGTCGCTGATCACGGCCATCTACAGGACCTATGAGAAGCACACGCCCGCGCTGCCCCACATCTACAGCAAGCGGCTTCAGGCGCTGGTCGACAAGGACGCGCGGGAGACGCCCAAAGGCGAGCTCGGCAGGATCGACTGGGACATGTTCGTCGACGGCCAGGCGTGGAAGCTCTCCAAGCTCAAGATCGCGCTGGTGTCAAAGTCGGCCGACCATGCGGAGGTGCGGGCGACTTTCATGAACTACAGCGAGCCGAACACCATGCTGTTCGAGCTTGTGTCTGAGGGGGGCAGTTGGCGCATCGACGACATCCAAAAGGCGCAGAAACCACGCTGGAGCATGTCGAAAATCCTGATGGACGCCCCGGATGCCTTTCCCGATGCCAAGCCCGAGGAAAAATAGGGCCGAGCCTACCGATCGCGAAACTTGGCGTTGCGTGCGCTTTGCCAACCTGATTTCTGTGTAGCTGCGGCGGTTGGCACCTCGGGGGGAACACACGCTCATGTCGATCAGGCCCACAGTCCTAGCTCTCATCCTGCTGGCAAGCGCCATCGGCTCGATTTCGCTCGCCGCACGCGAGGCGGCCGCCGAAGACCAGCTGCAATGGCAGGTCGTCGAAGCCAAGGACCCCGACAAAGGGACCACGACCCCGAGCTTGATCTATGGCGTGCCCGAAACCGACAACATGCAGGTGACCGGCGGTTGCAAGCCGGGTGCAGGCGGCAACTCGACGAGCGTCGTGTTCGCCGCCGATATCGGCGATCTGCCGACTGGCAAAGACACCGACCTGCGCTTCTCCGGCGGTGGCTTGGACTACACGCTCAAGGGCCAGATCTATCGCGCCGAAGCCGAGGAAGGCTTGAGCGGAGTGCGTGCCGATATTCCGCTCGACGATCCGCTTTGGGGCGCGTTCGCCGCGAAGGAGTCGCTCGATTATCTGGTGCCCGGCTACAAGGCCTCGACCCTCGATTTCACCAGTGGCAGGGACAAGATCGCGGCCTTCGTGCAAGCCTGCCGGACCTACGCCGCCACTGACACGAGCCCGGCACCGCCCGGCGATGCCGCCAAATCGAGCGGCGATGATGCCGAGAAGGACGATTTCAACAGCGCCAAGGAGCTCGGCACGGTCGAGGCCTGGCAGGCCTTTCTGGCGAACCACCCGTCGGGCTTCCGCGCCGACCTCGCCCGCGCCTATGTCACCAAGCTCGGCTCGGGCGCGTCGCAGCCGCAATCCGCCGCGCCGCAAGTTACGGCCGAGCCGGCAGGCGAGCCTTCATGCGCCAACCGCACCAGCCTCCGCTCAAAGAGCTCCGACGTCGCGACCAAGCTCACCGTGATCAACAAATCCGGCCAATATCGCAGCGTGCTCTGGCTCGATTTCGACGGCAATCCCAAGTCCTATGCCAACCTCAATTCCGGCGAGCAGGTCAGGCTCGACACCTTCGTCACTCACCCCTGGATGATCACCGACGGCTCCGGCAACTGCATGCAGATCGTCATGCCCGACGCGGCCGAGAAGGTCATCGTGCTGAGCGGCAGCGGCGGCCCTAACGTCAAGGCCAACGTGTCGAAGCCTGTCACGCCGGCGGCGAAGAAGAAATCGTCCGGATGCGGCAAGGGGCAGATCAGCATCGAGGGAAGATGCGTCGCCAAGAAAAACGCCGCCGGCTTTTGCGGACCCGGCTACCACCTGCAGGGCAACAAATGCGCGCAAGGCTACGTCGCGCCCAAGGCTCCCAAATCCACGCATGGCTGCCCGCGCGGCCAAGCCTGGAGCGCTCAAGAGGGCTGTCACGAGGACGATTGATCACGCTCGGGGGCCGGCCGCACTGACGCTTGCTCCCCACCAAAAAGCCCGACCGATCGTCGAAGCCTGGGTTCGGCGGCCAGCCGTCTATTTGGCAGCCTTCCGGCCCGCCATGTGCCTCAAATAGTCGATGACGAGATCGATCTCGCGATCGCTCAGATAGTCGGGCGGAAAGGCCGGCATCGCTTGCGCCGGCCACGTACGCACCGCTTTCGGATTGCGGATCAGATCATGCAGCCCGCTGGCCGTCAGATACTCGGTCGGGTTCATCGGCAGGTTGAGATCTGGCCCGACATCTGATGCACCCGCGCCGTTCAGTTTGTGGCAGGTCAGGCACTGGACGACGAAGATGCTTTGCCCGGCGCGGATCGGGTCGGTCGTCGGCAACGCCGGATCGACGGCGAGCAGGGGCCAGCGCGCGGCCGGCGATTGCTGGCTCTCGAGCTTCGCCATCTGGTAGGGCCATTGCTCGCTCCGCACGCTTCCGACCTCAGCCCCGGTCCACACGATGTAGAACGGGCCGGCGCTTACGTCCTTTCCCGGGATCGGCGGCCAGGGATGGTCGGGCTGCTCGATGGCAAGCCACGCGACCGCCTTGCTCTCATCGGTGTTGAGCACGAGGTCGAGTGGCAATTGCGCGATGAAGCCATCGACCGCAACCGCCTCGATCACGCTCTCGGCGGGCAGCGTCATCCCGGCAAGCAGGGCTGCGACCGGGACCGCCCGGTAACTCATCTTCGTGCGGTAGGTGATGTCGTTCGCCACCTCGATGGTGGTCGCGTCGCCCCGCACGAGCAGCGCCGCGCGGGTGAACTCGCGCGTCTCGCCGCCGACCGTCACGGTTAGCGACGGTTCGCTCGCTTGCGCGATACTGGAGAGCAGCAGCGACCAGACCAGCACCAAAATGCGCAACCGGTCTCCTCCTCAAGTCAGGCTCAACGGCGCGCGCGGGCTGCGAGCGAGATTAGCCCTTCTTGCCGCCGCCACCGGATTTGGCACCAGCCGCTGAAGACGATGCGGCCGGCGGCGCGACCTTCTTCTGCTTCGGCTTCTTCTTTTCCTTATTGCTCCGCTGCTGTCCTTTGGCCATGGCGTCCTCCCTCGCTGATCGAATCTCGATGAACGACCACTCAACTCCACGTCCGCGGCGCTGGCAAGCCTGTCGACACCTCTCGTCAACAGGCCTGCCGGGCGCAGCTTGCAAACCGGCCCGCGCAGCCTCGCCTAGCGGACCAGCTCCTTCCAGCTTTTCTCCTTGACGTCGACGCCGTAATGCTTGGCGGCGGCCTTGATATTGGCGAAGGCCTGCTCGCGGTCGGCGTCGGACACGCCCTGCACCTGGTCGAACCTCGCCAGAGCGTTGCGTACATGGCTCGCATCGGTCAGCGGCTCTTTCTTCTGCGTGGGGAAGGCGTAGACGCTGTCAGGCAGATTGCTCCGCGTGGTCAGATCGCCGTGCTCGGTATGCGGTTTCCAGGTGGCCTGCATGGTTCGATTCCTCCTTGGACTTGACGGAACGCAGAACGCTTATCTCGCTGCAGAGGTCCTGCGGCGGATCAGCGCTTAGGCTTTCGGCTTCGCCTTTGGCGTGCTCGCGCCGACATCCGGCACATCCTCGCCGAGCGCGGTGGCGAGGTCGATCTGATGGTCCTGCTCCTGCACCAGGATCTCGCGGATCTGCTCGGCCAGAGCGAACTCGCCGAGCGCCTCGCATTGACGCACGCGATCGCGGTAATTGCGGATGGTCTCGTTCTCGTTGTCGAGATCGAATTTCAGCATGTCGCGCGCCTTGTCGGAGGTCTTGACCGGCTTCGGCGTCACGCTCGGCATCTTGCCGAGATAGTCGATCTGCCGCGAGATGATCAGCGCATGCTGGAGCTCCTGATGGGCATGCTCCTCGAGCTGCGCGGCGATGTTCATATATTCGGCGCCCTTCAGCACCTGCGAATAGACCACATAGGCGATGATCGCCTGATATTCGCGCGACAGATCCTCATTCAGCAGCGCCGCCAATTGATCCCGCGTAACGACATCTCCAGCCATCTCGTCCTCCTCGGTTGAAATCGCGCCGATCCTAATCGAAACTCATTCATAGTTATTACCGCACAATGTACAACGCGAGAGCGACTTCATGGGTCGAGCCATGCGCGACAGAAGTACTGCGGAAATCAGCGTCACCAAGGACGGCCCTTACCTTGTCGCCGGCGACTTGCCGCTCGCCAAGGCCACGATCGGCGCCAATGACGAGGGCGAGTCGATCCGCTGGGAGTGGGGCAAGCCGCTCCCGACGCAGAAGAATTTCGCGCTGTGCCGCTGCGGCCATAGCGCGCATAAGCCGTTCTGCGACGGCACCCACGCCAAAATCGGCTTCGACGGCACCGAGACGGCGAGCCGCAAGCCGTATCGCGAGCAGGCCAAGATGATCAGCGGTCCGGTGCTGTCTCTGTCCGACGCCGAGAGCCTGTGCGCGTTTGCCCGCTTCTGCGATCCTAACGGCCAAGTGTGGAGCCTGGTCGCCGAGACCGACAGACCCAAGCCGCGCGAAGATTTCGTCCGCCAGACTTGCGACTGCCCGTCGGGGCGGCTGGTTGCCTGGGACAACAAGACCGGCCAGCCGATCGAACCCGACCTGCCGCAATCGATCGGGCTGGTCGAAGACCCGGTCGAGGATTGCTCGGGGCCGTTGTGGGTGCGCGGCGGCGTCGCCGTGATCGCCGCTGACGGGTTCCGCTACGAGGTCAGGAACCGCGTCACGCTCTGCCGCTGCGGCGTCTCCAAGAACAAGCCGTTCTGCGACGGCTCGCACGCCGCCAGCAAGTTCAAGGACGGGCTTTAGCTGGCCGCAGGAGCGGCCGACGCGCCCTTTCCCCAACCGCCCGGAATAGGCTACAGCTTCGTTCGTGAAACGATTGCTCCCCATTGCGATAATCGTCGCGGTCTTGGCAGGACCCGCCGCCGCCGCGGAAACCGGTCTCGTTCCGCCATGCGGCGCTACGCCTGTCCCCGACTACGCGGCGGTCGATGCACAACCGGCCGTCAAGGTCATCAGTGACGCCGAGCTCGCCGCTTGGAAGCCGCCGACCTGCGTCGGCTGGACGGCCAAGGACGGCGGCGTTCTGGTCGCGCTCGCCGGCAGCTTCCACTTCAACGGCACGACCGACGAACTCTTGAAACACTTCGGCGCGATCTCGTCCTTGAAGGGTCTGCAATATTGGTCGGTGACCGACGGCGGTTGGCGTACGCTGATCACCAGCGCCTCGGCGCTCGACGCCGCCGATTCCGGCCATTCGCGTGCCGACTTCACTCTCGCCGAGATGAAAAGCGGACACGACCTCTATTTTGCCCAGCAGGACAATCGCACTTCGGAAGAGGTGGTCTACCGCATGAAGGTCCGCGACCTCGCCCCCGACCGGTTCGTCGTCGCGGTTGAGAACGTGACGCCGGTCAGGAGCTTCATGCTCACTTTGTTCGATCCCGACGACCTGCAATCGGTGCATTTCATCGAGCGCGAATCGCCCGGCGTCTACCGCTTCTACGGCCTCGCCTTTGCCGGCGAGAGCCTGCCGTCCTCGCTCGCTCTGCCCGAGGCGTCCTACGTCAACCGCGCGCTCGCGCTCTACGGACATCTGAGCGGCCGGCCGGTCGCGCCCGCCGGGAAGTGATAGGCCGTCTAGGCCGCTTTAGACGCGGCGCGGCCGGCTCCATCGAGCGCGGCGAACTCCTCATCCGTCAGCTCGACATTCACCGCCGCGACGTTCTCCTCGAGATGCTCGACCTTAGAGGTGCCGGGGATCGGCAGCATGACCGGGCTGCGCTTCAGCATCCAAGCGAGCGCAATCTGGCTCGGCGCGGCATCATGCGCCTTGGCGATCTTGTCGAGGATCGAGCCTTCGCGGGCGAGATCGCCGGCAGCGAGCGGAAACCATGGGATGAAGCCGATGCGGCGCTCCTCGCAATAATCGAGCACGTCCTCGCTGCCGCGATCGACCAGATTGTAGCGGTTCTGCACACTCGCCACCGGAAACACCTTCGCCGCATCCTCGATGTCGGCGACCGACACCTCCGACAGTCCGGCATAGCGGATGATGCCGTCGTCGATCAGCGATTTGATCGCGGCGAACTGCGCCTTGCGCGGCACCTTTGGGTCGATGCGGTGCAGCTGCCAGAGATCGATGCGCTTGACGCCGAGTTTTTCGCAGCTGGCGATCGCCTGCTCGCGCAGCCATTCTGGCCTGCCGTCCATCTCCCACACACCGGGACCCGGCCGTTGGAACCCCGCCTTGGTGGCGACGATGATGCCCTTATAAGGATGCAGTGCCTCGCGGATCAGCTGCTCCGACACGTTCGGGCCGTAAGAGTCGGCAGTGTCGATGAAGTCGATGCCAAGCTCGGGCAAACGCTTCAACGTGCGAAGCACCTCGGCCCTGTCCTCCGGCTCGCCCCAGATGCCCTTGCCGGTAATGCGCATGGCGCCGAAGCCGAGCCGATTGATCTCGATCTCGCCGCCGATCCTGAACTTTCCCGATTTTGCCGCGTCGAGCTTTGCCATCCTGATTACTCCATCCACTGCGAGTCTATTTAAAGGGACCGCTCGCGAAGCACACGACCGTCAACCTGGTTGGTTGAACCGGAGCTTACTTCGCCGCGATATTCTCGATGTCTGATTTGTGCTGGGCGGCGAGCCGCTTTTTGGCCGCGCGCTCGCGCCATTTCGCCTGGCCGGTCTTGAGGAAATACCAGGCAAAATAGACGCCGATCGCCGTTAAGGCGAGCGCACCGCCGACAATGACCATTCAACCAACCTTTGCGCGCGTTTATCTCAAGGTCGCGCCGGCACAAGGCCGCGCGCCGATAGATAGAACTCCGGACTCTAAGGCCTGGTTCCCATAACAGAGGGCGCAAAGCGCGACCCTGGCAATGAGGCAGGTGGGCGCAGTCGGCAGATAAGGCGCCTAATGGCCGGCTTTTCTGCGGCGGTCCACTTCGGCCTGGCTGACTTGACCTGAGGCGACCAATGCCTGCACGCAGGTCTTGGAGAGGCTGCTGCCGGCCCGGTCCATGCAGCCCCTGAGCGCCGTGGATTCGAGCCCATACTCGCCGCAATACTTCTTGTAATCGGACGCGCAGGATTGCTGCACGGCCTTGCTGTAGGAATCCGCCTCCGCTGCCAGAGCCGAGCAGGCGAGCAGGCCCAAGGCGAAAAGCGGCAACGCTATAGTGGTCCGCATCGAATGATCTCCCGAATCTCAAATCAGTCCCGCAGATTAAGCTGAAACCACGCCGAGTGGTTCGCATCAAGCAGCCGAAGAAGGAAAAAGAACCGGGGGGTGGCATCCGCGCAACAGATGCAGTGCGAGTCCTCTTTCGCCGCTGGCAGAAGGCTCAATGACGGTGTTCCCGCCAGAGCGTGAGTGTCTTTTTACATGCCGATCAACACTTCTGACAAAGACGTGCGCGGCTGAACGACTCCCACACGGAGACGTTGCCCACGCATCAGAAGTCACAAGCTCCTAGGAGACTAAAATGAAATCCATTTTGCATCTCGCGACTGCGGCAGCCCTGATCGGTCTCGGCCTTTCCGCCGCACATGCAGCCGACAAGACTGCGCCGGGCGGTACCGGCGTCGAGCAGAGCAGTGAAGGTCAGGGCGCCGGCAGCAAGGATACTTCGACCATGACGCCGATGGGCGAGAAGTCCGGTTCAGCCACCGGAATGCAGCCTGGCACGGGTGTCGAGGACAGCGTCCAAGGCGAAGTCGATACGAACAAGCAGGGCATGAATGAACCCAAGCCTGCGCCAAATATGGGCGGTCAGTCGTCCGGCAACGCCGTCGGCGGCACCGGCGTCGGAAGCAGCGCACAGGGCGAAGGTGCCACGAACAAGACGAGCGACTAAGCCGTCCTCAACAACGCTGGACCGGGGCCCTTTTTTGGGGCTCCGGTCCATTCAAAACGTTTCGAGCGTCGCTTTTCGGTCTCCGCGATTTTTGCCGGCAAGAGGTGGGCGCTGGGCCGGCCGCTTCTTACCCCATTGGTTGCGGGCCTCGAACCATTGCCACGCGAGAATGCCGGGAATCCCGAACGCCAACTCCCTGACGCGCCGCGTCAGCGCCAGGGCAAGCGCTGCATCTGCGGGAAGGCCTAGTAGCGTGCCAATGATCAGGAAGCCGCCCTCCTGAGCCCCGAGGGCGCCGGGAATCAAAAACGCGGCGGCGCGTATGCCCTGAACCATGCTTTCAATCAGGAAGGCCTCGAGCAGGCTCACCGGATAGCCAAGCAACCAGAGCGCCAGCCACACCTCCAACACGCCGAGGAGCCAAGCGGCGGACAGCCAGAAGACGCTCAGCAGAACGTCGTTGCGGCGCGCATAGACCTGGCGGATCTCTTGATCCAAGACATTGGCCCCGTTCAACATCCTGCCGCTGAGAGAGCCGCCGAAAGTCTGAAACGCCCGCGCCAACGCCCCGAACAGGCCGCGCTGCTGCGCCACGTAGAAGACGCCGACCAGCAGCATGCCCACCAGCACCGCCAAGAGCACCGGCAGCGCGATGCCATCGCCCGTTACAAAGGACGTCAGCACGACGAGACCGAGAAGGATGAAGCCGATCAGGGCGGCGACGGTAAGCGTCCTGTCGGCGACGAGACTGGCGGCGACCATGGTTCCCGACATTCCAAGCCGCGTAAAAAGCCGGATGCGCACGAGATCTCCGCCCACTTGCGCCACCGGCAGCAGAGTGTCGACGGCCTCGCCGATCCACCGCGCCCACAGCAAAGTTCGGTAGCGTGGCCGTTCCCCGGGATCGAACAGAAACCGCCAGCCCATCGCCTCGGCCACCAGAGGCAGAACATGGGCGGCGCAGATCAGCGCCAGGCCGCCGACGCCGGCCACCGCGAGGGCAGCGCCAATCTCGCCGATGCCGTAATAGCCGACCAGCACGACGAACACCGACAGGCCGGCCAGGAAGCCAATCCAAGTCATGCGTTTGAGATGCGGGATGTGCATCGGTATTTCCGGCCTCGAGACGCGCTGATCGAACGGGCTGTCGCGTTGCGCTAAAACCTCAGGAGCCAGGGCAGTTGCTCCAAGACCGCGTGAACGGATCCGAGATTGCCCCGACGCGTAAGCGCTGCCGCGCCCTCGCGCAAGCGCCCGCGCTTTAACGACTGATAAGCGTCATGCACCGAGATTCCGACATGCTGCATGACGCTCGAGTCGCGGTAGCAGTCGATCATGCATTTGGTGCAGCCGTCGCGCACCCGCTGCGAGCCGTCGAACTCCTTGATGTTGCACATCGGGCGGTCCCAATTGTGACACCGCCACAGGTCGAGGTGCCAATCCAGGTAGAAATACTGGAAGCCGCCGAGGCAGGGGAAGCGCTGCTCCTCGCCGCGCACATAGCGCTGCATCTCGGCGAGCGACGCGGAGGGATTGACCACCGGAAAGCGCTGCTTGAGGGCTTTGACCTGCTCGAAGGCCTGAAGCAGCTCAGCGTCGGAATAGTTCACCAGCTCGGAGTCGGAGAAGCTCAGGAAGTTGGAGTTGAGCTGTTTGAGCGGATAGGAAAAGGTGACGGCTTTGAAGCCGAGCGACTTGAGGAAATCCGGCAAAGCCTCGTAGTCGACGAGCCGGCTCATGGTCACCGATGCGGTCGAGTGCAGGGCGAGATCGTCGATGACGGCGTTGGCCTCGCGGATGCGCTCGCACACTCCCGGCAGGCCGCGGTTCCGTTCGTGCGTATCCGCATCCGCGGCGTCTATCGAGATGATGAAACTGGAGAGACCCGCATCGCCAAGCTCGCGAATTCGGTGGGGCTTGAGCAGGCCTGCATTGGTCACGAGCAGAACCTTCATGCCGAGATTGCTGGCGCGCTGCACAATCGCCAGGAGATCCGGATGCAGCATCGGTTCGCCGCCCGTCAGCACCAGATAGCGAACCGCCTCACGGTATAGAATGTCGATGGCTTCCAGAGCGCCGTCACGGTCGACATAGCGCCAGCTCTCGCGCGGCAATTTATCGAGCGCGAAGCCGCAAAAGCCGCAACGGGCGTTGCAGGCATTGTTGAGCGCGAACTGACAAAAGCCGGGGCCGCCTTCCTCCAGAAGCAGGCGGAGCGTCTTGCCGCCGCGCTTCTCCGGCAATGGGCGATGGCTTTCGGCAGTTTGACGAGGCCGGCGATCGGCTACTTCCAAGGGAGCCCCTTCTCTGGATATGGCTCAAATAGTGCGTCGGCGTCGCCTCCGCCCATCCTACTCAAGCTCGGTCGGTGCAACAATGCAAACACTGTGGCAGCACGCGACCGCGAAGCCCGCTTGGGGTCACGATCCGGCGGCAAGCGTGGCAGCCACCGGTCTACCGCCTCTTGAAAATCAGGGAATCGAATGCCGCGGCGCCATAGGCGCGGCGGATCTCCTTGAAGGCGAAGAACGGAATCAGCGCGACGCACATGATCGCCGCGACCGCGGCGATCCCGGCAGGCGTTCCGCCGCCGAGATCGGGCCTGGCTTCGGCGAGGCTCTTGCCGCGAATGAGGCCGACGCCGACTTCCTCGACGACATAAGCGGCAACGAGCAACAGTCCGAACGCGACCGACTTGTACAGAATGGGATAGGCGAGCGGCTTGTCGGCGAGTTTCTCGCCGAAGTGGAACGCCTCGGCCACGTGCAGGATCTTGGCCAGGATCGCCGCGTTGATGAGCGAGGCGCCGTAGAACTGGTAGGACATGCCGTTATTGGCAAGCACAACGAACGCATGCAGCGCGAACACCCCGAACACGAGGGCGAGATAGAGAAACACCGTGCCGAAATGCCTGAGCTCGCGCATCAGCACGTCCACGGCTTTGGAGCGCGGCACGTCGCTCGTATCGAAGCGCTGCGTGATGACCAACTCTGTCTCGCCCTGCATGGCCTCCCCCAAACTGAACGATCAGCTTTGGGTCTATTTCCCGAGCAGCTTCTTCTGCTGGTCGACATATTCCTGCGAGGTGTCGCCGGCCGCGATCAACGCATCGACGCAGGGCTTAGACAGCTTGGGGCCGTTCTGCTTGAAGCATATGTCGAGCAGCTCGCTGCCGATCGCGTATTGGTCGCAGAAATTATGATAGTCCCACTCACAACTCTGCTGGACGGCCGGCGTCACGGTGACGGATTCGGCGCATGCCACGCCGGCGAAGGCGAGGATCGTGACCGAAGCGATAAGCAGTTTCGTGGCGTTGCGTTTCATTGAGCGTTTCCCTCTCGGTTTATAGATCTCGCAGGCTATAGGCGCGGACCCTACACGGGGTTCGGGCGAAATCAAACGCGCTGTCGGTGATACCTCAGGTTGTGCTCAGTCGGACCAAAGCCTATCGGCGGGCACCATCAGGGAGCGGCAAGAGGCCGAGACAGGCCGGCTGAATTCGGTGTAGTGGCGTGGCTCAAGACCAATGGATTTCCGGGCCGAGACCAGTGCCGAACGACGCCAGGCGAAGCTCACCGGCAACGGGCGATAGCCAACCGCCGCCGCCACACTCGGCGGTGGTCGGCGCCTATACATTCTTCGCAGCACTTTATTTCGTGCAGAGCGTCGGCGATCCGACCTCGGGGCTGATCGCCCAGCCGGTCCGCTCGCTGTTCAAGAGCTGGGGAGAGTCGCCGGCGGCGCTTGCCGGCCTGATGGCGCTGCTCGCCGTGCCGTGGACCATCAAGCCGATCTTCGGGCTCTTGTCCGACTTCGTGCCGCTGTTCGGCTCGCGCCGGCGCAATTATCTGCTGCTCGCCAACGCTCTCGCCGCGCTCAGCCTGCTCGTGCTTGCCTTCGTGCCGCTCGCGCCCGGCAGTCGCTGGATGCTGTTGGCGCTGCTGCTGCCGACCACCATGGGAATAGCGCTCGGCGACGTGATCGTCGATGCGTTGATGGTCGAGAAGGGTCAGCCACTCGGGCTGACCGGGCGCTTCCAATCGATCCAATGGGCTTCCGCCAACGCGGCGCTGCTGCTGACCGGCGTGCTCGGCGGCTATGTCGCCGAGGAGCATCTCCAGTCGCTCGCCTTCGGCGGCTGCGCCTTGCTCTGGCTGGTCGCGCTCGCCGTGACGTGGATCTACGCGCGCGACGATCACGGCACCCATCTCGACGCCACGAGCCTGCGCGAGACCAGCGCGGCGCTGCTCGGCGTGCTGCGCGATCCGCTGTTCCTCGCGGTGTGCGCGCTGCTCACGCTATGGAGCTTCAATCCGGTGTGGGGCTCGGTGCTCTATGTCCACATGACCGAGGATCTCGGCTTCTCCGAGCAACAATTCGGCAATGTCACCTCGGCGTTCTTTCTCGGCTCGCTGATCGGCAGCATAGGCTACGGCATCTATTGCCGAGCGGTGCGGCTCTCTCGCCTGCTGCATCTCTCGATCCTCGCGGCGATCGTCTCGAACGCCGTCTACTGGCAGTTGGACAGCCTGACCTCGGCCTACGTGATCTCGGTGATCGCCGGCGCGGCCTACATGACCGGCACGCTGATCCAACTCGATTTGACCGCGCGCATCATCCCGGCGCGAGCCGCCGCGACGGTGTTCGCCACCGTCATGGCGCTCACCAATTTTGCCGGCAGCGCGTCTGAAGCATTCGGCGGCTGGCTGTTCGAGACCGCCAAGGCGCCGTATGGACGGGCCACCGCGTTCAGCCTGGTGGTCGCCGCGTCGGTGGCGGCTGCCGTGAGCTGCTGGCTGGTGGTTCCGGCGCTGCGCCGCGCCGCCCCGCATTGGTGGGACGACCCCGCGCTCAAGTAGCGAAGCGGTAGCGCATCAAAAAGCGCTCAAGCAGCGAAGCGGTAGCGCATCAAAAAGCGCTCAAGCAGCGAAGCGGTAGCGCATCAAGCGATGCCTAGCGCGCCTGGAGCGTTCTAGCCGCGCCTCACATGCTCGCGGAGCGGCTCGTTGGCGGTTGCCATCAGCTCGGCCTGAAGCGCGCGGAGCTCCTGCGCCTGGGCGGCGAGCGTCTTCATATGCTGGTCGAAGAACGCCATCTGCAGCCGCGCTGCCTCCATCGGGGTCTTCGCGGCGGCAAGTCCCATCGCCAGATCGAGGCTCGAGGCGACGTTGGTCCGCGCGATGTCCATCAGCTTGCGATTGACCGCGACCGTGCCGAGCTTAGCCGCCCTGAACGAGCGCTCGACGCTTTCGAACGCGCTCTCCAGCATATGCTGCGCCGGTTTCGGAACCGGTAGCTCCGTGGCGGCGAGCATGGCATCTTCGCGCCGCGGCGCACCGGTCGCCTCGGCGATGATCCGCTTCGGCTGCTGCCTACCCTGCGACCTGTGACGAGTGTTCATGTGGGCCTCCCCTTGCAGCCGCGAGATGGGACGTGGGTCCGCCAGGACGTCCAACCAAGCCGGCGGTTCAAGCGCAATTCGCGCCACCCTGAAATGACCACGCGGGCGCGGCCATTTTGCGGCGGCGCCGGCGGTTAAAGGCTATTTTGTCGCCGTTGATCCTGACGCGATCTGCGCAACCGCGGCGGCAAGGGACTGGCGATAGACCGGTTTTCGCACCACTGGTGCACCTGGCACCCGCTGATGAATCCGCGAGACGGTGTCCTCGTCATGGCACGCCGTGACGAACAGCACCGATGCGCCGCAAACCTCCCGCAGCCAGCGTGCGGTCTCGATCCCTTCGCGCCCGCCTTCGAGACACACGTCCACCAATGCAAGATCGGGCTGATGCTCCATCGCGGCGGAGCGCGCCACTCGGTCACTCGGTGCGAGCGCACAGACCTCGTAGCCGAGCGCCGACATGGCGTCCTCGAGATCGAGCGCGATGACGATCTCATCCTCGACGATCAAAGTGCGACGGCCCGAAGCTGACGCAACTCCCATAGCTCTCTCCCTTTCTTAAAGGGTGCCTGTTGGAGAGCTAACGCCTCAGTCCGGATTTGGTGCCCGGCAAAAGTCTCCGCTTATCGGCCGATTCCGGCCCGATCACGTAAAGCACCGACACCATAGCCACAGGCTATTGGGCAAACGCTCCGCCCTCTCCCACCTATCAATTGTTCGAACGGCACCCCTGGCCAACCGGCCGAACAGAAGATCAACCGGCCAACACAATGCCTAAAGGAGAACCACCATGAAGAAGCTCATCCTCGCCGTCGCCCTGGTCGTCGCCTCTGCCGCGCCCGTCCTCGCCGACACGTTCCCCAACAGCTACATGTCCCGCTAGTCGCGGACCGAACCTAGAACAGGAGATACCACCATGAAGACCATCATGATCGCCGTCGCCCTGATCGTCGCCTCTGCCGCGCCGGTCCTGGCCCAGGACTTCGCTCAGAGCTACGGCTCGAACCGCTAACCGCTAACCGAACCAAAGGAGATACCACCATGAAGACCGTCATGATCGCCGTCGCCCTGATCGTCGCCTCCGCCGCGCCGGTCCTCGCCCAGGACTTCGCTCAGAGCTACACCCAAAATCGCTAAATCGATGAGACTGACGACACAGAATCTCTTTCCCCTCCCGACCTGGGCACCCGCATTGCAGCGGGTGCCCAGTCCCCTCGTTCAGCTGAACGAGGCGTTCACAAAGGGTGAGAAAGCGATAGACCGACCCATCGGCGAGTGCTGCCGCAGCAAGCGGCGGCCGCTCGCGCGCCTGGCGCGACACCTCAATTTCGGCAACGAATCTCCGTCTAGCGCCGCGCCTTGAGGCTAGTGCTTCAGATCGTCGGGAACCTTCCCGCCGTTCTCCGCGAGCTTGATCATCACCTGCTTGTGCAGCCAGACGTTCATCTTCGCCGAGTCTTTCTCGTCGCCCTGATAGTGCAGTTCATCGGCCAAGTGCTTGCGCGCCGTGGCGCTGCTGTCGAGATCGAGCAGCTTCATCAGATCGACGATCGATTTCCGCCAATTCAGCTTCTGCTTCTTTTGCTTGGCGAGTGAGTCGAGCACCGCGGCGACATCGACAGTTGGCTGGCCAGCCGGGCTCGCCACCACGGTGCCGCGGGGGCCGCTCGGCGTTGGCGCGGCAGGCGTCGAGCCTGCCGGCGCAGCACTGGCTGGCGTTGCCGCCGAAGCCGAACGCCCGAAAATCGACGACATGATATCTCCGAAGATGCTCATTGCCCGGCACTCCTATGTTGCGGAGGTCGGATTATACCGTCCGAGTTGCAGGCTGCCCAACCCGCAAAATAGGCGGCTTCGTCGCGTCGATTAGTCCGGCGCCGGCGCCGGCGGCGGGGGCGGCTGCTTGTCGATGGCCGGGATGCGTGGATCGATCGGCGCCCAGGCAGGCGCGCTCGAGGTCCAAATTGTCATCAGCGGCCGCGCGATTTCAGAGTCGTCGAGCGTTCCGGCGCGGATGGCGAGGAGATGCGGCCGCGCCTCCGATTGCGTGGTGACCGGTGTCCCGCATTTCGGGCAGAAGCGCCGATGCATGAGATTGCCGCTATCCGCGCGGCTCGCATGATCGGCGAGCTCGCCTTCAATGTGCACCGCCTCGCTCGGAAAAGTGAGGTTGACCGTGCCGTGACCCGCACCGATGAACTGGCAATCGCGGCACCAGCAGATGCGCTTGGCGATTGGCAAAGCCTCGATCCGGTAGCGTACCGCGCCGCACAGGCATCCGCCGGTAATGGTCATTCCCGCCTCACTTGTTACTGCTCTTCGATTTCCTCGCGCACCTGCGCGTAGCTCAGCACGGCAAACATCAGCGTGCCGCCAAACACGTTGCCGGCCAATGTCGGCAGGAAGAACACGAACACGACTCGCGAAAGCGATTCCTGTCCTACCAGCCATAGATAAAGCGCCTCGGCCGAACCGGCCACCACATGCGTGAAGCCGCCGAGCGCGATCAGATAGGTGATCAACGTGATGACGAAGATCTCGGTGCCTTCGGCTGACGGCAGCATCCATACCAGCGCGGCAATCAGCCAGCCCGAAACGATGCCCTTGACGAACATCTCCTCCGGCGAGTTGCTCATCAGCTTGGCCCCGACAGCCTTGATTCCGGCGGAGATCTCGGGCGACAGCGCCCCCGAATAGGCGAGGAAGGCCGCAAACAGGAAGCAGCCGACGATGTTGGCGACGAGCACGATCGCCCACAGCCGGAGCATTACCGGTAGCCATTCCCACTTTTTGCGTGCGATCACGGGCAGCACCGCCGTCAACGTGTTCTCCGTGAACAGCTGCTGGCGCGAAAGGATGACGATGAGAAAGCCGACCGAGTAGCCGAGCGCTTCGATGATCCCGACGCCGGGCGCGTTCGGCAGATAGGCTCTCAGCGTCCCTTGCGCCAGCACCGAGAAGCCGATCGACAGCCCCGCACCAAGCGCCGACCACCACAACGCACCGAAGCTGCGGGCGAGCTCGCCCTCGCCCTCGACGCGAATGATCTCGTAGACGACGGCGGCGCGGAGCCGCCGGCGCTTGGCGACGGAACGGTTCTCCTCCTTGGTCAGGCCCTCGGGCGGCGGCGGCAAGTCAGGTGCGACCGCCACCGGATCGGGGGATTTCTTGGTAGCCATGAATTGCCTAACCTTCTTCGATCCGTAGGGTTCTATCCGATTCGGGGCGCGTTCCGTTTTGTGCCACTTTTCTAGGCCATATCGGCGGCGGCGCGGCAGAGGGCTAACAATAAGATCATCCTAAGTCTGTTGCCGGGGCTGAAATTCGATGTTTGAATCAGGGAAATAGCCAAGGGGGGTGTGCTTTGCCGATCTCGTTCACACATAAGGCCGTGGCTCTCACGGGCATCATCCTCGGCGTGGCACTGACCTCGCCTGGCCTCGCCGCTCCGCCGAAGGCGGGCGACCCATTCGACCAGCTGAAAGGCGAATGGAAAGGCGACGGCGTCGTCATCACCGACGACGGCCAGCCCCAGAAAGTCAGTTGCACGACGAAATATCAGGTGACCGGCAGCAATATCGTTCAGACGCTGCATTGCAAGGGCGACGACTACGAGGTCAACACCACCCTCAAGGTCACCGACAAGAGCGGCAAGATCAAAGGCTCTTGGAACGAGAGCGTCTACGATGCCAGCGGCACCGTCACCGGCGCGGCGAAGGGCGACACGGTTCACGCCCTGATCGCCGGCGACAAATTCTCCGGCCGCATGAGCATCAAGCTCCACGATGCCGATCACACGATCAACATCGTCAAGCTCAACAACAAATCCGGCACCTACAAGCTCGCCACCAGCCTGACCTTCAAGCATTAGCGGAAACTGATCCAAAGCAATTAAAGCCGGTCCAAATCGCCGCCGAAGCGGCTATAATTGAATGGCAAGAACTGTCTCTCGGGAGGAGATGGAGGAGCCATGATCAGTCTACTGGGCTGCAGCGATCAGGCCATTGCGGTCGCCAACGGCGTGACCACGGTGGCGCTGCTCGAGCATCTGGTCGAACGCAAAATCCTGACCTGTGCCGACGTGCGCACCATTCTCGAAAGCGGCATCAAGTGCCTCGAGCCGCGCACCAACGTTCGCACCATCGACCAGGCGGTGCATCTGATGCGCGACCGCATGTTGCCTCTGTTCAACGAATAGAGCGGCAGGCGGCGCGAGCCAAAATCGGAGCCGGCTTTCGCCGGGGTAACGCAAGCCGCGCCTTGCCCCGCGGCCAGCCCACGACGCATGCTTGGGATTGCGCGTTGGATTCAACCTCGCGCCACACTGTACCCTCGCTGAATTCGACGATCCCGGTTCGAATCCCTAGGAGCGCGCATGACCCGTCTGTTCTTCGCCGTGTTGCTTGCGGCCGCGCTGCTCCCCGCTTGGGCCATCGCCGAGGATGCCGCCCCGCCGCACGCCGTGACGGTCGCGCGCGCCACCGCGATCCCGAGCTGTGCGTTACATGTCGATGCGTCCGCAGCCGCCGGCGACGGAACCGCGGGCAAACCGTTCAAGACAATCGCCGCTGCGGTCGAGGCCGCGCAACCCGGAGCTATCATCTGCGTCGCGGAAGGCACCTACGCCGAGCAGATCGCTCCGGGCGAAAAATATTTCACGCTGGCCGGTGGCTTTCACAGCGGCAGCTCGTTCAAGGTGCGCGACAGCGCGAAGTTCGTCAGCAAGGCCGCAGGCAAGGGCGGCTCGTTCATCCGCATCGAGGACCCGGGCCCCGTAAAAGGCCTCACCGCGATCGACGGTTTCGAGATCGCCGGTTACTCGCAGGCGATTTTCCGCGACTATTACGAGTCGCAGCGCTTCGACGTCACCAATAATTACATCCACGACAATGCCTGCGGCGACAATTCGCTGGTCGGTGGCGGCGCCGCGCTCAACAATATCTCCGGCACGATCAAGGGCAACGTGTTCGCCAAGAACAGTTGCGGTCGCGGCGGTGCGCTGTTCCTCAACGACACCACCAACCAGAACAGCGTCTCGATCGAGAGCAACCTGATCGAGGGCAACGCCGGCATCGAACCCGATGCAGCTCACGGCGGCGCGCTCTACCTGTTCGGCAACACGCTCACCATCATCGGCAATCGCTTCATCGACAACAGCGTGACGCAATGGGGCGGCGGGCTTTACGTCGGCGCCTATACGCCGGGCAATCAGCCGACCACGGCCAAGCTCGCTTGGAATTTCTATCGCGGCAATCGCGCCGGCGATGGTGGCGGCGGCTTCTTCTGCGACGATGGCGCGACCTGCGTGAGCGAGCACGAGGTTTACTACCGGAATTGCGGCGGCAACATCCTGGTCGACGGCGGCTCCAACGGCTCGGGCCCGACCAGCGCCAAGTTCGACCATCTCACCAATGTCGAGGCGCTCGATCCTGGCTGCGAGGCGCCCGGCGCGGGCCTGTTCATCGACACGTATGAGGGCGTCGCCCCCGATAATTATGCGGTCACCAACGCGATCTTCTTCGGCAATGCGCCGGAGCGCGATCTCGCCACGGCCTGCGACAGCAACTGCGCACCGATCAAGGGCGCGGTGTCCTATTCGATGGCGCAGAGCAAATATATCGACGGCAGCATCAAAATCGCCTTCGGCCCCGGCAATCGTTGCCCCCGCCAACCCGCTGTTCGTCGCGCCCGACAATGGCGACTTCCATCTGCAAGCCGGCAGCCCGGCGATCGGCAAAGGCAACGGCGGCAGCGATCTCGGCGCCTACGGCGTCGGCGGCACGGTACAGTCCGCGGCGACCGCTCCGGCCGAACCGGCATTGAGCGCTGGCGCCGAGCCACCCGCATCCACTGCGGAAGTCGCTGAGACCGAAGCTTCGCCCGCCGCCGATCCCGAGCCTGCGACCCCCGCGCCAACTGCTCCCGCTGACAAGAGCGCGGCAGCGCCGGACGACGACGTGTCGGCCAAGGACGCGTTCGCGGCGGCCAAGGAGCTTGGCACTGCCGACGCCTGGAATGCGTTTCTCGCGAGCTATCCCAAGGGCTTCCTTGCCGACCTTGCGCGCGCCTATCTCAACAAGCTCGGCGCCGCATCGTCCGCCGCCCCTGCTGCACTTGCTGCCGAACCTGCCGACGAGGCCGCGCAGACACCCGCTCCAGCCGATGCCGCTCCGAGCGTGGCTTCGAGCAGTCCGGCGCAGCCCGCGGTCGCGCGCGGCGGCAAATTCATGGGCTTCCCGGAGAAGTTCAACCGCTATTACACCGACCCGGCCTGGAAGCCGTCGCAGACTCTTTATGTGAGCCCCGACGGCAGCGGCGATGGCGCGAGCCGCGATGCGCCGATGTCGGTCAAGGACGCGGTCGCCGCCGCCCGCCCCGGGACCATGATCTATTTCCTGCGCGGCGCGTATACCGGCTGCTTCGAGTTCACCAAGGAGAGCAGCGGCACCTATGACGCGCCGATCGTCCTGTTCGGCGAGCGCAACGCGGACAAGTCGATCGGCGTGAAGATGAAATGCTGCACCAGCGGGCGGCAGACCTGCTTCAACCTCGAGGCTGCCGATTACGTCGCCGTCGACGGCTTCGAGCTGATCGGCGGCAAATACGGCGTGCGCGCGGTCGGTGCGGGCTATCCGGCGAGCGAACACTCGCGCGGCGTCGCCGTGCTCAACTGCGACGGCCACGATCAGGACAGGGATCCTATCCTGTCCGGTCAGGCCGATTGGGCGGTGTGGGAGGGCAATGTCGCCCATGGCGCTAAGAAAGACGACGGCCACGGCATCTATCTGTCGAACGGCGGCGACTGGAACATCGTCCGCTTCAACGAGACCTACGGCAATCTGTCGAGCGACTTCCAGATCAATGCCGATCCGGCCTCGACCTGCGCCGAGCCCGGCATCCCGTTCGACGACCCGCGCTGCGACGCCTATGCCGGTGACGGCGAAGGCGGACAGGGCGCGAGCGACTATTTCCTCGTCGACGGCAACTATTTCCACCACGGCCTGGCCAACGGTCCGAACTTCACCAGCGTGCGCCGGAGCGTGGTCCGCAACAACATCTTCGGTCCCCAGGCCCGGCACAATGTCAGCTTCTGGCAGGAGACCGACAACCCGAAGCTCGGCTCGAGCGACAACAAGATCCTGCACAATCTGTTCATCACCACCGCCAAGCATGGCGTCAAGTTCGAGGCCAACTCGACCCGGAACGAGTTCGCCAACAATGTGCTTCTGGGCGTGCAGACCGAGGGCGGCAAAGTGACGGCGAACCCCAAGGCGCTGCTGATGGAGGTCGACGACACGGCCGGCGACAATGTGTATCGCGCGAACCTCTATGTCTCTGGCCACTCCGAGGGGCGCGAGCCAAGCGCCGAGGAGACCGCGCGCGAGGATTTCTCGATGGGCTGGTTCAAGAACTTCCCCGCGGCGCTGAACCACGACCCTAACGACCTGACCCCGATGGCCGAGGCGCCGTTCCTCGGCCTGGGCACGCTGTCCGCCGACGCTCCTGCCGACCGCAACGGGACCGCGCGCAAGGGCAAGGTCGATCTGGGGCCCATCGAGCTGCCGTGAACCCTTCAGCCGTCATTCCGGCGCAAGCCGGAATCCCGTTAGCGCACGCACCAATAAAAATGCACCCGGGCTTTCGCCTGGGTGACGGCGAGTATTTCGTGAGCCTGGGCTACATCCCCATCGCGGCGGCCTTGTTGAGCAGGGCCTCGGCCTGGCGGATCGAGGCGATGTCGATCAGCCGGCCATCGAGCGACACCGCGCCCTTGCCCTCCTTGGCCGCCTGCTTCATCGCCTCGACGATGCGCTTCGCCTTGGTCACCTCCGCCTCTGACGGGGTGAACACCGTGTTGGCGAGCTCGACCTGGCTCGGATGGATCGCCCATTTGCCCTCGAAGCCGAGCACGGCGGCGCGCTTCGCCGCGGCGAGATAGCCGTCGGGATCGGAGAAATCGCCGAACGGGCCGTCGATCGGGCGAAGCCCATAGGCGCGGCAGGCGACCATCATGCGCGACAGCGCGTAGTGCCAGGGGTCGTTCCAGTAGAACAGCCGCGGATTGTCGCCGTCCTTGTCGGACAGGATGCCGTAATCGGGGTGCGGCGCGCCGATGCCCATGGTGCGGGCGCGGGTCGAGGCGGCATAGTCGGCGACGCCGAAGCTCATCGCCTCGACGCGCTTGGAGCTCTGCGCGATCGCCTCGACATTGGCCATGCCGAGCGCGGTCTCGATCAGCAGCTCGAAGCCGATCTTCTTGTCGCGCTTCTTATATTGCTCGATCTGCGTGACCAGCATGTCGATGGCGTAGACGTCCTGCGGCACGCCGGTCTTGGGGATCAGGATCATGTCGAGCCGCGGGCAGTTCTCGACCACGTCGACCACGTCGCGATAGGCGTAATGGGTGTCGAGACCGTTGATGCGGATCATCATGGTCTTGTTGCCCCAGTCGAGATCGTTGAGGCCCTGGATGATGTTCTTGCGCGCCTGCTCCTTGTCGTCGGGAGCGACCGCATCCTCGAGGTCGAGGAAGATGATGTCGGCGGCGCCCTTGGCCGCCTTCTCGAACAGCGACGGGTTCGACCCCGGCACGGCGAGCTCCGAACGGTGCAGACGCGGGGTTGCCTGTTGGATCAGGGTAAAGCTCATGTGTCCTCCCTCCTACTCTAGCCTGTGGCGCCGAGACCGGCGGCAACTGTGTTGATGGATAGCAGCACTGCGGATTTGTAAGCGTCACGCTCGCGGTCGTCGGCGGCGCCCCTGAAACGGCGCAACAATTCGACCTGCTCGCGATTGACCTGGTTGATGGTGGGAAGCCGCCCTTCGAGGGCGGCGCGGAATTCGGGGAAACGCTCGGCGACCCGGGCGCCCCCGCTCACTTTCAGCACCATCTTTTGGGTCAGCGCAAGCTCAGTTTCGATCAACCCTAAGATGTTGGCCCGCACCCCGGGATCGGCGACCAGGCTGGCATACTCCCGGGCGATGTCGAGATCGACCAGAACCAGCGTCTTCTCGACCTCGTCGATGATCAGCCGGAACAGGCGCGAGTCGGCGAACATGCGGTGGAGCAGCTTGAGCCCCTCATCGCCCCTCACCTCGAGGAAGCTCTGGATGGCGCTGCCCACCCCATACCAGCCGGTGATCACATGGCGGTTCTGCGACCAGGCGAACACCCAGGGAATTGCCCGGAGGTCCTTGAGCGAGCGGGCGCCGAAGCGCCGCGCCGGGCGTGAGCCGATATTGAGCAGCGAAATTTCCTCGAGCGGGCTCGCCGCCTGGAAATAGGCGACGAGGTCGGGATGGCCGATCAGCCCCGAATAGGCGGCGCGGCTCGCCCCTGCCAGCGCCTCCATCGCGTCGTCGAACTCGCGGCTCGGCTGCAGCGCCTCCTCGCGCTCCGACTTCAGCGCATGCTCGAACACGCTCGCGGCGAGCAGCTCCATCTGATAGAGCGCCGTGCCGCGGTTCGCGTATTTGAACGACACCACCTCGCCTTGCTCGGTGACGCGGAAGCGCCCCCTGATCGAGCCGGCGGGCTGCGCGGCGATCGCCCTCCCGGTCGGCGCGCCGCCGCGTGAGACCGAGCCGCCGCGGCCATGGAAGAAGGCGATCGCCACGCCGGCTTCCGCGCCGACGCGGGTCAGCTGCGACTGCGCCTTGGCAAGCTCCCAATTCGAGGCGACGTAGCCGCCGTCCTTGTTTGAGTCCGAATAGCCGATCATCACCTCCTGCACGCCGCCCTGCCACTTGGTCGAGCGGCGGATCAGCGGCACGCCGAGCGCCTCGCGCATGATGGCGGGCGCGGCGCGGAGGTCGGCGATGGTCTCGAACAGCGGCACGATGGGCAGCGCGCAGATCTCGGTGCCGGCGGCGTCGAGGAACAGGCCGCCTTCCTTGGCGAGCAGGTAGGCGCCGAGAATGTCGTCGACCGAGCGCGTCATCGACAGGATGAACGAGCCGAACGCGTCGCGGTCGAACTCGCGCCTGACCTCTCCGGCCTGGCGGAACATGGCGATGAGGTCGGCGGTCTCGGGCGACAATTCCGGCACCAGCCTGAGCGCGGTCAGCGGCCGCGACAGCTCGCGCAGCAGCCACGCGCGCCACTCGCGGCTGCCGAGCTCGGGCGGCGTCGCATCGCCGTGGCCCGCGGTCGTCCACCACAGCGATTGCAACGCCTCGGTCGTGCGCGTCGTGTTCTCGCGGAGGTCGAGCCTGACGGTTGAGAAGCGGAAAATCTCGACCGCGCGGCGCACCGGCTTGACCAGATTGAGGGCGATCGAGGGGCTGCGCGCCTCGCTGAGCGCGTTCTCGATGGTGCGGAGATCGAGGATCAGCTCATCGGCATTGGCGTAAGGCCCGCCGGGCCCGGCGATGTCCATGCCCTGGATGCGCGCCAGCGTGGCGTCGAGCTTGCGCAGCATCAGCGTCAGATATTGCCGGTAGGGCTCGCCCGGATTGCGCGTCCTGATCGTCTCGCCGTCCTCGCTCGCATCGAGCGAGCGCGCCAGCTCCTCGCGGAAGCTCTCCGGCACCGGCAGAGCGCGCTCGGTGATCGACAGCGACTTGGCGAGCCCGAGCAGCTTGTCGCGATAGTGGCGGAGCGAGGCAAGCGCGTTCTGCTTCAGCGTCCAGCCGGTGACGCGCGTGGTGACCGACGGGTTGCCGTCGCGGTCGCCGCCGATCCACGAGCCGAACTGGAAGAACGGCGCGAGCTCGAAATGCGTGCCGGGATAATAGTGCTGGAGCGCGCGGTCGAGCAGCGACAGCATGTCCGGCGCGTTCTCGAACAGGCTTTCGTCGAAGAAGTGAAGCCCTCTGGACACCTCATGCTCGACCGTCGGCTTCTGCAAATGCAGCTCGCCGGTCATCCACACGAGCTCGATCTGGTCGCGGAGATCGCCGATCAGGGCTTCGCGCTCGCGCTCGGTCCAGCGCGGCATCTCGAGCTCGCGCAGCAACAGATAGATGCGGCGGTATTTCTCGAGCACGGTGACGCGCTTCGACTCGGTCGGGTGCGCGGTGATCACCGGGCGGATGCGCAAGCTCGACAGCAGCGCCTCGATGATGCGCGGCGGCACGCCCTCGGCCGACGCCTCGGCGAGCACATGGTCGAAGCTGCCGCGCAGGCTCGCCCGGCCGCGCGTCCGCTCGATCTGGCGGCGGCGGCGCATTGCGGCATTCTGCTCGGCGATCGACAGCAGCTGAAACCATATGCCCTGCGCCTGGAGCGCGCGGGCCATCAGCTCCGGCGTGAAATTGTGGATATTGGCGCCGCCCTTCAGCACCGGCTCGAGTTCGGGTTGATGCTCGCGCACCACCTCGACCAGGAGCGAGAACAGGAGATCCGACGCCTCCTTGGCCGAGGTGCCGCTGACCAGCGCCTGCGGCGGCTCTGCCGCCTGACGCGGCGTCTGTTTCAACTCCTCGTTCATCGCAGGCTACGCACTCCCGATCATCTCGATCGGCTAGACCCGCCCGGGCCGACCGGCTCCAAGCGACCAGCGTCCCTTATAACGCAATCCATCCGAATGGATCGTGATCGCCATGCCCGCCTGAAATGCCGGGCACCACGGAAATATAACGATCAGAGACGTATATGGCCGGGCCTTGGCCCGGCCATCACGCGTTTGAAAATGCTGCCCCGTCCCGCGACGGCCTCGCTTACGCGAAGGCCCGGCGCTCCGGACGCGACGCAAGCACGCCGGCAACGGTCGAGCCGAACTCGCTCGGATTGGGCGCTACCGTCAGCCCGCAGGACTTCATGATCTCGGCCTTTTCCGCCGCGCTGTCGCCGGCGGCAGAGATGATTGCGCCGGCATGGCCCATGCGCCGTCCCTTGGGCGCCGTCAAGCCCGCCACGAAGCCGATCACCGGCTTCGACATGTTGTCCTTGATCCAGGCCGAGGCCTCGGCCTCCTGCGGTCCACCGATCTCGCCGATCATCAGCACGGCATCGGTCTCGGGATCCTCCTCGAACAGCGCGAGGTGGTCGAGGAACGAGGATCCGTTGATCGGATCGCCGCCGATGCCGACCGAGGTGGTGATGCCGATGCCCTTGGCCTTCATCTGCGAGGCGGCCTCGTAACCGAGCGTGCCCGAGCGCGAGATGACGCCGACGCGGCCCTGCAGATAGATATGGCCGGGCATGATGCCGAGCATCGCCTTGCCGGGGCTGATGATGCCGGCGCAGTTCGGGCCGACCATCATCGGCCGGCGGTCTTTGGGATAGCGCATCAGATAGCGCTTCACCCGCATCATGTCCTGCGCCGGAATGCCGTCGGTGATCGAGCAGATCAGCCTGATGCCGGCGTCGGCGGCTTCCATGATGGCGTCGGCGCAGAAGGCCGGCGCCACGAAGGTGATGGACGTGGTGGCGCCAGTCTCCTTCACCGCTTCCTTCACGGTGTTGAACAGCGGCAGCCCGAGATGGCTGCCGCCGCCTTTGCCGGGGGTGACGCCGCCGACCACCTTGGTGCCGTAGGCGATCATCTCCTTGGTGTGGAAGGTGCCCTTGTCGCCGGTCATGCCCTGGACGAGGACCGGCGTGGTTTCATCGATCAGAATGCTCATGATATTTTCTCCCGACCGGCCTAGGCCGCCTTTCCTGCTACGCTGCGATAGGCGGCAACCGCTTTGTCGGCAGCTTCCGCCAAGGTTTCGGCGGTGATCAGCTGAAGCCCGCTCTCGGCGAGGATCTTGCGGCCCTCCTCGACATTGGTGCCGGCGAGGCGAACCACCAGCGGCACTTTTACGTCGACCGTCTCGCAGGCCTGCACCACGCCCTTGGCCACCCAGTCGCAGCGATTGATGCCGGCGAAGATGTTGACCAGCACGGCGCTGACCTTGGGGTCAGACAGCACGAGCTTCAGCGCCGTGGCGATACGCTCCGGACTTGCGCCGCCGCCGACGTCGAGGAAGTTGGCGGGCCTCCCGCCGGCATGCTTGATCATGTCCATGGTCGCCATGGCGAGTCCTGCACCATTGACGATGCAGCCGATCTCGCCGTCGAGCCCGATATAATTGAGATTGTGCTCGGCGGCTTGCGCCTCGCGCGGATCCTGCTGCGAGGGATCGTGCATGTCGGCGACGTTGTGGCGGCGGAACAGCGCGTTGTCGTCGAACGACATCTTGGCGTCGAGCGCGAGCACGCGATCGTCCTTGGCGACGACCAGCGGGTTGATCTCCAGCATGGTCGCGTCGCAATCGCGGAAGGCGCGATAGGCGTTCATGATGGTCGAGACCGCGCTCTGCGCCTGCTTGATGCTCAAGCCGAGCTGGAAGGCAAGCTCGCGCGCCTGGAAGGCCTGCAAGCCCACGGCCGGCTCGACCACCACCTGGAGGATCATCTCGGGCTCGTTCTTGGCGATCTCCTCGATCTCCATGCCGCCCCGCTGCGAGGCGATCACGCGGATGCGCTCGGCTTTGCGGTCGAGCACGTAGCCGAGATAAAGCTCACGGTCGAACGGCTCGGCGACCTCGATATAGACGCGCTGCACCGGCTTGCCCTCCGGCCCGGTCTGGATCGTGACCAGCCGCTTGCCGAGCAGGGCCTGCGCCGCGTCGCGCACCTCGTGATAGGTCTTGCACAACTTGATGCCGCCAGCTTTGCCGCGCGCGCCGGCATGGATCTGGGCCTTCACCGCCCAGTTCCATCCGCCAAGCTCGGTCGCGGCGTAAACAGCCTGATCGGGGCTGAACGCGACGGCGCCCTTTGGCACCGGCACGCCGAAGCTCGACAGCAATTCTTTCGCTTGATACTCGTGGACGTCCACAGTTTCCTCCTTTGATCGACACCGCCGCGGCGCTCGCCGGAAGCTGTTAGCTCAGCTTACCCTTGACGATGCCATAGGCCTTTTCGGTTGATCCTTCCGCTCCAGCGAGAAGCGTCTCCAGTTCCGTCAGCTTAGCCTCAGCGAAGCCTTTGTCCGTTATCATTTTTGCATTGGTGTAGACATTCAACGCCCCGCTTCGCAGTGCAGCATAACCGGCGAGCACCGCAACACCGGCGTCGGAGATCACGTTGAGGTTGCCCTTCTCGGCAGCCTTGAGCGCGAGATCGATCACCTCGCGCGCCGCGTGGCAGCAATCCAGCGGCACGTCGGTCGCCTGCTTCAGCGCGGCCTGGATCGCACGCGCGCGCGCGGCCTTGTCGGCGTCGGTCTCCTTGGCCATGCCGTAAGCGCCCATCACCGCATCGAACGCCTTGACGTCGTCCTGGATCATGCCGGTCAGCCTGTGGCGGAGCGCCTCGGCCTTGTGCAGCACGTCCTTCATCTCGCCTTCCACCTCGGCATATTTCTTTTTGCCGATGGTCAAGTTGCACACCATGCTCACCAGCGCGGCGCCCATTGCGCCGATGATGGCAGCCGCGCTGCCGCCGCCCGGTGTCGCCCCGCTGCTCGCCAGCGCATCTAGAAACTGCTCGATTGAAGTGTCCTTGATCTGGGTCATCAGGCCATCTCTTTGGCCAGCGCGTAGATCTCCTCGGCGTCGAATACGCCGTCGGCGCTCTCGAACAGTCTGCCGATGCACGCGCGGTGCAGCTTCAATTTGAGCCCGCCGATGCCGAGCGCACCGAACGCGAGCTTGCCGTGGCGGTCCTTGCCCTTGTCGGTCGCCTCGATGCCCTCGATGCCGAGCGGCGGCTGGGCGTTCACGTCGGCGAGCAGCTCGATATTGGGATTGTCTTTCCACGCCGACAGCGGCAGGAGCTGGTAGCCGATGGCGCCGGCGGCGAACACGATATTGGCGTCCTTGGCTGCCGCGGCGCGGGTGGCGTCATCGGCGCCTTCGACCGCCTTGACCTTGACGCCGAAGCGGGCCTCGATCGCCTTGGCCGCCTGATCGCCCTTGTCCTTGGTGCGCGAGGTGATGGTGACCTCGGCGCCCTCTTGGCCGAGGAACGCGGCGGCACGCATGCCGACCGGACCGGTGCCGGCGAGCACGACCGCCTTCTTGCCCTTGAGCGTCTTCGCCTTGGCGAGCAGCGCGACACCGGCGGCAGCCGTGGTGTTCGAGCCGTTGGAATCGAGCATGACCGAGACGCGGAACGGCCCGAAGAAGCGCTTCTTCACCGCCGCCAGCACCGCCTCGCCCTTCGGCATGTCACCGCCGCCGACGAAGATCGCCGTCGACTGCTTGTCCTTGCCGCCGCGCGTATAGATGGTGCCGTCGACCAGCGCGCCGACATTCTCCGGCGTGACATTGGCGTAGCCCGTGACGCGGTCGGCGCCGCCGTCATAGGCGACGACGGTATCGAACACGCTCGCGTAAGCGTCGGTGTCGAACAGGAACAGCAGTTTCTTCATGGCGTGTGCTTTCGGGTTTACTCGACGACGTTCTGCGGCTTGCCGGCCACGAACGCCTCGATATTGTCGATGAGCTGATCGGCGAGAATCTGCATGGCTTCCTGGCTCGCCCAGGCGACATGCGGCGTGACGATCAGATTGGGGATCGTGGCGTCGAGCAGGATATTGCCTTCCTTCGGCGGCTCCTTGGTGAGCACGTCGAAGCCGGCGCCGGCGATGGTGCCGTTCCGCAGCGCCTCGGCGAGCGCCGCCTCGTCGACCAGCCCGCCGCGCGCGGTGTTGATCAGGATCGCCGATGGCTTCATCTTCTTGAGCTCGTTCGCGCCGATCATGTTCTTGGTCTCGGGCGTCAGCGGCACATGCAGCGTGATGATGTCGCTTTGCGTGAGGATGGTGTCGAAATCGACCAGGCCCGGTTGCGGGAAGATGTCGTAAGGCAGCACCTTCATGCCGAGCGCCTCGGCACGCTTGCCGATCGACTTGCCGAGCGCGCCATAGCCGACGATGCCGAGCGTCGAGCCGGCCACGTCGCGGATCGGATGGGTCAGGAAGCAGAACTGGCTCGACGTATTCCACACTCCGTTCTGCACGTCTTTCGTGTAGGCGAACAGATTGCGGCGGAGCGTGAAGATCAGCGCCAGCACATGCTCTGGCACGGTGTTGAAGGCGTAATTGCGGATATTCACGATGGTGATGCCGTTCGCCTTGCAATAGGCCTTGTCGATGATGTCGGTGCCGGTCGCGGCCACCGCGATCAGCTTCAGCTTGGGCAGCAGCTTGAGCGTCGCGGCAGGCATCGGCACCTTGTTGATGATGGCGATGTCGGCGTCCTTGAGCCGCTCGACGATTTCGTCGTGCGTCCAGGTCGACTGATATTCTTTATAGCTGTGCGGAAAATTCGGACGGCGGACTTTGGCGTCAACCGACTCCCGATCGAGGAACACGATCGCGTGCTGCACTGAACGTTGCCCCTTACCTAGACGCCGCTCGGGTACCGCCCGTTAGCGACACGCCTCACCTTCTCCCGACGCTCGCGACCTGCGAGCGCCAAGCGGACCGGACTAAGCCAAATCAAGCGAGACCGGCGCTATCGCCGATAGCGCCCCTCGAAGCTCTTATTCGGCGGCGACCTTGGCTTCCTTGGCCGCCTGCGCGCCGCGGAAATGCGCCTGCGCCGCCGCAACGCCGGAGCCAAGCTCGATCTCGATGCCGACATCGCGCATGGCCATCTCAGCGCCCGAGATGGCGCCGAGCAGCATGAGCTCGTTCAGGTCGCCCAGGTGGCCGATGCGGAACAGCTTGCCGGCCATCTGCGACAGGCCGGCGCCGAGCGCGAGGTTATAGCGGCGATAGGCCCGGTCGATCACGTCGGCGCCGTTGAAGCCTTGCGGCACCATGATCGCGGTCACCGTGTCGGAATGCCATTTCGGCTCCTTGGCGCAGAGCTTGAGACCCCAGCCCTGGACCGCTGCGCGGGCTCCGCCGGCGAGATGGCGATGGCGCGCAAAGACGTTGTCGAGCCCCTCCTCCTGGAGGATGGCAAGCGACTCGCGCAGGCCGTAGAGCAGCGGCAGCGCCGGCGTGTAGGGGAAGTAGCCGGTCGGGTTCGCCCGCAGATAGTCGGCGAAATCGAAATAAGCCTTGGTGCACTTGGCATCCTTCATCGCCGCGAGCGCCTTCTGGCTGGCGCACACGATGCCGAGACCTGCCGGCAGCATCAAGCCCTTCTGCGAGCCGGTGATGGCGAGGTCGACGCCCCACTCGTCCATGCGGAAGTCGAGGCTCGCGACCGAGCTGACCCCGTCGACATAGAGCAGCGCCGGGTGCTTGGCGGCGTCGATGGCGCGGCGCACGGCGCCGACATTGCTGGTGACGCCGGTGGCGGTCTCGTTATGCACCACCATGACGCCCTTGATGGCGTGATCCTTGTCGGCGCGGAGCGCCTCCTCGATGCGGTCGGGATTGGCGCCGGTGCCCCACTCCTCCTCCTGCACCTCGACCTCGAGCCCATGCCGGCGGGCGAGATCGATCCACAGATGGCTGAACTGGCCGAACCGCGCGGCAAGCATCTTGTCGCCAGGCGAGCGCGTATTGGTGAGCGAGGCTTCCCAGGCGCCGGTGCCGCTCGAAGGATAGATGAAGACCTGGCCGTCTTTGGTCTTGAAGACCTTCTTCATCTCCTCGAACAGAGGCAGCGTCAGCTTGGGAAAATCTGAGGAGCGATGATCCTCCATGGCGACGTGCATGGCGCGCAAGATGCGGTCCGGCACATTGGTCGGTCCCGGCACAAATAGAAAATTGCGCCCTGGCCTTCTGGCTCCAGCCATTCGTCTTCTCCCCTTAAGGATTTCTTTGGCCTGACCGGTGGTCGGCCAATTGATAATTCGCGTGGAACAGGGTGTTAGCGTCACCCCGTCAACCTTGCAACCCCTTTCCGCCTCTCCAGCATGATCCTGAAAAGTTGCCGACTTTTCGCATGGGATTATGCGTCAGAGACAAACATCCAGAGCGAAACGCCGATGCAACTCGGGTGGATTTCGCTCTTTAGAATAGACCGGTGATGCGGCCGTCCTTGCCGAGCTCGATCGAGTTCGCCGCCGGCACCTTCGGCAGGCCCGGCATGGTCATGATGTCGCCGCACACCACGACGACGAACTCGGCCCCCGCCGACAGCCTCACCTCGCGGATCGGGATGGTATGGCCGAGCGGAACGCCCTTGGCGTTGGGATTGGTGGTGAAACTGTACTGAGTCTTGGCGACGCAAATAGGAAACTTGCCGAAGCCTTCCTTCTCGAGCTCGGCGAAACGATCGCGCACGCTCTTGTCCGCGGTGATGTCTTCGGCGCCGTAGATCTCGCGGGCGATGGTGCGCGTCTTCTCCCACAGCGACATGTCGTCGGGGTAAAGCGGCTCGAAATCGGCAGGCTTGGTCTCGATGGTCTTGACCACGATCTTGGCGAGATCAGCCGCGCCCTCGCCGCCTTGCGCCCAATGATCGGCAAGCACGCACTCGACCCCGAGAGTGGCGCACAACCGCTTGAGCAAATTCATCTCATCTTCGGTGTCGCTCGAGAAGCGGTTGATCGACACCACCACCGGCACGCCGAATTTCTGTACGTTCTCGACATGCCGTTGGAGATTGGCGAAGCCTTTCTCGAGCGCGACGAGATTCTCCTTCTTGAGATCGTCCTTGTCCACCCCGCCATGCATCTTGAGCGCGCGAATGGTGGCGACCAGCACCACGCATGACGGCATGAGGCCGGCTTTGCGGCATTTGATGTCGAAGAACTTCTCCGCGCCGAGATCGGCGCCGAAGCCCGCCTCGGTCACCACGTAGTCGCCGAGCTTGAGCGCGGCCTTGGTGGCGATCACCGAGTTGCAGCCATGGGCGATATTGGCGAACGGGCCGCCATGGATGAAGGCCGGGTTGTTCTCGAGCGTCTGCACCAGGTTCGGCGCGAGCGCGTCCTTGAGCAGTGCCGCCATCGAGCCGGCCGCGGACAGATCCTTGGCGGTGACGGCTTTCTTGTCGCGCGTCTGGCCGATCTGAATCTGGCCGAGCCGCCGCTGGAGGTCGTCGAGGTCGGATGCGAGGCAGAAGATCGCCATCACCTCAGACGCAACGGTGATGTCGAAGCCCGCCTCGCGCGGGAAGCCATTGGCGGCGCCGCCGAGCGAGGTGACGATGTCGCGCAGCGCACGGTCGTTCATGTCGACGGCGCGGCGCCAGGAGATGCGGCGGCTGTCGATATCGAGCTTGTTGCCCCAATAGACGTGGTTATCGATCAATGCCGCGAGCAGGTTGTTGGCGGCGCCGATCGCATGGAAGTCGCCGGTGAAATGCAGGTTGATGTCCTCCATCGGCACGACCTGGGCATAGCCGCCGCCGGCCGCCCCGCCCTTGACCCCGAAGCAGGGGCCGAGCGAAGGCTCGCGGATGCAGACGATCGCCTTCTTGCCGATGACGTTGAGCGCATCGCCAAGCCCGACCGTGGTGGTGGTCTTGCCCTCTCCGGCAGTGGTCGGCGTGATGGCGGTCACCAGGATCAGCTTGCCGTCGGGCTGGTCGGCGAGCCCCGCGATGTAGTCGAGGGAGACCTTGGCCTTGTAGTGCCCGTACGGGATCAAGTCCGCGGCCGGGATGCCGAGCTTGTCCTTGGCGACTTCGACGATCGGCCGCATATGCGCGGCCTGACTGATCTCGATATCGGATTTCGGCGACTTGTGCTGGTCGTGCCCAGGCTTGCCCGGTTTTTCGGCATCTTCACGCGGCTGAACTGACATAACTCATTGATCCCCAATTGATTAGCCTCGCGGAAGACGCGGACTTTAATTGCACCGGGCTTGAGCAAACTAATTCATTCGCTTGCCTTCTTGCAATCGTCTGTGCAGTTTCATCGCCCTATTCCGGGAGGGAAAGCCGTCAAAGATGAAGCCTGACGTCCTGCTCAAGGCCATGTTTCAGGCGGCTGTCGAGGCTGCCCTGCCCTCACTCTGCGTGCCAGCCCATCTGCCGACCCGTCCGAAGGGTCGGACCGTCATCATCGGCGCCGGCAAGGCCTCAGGCGCCATGGCCAAGGCGCTCGAAGATGCCTGGAACGGACCGCTCGAAGGCCTTGTGGTCACCCGCTACGGCTACCGCGTGCCCACCCAAAGGCTGGAGGTGGTCGAGGCCGCCCATCCCGTCCCCGATGCGGCCGGGCGCGAGGCGGCGCGGCGCATCTACGAGATGGTGCAGGGACTGAGCGAGGACGACCTCGTGCTTTGCCTGATCTCCGGCGGCGGCTCCGCCCTCCTTGCCTTTCCGCCCGAGGGGTTGAGCCTCGAAGACAAGCAAGCGGTCAACAAGGCGCTGCTGAAGAGCGGTGCGACCATCTCCGAGATGAACACGGTGCGGAAGCATCTCTCCGCCATCAAAGGCGGGAGGCTCGCCGCCGCCGCCTACCCCGCCAAGGTCGTGGCGCTGATGATCTCGGACGTGCCGGGCGACGATCCTTCGATCATCGCTTCGGGCCCGACCGTCGCCGACCCATCGACCAACCAGCACGCACTCGCCATCATCGAGAAATATGCGATCGACGTGCCGGCAAGCGTGTTGAAGCGCTTGCGCACCGCCGATGAGACGCCGAAACCCGGCGATCACCGGCTCGCCCGTGTCGAGAACATCATGATCGCCACCCCGCAAGCCTCGCTCGAAGCCGCCGCCGAAGTCGCGGTGAAGGCTGGCGTCACGCCGGTGATCTTAGGCGATTCCATCGAAGGCGAGTCGCGCGACGTGGCTCTGGTCCATGCCGGCATCGCCCGGCAATGCAAGCTGCGCGGCCAGCCCGAGAAGCCGCCATGCGTGCTGATCTCCGGCGGCGAGACCACCATCACGCTCAAGGGCAAGGGCAAAGGCGGCCGCAACACCGAGTTCCTGCTTGCGCTGGCAATCGCGCTCGACGGCATGAACGGCATTTATGCGTTGGCCGGCGACACCGACGGCATCGACGGCAGCGAGGACAATGCCGGCGCGCTGATCTATCCGGACACGCTCGCCCGCGCGGCGAAGGCCGGCATCAACGCCAAGGCGATGCTCGCCGACAACGACCCGTGGAATTTCTTCAACGCCGATCGGCGATCTGTTGGTGACCGGCCCGACCCTCACCAATGTCAACGACTTCCGCGCCGTTCTGATCGAGAAGGCCTGACGACGGGATGCGACGGGGCTTCGAGTGCCTTGTCATTGCCCGGCTTGACCCGGCAATCCAGTAAACGCGAGTGTATTTTATGCCTGGGGTTACTGGATGCCCGCATACGCGGGCATGACACAAAGGACCGGGGTGAGAATAATCGGCAAAAGAAGTCGGGTCGCCCTTGTCGCTCTCTTGGCGTTTGCGGGCGCGCACGGCGCCGCCCTCGCCAAAACGCAGAGCGCGACGGACTATGTGCTGTCGCTCTATGATCCCGACGCGCTCGGCGGCACGGCGCGCTACACGCCGCGCACGCAGAAGCTGTGGGACGACTGCTTCCGCATCGCCAAGAAAAACGGCGATGCCTGCATGGATTTCTCGATGATCGTCATGGGCAACGACTTCGACCTGAGCGACGTCCATGCCGTCGAGATCAAGGCCGGCGCCAAGACCGCAATAGTCGACGCGCGCTTCAAGAATTTTGGCAAGGCGACCTCGGTGACCTACGAGCTCGTCCGCGACAAACGCGGCTGGACGATCGCCGAGATGCGCTCCGGCTGCTACCTGCTCACCGAGGCGCTCCAGCAGAAGGTGAAGTGCTGAACGGACCTAATGCGGCTTCCGCTTGCGGCCGCCGACCTCCTGGCGGAGCGCAACGATCTCGCTTCGGAGCTCCTTCAGCTCGCGCATCAGCGGCGCGGTCTCGTCGTGCACCATCTTGCGCTCGGTCTTGCGCTCAGCGCTCTCGTTCTCGGCATGCTCCTCGCCGATGGCGTTGACGATGATGCCGATGATGAGGTTGAGCACGGTGAAGGTGGTGACGACGATAAATGAGATGAAGAAGATCCAGGCGTAAGGGTGCTTGACCAGGATCGGCCTGACCACGTCGTCGACCCAGCCTTCGAGCGTCATCACCGTGAACAGTGTGAACAGCGCGCGGCCGAGCGTGCCGAACTGCTCGGGGAAATCGTTGCCGTAGAGGTTCACCGCCATCACCGCCGCGACATAGAAAATGAGCCCGATCAGGAGCAGGATCGAGCCCATGCCGGGCAGCGCCCTGATCAGCCCGCCGACCACGCGCTGCAGTGCCGGCACGGCGGTGATCAGCCGAAGCAGCCGCAGCACGCGAAGCGCCCGCAGCACCGAGAAGGCAGCGGTCGCCGGCGCCACCGCGACCCCGACCACCACCATGTCGAAGATGTTCCAGCCGTCGCGGAAGAACGCTTCGCGCTGCACGAACAGCCGCGCCAGGATCTCGACCACGAAGATGGCGATGGCGATGCGGTCTATGGCGATGAGCAGCGGGCCGTAGCGCTCCATCGCGCTTGCGCTGGTCTCGAGCCCGAGCGTCACCGCATTGATCAGAATGAGCGCCATGATGACGCGCTCGGTCAGCGGATTCTCGACGACCTTGCGCAGCCAGCCCATGTCCCGACGCCCCCCACATTCACCTGATCGCCGCCCGATCTTAGCGTCCCGCCGGAGCCGCGTCGCGGGGCCAAAGAGACGCGCGGGGTTCGTGACGGCCGAGCCGAGACATAGGGAAACCCGCCGCGATTGCCGCGGCGGGCTTCCTCCTGTCGAGCTCCCTCGCGGGAGGGAGGGCTTAGCTCGGCAGCAGCACGGTGTCGATGACGTGGATCACGCCGTTCGACTGCATCACGTTCTTGATGGTAATCTTGGCGGTATCGCCCTTCGCATCGACCACCCAGATCGCGCCGTCCTTCATCTCGAAGGTGAGGTCGGCGCCTTCGACGGTCTTGAGCGTGGCCTTGCCGCCGCCCTTCTTGATCATCTCCATCAGGTCGCTGGCGGTGATGCGGCCGGGCACGACGTGATAGGTCAGCACTTGCGCGAGCTGGCCCTTGTTCTCGGGCTTGAGCAGCGTGTCGACCGTGCCGGCCGGCAGCTTGGCGAACGCCTCGTTGGTCGGCGCGAACACGGTGAACGGGCCTTTGCCCGACAACGTATCGACCAGATCGGCGGCCTTGACCGCGGCGACCAGCGTGGTGTGGTCCTTCGAGTTGACCGCATTCTGGATGATGTTCTTGGACGGGAACATCGCCGCGCCGCCGACCATCATTGTGGTCTCCTTGGCGAAGGTCGGAACGGCATCGAGAGCGGCGAACGCAAGACCTGCGGCAGCCACGCCGGCGAGAGCGAATTTGACGGACTTCATGACATTCTCCTGTTTGTGAGTTGTCCCTTCGGGGGTACGAGCGGAGTTACGGCGCGCCGCGCGCCGCGGATGCAGCGCTGCTCGATGACGATTTCGTGAGGTGCGAGGCCGGGCTAAAGCGCGGCGAGCGTGCCGTTGGCGATGATGGGGCCAGTCGGCTGTCCCGTCGGCGAGCCACCGGGCGGCTCGACCGTGATGGCGAGCACCGAATCCGCCGTCACATGCGGCCTGAGCTCGGGCGGCACAATGACCTTGACCGGGCGGCCGGAATCGATGAGGCCGAGCGAATGCGGCTTGCCGCCGGCGGGAATGACCCAAAGCTCGAGCGCATGCTGCTCCTGGCCGGTCAGCAGCGCCGCCGGAACGATGGTGAGGCTGCCGTCGGCGGGGTTGGCGGCGGCGAAGAATCCGGACTTGCCCGACGACTTGTCGAGCTTGGCGACCAGCGGCGGCCTGAGCGTCGGGGCTTGCGCGAAATAGATCAGCCCGGCGAGGCAGGCTGCGGCGAGCGCGCTCGCAGCAATGGCCAGCCCGCGCCAGAAGGCGAGGCTTCGCCACAGCCCCTCGCCGCTCCGCTGAGCTGGCTCGGCACGATCGAGCGCGGCCTCGATGCGCGACCAGAGATCGGCCGGCGCCGCGACCGGGGCGACGCTCGCCGCGAGGCCGCCGAGCCGTTCTTCCCAGAACGCCACCTCGGCGGCGAAGGCGGGGCTGCGGGCGATCAGCTGCTCGACCGCGCGCCGCTCATGGCCGTTCAGCACGCCTAGCACGTATTCGGCGGCGATCAGCCGCTCGCGCTCCGCAAACTCTCTGCCGGTGTCGCTCATCGCTCGAGACATGCTCTCAATTTGGCGAGTCCGCGCCTGATCGTGCTCTTCATCGTGCCGAGCGGGACGCCCGACACCCGCGCCAGCTCCTCGTAGGTCGTGCCGTCGATGAACGCGGATCTGATCGCCGCCGCCTGGCGCCCTTCGATCTCGCCGAGACACGCGTCGAGCCTCGCCTGCTCCTGGCCGCGCTCGACCATTTCCTCGGCGAGCGGCGCGGGATCCGAGACGGCGTCGGCGGCCTCGATCGGCTCCGACAGCCGCGCCACCGTCCCGGAGCGCAAGCGGTCGATCGCGCGATTGCGGGTCAACGCCACCAGCCACGTGATCGGGCTCGCCCGCGTCTCGTCGAACGCGCCCGCCTTCCGCCACACGGTAAGGTAAACCTCCTGGAGCACGTCTTCCGCCTCGCTTCGGTCCTTCAATATACGGAGACAAACACCAAAAAGCTTCGCAGCGGTCTGGTCATAGACGAAGCGCAAAGCGGCGCGGTCGCCGGCGGCGACCCTGCGGATCGCCGCAGCAAGCTGTTTGCGCCTCGCCTCTGCGTCCATGCCACTCATTAGGGAATCCTGCCTAAGAACGCGCCATTCCTTGGCGCGAGCAATCGTGCCCCTCTCTAGCCGAGCGCGAGCCCTGCGGACATTCAATTTCGCAGTTGCGAATTGAGCCCGGCACGCTACTCTCGCCGCGGATCGGGCCTGGGCTTTGGACGTGATTCTCGCGATTCGACTGCACGGCGCGCGGAAGATCTCATCTCTGTCTTGTCGCGCCTGCCACGGAACAGTCGAAATTGGATTGATTATGGGGGCGCGGCCGATCCGAGGGGTGGGTGGCCGCCTTGCTGGTGATGTCTCCGCGCAATGTCGTTCGCGCATATGGCGGAAGCGCCAGGCACGAATGCGCCAGATTTGGTGAGGGAATTGAATGACGCTGAGACGTGCCGGTCTTGGCCTCCTCGTTGGAGCGGTCCTATGCGCTCCTTCGGTCGCGACGGCGGGGCCTGCGCTCGTTTTCGAGCCATATAACGGCACCGTCTTCTACGCCGAGGATCCCGACGTCATGTGGTTCCCGGCCTCGCTCACCAAGCTGATGACCGCCTATGTCGCGTTCCAGGCGCTGAAAGACGGCACCATCACTCCCGACACCAAGATCCTCTGCTCCAAGGAGGCGACGCAACAAGCCCCGAGCAAACTCTGGCTGAAAGAGGGCGAGGGGATTCCCTTGGACCTGGCGCTGAAGGTGCTCATCGTCAAATCCGCCAACGATGTCGCGGTGATGATCGCCGAAGCCGTCGGCGGCAGTCAGGACGCCTTCGTCGCCAAGATGAACGACGCGGCGCAGCATCTCGGCATGACGCGCACGCATTTCGTCAACGTGAACGGCTTGCCTGCCGAGGGGCAGTACACCACGGCGCGCGATCTCGCGCGGCTGGCTCGCGCCATCATCGTCGAGTTCCCCGAACACCTCGACCTGTTCACCACGGTCCAGGTCCAGGTCGGCAAGCAGACCATCCGCACCCATAATGGGCTGCTCGTCAGCCTGCCCGGCGCCGACGGCATGAAGACCGGCTTCATCTGCGACTCCGGCTTCAATATCGTCGCGAGCGCGACCCGCGACGGACGCAAGCTGGTCGCCGTCGTTCTCGGCGAGCAGTCGACAGCCACGCGACGCGTCCGCGCCACCGATCTCCTGGAGAACGGCTTCAAGCGCTATTTCTGGAAGTCGCTGTTCGGCACGAGTCTCGACGGGCTCGCCATCCAGGCCTCGCTCAGCGACACGCCGGCGCATCTGTCGGACACCATCTGCGGCGGCGGCAGGCCGGTCAAGCCGGGCCGCAAGAAAGCGGTGATTGCGCGCGGCAAGCCCAAGGGCACGCTCGACCTCGACGCCGAGGAAGCGGTCAACGCCACCACCGACGCCGCTGCGGCTGCCACCACCGGCGCGGTGAAGGCGACCGCCGGCGCCGCCTCGTCAGCGGTCAAGGCGACTAAGAAGACCCTGCGCAAGACCGTGACGAGCGGCGCTAATTGAGCCCCCGCCCGACCTCGCTGTTCCCCCGCCTGACTGTTGTGATCGTCGCCGTCTGCCTAGGCGCGGGCTTGGCTCACGCCGCCGAGCCGCCCGACAATGTCGCGCAAGCGGTCACCGATGCGGCCCAGGCGTGCAAGGACATGGGCGGCACGCCGAATACCGACAAGGTGTTGAGCGTCTCCGATCTGAACGGCGACGGCGGCGAGGATTGGATCGCCGATTTCGGCAAGATGCAATGCAAAGGCGACCTCAACCCGCTGTGCGGCAACGGCGGCTGCACGGTGCAGATCTATTTCTGGGACGGCGATACCGCCTGGGACATCGTGTTCGAGGATCTGCTCAAGACCTACAAATTCGGCAAAGCCGGCGGCAAGCCGATGATGTACGTGACGACGTCCGGCGATGCTTGCAACAAGCCGACCAACGAGACGTGCAAATACACCTATCGCCTCGACAAGGACGCCGTCGTCCCGGTGAAATAGCGCGAGCCTTAAGACGGCCCGGCCTTGGCGGCGATGGCCGCCTCGATCACGCGCTTGGCTTCCGCCGAGCTCCAATCGGCCGGGCCGATCAGCCGGGCGATCTCCTTGCCGTCCCGGTCGAGCACGAGCGTGGTCGGCATGCCGACCGCCTTCAGCGCGGCGAATAATTTCCCGGACGGGTCGGTGTAGAGCCCAAGATGCGTGGCGCCGGTCTCGGCCAGGAAAGCCCGCGCCTTGTCGGGTCCGCCTTTGTCGATATTCACCGCAACCACGGCGAACGCCTTGCCGCCGAGCTCGGTCTCGAGCTTGTCGAGCGCCGGCATCTCCTCGCGGCAGGGCACGCACCACGTCGCCCAGATATTGAGGAGCACGACCTTGCCGGCGAAATCGGCCAGCGACTTGGTCGCGCCGTCGCCGTCGGCGAACTCGAACGGCGGCAGATCGAGCGGTTTCGGCCTGACCAGGAGCGCCGCCATCGCCCCTTTGTTGAGGCCTCTGAGCGGGCTTGACCCCGCCGCCTCGCCGGGTTTGGCCGGCTCCGACGGCGTCGATGCGCCGGTCGCCTGCGGCTTTCCATTGTCAGAAGGGGCAAAACTCACATATACCGTGCCGAATCCGGCTATCGCCGCGAGCAATCCAGCGACGAGAAACATGGCCGGCGACGCGGCGCGTTTTGGTTCACTGCGTTCGCTCAATTTCCCGCTCACGCTCTTGCCCAGGCCTGACAGCGATGACCAACACCATGTGGGGCGGCCGCTTCGCCGCAAGTCCCGCCGAGATCATGGAGCAGATAAACGCCTCCATCGACTTCGACAAGCGGCTGTGGCGTCACGATATCGACGCCTCCAAGGCGCATGTCGCCATGCTCGGCGCGACCGGCATCCTGACCAAGAAGGACGCCCAGGCAATCGCGCGCGGGCTGGATAGGATTGCCGCCGAGATCGAGGCCGGCACGTTCACTTTCTCGCGAGCGCTCGAGGACATTCACCTCAACGTCGAGAATCGCTTGCGCGAGCTGATCGGGCCGGTTGCCGGCAAGCTGCATACCGCGCGCTCGCGCAACGACCAGGTGGCGACCGACTTCAAGCTCTATGTCAGGGACGCGATCGGTGCGCTTCAGCACGCGCTCGGCGCGCTTCAGCTCGCGCTCGCCGAGAAGGCGCTCGAATATGCCGGCGCGGTGATGCCGGGCTTCACCCATCTCCAGACGGCGCAGCCGATCACCTTCGGCCATCACTGCCTCGCTTATGTCGAGATGCTCGGGCGCGACCGCGGCCGCTTCGCCGACGCCGCCAAGCGGCTGGCGGAATGCCCGCTCGGCGCGGCGGCGCTCGCCGGCACGAGCTTCCCCATCGATCGGGAGATGACGGCGAACGCGCTTGGCTTCGACGCCCCCGCGGCGAACTCGCTCGACGCCGTCTCCGATCGCGACTTCGCGCTCGAGACGCTAAGCGCCTGCGCGATCGCCGCCATGCATCTGTCGCGGCTCGCCGAGGAGATCGTGCTGTGGACCTCGCCGCAATTCGCACTCGCAAGGTTGTCCGACAAATACACCACCGGCTCATCGATCATGCCGCAGAAGCGCAACCCCGACGCCGCCGAGCTGGTGCGCGCCAAGACCGGGCGGATCGCCGGAGCGTTCCAGGCGCTGCTGATGGTGATGAAGGGCTTGCCGCTCGCTTATGCCAAGGACATGCAAGAGGACAAAGAGGGCGTGTTCGACGCACTCGATTCGCTTGCGCTGTCCCTCGCCGCCATGACCGGGATGGTCGGTGACCTCGAGCCCGACCTCCCCGCCATGGCGCTCGCCGCGGCATTAGGCCACTCGACGGCGACCGATCTGGCCGACTGGCTGGTGCAGAAGCTCGGCCTGCCGTTCCGCGAGGCGCATCACGTCACCGGCCGGATCGTGGCGCTTGCCGACGCCAAGGGCGTCGAGCTCAAGGCCCTGTCATTGGCCGATTTCCAGTCGGTCGAGCCGCGAATCACCCGTGACGCTTTCCAGGCGCTGGATGTCGCAGGCTCAGTCAAAAGCCGCAAAAGCTATGGCGGAACGGCCCCAAACAATGTGCGCAGCCAGGCCAAACGGTGGATAAAGCGTTTGGCGAAGGAGGGCTTGTCGCGATAAAAGGGATAGTTGAAGGGCCGGGAAAAGGCCCGAGGGACAGGGGCACGACCATGGGAAGCGCTTGGCGCATCCTTTTAGCACTTTTGCTCGTGGTGTCGGTTGGGCTTAGCGCCTGCGGGCGCCGCGGCTCGCTCGACCGGCCTAAGCCCGCTTATCCCGAGGCGGCAGCCGACCCGTCAACCAAGATGTCGAAGGTTCCGGCGCGTAGCCTCTGGATCGACCGACTGCTGCAATAGACTGATACTTTCTAAAATGCACCATTTCGCCTACCGGCGCGGCGTGTCCCACGAGAACGTGCTCCACGCCGAGGAGGTCGACCTTGCCGGCCTCGCGGCGGAGGTAGGCACACCCTTCTATTGCTATTCGACGGCGACGCTCGAGCGGCACTATCGCGTGTTCGCCGACGCCTTCGCCGAGATGCCCGGCACGCTCGTCTGCTATTCGGTCAAGGCCAACTCATCGCTCGCCGTGCTGGCCACGCTCGCGCGCGCCGGCGCCGGCATGGACGTGGTGTCGGAGGGCGAGCTTCGCCGCGCGCTTGCCGTGCGCGTGCCGCCAGAGCGGATCGCCTTCTCCGGCGTCGGCAAGACCAAGGCCGAGATGGCGCACGCGCTCGATGCCGGCATCTTCGCCTTCAACGTCGAATCGGAGTCCGAGCTTCGCGCGCTGAGCGAGGTGGCCGAGGCGCGCGGGCAGAACGCCCGCATCGCCATCCGCGTCAATCCCGACGTCGACGCCAAGACCCACCACAAGATCGCCACCGGCAAGGCCGAGAACAAATTCGGCGTGCCGTTCGCCGAAGCCCCCGCGCTCTATCGGCTGGCGGGCAAGCTCCCGAATATCGAGGCGGCCGGCGTGCACATGCATATCGGCAGCCAGATCACCGATCTCTCGCCGTTCCAGAACGCCTTCGCCCTGCTGAAGGAGCTGGTCGGCACGCTGCGCGCGCAAGGCTCGACCATCGACTTCGCCAATCTCGGCGGCGGCCTCGGCATCCCCTACCGGCGCGACCAGCCGACGCCGCCCTCTCCGGCCGACTACGCGCGGCTCGTCAAGGAGGAGGTCGGCGATCTCGGCGTGAGGCTCCTGTTCGAGCCGGGGCGCATGATCGCCGGCAATGCCGGCGTGCTGATCTCGCGCGTGGTCTACGTGAAGCAGGGCGCGTCAAAGACCTTCACCATTGTCGATGCGGCGATGAACGATCTGATCCGCCCGACGCTGTACGAGGCCTATCACGAGATCTTGCCGGTGATCGAGCCATCGCCCGGAACGCCGACCGTGGTCAGCGACGTGGTCGGGCCCGTGTGCGAGACCGGCGATTATCTTGCGCTCGCGCGACCGCTGCCCGCGCTCCGTCCTGGCGAGCTCATTGCCGTGATGACGGCCGGCGCCTATGGCGCGGTGCTCGCCTCGGAATATAATTCGAGGCTTCTGGTGCCTGAGGTGCTGGTCGCCGGCAGCCGCTATGCGATCACGCGGCCGCGCCCGAGCTATCATGACATGCTTGGCAAAGAGCGCCTGCCCGATTGGCTCTGAGCGCCGTCAATGGATGCGCCGAAGCCTCCATTTCGCCCGCATCGATCCGTTAGATTACCGGACTGTAACTTACGAACGCCCCCCGCTCCCGTGCTAAAGAAGAGACGATGAAATCGGTGTTCAAACCGAAGCCGACCCCGCCAGCTCCGGCGGAGGATCGCACGCTCGCCAAGCGCTTCGAAAGCCGGGTGCGCCTGAGCTGGCTTGCGCTGCTCTGCGAGCGCGTCTGGGAGGCGTTGCTCTGGCCGTTCCTCGTCGTCAGCGCCTTCCTCGTGGTGACGCTGCTCGACCTCTGGAGCATCACCCCGCCGCTGCTCCATCGCGCTCTGCTCGGCGCCTTCGGCCTCGCGCTCGCGGTCTCCTTCCTGCCGCTCATTCGCTTGAGCCTGCCGACCCGCGAGGAGGCGCTGCGGCGGCTGGAGCGCAAGGCCGACATCAAGCACCGCCCAGCGTCATCCTATGAGGATCGCCTCGGCACCACGCCCGTCAAGGAGACGGCGTTGCTGTGGGCGGCGCATCGCGAGCGGCTGTCCAGGCTGATCGACCGCTTGCGGCCGTCATGGCCCGATCCCAGGACCGACCGCAAGGACCCTTACGCCATCAGGGCGCTGCTTCTCATCGGCCTCGTCGCCGCTCTGTTCGCGGCCGGCGGCAATAGCTGGGACCGCTTGCGCGCGGCGTTCTCCCCGGCGGCAAGCAGCGCACCGTCGCTGCTCAGGCTCGATGCCTGGGTGACGCCGCCCGTCTATACCGGCGTCGCACCCATCGTGCTTGCCGACGGCAGCGAGACGATCGGCGCGGGCGCCGAGACGTTCCGCGCGCTGTCGGTGCCTGAGCGGAGCGAGCTTGTTGTCCGGGCGCATGCGCCGCAAGGCGAGAAGGTCACGCTCACCACCAGCGACGAGGACGGCTCGCATGCGACGCTCGCCGAGCCCAAGACGGGCAAGGCCGGCAAGACCGAAGGCCTGATCGAGTTCAGCGTGGCGCTGAACGAGCCCGGCAGCGCCGACGTCAAGATCGGCGGCCAGACCGTCGCCAAGTGGCGCTTCGACCTGATCAAGGACGAGGCCCCGACCATCAGCCTGATGGGCAACCCGACCACCACCCCGCGCGGCGCCTTGCGCCTCATCTATCGCGCCGACGACGATCATGGCGTGGCCAATGCCGAGGCGAAGTTCACCTTGGCCGAGGGCGAGAATGCCGGCCTCGCCGCCCCGCCGATTGCCCTGCCTCCGCCGGTGATCGTCGCGCCGCCGGTCGCCGCAGCGAAAGACGCGAACGGCAAGGACACCGCCATCAAGACCGATCCGCTGCTCGAGCCGCCGCTGATGCCGCTGCAATTGTCGCGCGCCAACGCGAAGCGCGTCGAGGGCCGCGCCACCCAAGACCTGACCGCCCATCCCTGGGCCGGGCTCAAGGTGCGCATGACGCTGGTCGCCCGCGACCAGGCCGGACAGTCCGGAATGAGCGCGCCTTACGAGTTTGTCCTGCCAGAGCGCCAGTTCACCAAGCCGCTCGCCAAGGCCGTGGTCGAGCAGCGCAAATCCCTGGTGCGCGAGCCGGACTCGACCGAGCAGGTCGCCCGTGCGCTCGACGCGCTGACCATCGGCGGCGACAAGGTCAACGAGGACACCTTCACCTATCTCTCCTTGCGCGACGTCTATTGGCGGCTGATGAGCAATCCCTCGCGCGAAGCCATCGGCAGCGCCGTCGATCAGCTGTGGTCGATCGCGCTTCGCATCGAGGACGGCGATCTGCCAGAGGCCGAGCGCGAGCTGAAATCGGCGCAGGACGCGCTGTCGCAGGCGCTCGAGAAGAACGCCTCGCCCGAGGAGATCAAGCAGCTCGTCGACAATCTGCGCGAGGCTCTGTCGAAATATATGCAGGCGCTCGCCCAGCAGGCCCAGGACAAGGGCAACATGGCGAAGCAGGACAAGCAGAGCGGCGACCAGCTCGTCTCGCAGCAGGACCTCGACAAGATGCTGAGCAATATCGAGAAGCTCGCTCAATCAGGCTCCAAGGAGATGGCCGAGCGCATGCTGTCTGAGCTCAAGGACATTCTCGAGCGCATGCAGGCCGGCAACATCCCCGAAAACGCCAAGCAGCAGCGCGCGAGCCGCATGATGAAGGACCTGAACGACGTCATCTCCAAACAGCAGAAGCTGCTCGATGACACGTTCGAGGCGAAGCGCCGGCAGAGCGACAATGACGGCCAGCAGCAAAGCCAGCAATTCGATGTGAGCCCGCCCGGGCAGCCGCTCGATTTCGGCCCCGGCATGGGCATGGCGCCGTTCTCGGAGATGCCGGGAGAGGCGCAGCAAGGCCAGATGAAGGGCTCGGGCGAATCCGGCAAGAACGGCTCGCCCCAGGGCCAGGGCAAGATGGAGATGGGCCAGCAGCCGCCGGGCGGCGGCAAGAACGGCCAGCTCGCCCAGCGCCAGCAGGAGCTGCGCGACAAGCTGCAAAGCCTGATCGACCGCTTCCGCATGGAAGGCGCCGAGGCGCCCGAGCAGTTCGACGGCGCCAAGGACTCGATGAACGACGCCAAGCAGGCGATCGGCGACGACAAGCTCGACCAGGCCACGCAGCAGCAGAACCAGGCGCTCGACAGCCTGCGCAAGGGCGCGCAGGCCATGGCCGAGCAGATGGAGCAGGGCGGCGAGATTCAGCAGGGCCAGGGCCCAGGCAATAACGGCCGCGATCCGCTCGGCCGGCCCGACCGCTCGAACCGGCCCGATCTCGGGCTGTCGGTCAAGGTGCCCGACGAGATCGACATCCAGCGCGCCCGCGAGGTGCTCGACGAGCTTCGCCGCCGCCTCGGCGACCCGCAGCGGCCGGTGATCGAGCTCGATTATCTCGAGCGGCTGATCAAGCCGTTCTAGCCGAAGCTACCGGAAGAAATAACCGAGCAGCGTGAGCAGGCTGATCGACCCCAGCGTGCCGAGATAGACGCCGACCAGCACGCCCTCCGGCCAGCGGTCCATCGCCTTGCTGCGCAGCGCCTGGACGATCACGACCGGCGGGATGACCGCGCCGATCACCGCGAAGATGAGCATGAGCGTGGTCACGGCGGCGACACCTCGCCGATGAACGGCAGCTCGCGATAGCGGTGCGCGAGGTCCATGCCGTAGCCGACCACGAACACCGGCTTGCAGCGAAACCCGATGAAGTCGGCCACGATAGCGACGGCGCGCGGCACGTCCTTGTCGAGCAGCACGCAGGTCCTGACCGACCGGCTGCCGCGCGCGGCGAGCATCGCCTTGGCGAATGCGAGCGTGCGCCCTGAATCGAGAATGTCGTCGACGATCACCACGTCGCGCCCGCGAAGCTCGCTCTCGACATCGCGCAGCACGCTGACCTCTCCTGCCGACATCGTGCCGGAGCCGTAGCTCGCGAGAAACATGAAGTCGATCTCAGGTTGGAGCCCCTTGCGCTGGAGCGCCCTGATCAGGTCGGCGGCGAAGATGAAGCTCCCTTTGAGCACCGCGACGATGACTAGATCGTCGAGACCGAGCGCCGCGACCTCGCCCGCCAGCTCATCGACGCGGGCGGCGATCGTCTCGGCGCTGTAGAGCGGCGTGATCGACGGCGCCGCGGAGAAAGCCATGCGCGCTGCTCAATTGGCCTTGGCGAAGCGCACCATGACGCTGCGGACATTGCTCGGCGGCGACGGAATCTGCCGCAAGAAGGCAGCGTGCTCGCCGGCGGCAAGCTCGTCGGCCCCGGTCTCGGTGGTCCACTCGGAGATTTCGGCGCCCTTCTCGTCGCGAAGCGCGATCACGACCTGGGGCACCGCGACCGCCGAGGACGTGCCGTTGACCACATCGCCCTGGATCTCGAGCACGGACTGACCGCCCTCGTTGCTCCAGCCATAGCGCACGCCCTCGAAGCTGAGCCCGCTCGCGGCCGGCGACCCGTACAGCTTCGCGGCGCCGGGCAGGATCGAGAGCACGGTACCCTTGGCGAAGATGAACACGGCGGCGATCAGGCCGATAAACACGATGAGCCCAAGCCAGCCCATGGCGAGGACCCGCGACGGCGCCTCGACCGTGGGGTGGTCGACGGCGTCGGCGGCCATGGCGGCAAGTTCGGCCTCGGCTGGTGGGAAATCCGGAAAGGCAGGCGTTTCGGACGCTGGTGCGACCGGCACGGGCGCAGGCGTGCGCTTGGCCCGGAGCCTGGCAAAGATCCCCGGCCCTTTTTCGCCGGGCAGCACGCCCTCGGCCGCCATGGCGGCCTCCGCGTTCATGCGCTCGACCTGGGCGGCGACGTCCTCGTCCATACCGAAATCGGCGTCTGACGAGGGCTCCGGCACAACCGCCAGCCGTTCGCTGAGGCTTGGCTCGGGCTTCGGCGCGATGCCGGCAAAGCCGCCGAGACCGCCGAGCCCTGAATTGACCGGCGCGGGCTTAGGCTTGGGCGCGGCCTTGGAGGCGGGCGGAGGTGGCGGCATGGCGAACGGGTTGTCCGCCGGGACCTTGAAGGGGTTGTCGGCCGGGACTTTGAAAGGATTGTCGGCGGTGACTTTAAGCTCGGGAACGGCAGGCGCGGGCGGCGCAACGACTGGCTTCGCCTGCCAGACATTGCCGCACTTCGAGCAGCGAACCTTGCGCCCTTCAGGCGGGAAAACGGCCGCCGTCTCGTAGCGCGTCTCGCATGCCGGGCAGATAATGAGTGTTGCCATCGGAAAAGCCAAAAGCCGGCCGCAACTGTCTATTCTGCGGCAGCCCCCATGTCGTTGCCCAATTCCATTGATACCGGACAGTGAGTTCAGCATAAAGAGCGAAGTCGCGGCCAATGTTAAGAGGCTTTAGGAAGACGGGTGATTCGCTTTGACAATGTGGGGCTCCGCTACGGCTCCGGCCCCGAAATCTTGCGCGACGTCACCTTTCACGTGCTTCCGGGGTCCTTTCACTTCCTGACCGGACCGTCGGGAGCCGGCAAGACGACGCTTTTGCGCCTTCTTTTCATGTCGCTCCGGCCGACCAGGGGCCTGATTTTCGTTCTCGGCGAGAACGTGGCCAAGCTCACCCCTGCTGCCCGCGCCCAGCTTCGGCGCCGGATTGGCATCGTTTTCCAGGATTTCCGCCTGCTCGACCACTTGACCACCTGGGAGAACGTGGCGCTTCCCTTGCGGGTCATGGGCAAGCGCGAGTCGGATTATCGCGACGACGTGACCGACCTGCTCCGCTGGGTCGGCCTCGGCGAGCGCATCGATGCCTACCCCGCGATCCTCTCCGGCGGCGAGAAGCAGCGCGCGGCGATCGCCAGAGCCGTGATCGCCCGGCCCGAGCTGCTGCTTGCCGACGAGCCCACCGGCAACGTCGATCCGGTGATCGGCAACCGCCTGTTGCGCCTGTTCGTCGAGCTGAACCGGCTCGGCACCTCGGTCATTATCGCGACGCACGATCATGCCCTGATGGACCAGCTTGCCGCTCCCCGCCTCACCCTACTCAACGGCCACCTCCACATCCGCTAGGCGCCCGTGACCCTGCTCACCGACATTCGGGAATATCCCTGGACCAGCCTGCTGGCGGGACTGTTGCCGGCGCGGCTCGCCTCGATGTTGCCGCCGCGCTATCGCACGCGGTCCTCGCAGATCGTGCCGTCGGCCTCGATCGCCGGCAATGCGCTGACCGTGGTGATCGCCATCATGTCGTTCCTCGCCTGCCTCACCGCCGGCGCCGTCTACATGGTCAACCAGTCGGCGCAAGCCTGGGTCAACGACATCACCAGCGAGATCACCGTCGAGCTCGATCCGATCAACACCGCGGACATCGAGAAGAAGATGACGCTGGTGTCGCTGTTTCTCGCCAAGCAGAAGGGCATCACGCAGGTGAAGCCGCTCACCGCCGATGACAGCGCCAAGCTGCTCGAGCCCTGGCTCGGCCAGAGCCCGGCCATCTTGGCGCTGCCCATTCCGCGGCTGATCGCGGTGGAGATCGATCGCTCCAACCCGCCCGACATCGCCCTCATCAAGGACGCCCTCACCCAGAATTTCGAGGGCGTGACGCTCGACGACCACCGCCGCTGGCAGGCCGAGATCAAGACGCTGACGCGCTCGGCCGCGCTCGGCGGCCTCGCCGTGCTCGGCCTGGTCGCCGCCGCCACCATCGCCGTCATCGTCTCGGCGACGCGGAGCGCCATGGCGACCAACCGCGAGATCATCGAGGTGCTGCACTTCGTCGGCGCCAACGAGCGCTTCATCAGCCGCGAGTTCGAGCGCCATTTCCTCGGCCTTGGCGTGCGCGCCGGTCTGGTCGGCGCACTTGCCGCCGCGATCGCCTTTCTCTTGCTGCCGCTGCTCACCCATATGCTCGGCGGCGGCATCGTCACTGCGGCCGAAACCGAGCGGCTGATCGGCACGGGCGAACTCGATCTCTCTGGCTATTTCCTCTGCATTCTGGTGGTCTTCGTCATCGCCTGCCTGTGCATGGTCACCTCGCGGCTCGGCGTGATCCGCGTGCTGAAATCCTACGAGTGACCGCTTCGATTTCTCATCCAAATGCAGCAAACCCGGTTCCACGGCCCTGCATTTTCTGCCTATTCTGCGTCCGCCTGGCAGCGTTGGAGTAAGCGGTGAGGGAGGAAGAAGACGATAGACCAGGTCGCTTCAGCGGCTTCTTCGGTGGAGTTAGGCTCCTCTTCGACGGGCTGCTGCTGCTCATGGTGCTGTTCTTCATGGGCTTCGCCGTGTTCGCGACCGGCATCGAGCGCGTGCCGCGCGCGCCGTCGCACTCGGCCGACGGCATCACCGTTCTGACCGGCGGCGCCGACCGCATCGACCAGGCGATGAAGCTGCTCGCCGAGGGCCAGGCGAAGCGGGTGCTGATCACCGGCGTCTATCGCACGACCACCAAGGACGAGCTGAAGGAGCTCGCCAGCCAGGGCGATCAGTATTTCACCTGCTGCGTCGACCTCGACAAGGAGGCGCGCAACACCATCGACAACGCCACCGAGACGGCCGAATGGGTGGCGCAGCATCATTTCGGCTCGGTGATCGTGGTGACCTCGAACTATCACATGCCGCGCGCGCTGGCCGAGCTCGCCCGCGCCATGCCGAATGCGACGCTGATCTCCTCGCCGGTGATCGACAAGAACGTGCATCTCGATCGTTGGTGGACCTATCCCGGCACGACCAAGCTGTTGATGTCGGAATACCTGAAATATCTGCCGGCGCTCGGGCGGCTCGGCGCCACCCGGGTTGCGCTGCTCCTCGTGCCGGGTGAAACCACGGCCGTCCCCGAGCCGTAACGGTCGAGCGAAATCGGGATCGATCCTCTAGGGATTCTCTGATGGCGCGCTCGCTGCTCTTCAACGTGCTGTTCTATGTGACGACGACCCTGTTCGTCGTGCTCGGCAGCCCTTTGCTGCTCGCGCCGCGGCGCTGGGCCATGGCCGCCCTCGCCGTCCATTCGCGCTTCGAGCTGTGGCTGCTCGAGACGATCGTCGGCACCAGGCTCGAGGTGCGGGGTAAGGACAAGCTGCCTTCGGGCGCCTGCCTGGTCGCCTCCAAGCACCAATCGGCGTGGGAGACCTTCGCGCTCATCCCGCTGTTTCGCGATCCGGCTCTGCTCATGAAGCGCGAGCTGTTCTGGATCCCCTTTCACGGCTGGTTCTCGAAGAAGTTCGAGATGATCCCGGTCGACCGCGACAAGGGGCCGTCGGCGCTCCGCCGCATGCTGCGGGAGGCCAAGGGGCGCGCCGCGGCCGGCCGCGAGATCATCATTTTCCCCGAGGGCACGCGCCGGGCGCCCGGCGCGCCGCCCGACTACAAGACCGGCGTGGTGCTGCTCTACGCTGCGCTGGGGATCCCTTGCGTCCCCGTGGCGCTCAATTCGGGGCTGTTCTGGCCGAGGCGAAGCCTGATTCGCCGCGCCGGCACCATAATTGTGGAGTTTCTCGATCCGATTCCGCCGGGGCTGCCGAGGGCCGAGTTCCTCGCGCGACTCACCTCTGCCATCGAGACCGCCTCAGACCGCCTTATCGCCGAAGCAAACCCCAAGGAATCCGGCAGTATGCAGGGCGTTAACCTTTGAGTGCTTGACTGGAGCTCGGCGTGAGTTCTACCTTTGTTCCAGAGATTCGTAGCGGGTCGTGTCTTGAATTCGTCACCAGTCAACCCATCTGATGATTCGAATTCACGGTTAACGGACGGAATTCCTATGTGGATGCGCAAAGTCGAAGCCCCCGAGTTTGACGAGTTTGGCCCGGCCGACGAGCCGGCTCTCGTTTGCTCGGAAGCCGCCTTTGCCCAGGCGTTCCACTATTGGCGTGGGGCCTCGGGGCGGCGCTATCTGCATAGCGTCTACAGCCTGATCGGCTGCCCTGCTCTGCCGCGCGCCAACTACATCCTGGTCCGCCGCTATGACGATGGGCGCCGCGTCGCGCTCACGTTCGGCCAGACCAAGGATGAGGCGGTGACCCTCAATCTCGCCCATCTCCGCCACGAGGGCGCGAAGATCGGCGCGAACGAGGTGCATATCCACCTGCTCGCCGAGAACGCCGACGACCGCGTATCGGTCGAGGCCGACCTGACCGCTGCGCATATGCGCCGGCTCCAGGCCAACGCCGCTTAGGTTCACTTTAACGCTAAACTTCGCCTCTCCTTTCCCCAGCGGGGAGAGGGCTTTCCGCCGCGACTAGCGCGAGCGACGCCTTTGCGGCGCTCACCGCGGACGCCCATGGCGGGAAGGGTGAGGGGGCTACGGATCAGGACACAGATCCCCCTCACCCGGCCGCATTCGCGGCTGTCCTTCTCCCCGGTGGGGAGAGGAGAGCGAGACTGTCGAACGGTTGGCGGGAAAACTAGCGGCGGGAGAGCTGCTCGAGGCGCTGCTGCATGGCCGAGAGCTCGGCCTTGAGCGTGGCGATCTCATCGTCGGGCTTGCCGAGCAGCACCGGGGCCTCGCGAGGCTCGGCTTCGTGCTCGATCTGAACATTGCCGTCCTCGGTGCTGCTTCCCTTGGCGAAGGGGGTAAACAGTCCGAGCGCCTTCTCGAAGGTGGCGAAGTTCTTGCGCACCTGGTCCTGCATCGCCTCGAACGCGGCGGTGCCGAACGTATGGGCGAATCGCCTGCGGTATTGCTCCTGCTGGCGGGTGAGCGAATCGAGGCTGAACTCGAGATAGCTCGGCACCAGTTTCTGCATGCTGTCGCCGTAGAAGCGGATGAGCTGACGCAAAAACCCGATCGGCAGCAGGTTGGTGCCGCGGCTTTCCTGCTCGACGATGATCTGGGTCAGGACAGAATGGGTCAGGTCTTCGCCGGTCTTGGCGTCGTAGACCACGAAGTCGCGCTCGCCCCGCACCATTTCGGCGAGGTCCTCGAGCGTCACATAGGTGCTGGTGTCGGTATTGTAGAGCCTGCGGTTGGCGTATTTCTTGATGATGACCGGCCGGCTCTCCTGGTCAGCGTCCCTTGCCACGTGTCTTGCGCTCCTACGCCTTGGGGCCCCGTCCCAAGATTACTTCATACCGCAACTGCGAGATAAGTAGCACGTTCTTTGTGCGCAGCACCAGAGGCTTTGCCGCAGCCTTAATGAGCGCTCGAACCCTGGGCTTCCCCAAAGGGAATCACTACGTTATGACCTTTCCTCCTTGTGGGTGTTGGAGATCGGCATGAGAGACGAACAGATTGTCATCGTCAGCGCGGCGCGGACGCCGGTTGGCTCCTTTAACGGCGCGCTGTCGAGCGTGCCGGCGCATACGCTGGGCGAGATCGCCATCAAGGCGGCGCTCGAGCGGGCGGGCGTTGCCGCCGCCGATGTCGATGAAGTGATCATGGGCCAGGTCCTGACGGCGGGAGAGGGCCAGAACCCGGCCAGGCAAGCCGCCGTCGCCGCCGGCATTCCTATGGCGGCTACCGCTTTCGGCATTAATCAGGTGTGCGGCTCGGGTTTGCGTGCCGTTGCGCTCGGCGCTCAGCAGATCGCGAGCGGCGATGCCGACATCGTGGTCGCCGGCGGCCAGGAGAGCATGAGCATGTCGAAGCACGTCGCGCATTTGCGCAACGGCCAGAAGATGGGCGCGCTCGAGCTCATCGATTCGATGATCAAAGACGGCCTGTGGGATGCCTTCAACGGCTATCACATGGGCACCACCGCCGAGAACGTCGCTCGCCAGTGGCAGATCACCCGCGAGGACCAGGACAAATTCGCCACCGGTTCGCAGAACAAGGCCGAGGCCGCCAAGAAGGCCGGCAAGTTCAAGGACGAGATCGCCTCCGTCACCATCAAGACGCGCAAGGGCGAGACGGTGGTGAGCGAGGACGAATATATCCGCGAAGGCGCCAAGCTCGAGGATGCGGCGAAGCTCAAGCCCGCCTTCGACAAGGAAGGCACCGTCACCGCCGCGAACGCCTCGGGCATTAATGACGGCGCCGCAGCTCTCGTGCTGATGAGCGCCAAGGAAGCCAAGAAGCGGAACCTCACTCCGCTTGCCCGTATCGCCTCGTGGGCGACGGTCGGCGTCGATCCGAAGGTGATGGGCTCAGGCCCGATCCCCGCCTCGCGCAAGGCGCTCGAGAAGGCCGGCTGGAAGCCCGGGGACCTCGACCTGATCGAGGCCAACGAGGCGTTCGCCGCGCAGGCGCTTGCCGTCAACAAGGATGTCGGCTGGGACACCGCCAAGGTGAACGTCAATGGCGGCGCCATCGCCATCGGCCACCCGATCGGCGCCTCGGGCGCGCGCATCCTCACCACGCTGCTGCACGAGATGAAGCGGCGCGACGCCAAGAAGGGCCTCGCTACGCTCTGCATCGGCGGTGGCATGGGCATCGCCATGTGCGTCGAGCGGGATTGACCGCACGACGAGTGCTATTCCGCGCAAGCGGGAATCTAGTACCCACCGGCTTTGGTTTTCTTGACGAGTCTTTGTTTACTGGATTGCCCGGTCAAGCCGGGCAATGACAGCAAGAGTTAATCAGGCGCCAAAGAAGCGCTTCTAAGGGAGGAACGCATGGGAAGGGTGGCTTTGGTCACGGGCGGGACGCGTGGCATCGGCGCGGCCGTCGCGAAGGGTCTGAAGAAGGCGGGCTACAACGTCGCCGCCAACTACCACGGCAACGACGACGCGGCCAAGGCCTTCAAGAAGGAGACCAAGATTCCGGTCTTCAAATGGGATGTCACCGACTACCTCGCCTGTGAACAGGGCGTCGTCAATGTCGAGAACGAGGTCGGTCCGGTCGAGGTGCTGGTCAACAATGCCGGCATCAGCCGCGACGCCATGCTCCAGAAGATGACGCACGAGCAATGGTCCGAGGTCATCCGCACCAATCTCGATTCGCTGTTCAACATGACCCGTCCGGTGATCAACGGCATGCGCGAGCGGGGCTTCGGGCGGGTGGTCAACATCTCCTCGATCAACGGGCAGAAGGGCCAGCTCGGGCTCGTCAATTATTGTTCTGCCAAATCAGGCGTGATCGGCTTCACCCGCGCGCTGGCGCTGGAAAGCGCGCGCAAGGGCATCACCGTGAACGCGATCGCGCCGGGCTACATCAAGACCGACCTGCTGGCCGGCGTGTCGGAAGAGGTAATGAAGTCGATCGTCGGCCAGATCCCGGTCGGGCGCTTGGGCGAAGCCGAGGAGGTCGCGCGCTGCGTGGTGTTCCTCGCCGCCGACGAGGCAGCCTGGATCACCGGCTCGACGCTCACCATCAATGGCGGCCAGTTCATGGATTGAGCGGTTAGGGTTCGAACCCGTCGGGGGCCAACTCGAAGCCGGCGAAGTCGAAGCCGGGTGCCACGGTGCAGCCGGTGAGCGTCCAGGCGCCGAGGCTCCGTGCCGATTGCCACGCGCCGGCAGGCACCGCCGCCTGCGGATGCTCGCCGGCGAGCAGGTTCGAGCCGACCCGGTATTCGTGGCGCGTTTCCCCGTCCTTGACCTCGAGCAGCAGCGGCGCCCCGCCATACCAGTGCCAGAGCTCGGCTGCGTCCACCCGGTGCCAGCGCGACACCTCGCCCGCTTTCAGGAGAAACAGGATCGCCGTCGAATGCGCGCGACCCTTGTGGCCCGGCTCGTCGCGGAACGTCTCGCGGAACCAGCCGCCCTCGGGATGCGGCTTCAGCCCGAGATGGGCGACAACCTGGTCGGCAGTGAGTGCTTCGGCAGCCATGCGGCACGATAACCCAACGCCGCTGTTTCTGTCCCCTTCATGCCGAGATCAGCGACGTTCAGTTCGATGCTCGAGAGCCCGCAGACCATCGATGCTCCACGCGCCCGGGCCAGCAAACACCAGATACAGGAACACAAAACAGAACAGCACCGCGGCGTCACCGCCATTGGTCAAGGGGAAGAAGCCGCCGTGCGGCACGTGCATCGTCCAATAGGCCACAGCCATCTCACCGGCCAAGATGAAGGCCACGGGACGGGTGAGGAATCCGACGAGAATGGCGAGGCCGCCGAATGCCTCCAAAATGCCGCCGATCAACATCAGCGGCGGCAAACCACCGCCGCCCGGCGAGGCGCCGCCCATGGACGGCATGACCGGGAAGCCAAAGAGTTTTGCAGTGCCGTGCTCGATGAACAGCAGCGCGGTGACGATGCGCAGCACCGCCAAGGCGTGAGGTGCATATTTGCTGAGAGCATTCATTCCCCGATCCTCCCTCGAACGGACGCCGCGCCGCGAGCGAGGTCCCCTTCCAAACTAATGCTCCGAGCGAACTAGAAGGGATGATTTTTGTAACGAAATATGACTAGGCGCGCTCGCAGCAAGGTTTCGCTACATCCCGGACGCAAGTGGGAGCCTCAAATCGGTCCTTGCGCTTGCGGATCTCGCCGAAGATGTCGGCGAGCTCGCGCCCCTCCATGTTGAGCCGCTTCTGGATGGCGGGGCTCGACGGGCGCAGGAACGGGTTGGTGGCGAGCTCCTGGGCGATCGTCGTCGGCAACGCCGGCTCGCCCTGCTCGGTGAGCGCGGCGACCTCCGCCGCGCGCGCCCGCAAGGCGTCGTTCTCCGGCTCGATCGTCAGCGCGAACTGGCAATTCTTGTCGGTATATTCGTGGCCGCAATAGAGCTTGGTCTCCGGCGGCAGCTTGGCGAGCTTCGACAGCGACGACCACATCGTCTTGGCGTCGCCCTCGAGCAGCTTGCCGCAGCCGACCGAGAACAGCGTGTCGCCGACAAAAACGATTCCGTCGTCGGGGAAGAAATAGCTGACATGGCCGCGTGTGTGGCCCGGCGTTTCGATCACTTTCCCCTTGGCGCTGCCGATCTCGATCGTGTCGCCGTCCTTGACCTGACTGTCGATGGCCGGGATCGAGCCCGCCTCCTTGGCAGGTCCTACTATCGTGCAGCCGGTCATGCGCTTAACGATGGCGTTGCCGGCGGTATGGTCGTGGTGATGGTGCGTGGTGAGGATATGCGTCAGCACCCAGCCTTTGTCGTGCAGCGCGGCGAGCAGCTCCTCGGCGTCGGGCGCGTCGATCGCGGCGGTCGCCTCGGTCTTTGGATCGTGGATCAGCACGCCGTAATTGTCGCTGCGGGTCGGAAATTGATAAATTTGCAGATTGGCCATTATTCACTCTGATGTTTCATCCCTAGAGCTCGGACCCTAACACTTCCGCGATGCGGGTTGAAACCAACCCGCGAAGAGCGGACAACGAACTTTAAACGCTGGGTCATGACAGTTCGGCGATGCAACTCGACGTGGTCGACCTCAAGGATTTCTACGCGCGCCCGCTCGGCGCCGTGGTGCGGAGCCTGCTCGGCCCCCGCATCCGGGCGCGTTGGAGCGAGGTCAAGGGGGCGCGCATATTCGGGCTCGGCTTCGCCACGCCCTATCTCGCCGCCTTCCGGGGCGACGCCTCGGTGCTCGGCGCGCTGATGCCGGCGGAGCTCGGCGCCGTCCCCTGGCCGGAGCAGGGCCAGTCGCTGAGCACGCTCGTCGATGAGACCGAGCTGCCGCTCGACGACGAGAGCGCCGACCGTATCCTGCTCGTGCACATGCTGGAATGGTCGGAGAAATCGCGCGCCCTGCTCCGCGAGCTGTGGCGCGTGCTGGCGCCGAACGGCCGCCTGCTGCTCGTCGTCCCCAACCGAAGGGGCCTGTGGGCGCGGGTCGATACCACGCCGTTCGGCTATGGCAGCCCGTTCAGCCGCTCGCAGCTGACCAAGCTGCTCAAGGAGGCGATGTTCTCGCCTGAGTCCTGGGAATACGCGCTCTATATGCCGCCGTTCGACTGGCGCGTGCTGCTCAAATGGCCGCTGTTCTGGGAGCGGCTGGGACTCGTGCTATGGCCAGCCTTCTCCGGCGTGATCCTGGTCGAGGCGACCAAGCAGGTCTATGCCGCCGTGCCGGCGCGCGAGATGCGCAAGATGCGCCGCCGCATCGTGCCGGTGCCCGCCGGCGTCACGCCACGCGATCTGCCTGTAAACGCCAAGGTTGACAATCGTATGTACATCACTAAACCTTAGCATCCATGGAAGCCGAACGACTTGCGTTCGATTGGGACGATGGCAATCTCGAGAAGTGTCAGAAGCATGGGCTCTCGGTTCAGGACATCGAAGGTCGTCTTCCAGGAGACGATCTCGGTTTTCCCTGATCCCGAGCATTCAAACGAGGAGGAGCGCTTCATCGGCCTTGGCAAGACTGAGGAAGGCCGAAGCGTCCTCGTCGTCTTCACTCTGAGGATTAGGGACGCCTCTGTCCTGATACGTCCGATCAGCGCCCGCCCCATGCACAAGAAAGAGATCGATTACTATGAAGAAGAAGCTGCCAAGATTGAAAAGCGACGCTGAAGCTGAAGCCTTTGTCGACGAAGCCGACCTGACGCAATTCGACCTCTCGCAGATGCGCGAGCTTCACTTCGAGCTCGGCCCGAAAACTGAGCGCGTGAATATGCGGTTGCCGAAGCCGTTGCTCGACGCGGTGAAGGCGCGAGCCGCGAGGCAGCGCATCCCCTATCAACGCTACATACGCGCTGTCCTGGAACAGGCGGTGGGACGTCAAGTCCGTTCGAAGTAGCCAGTCGTCGTTCGGTCTAGCGCGACAGCAGGAACACGGCCTGCTCGCCGAACAGGTTCTGGGCGAATAGCGGCATCGCGACGCCGAGCTTGTAGCCGTTGGCATTCAGCGCCACGGCACGCTCGATTTTGGCGCCGACATCGTCACACAGATCGACGAAATCGTTGATCGTGCAGAGATGGATGTTGGGCGTGTCGTACCAGCGGTCCGGCAAATTGTCGGTGCGCGGCATGGCGCCCCTGAACAGGAGCTCGGCCCGCACGCGCCAATGGCCGAAATTGGGGAATGACACCACCGCGCGCTTGCCGATGCGGAGCAGCTGCTCGAGCACGTGGCGCGGGCTGTAGGTCGCCTGGATGGTCTGCGACAGGATCGCATAGTCGAAGGCGAGGTCGGGGTAATAGACGAGGTCGGTGTCGGCGTCGCCCTGGATCACCGACAGGCCCTGCGCGACGCAGGAGTTCACCCCGGCCTGGCTGAGCTCGATGCCGCGCCCGTCGACGCCCTGCTTGTCGGCGAGGATGCGCAGCAGCATGCCGTCGCCGCAGCCGATATCGAGCACGCGCGAGCCCGGCGTCACCATGTCGGCGATGAGCAGCAGGTCTACGCGCGCCGTCTCGGTGGTGCGCACGGCCTTCGGCGGCACGTTCACATTCATGGCCGTGCCCCGTTCGCGCCCGGGAAGATCACGCCGCGATGGCGCGCCGCCGCCGACAGGAAGCCGCGGATGGTGTCGAACAGCTCGGGCTCGTGCAGCAGGAAAGCGTCGTGGCCCTTGTCGGACTTGATCTCGACGAAGCTGACATTGGCGGCGACCGCGTTCAGCGCATGCACCACCTCGCGGCTGCCCTCGGTCGGGAACAGCCAGTCAGAGGTGAAGGAGACGAGGCAGAACCGCGTCTTGGTGCCGGCGTAAGCGTTGGCGAGCACCCCGCCATGGTCGGCCGCGAGGTCGAAATAATCCATCGCGCGGGTGATGTAGAGATAGGAGTTGGCGTCGAACCGGTCGACGAACGTCACCCCCTGATGGCGGAGATAGCTTTCGACCTGGAAATCGGCGTCGAACCCAAACGTCACCTTGTCGCGGTCCTGGAGGTTCCGGCCGAACTTGGTGTGCAGGGCGGACTCCGACAGATAGGTGATATGCGCGGCCATGCGCGCCACGGCGAGACCCTTGCGCGGGCTCTTGGCCTCGTCGAGATAGCGGCCCTGGCACCAATCCGGATCGGCCATCACCGCCTGGCGGCCGACCTCATGGAAGGCGATGTTCTGCGAGGAGTGGCGCGCGGCGCAGGCGATCGGCACGGCGGAGAACACGCGGTCCTTGTAGGTCGCGGCCCATTCCAGCACCTGCATGCCGCCCATCGAGCCGCCGAGCACGCACAGCACCTGGGCGATGCCGAGATGATCGAGCAGCCGCGCCTGCGCGCGCACCATGTCGGCGACGGTGATGACCGGGAAGTCGGGCCCGTACGGGCGTCCCGTCGCCGGGTTGATCGAGCTCGGGCCGGTCGAGCCCATGCAGCCGCCGATGACATTGGCGCACAGCACGAAATAGCGGTCGGTGTCGATCGGCTTGCCGGGGCCGACCATGGTCTCCCACCAGCCGGCCTTGCCGGTGACGGGGTGCGCATTCGCGACATGCTGGTCGCCGGTCAGAGCGTGGCACACCACCACGAGGTTGGACTTCTCGGCGTTGAGCGTGCCGTAAGTCTGATAGGCGATGCAGAACGGCGCGAGCGCGGTCCCGCAATCGAGCGGCAGCGGCTCGTCGAAATGCACGATCTCGCTTTGCGGCTCGGCGATCTGCTTGAGCCGCAAGGAATGATCGGTGAAAGCGTGCGCCGCCGGGGTCTCGCTCATGCTTCGTTTGCCTCGCCCGCTCCGACTGGCACCGTCATCCCGGCCAGGAGTCCGCAGTTCGGGTTAGCTAGGAGCTTAGCAACGAAAGTCAATCTTTTCTTTGCTTTGGCCTACGAAATGCCCCAAGACAGCCGCCTCGCGAACCAGAACCAGGAGAGCCAAGATGACCGCCAAGCGTGGGCCGATCCCGCGTCAAGGCATTCTCGACATCGCGCCCTACGTGCCGGGCACGAGCGCGCTCCCTGGCGCGCAACCGGTCATCAAGCTGTCCTCCAACGAGACGCCGTTCGGGCCCTCGCCTGCGGCGCTCGAGGCCTATCTTGCAGCCGCGAGCACGCTCTCGCTCTACCCCGACGGCTCGGCCAGGCCGGTGCGCGAAGCGCTCGCCAAGCTTTACGGCCTCGATGCCGGCCGCATCGTGTGCGGCGCAGGCTCGGACGAGCTTCTGAACCTGATCGCCACCGCCTATCTCGGGCCGGGCGATGAGGCGATCTACAGCGAGCACGGCTTCCTGGTTTACAGGATCGCCATCCTGGCGCGCGGCGCGAAGCCCGTCGTCGCGCCGGAGAGCGATCTCACCACCAATGTCGATGCGATCCTCGCCCGCGTGACGCCCGCCACGCGCGTGGTGTTCATCGCCAATCCCAACAACCCGACCGGGACCTATCTCGCCTTCGACCAGGTGAAGCGCCTGCGCGAAGGCCTGCCCGAGCGCGTGCTGCTCGTGCTCGACGCGGCCTACGCCGAATATGTGCGGGCCAACGATTACGAGGCCGGCATCGAGCTGGTCGCGACCACGCACAACACGGTGATGACCCGCACCTTCTCCAAGATCTACGGACTCGCCTCGCTCCGACTCGGCTGGGTCTATTGCCCGGCGGAGGTGGCCGCCGCGCTGAACCGCATCAGGGGCCCGTTCAACGTCTCGGGGCCGGCGATTGCCGCCGGCGTCGCCGCGCTCAAGGATCAGGCGAGCGTGCAGCGCTCAGCCACGCATAACGAGACCTGGCGCGCGCGCATGGCCGAGGCGCTGTCCGCGCTCGGGCTTGGCGTCACGCCGAGCGCGGCGAACTTCCTCCTGCTGCATTTCCCGAAAGGCAACGGCCACTCGGCGCAGGAGGCCGACGCATTCCTGCACGGGCGGCGCATCATCCTGCGGCGCGTCACCGAATACGGCTTCCCCGATGCGCTTCGCCTGACCATCGGCACCGAGGACCACAACAACGCCGTGCTCGAGGCACTGCGCGCCTTCATGGGCAAGACCGGCCAGGCGCGCAAATGACTGAGCCCCTGTTCGACACGCTCGCCATCATCGGCCCGGGCCTGATCGGCTCGTCGATCATGCGCGCCGCCCGCGCGCACGGCGCGGTGCGGACTATCGTCGCCACCTCGCGCTCGCCCGAGACGCGCAAGCGCGTCGTCGAGCTCGGCATCGCCGACAAGGTGGTTGCGACCAATGAGCAGGCGGTCGAAGGCGCCGATCTCGTCATCGTCTGCGTCCCGGTCGGCGTGTGCGGCGCGGTCGCCAAGGAGATCGCGCCTCACCTCAAGTCCGGTGCGATCGTGTCCGACGTGGGTTCGGTCAAGGGCTCGATCGTGCGCGACATGGGCCCGCATCTGCCGAAGGCCGTGCATTTCGTGCCGGCCCATCCAGTCGCAGGCACGGAGCATTCAGGCCCCGATGCGGGCTTCGCCGAGCTGTTTGAGAACCGCTGGTGCATCTTGACGCCGCCCGAGGGGACCGACCCGCAAGCGGTGGAGAAGCTCGCCGCGTTCTGGCGTCTGCTCGGCGCCAATGTCGAGCAGATGGCGCCCGATCATCACGATCTGGTGCTCGCAATCACCAGCCATCTGCCGCATCTGATCGCCTACACCATCGTCGGCACCGCCGACGAATTGCAGACGGTGACCCGCTCCGAAGTTCTCAAGTTCTCGGCCGGCGGTTTCCGCGACTTCACCCGCATCGCCGCCTCCGATCCCGTCATGTGGCGCGACATCTTCCTCGCCAACAAAGACGGCGTGCTGGAAATGCTCGGCCGCTTCAACGAGGATGTCGCGGCCCTGACCAAGGCGATCAGGCGCGGCGACGGCGAGGCGCTGTACGAGCATTTCGCCCGCACCCGGGCCATCCGCCGCGGCATCATCGAGGCCGGCCAGGATACGGCAGCCGCCGATTTCGGCCGCCCCCACACCCACGACGATTAGAGCCGACATGTCTGAGCTGTGGGTGTTCGGCTATGGCTCGCTGATGTGGCGGCCGGGCTTCGCCTTCGCGGAGCAGGCGCCGGCGCGGCTGATGGGCGCGCATCGCGCGCTGTGCGTCTATTCCGTCGTGCATCGCGGCACCGAGGCGGAGCCGGGCCTGGTGCTCGGGCTCGACAAAGGCGGCGCCTGCACGGGGATCGCCTTCCACGTCGCGCCCGGCGTCGAGGACGAGACCCTCGCCTATTTGCGCGCGCGCGAGCAGGTAACCGACGTCTATGTCGAGCGCTCCCGGCCGATCACGCTGCTCGATGGATCGAACCGCCGCCTTCGCGCGCTCTGCTATCTGGTCGACCCTAAGCACCCGCAATATGCCGGATCTCTATCGCTCGACGAGCAGCTCCGCATCGTCCGCAACGGCAAAGGCCAGGCGGGCGGCAATATCGAATATGTGCTGAACACGGTCCGGCATCTGGAGAGCGTCGGCGTTCATGACCCGCTGCTCGCGGCGCTCGCAACGCAGCTATCGGGCTAGCCGGCTAGACCGATTTGACCTCGCCGGCGTCGACAAGCTCAGTCTCGGCATGCTCAGGCCTGGCGGGCTCGGTCTTGGCGAGCTCAGTCTTGGCGAGCTCAGTCTTGGCGAGCTCGGGCGCGCCGAAGAAATATCCCTGCATGTAGGCGACGCCGGCATTCTCCAACAGCTTCGCCGTCTGCTCGTCGCCCACCCATTCGCCGACCGTGACGATGCCGAAATTGCGCGCGAGGTCGATCAGCGTGCGCACGAACATCTCATCCTCGGCGTGGGTCGCCAGATTCTCGATGAACGAGCCGTCGATCTTGACCATGTCGACGCCGAGCAGGCGAAGCGAGCGGAACGAGGTATAGCCGGCGCCGAAATCGTCGAGCGCCACGCGGCAGCCTAACACCTTGAGAGCACTAACGAATTTAACGGTCTCGGCCAGATCCGAGATGGCCGCGGTCTCGGTGATCTCGATGGTCAGCCGCTCGGTAAGCGCCCGCTCCTTGCCGGTGAAGGCTTCGAGGCCGCGCAGCCATTGCGGGTCGGTCGCGGTCGGCGCCGAGACGTTGAGCGCGAGCTTGATGCTGGGCGTTGCGCGCAGCAGATCGACGGCGAGCTCGAGCACGCGATGGTCGATCAGCTTGGCAAGCCCGAACTGCTCGGCGACGTGGATGAACTCGGAGGCCGAGGCGATCGAGCCGTCGAGCCGCTTCATGCGCAACAGGCACTCGTAGAGCTCTGGCTCGTGGCTGCGCGAGGTGACGATCGGCTGGAGCGCCAGCATCATGCGGCGGTCGTTCAGCGCGCGCACGATGTCGTCGGCGATACTGACGGCGCGGCGCCGCTCGGAGTCGCGCCGCTCGCAGGGCTGGTAGAGCGAGAAATAGCCGTTGCGGTTGTTGCGCGCGAGGTCGAGCGCCTGGAGCCCGCGGCCGACCGCGGCCTGAGCGTTGGCGGCATGCTCGGGCAGCAGCACGGCGCCGACCGATATGCTCGACGCCACCGCGCCGACGCTCGTATCGATCACGCTGTCGCGAACGGCCGCCATCAGCCGTCTGGCGATGGCCTCGACGCCGTTGGCGTCGCAATCGTGCAGCACCACGCCGAATTTGTTCGAGGAGAACCTGCCGATGCAATCCCTGCCGCGCAGCGCGCGGCCCAAGCGGCGGCCGACGATGGCGATCACCTCGTCGCCGACGTCGAAGCCGTAGGTCTCGTTGATCAAAGTGAGGTCGTTGACGCCGGCAAGCAGGAACGCGCCCTTGGCCGGAGCGCGGCCGGCGCTCGACAGCAGCAGCGTCAATTCCTCGGTGAGGCGAGTTCGGTTGAGCTGACCGGTGAGCTCGTCATGGCTGCCGAGATAAAGCAGCCGCTCCTGCTTCTCGCGCCGGTCGTCGATCACCCGAAGCGTGCCTTGCGCATGCTTGGGGCGCGACTCCTCGTCGATGAAGCAGATGCCGCTGTCCTCGATCCACAGCGCCGCCCTGCCGCGGCGCCCCTCGGGGAGGAAGCGGTAATGCAGGCAATATCTGACCTCGGTCCCGGTCTGGACATGCGCTCCGCCAGTGATGCCGTCATAGCGGCTGCCGGCATGCTCCGGATCGACCAAAAGCGCGAACGCCCTGCCCTTGCCGAGCTTGAGCGGCTCGGAGATGCCGAGCACCTCGGGCGCATTGTCCGCCCAGTCGATACGGTCGCTGGCGAAGTCCCAGCGATACGCCGTCTCGCGCACGCTTTTCAGGATGTCTTCGAGGTCGAGCTTCTGCTCGGGCCGTGGCGCGGCGCAGCCATCTTGGCCGGCCTGGCCGAAATCGATCACGCTGACAGCGCCTTCCGAGCGGACCGGCGGCACGTGGCCGAGCTCGGCTAGCTCCTTGGAGGATCTATTCAACTCGACGCCCCTCTCGGCCCACGCGGCGCCTTTTCGGCGCTTTCCTCTTGCTGCGAACGCTACGCAACAAGATTTAAGAAAGGGCTTTCTCTACGGCGCGATCGGGCAGGAATGGCGGCGGAAGGAAGATGCACACGGCCATTCTTCGCCGCTTGGTTTACAAAAGCTTAGGGCGGCCGGAGAGCGCGGAAATCCGGCGCCAAGCGAGGTGCTTCACTCCGGAGGGGCGACGGTATAGTCGCGCCGCGCGGCGCTGATGGTGACCGAGAAGCCGGCGACCACGTCGGTCAGCGCCATCAGCATCAGCAGGAAGAAGGTCGAGGTGGCGGCCCGGTCCCAGATCAGGAACAGGATCAGGCAGACGACGAACACCATCATGGAGAAGGCGTGGTCGACCACCGAGGCGCCGCCGGTGCGGGTCGCCTTCAAGATCTCGAAGAACAGCAGCCCAAGCCCGACGGTGACCAGAATATCGCCAAGCGCGATCTGCCAGAGCCCGAGCGACGGCATGGTGACGGTGAAGCGCGAGGTGTCGAAATCCGCGCCCGTGGCGGCCAACGCCACATAGGCGACGACCGGGATGAGCAGCAACGGCACCGCCGCCATCCAGCTCCGCCGCGCACGCCTGCGGACTGGCTTAGCTTCCGGCGCCGGTTCCATCATGACGGATCGAGCCTCTCCGAGACGGCGGCCCAATCGGGCCGTTCAGGCGCGACGCGGCTTACGCCTCTTCCTTGACCTTTAGCACCTGACGGCCGTGATAACGGCCGGATTTCAGGTCGATATGATGAGGCCGGCGAAGCTCGCCTAAGTCCTTGTCCTCGACATAGGTCGGCGCCGCGAGCGCATCGTGACTTCGCCTGTTGCCGCGCTTCATGCGCGAGGTTTTTCTCTTCGGAACAGCCATGATCGTTAATCCTGTCAGCGGCTCCCCCAACCGGCGAGCCTCGTGGCGCCCTTATAGTGGCAAAGTTTTCGGCTGGCCAGAGCCGTTGCCTGGCTTTGTCAGGGCTGGAAAAGCACGCATCCCGAGCGTTTAGCGATGATCGGCATGCGAAGCTCGACCGCCCGCGCGATCCGAAGCGTGCGCAAGCTCGGCTTGCGCGGATTGCGGAGGATTGGATTGGGCAGGGTAACGGCGAGCAGAACGGCCTCGTGCCGGGTGAGCTGCGCGGCGCTCTTGCCGAAATAATACCGGCTCGCTTCCTCGGCGCCGTACAGGCCCGGGCCGAACTGGGCGACGTTGAGATAGACCTCCATCATGCGCTTTTTCGGCCAGATCAGCGACATGACATAGGCGAGCGGCAGCTCGAACGCCTTGCGGATATAGCTCCGGCCGTTCCACAGATAAACGTTCTTGGCCACCTGCATCGGGATGGTGCTCGCTCCGCGAATGCCGCCGGCCTCGATCGCCTCGCGCAGCGCCCCGAGATCGACGCCCCAATGCACGCAGAAGCGCCCGTCCTCGCTGGCGATCACGGCAAGCGGCAGGTGAGGCGAGATGTCCTCGAGCGGCAGCCATTGCCGGTGCAGCGTGGTGCCGCGCAGCTTGTCGGCCAGCATCACCGTGGTGATCGGCGGGTTGACGAAGCGGTAGACGACGATCGAGATGAGCAGGAGCGCGAGGCCCGCGAGCACGGCAAGCGCTGCGCGCCGGAGCCAGCGATGGCCCATGCGTCTCGTGGAGCGCTTTCGGGGACGCGCCCCTGAGACCGCTTGCATCACCATATCCCCCGCGTTCTACCCCTCGGTTGCCGCACCGAGCAACGTCGTATTAGGGTAATGCTTAGCAACGATTTGCGGCAAAGAGCCGCCCCTCATTCGCCCTATCCCCAAGATGGAATTCACCGAACAGCTCGAACGCGTGGGCCGGCTGGTTGAGGCGAGGCTCGAAGCTCTGCTCGGCGGCACGCAAGCCGCGCCGGCCGCCGGGGCCGGCACCCTGGCGGAGGCCATGCGCTATGCCGTGCTCGGCGGCGGCAAGCGGCTGCGGCCCTTCCTGTTGATGCAGTCCGCCGCTTTGTTCGGGGTGGGCGAGGAGGCATCGCTCGACGCCGGTTGCGCGCTCGAATGCGTGCATTGCTATTCGCTGGTCCATGACGATCTGCCGGCGATGGACGACGATGACATGCGCCGGGGCAGGCCGACCGTGCATAAGGCTTACGACGAGGCGACCGCGATCCTCGCCGGCGATGGCGCTGCTCACTTTTGCCTTCGAAATTCTTGGCGCGCCGTCGACCAATTCCGATCCCGCCATCCGCGCCGAGCTTGTGCTCGGGCTTGCCAAGGCGGCTGGCTGGCAGGGGATGGTCTTGGGCCAGGCGCTCGATCTCTCCGAGGAGCGGGGCGGCCTCTTGCCCGACGGGGTCGCCCGCATGCAGGCGCTCAAGACCGGCGCGCTGTTCCGCTTCGCCTGCGAGGCCGGCGCCGGTCTCGGCCGCGCCAACGCGTCGGAGCGCGCCGCGCTCATCGCCTATGCCGATTCCTTCGGCCAGGCCTTCCAGCTCGCCGACGATCTGCTCGATGCGCAAGGCGACGCGAGCGCGCTCGGCAAGGCAGTGGGCAAGGACGCCGCCCGCGGCAAGGCGACGCTGATCGCGCTGCTCGGGCCCGAGCAGGCGAGAGAGCGGCTGCGCGTCTTGCTGCGACAGGCCGAGGCCGCGCTTGCGCCGTTCGGCGGGAGGGCTCAGACCTTGCTTGAGACGGCGCGATTCGCCGTGAGCCGGACGCGCTGAGCGAGAAGAGCAACATGGCACCGCGGGCGAAACCCACCAAGAGGCAAGAGAAGCCCATATCGGCATGGCGGTCGCTCGCCCGGCACGCGCGCGCCCAAATCCGCTTCCTGATCGCCTTTGCCGTCGGTGCCACCGTGGCGCTGCTTGCGCCGATCGAAGAGCTGATCCCGCGCATCCTGCTGGGCTGGAACGTGGGCGGCTTGCTCTATCTCGTGCTGGTCGCCATCAAGTTGTGGCACGCCGAGATCGAAGGCATCAGGCGCGAGGCGGACATCGAGCGGGAGAGCCGCACCGCGGTCTTGTTCGTCGTCATTCTCGGCGCGTTCTTCACGCTGCTCGCGCTCGTCGCGCAACTCTCCGCGCTCCGCGGCGAGCAGGGCGTGGACCGCACCATCAGCGCGGTCCTTTCCTTCTCCACCATTCTGCTGTCCTGGGCGCTGATGCACACCGTGTTCGCGCTCTATTACGCCCACGAGTTCCACAGCGAGAGCCACGACGGCGAGCGCGGCCACGGCGGCGGCCTGAAATTCCCCGACGACAGCACGCCCGACTATCTCGATTTTCTCTATTTCTCGTTCGTCGTCGGCACCACGGCGCAAACCTCGGACGTGGTGGTGTGCTCGCGCGCCATGCGCCGCGTGGTGATGATCCACGGCATCCTGTCGTTCATCTTCAACACGGCGGTGATCGCGCTGATGGTCAACCTCGCCGCGCAGCTCGTGCAAACCTAGCCTTACAAGCCGCAGGATTTGGCGGGTGCGGGCTGGAGCATGAACATCGCGTGCTCGGGGTTGCTATCCGAAACCAGCACGAAGGCGCTGGTGTCGACGCCGGGCACGAGCGCGATATGCTGATCGCTGCCCTGCACGGCGAGCTTCATGGTCTTGGCCTCGGGCCACAGCCTGAACTTGCCGATGAAGAACCCGTCGGTGACGCACAGCAGATGATCCTTGTCGGTGCCTTTGACCGCGCAGCGCGCGCCGCTCGGCATGACATAGACGTCCGGCTTGTCGCGGAACCTGGCGGCGATCTTGGCGGAATAGGTGCCGGGGTCGCTGTCGCCGGACGGCGTGCGCGTGGCAATCGCCAGCGTCAGCGCCGTGACGAGTTGTTTCGGATGCTTGGCGAGGTGGCTCGCGTCATAGACCCGGGTCCAGCATCCCACGAACGGATCGGGCGTCTCGGCGGCGGGGGTTTCCTCGGCGGGCTCGTCCTCCGCCGCACGTGCGCGGTGCACCGTCACGGTGAACCACAGCGCAAGTGCGAGAACCGCCAACCACACCAACCGCATCGTGTTCTCCCTACTCCGCCGCGTCGCGCCCGATCGCGCTCTGCCCGAACCGCCGCTCGATATAGTCGAGCACCATCTGCTTGAAATCGGCCGCGGCACCGGGGCCGCGCAAGGTCGCCACCTTCTTGCCGTCGACGAACACCGGCGCCGCCGGCGCCTCCCCGGTACCGGGCAGCGAGATGCCGATATCGGCCTGCTTGGACTTGCCCGGACCGTTGACGATGCAGCCCATCACCGCGACGGTAAGCGTCTCGACGCCGGGATAGCGGCGCTTCCACTCCGGCATGTCGTTGCGGATGAAATCCTGGATGTCGCGGGCGAGCTCCTGGAAGGTGGTCGAGGTGGTGCGCCCGCAGCCGGGGCAGGCCGCGACCAGCGGCACGAAATTGCGGAAGCCCATGCTCTGCAGCAGCTCCTGCGCGACCTTGACCTCGAGCGTGCGGTCGCCGTTGGGCTCTGGCGTCAGCGAGATGCGGATGGTGTCGCCGATCCCCTGCTGCAGCAGCACGGCGAGTGCTGCCGAGGACGCGACGATGCCCTTTGAGCCCATGCCCGCCTCGGTCAGCCCGAGATGCAGCGCGAGATCGGAGCGGGCGGCGAGCATCGCGTAGACCGCGATCAGATCCTGCACGGCGCTGACCTTGGCCGAGAGCACGATCTTGTCGGCGGGCAGGCCAAGCTCGATGGCCCGCTCGGCGCTGATCAGCGCCGACTGAACGATCGCCTCGTGCATCACCTCGCGCGCGTCTTTGGGCGCGGGAAGAAGCGCGTTCGCGTCCATCAGGCGCGTCAGCAGATCCTGGTCGAGGCTGCCCCAGTTCACGCCGATGCGCACCGCCTTGCCGTTCCGCGCGGCGATCTCGACGATCTCGGCGAATTGCTTGTCGCGCTTGTCCTTGAAGCCGACATTGCCGGGGTTGATGCGGTATTTGGCCAGAGCTTGCGCGCAGGCCGGGTGCTCGGCCAGCAGCGTGTGGCCGTTATAGTGGAAGTCGCCGATCAGCGGCGCCTCGACGCCCAAGATATCGAGCCGCTCGCGGATGTAAGGAACTGCCGCCGCGGCCTCGGCGCGGTCGACGGTGATGCGCACGAGCTCTGAGCCGGCCCGCGCCAGCGCCGCGACCTGCTTGGCGGTCGCGTCGATATCCGCCGTGTCGGTATTGGTCATCGACTGGACGACGATGGGAGCATCGCCGCCGAGAATGACGTTACCGATCCTGACCGGGATCGCGCGCCGGCGGACCATCCCTCCGCTGTCCGGCCTCTCGCTCGCGGGTGTTGTCAGCATGGCTCAGCATAAACCAGATTTGACTTAAGTCGCCAAGCGATCGGATAGACCTTTCGGCTCCGCGACGCTAGTGTCGCTCGATTTTCGAGGAGCTGATTCATGGCTTGGAAGGGACGCTGTTCGCTGCTTCTGACAATTTTGTTGTTCTGCGCGCCCACGCTCACTCGTGGAGATGCGCCGCGACAATTCACGCCGGAGGCATGGCGCGCCGCCGCTGATCCGAAATCGCCGGATTGGTCGCGCAACGACCTGCTGCAGCAACTCGCGGTGACGCACTCGATCGTCGGCATGTCGGGCCAGGAACTGATTCAACTCCTCGGCGATCCCGGCATGAGCCAGCAGAATGCTTTTCCCGGGTCAATGCTGCCCGGTAGCCACGTGGATTTCTGGCGCCTTTCGGCCAGGAACGATGAGTCGTTTCGCGTCAGCTACGGTCCAGACGGCAAGGTGGCGACGAGCACGATGAGAGCAGACGGCTGCTCATGTCAAAGCTGCGGCGACGCCAGCGACAAGACGCCGACGATCGACTCCGGACATCTGCGCAACGATTTGTGGGGCAAGACCGATACGGGCTTGGCCTTCGCAGATGTCGAGCAAATCGCCGGCGTCCCCGGCCAACGGCAAACGGTACCAACCACCGCCGGCCAGCAAATGTGGGTCAAGTACATCGAGCAGTGGCGCGTCGGGGGTGAGCTGCCGCGCTTCTTCGTCGCCTCAGGCCAACTCCCGCAGAACCAGGCAGTACCGTTCGAGCAGGTTAGGGTAGCGGAGGTAGACCTGATCACCTCATGGCCCGAATGCCTCGCGGCGCCGCATTGACGCTGAGAGGCGAGCAATGATCGATGGTCATGCGGCAGGTCGGCCGGCGGCCTCGGTCCGGCGCTTCTGCCATGCTTCTTTCACAAGACTGGCCAACAGCGCTCCTGCCAGCACCCCCGCCGCGCCGCAGAACGCGGTGGGAAGATCGGGGATCCGGTCTGCGGTCAGGCCTTGCAGGGCCTCCATCGCCGCGGCGACCCCCATCAACGCTGCCGCCACGATGATCGGCCGCGGCCAAGCCAAGCAAAGCAGAAATCCGACGGCGAAATAAGCGAGGAAATGCTCGATCAGCCAATGCAGCCCGAGACGCACCTGGAAGGCGACCGGCACCAGCGTATCCGCCGCCACCGCCGCCAGCAGCACCGCCCCAGCGACCGCGATCCACTTCGATATAGAGGACGAAACCATCGCAAATGCTATACTTGGCGCATGGTCAAGACACTGCAAAAAGCCATCGCGGAGCTTGCCGGGCTCCCCGACGCCGATCAGGAAGTGATCGGCCGCAAGCTCCTGTCACATGTCGAGAAGCTTCGTGCCCTGCGCGCCGACATAGATGCCGGCCTACGCTCACTCGACGCGGACAAAGGCCAGCCTCTCGACATCGAGCAGTTCATTGAACGCTGATCAAGGCCGTCATGGCCGGGCTTGTCCCGGCCATCCACGTCTTCCTCGTTAACTCTTCGCAAAAGCAAAAATCGTGGATGCCCGGCACAAGGCCGGGCATGACGAGTCTGTTGGTGGGCTAGGCCGACAGCGCGGCGGTCAGCGTCTCGATATTGTGGCGGAACATGTCGAGATAGGTGGGCGCGGGACCGTCGGCCGGCGACAGCGCGTCGGTGTAGAGCGTGCCGCCGATCTTGGCGTTGGTCTCGCTCGCGATCTGGTCGAGCAGGCGGTGGTCGGTGATGTTCTCCATGAACACCGCCGGGATGTTCTCGGCCTTGATCTGGCGGATGATCTTGGCGACGTCCTGCGCGCTCGCCTCGCTCTCGGTGCTGACGCCCTCGGGCGCGATGATCTCGAGCCCGTAGGCCGCGCCGAAATAGCCGAACGCGTCGTGGCTGGTGATGATCTTCTTGCGCGCCTCGGGCAGCGCGGCGATCGCCGCCTTCACGTTGGTCTCCTCGGCGGCGATCTTGTCGAGATATTTGGCGGCGTTCGCCTCGTAAGTCGCCTTGCCGGCCGGATCGACGGCGATCAGCGCGTCGCGGATATTGGCGACATAGAGCTTGCCGTTGGCGAGGCTCTGCCAGGCATGCGGATCGGTGATCGTCTCCGACTTGCCGCCCTCCTCCTCGACCATGGTGCGCGGCTTCACGCCCTTGGACGCGACCACGACCTTGCCTTTGAACCCCGAGGACTTCTCCAGCCGGTCCATCCAGCCCTCGAAGCCGAGCCCGTTGGTGAACAGGATGGCGGAGCTTGCGAGATTCTTGGCGTCGGCCGGCGTCGGCTCATAGACATGCGCGTCGCCGTCGGGGCCGACCAGCGTGGTCACCTCGACGCGATCGCCGCCGACTTGGCTGACCATGTCGCCGAGGATCGAGAACGAGGCGACGGTCTTGACCTTGTCGGCCGCCTGCGCGCCGCTCGCTAGACCGAGCAGTAGCGCCGCCGCCAATCCAATCTTCGCAACTAGACGAGTGTTCACGACGGGACTCCTTTGCTTGAAGGATCAGGCTTCGAGATGCTTGCGCGGCAGGAGGCCCCACAGCAGCCCGCCTTTGACGCCGATCATGATGGAGAGAAGATAGAAGATGCCCGCGATGAGGATGATCGCCGGGCCGGTCGGCACGCTCCAATAGTAGGAGAGCAGGAGACCGGTAAGACTCGCGGCGAAGGCGAACGCGACCGCGACCAGGATCAGCCCCGACACGTCTTCGGCCCAGAACCGCGCGGCGACTGCCGGCAGCAGCATGATGCCGACCGCCATCAGCGTGCCGAGCGCCTGGAAACCGCTCACCAGATTGAGCACGACCAGAACGAGGAAGGTGAAATGTGTCGGCGAGCTCATGGCGCTTGCCGAACGCAGGAATTGCGGATCGAAACATTCGAGCACGAGCGGGCGGTAGATCACCGCGAGCACCGCGAGCGATACCGTGGCGATCGAGGCGACCAGGATCAGCGCGGCATCGTCGAGCGCGAGCACGGTGCCGAACAGCACGTGCAGGAGATCGACATTGCTGCCCCTGATCGAGACGATCATCACGCCGAGCGCGAGCGACACGAGATAGAAGGCGGCGAGGCTCGCATCCTCGCGGAGCACGGTCGAGCGGGCGACCAGCCCCGCCGCGAGCGCGACGGCGAGCCCCGCGGCAAAGCCGCCGAGGCTCATGGCGAACAGCGACAGCCCGGCGAGCAGATAGCCGATCGCGGCGCCGGGCAGGATGGCGTGGCTCATGGCGTCGCCCATCAGGCTCATGCGCCGCAGCATGAGGAACACGCCGATCGGCGGCGCGCCGAGCGACAGCGCGAGGCAGCCGACCAGCGCCCGGCGCATGAAGGAGAACTCGATGAACGGCTGGGTGAGCGCGTCGATCATGCTTCTAGCCGCTCCGGCGAGGTCTCATCGCCCCGCGCGCACACGTCGGCATGCTCGTCGAACGCCTCGACCAGCTGGCGCGACCGCGCGAGATTGGCCGGCGTCAGCACCTTGGCGGTCTCGCCCCACGCCACCACCTCGCGCGCGATGAGCAGCGTTTGCGGGAAATGCGCGCGCACCTGCTCGATGTCGTGCAGCGCCGCGAGCACGATGCGCCCTTCGCCGTGCCAGCGGAGGATCAGCGTGATGAGATGGTCGATGGTCTTGGTGTCCACGGCGCGGAACGGCTCATCGAGCAGGATCAGGCGCGCGTCCTGCAACAGCAGCCGCGCGAACAGCACGCGCTGGAACTGTCCGCCCGACAGCGCGCCGACGGGGCGGTCGCAGAGATCCTGCAAGCCGACCGTGGCGAGCGCGCCGGCGACCGCCTGCTTGGCGTTGCCGTCGAGCCCGCGCCAGAGGCCGATCTTGTGCCAGAGCCCCATCGCGACGCAGTCGAACACCGAGATCGGGAAGCTTCGGTCGATGTCGATCTGCTGCGGCAGATAGGCGATGTCGGCCTTGGTCAGACCGTCGAGGTCGAGGGCGCCGGCGAGCGGCTTCAGCTCGCCGATGATGCCCTTGAGCAGCGTCGACTTGCCGGCGCCGTTGGGGCCGACGATGGCGAGCAGCCCGCCTTGCTTCACCTCGCCGGTGATGTGATGCACCGCCGGATGCCGGTCATAGCCGAGCGTCAGGTCGTGGAAGCTGATCGCCGGCTTGGCGCGGGGGCTCATGGTCAGGACAACGCCCAGGCGACGGCGGTCCACAGCAGCAACGCTGCGGCGCCGACCATGATGAGCCGCGCCGGCACCGACATGCGGAGCAGCGACCAGCCTGCCGGATGCCCGCTAACGGGATGGCCAGCGTCCGCCGCGCCGGTGCCGGGATGCGAAGCGCGGCTCGCGACCGAGGCAGCGCCGGGCGCTGCGGCAACGAGCGCCACGTGACCGTGCCGATGCTCCCCCCGCTCAGACCGCATCTTGAATATCCTTTGCTTGGAGTGTCGCGTCAGGACGGCCGGCAGGCTTGGCATAGCCCAGCGAGCTCGAGCGTGACCTGCTCGGGGATGATCTCATCGGGCGCGAGCGCGAGCAGCGCCGCTTGGTCGTCGTCGGAAAGCGGGATCTCGACCACCTTGTCGCAACGCCGGCAGATGGCGAAGGCGAATTTGCCGTCGCACGCGCCATGGCCGCAGGCGATGAACGCAGAGCGCGACTGAAGGCGATGCACCATGCCCTTCTGCATCAGCTCGGTCAGCGCGCGATAAACCGTCGGCGGGTGCGAGATGCCTGACGTGCGCACCCGGTCGAGGATGGCATAGGCGCTCATGGGCTCCTTGGCCTTGCGCAGGCAGGCGAGGATCTCGCTCTGATTGCGCGACAGCTTGGGATGGGCGTGATGATGGGCAGCGTTCATGAGCGATGATATAACATAACATTGGGATATCGCGTCAAGCCGGCGCGTTGCAAGCCTCGACCGCGTAAACGGCGAAATCCGCCAGGAACAAGCCAAGTCCTGCGTCGTTTAGCCTCAAACGAAATCTTAGCGTCGCACCAGGGGCGAGGCCTCAACCCAAGGAGAGGACACGCCATGACGAGAGCTTTTGCCACGATCCTGTTGGCCGCCGGCATCGCGCTATCGGCTTCGACCGTCACACGAGCTGCAGGCGAGAGCGGCGGGTCAAGCCCTGTTGAGACCGCCAAGAAGGCTGAGAAAGGCTCGCTGAAGAGCCCCTATTCCGACATCGCCAAAGTCGCCGAGGAAGGCCACCAAAAATACATGGCGGCCGGGTGCAACGGCTGTCACGGCGGCACGGGCGGCGGCGGCATGGGACCGCCGCTCACCAACCCGATCTGGATCTATGGCAGCGACGACGACACGTTGTTCCGCCTGATCGCGCTCGGCAGCGACGAGTTGCAGAAGCAAGGCTATCGTCGCAAAGGCTCCGAGGCCGTGGTTGGTCCTATGCCGGAAATGGGCACCGTGGTGAAATCCGACGACGATCTTTGGAAGATCATCGCTTGGATTAGGTCGGTCAATCCCTCCGCCGCCGGCGGCTCGTCGGCTTCCCCCGCGCCGGCGCCGCAATAGAACCCCGCCCACTTGATCCGGAGCGCACCACGCCCTCCAATGCGGCCCATGGCTTGCCCAGTCGAGATCGTCGAGGGGGACATTACGGCACTGGCCGTCGATGCCATAGTCAATGCCGCCAACCGATCGCTGCTCGGCGGCGGCGGCGTCGATGGCGCGATCCATCGCGCCGCGGGGCCCGATCTGCTAGAAGCCTGCCGCAAGCTCGGCGGCTGCGACACTGGAGCGGCCAAGCTCACGCCAGGCTTCAGGCTCCCGGCGCGCTATGTGATCCACACCGTCGGTCCGGTGTGGGGTGGCGGTGAGCGCGGCGAGGACCGGCTGCTCGCGGGCTGCTATCGCAATTCGCTTGCGCTCGCCGATGCACATGGCCTCGCTTCGATCGCCTATCCCGCCATCTCGACCGGCGCTTACGGCTTCCCGCCCGACCGCGCCGCCCATATCGCGATGCAGACCGTGCTTGCCGCGCGCGGCGAGGGAACGACGGTCGAGCGCATCGTGTTCTGCTGCTTTGGCGCGGAGTCTCTGCGACGCCACCGTGCGGCATTGGCCGCAACCACTGCGAAGGCCTGAGCCGCGAAGGACAGCCAATTTCCGAAGCGCCGATCATCGTCTGGTTCCGCCTCGATCTCAGGCTCGCCGACCACCCCGCGTTGATAGCGGCCGAAGCGGCCGGCGCCCCCATCGTCCCGCTCTACATTCTCGATGATGAGACGCCGGGGCGCTTTCGTGCGGGCGGCGCGTCGCGCTGGTGGCTGCATGGCAGCCTCGAAACGCTGGACCGCGGGCTGGCGAAGCTGGACGGGCGCCTCGTCCTGCGCAAGGGCGCGGCGCCACGCCTGCTCGACGCGCTTCTCGCCGAGACCGGCGCCACGGCGATTCATGCGACGCGCGGCTACGAGCCATGGGAGGCTGAGCTTGAGCGCGACGTCGCCAGCCTCTGCTCCGCCAGGGGTGCCGAGCTGCGCTTATTTCCGGGGAGGCTGCTGTTTGAGCCCGAGGCGATCTGCACCGGAGACGGCAAGCCCTATCGCGTGTTCACGCCGTTCTGGAAAGCCTGCCTCGCCTCGCCCCCTCCCCTCGCGCCCCTCCCAGCTCCGAAGCATCTGAGGTTTACCGCCGCCAAGAGCGAGGAGCTAGCAAGCTGGAAACTGCTGCCCACCAGGCCCGATTGGGCCGGCGGCTTGCGCGCCGCCTGGCAGCCCGGCGAGAGCGCGGCGCAAGCGCGTCTCGAGCAGTTCATCGACAACGGATTGGCGCGTTATGAAGACGACCGCAATCTGATCGACGACACCACCACCTCGCGGCTGTCGCCTTATCTCCATTTCGGCGAGATCAGTCCGAACCAGGTTTGGCACGCGGTGCGCCACGCCGCGGCGCGCTCACACGGAACGGCCGACCAGAACGCCGAGAGCTTTTTGCGCGAGATCGGCTGGCGCGAGTTCTCCTACCATTTGCTCTTCCACTATCCCGCCATGACCACGGAGCCGCTGCGCGCAGAGTTCGCCCGCTTCCCTTGGCGTAACGACGAGAAGGCGCTGCAGGCTTGGCAGCGCGGTGAGACGGGCTACCCTATCGTCGACGCCGCCATGCGCGAGCTGTGGCAGACCGGCTGGATGCCGAACCGCGCGCGCATGGTCGTTGCCTCGTTCCTGGTGAAGCACCTGCTCGTCCCGTGGCAGGAGGGCGCCGCTTGGTTTCTGGACACGCTGGTCGACGCCGACCTCGCCAACAATTCGGCGAGCTGGCAGTGGGTCGCCGGCTCAGGCGCCGATGCCGCGCCTTATTTCCGCATCTTCAACCCCGTGCTTCAGGGCCGGAAGTTCGATCCCGACGGCGCCTATGTGCGGGCATGGCTGCCCGAGCTTGCCCAGCTCAAGGCCCCCGACATCCACGCCCCGTGGCAAGCGCCGCCGCTCGACCTTGCCGCCGCCGGCATCATCCTCGGCGCCACTTACCCCCGTCCGATCGTCGAGCATGCGCAAGCCCGGGCCCGCGCGCTCGCCGCTTTCAAGCGCCTCGCCAAGGACTAGCCGTGCAACCGATCTGGACACGCGCGCTGTAAACACTGCGTGCACCATGCGGCGCTCGTGCTTGTTTCCGTCACGAGCTTGCGGCGTTACTGTGGTTTAATTCGATTCGTTTCACCCCGCTCGCCTGGCCCGACTGAGCGGGACCTTCAACAAGGCGAAAAGCGACATGCCAGAGCTCGACCCGCTTCTGCTTTCGCGCATCCAGTTCGCCTTCACCATCTCGTTCCACATCCTGTTTCCGGCCTTCACCATCGGGCTCGCCGCGTGGCTGGTCGTGCTCGAGGCGCTTTGGCTCAAGACCGGCAGGGACATCTATTTCCGCATCGCCCAGCATTGGACCAAGATCTTCGCCGTGTCGTTCGGCATGGGCGTGGTCTCCGGCGTCGTGCTGTCCTATGAGTTCGGCACCAATTGGAGCGAGCTGTCGCGCCGCGGCGGCAACGTCATCGGCCCGCTGCTGTCCTACGAGGTGCTGACCGCGTTCTTCCTCGAGGCGGGCTTCCTCGGCATCATGCTGTTCGGCTGGAAGCGCGTGCCGAAGGCGGTGCATTTCTTCGCGAGCTGCATGGTCGCGCTCGGCACGGCGATCTCGGCCTTCTGGATTCTCTCGGCCAATAGCTGGATGCAGACCCCTGCCGGCTTCCGCGTCGCCCCTGACGGCGTGCTGCATGTCACGAGCTGGTGGGAAGTGATCTTCAACCCGTCCTTTCCCTACCGCTTCACCCACATGGTGGCGGCCGCCTATCTCACCACTGCCCTCATCGTCGCCGGCATCGGCGCCTGGTACATCCTGCGCGAGCGGAGCGTGCCGCATGGCCGGATCATGCTCGGCATGGCGTTGAGCTTGCTCGTCTGGCTCGCGCCGCTGCAGATCGTGCTCGGCGACCTGCATGGGCTGAACACCCTCAAATATCAGCCGGCCAAGATCGCCGCGCTCGAAGCGCATTGGCAGACCGGCAAGGACGTGCCGCTGATCCTGTTCGCCTTCCCCGACCCCAAAGCCGAGACCAACCATTTCGAGATCGCGGTGCCTCACCTCGGCAGCCTGATCCTGACCCACGAATGGGACGGCGCGATCAAGGGGCTCAAGGATTTCCCGCCCGCTGACCGGCCGAACCCGATCATCCCGTTCTTCGCCTTCCGCATCATGGTCGGCATCGGCATCATCATGGTCGCGGTCGGTGTCATCGGCTCGATCCTGTGGCTGACCGGGCGGCTGTTCACCACGCGCTGGTTCCTGCGCGCGCTGACCTGGGTTTCGCCGCTCGGCTTCCTCGCCGTGCTGGCCGGCTGGTTCACCGCCGAGGTCGGGCGCCAGCCTTGGACCGTCTACGGCGTGCTGCGCACCGCCGACGCCGTGTCGCCGGTGCCCGGCGGCAGCGTGCTGATGTCGCTCATCCTGTTCGTGCTCGTCTACGGCGTCGTGTTCGGCGCCGGGCTCTATTACATCGCCAAGCTCGTGCGGCGCGGACCCGACGAGACGCCGCCGGTCACCGAGGAAGGCGAAGCCGACCTCTCCCACAGGCCAATGGCCGCAGCGGGCAACCCATGACCCCAGCCACCGCCACCACGCTGACCGAGATTCTGCCGGTGATCCTGCCGCTGATCTGGGCCGGCATTCTCGCCCTCGCCGTGTTCCTCTACGTGCTGCTCGGCGGCTACGACTTAGGCCTCGGCGTGCTGTTCCCGCTCGCCCCTTCGCACAAGGATCGCGACGCGATGATGGGCTCGGTGTCGCCGTTCTGGGACGGCAACGAGACCTGGCTCGTGCTCGGCGGCGGCGGATTGCTGGCGGCCTTCCCGCTCGCTTATTCGATCATGTTGCCGGCGCTCTATATCCCGATCATCCTCATGCTGATCGGGCTCATCCTGCGCGGCGTCGCCTTCGAGTTCCGCTTCAAGTCCGAAAGCAACCGCTGGATGTGGGATACCGCCTTTGCCGGCGGCTCGATGCTGGCGGCTTTGATGCAGGGCGTCATCATCGGCGCGTTCGTGCATGGCTTCGCCGTCACCGGCAACAAATTTTCGGGCGGCGCATTCGATTGGGTCACGCCCTTCTCGCTGACGACCGCGATCGCCGTGCTGTCAGGCTATGTGTTGCTGTCGGCGTGCTGGTTGATCATGAAGGGCGATGAGGCGTTGCGCGAATGGGCCTATGGCGTTGCCCGCATCGCCCTGATCGCGCTCGCGATCTTCATCGCCATCTTCAGCCTTTGGACGCCGTTCCTGCACCCGGAGATCGCCGCGCGTTGGTTCACGCCGGCCCATATCGTCATGCTGAGCCCGGTGCCGCTCGCCACCGCGGCTGCCGTGGGCGCGCTCTGGCTCACGCTCAGGAGCCGCCAGCGCTACGCGCCGTTCCTGCTCGCCACCGCGATCTTCATCCTCTGCTACACCGGGCTTGCGGTCAGCCTGTTCCCGTTCATCGTCCCGCCCGGCATCACCATCTGGCAGGCCGCCGCGGCGCCGGACAGCCTGCTGTTCATGCTCTATGGCGCGGTCCCGATTCTGCCGATCATCCTCGGCTACACCGCCTATTCCTACTACGTGTTCTGGGACGCGACCGAGCACGACGCCTATCACTGAGCCTCTATCGGCGGAGAGCGCCGCTCACCACCAAATCAGCCAGACGATGAGCGGGAACAGCACGAGACAGAGGGCTATCACCAGCACCAGGAGAACACCGGCTATCGTGTTGATCATGCGGCCGTGACGATCACCACTTGCCGGCAAGCTCGTGCTGAGCGAGCCGTCGCTTCAGCAGCCTGATCTTGCCGTAAGCCTGCTCGATACGGAGCCGCGGGATGCGCCCGTCGGCGACCGCATCGGCGATAATGGCGTGGATCTTCGGCCCGAGCTCAGGGTCGGCGCCGTTGATATTGGAGAATACGATAATATCGGTGCCGGCATTGACCGCCTTGATTACGCGCTCCTCCAGCGAATAGTCGTGGGCGACCGCGCCCATCTCCATGTCGTCGCTGAAGATGACCCCGTCGAAATCGATCCAGACCGGGTTGCGCAGCGCGCGGACCGCTTTTGCCGATAGCGATGCGGGCAGCATCGACCCGTCGCTGAAGCGCGGATGGTAAAGGTGCCCGATCATCACCGCGTCGAGCAGGCCTTCCTTGGAGAGCACGCGGTAAGGATCGAGCTCGATCTCCTTCCAGCTCATCGAGATGTCGGCGAAGCCCTTGTGGCTGTCGGCATGGCTCGAGCCGTGGCCTGGGAAATGCTTGGCGACGGTGACGATGCCCGCCTCGCGATGGGCGAGGATGAAGGCGCGCGCCATGGCGGTGACGGTGTTGGGATCGGCGCCGAAGCTCCGCTCGCGCTCGCCGATCACCGGGTTGTCGGGGTTGAGGTTGAGATCGACCACCGGGCCGAAATTGAGATTGAAGCCGGCATCGGCCAGCTCCTTGGCCATCGAGGCATAGAGGCGCTTGGCGCTATCCGGCGTGGCGAAGCTCGGGTTCTGGCCGACGCTTCGCGCCGAGGGGAAATAGGTGAAGCCGTTCCCGCGCGACAGGCGCTGCACCTTGCCGCCCTCCTGATCGACGGCGATGAACGGGATCGGCGATGAGCGCGCATTGCGCAGGAAGGCGTTGAGCGCCATGACCTGCTGCTCGGAGCGGATGTTGTCGGGGTACAGCACGACACCGCCGATCACCTTGTTGGCGAGCTGCTCGCGGACCGCGACGACGCCCTTGTCGGTGTCCGCGGTGCCGGAAAAGCCCACCATGATCATTTGTCCGATCATGGCGTCGAGCGGTCCCGCATCCTCCTCAGGCGCCGAGACCGCGCGGCCGAGCGTCACCGTGCCGAGCAGCACAAGCATGGCGGCGAGCAGGGTCTTGGGTAAGGGGAGCGGCAAAGCGAAGCACCGATGGCCAAGCGGCAAGAGGGGTCGCGGTCTTGTAGCCGTCGGAACGGGGAAATTCTATGGCAAGTCTTTCAGGCAGATCGGCCGAACGAAGACTTTCGCGGCGCAACATGGGGAACAACGCGCCAGAGCTACTGATTTGTCACGATTGTGATTACACTGTGAGCCCCGCCTCGTTTAGCACCCTGCCAGGGAACCGTCATGGTCAGCACCGTCTCTCAGCTCTCTCGCCTTGCCCTCGCCGCCGCCTTCTTATTGGGGGTGGCGCTCGCGCCCGAGCCGGCTTCCGCCAAGAAGAAGCCGAAGCCCGAGGAGCCGGTGGTCGTCGAAGACTCGCCCGAAATGATCTTCGCCAAGAGCTTCATCGGCAAGACCTATGATGACAATCTCGATGTCGAAGGCTGGGAGGACGCGGGCGGCGGCCTGGTGTCGCCGCCAATCTACGTCCACGAATATCGGCGCGACGACGGCACCGTGATGGTGCTGACCGCCAAGGAGACCACCGCGGCCAAGGGCGACACGCCAGGCACCTATCAGGTGCTCGATGCGGTCATCATGGGCAAGCCGCGGAAGGACGCGGTGTTCTCGATCTCCTGCGTGCAGGGGGCCGACCAGACTCTGCGATTCCTCGGCGAGGCCTTGGGCAGCGACCAGAAGGAATGGTGGACCGACGTACGCCGCGCCTGGGAGATCTCGCTCGACACCGGGGCGATCGCCTCGATCCCGCCGAAAGGCGTCAAATGCACCAACCCGACGTTCTGAGCGTCGTCCTTCTGCGTCGTCATGCCCGGCCTTGAGCCGGGCATCCAGGAGCAACAGGCACGGAGCAAGCGGCCCCTGGATCGCCGGGTCAAGCCCGGCGATGACGAGGTGTTTTGTTCTTTCGGAAACGATGGCATCGAACAGTGAGGCCGCGCATGAAAGCGAAGCTCAAGGACCAGGTCATCGCCGACAGCGACGATATCGTCGAGGAAGGCGGCTACGCCTATTTCCCGAGCGCGGCGGTGCGCCTCGATCTGTTGCGGAAAGCCGACAAGACCGTATCGGACCGCGCCTGCCCGCACGGCGTCCAGTTCTACGACGTGGTTCTCGACGGCACGCGGCACGAGCGCGCCGCCTGGCGCTACGAGGCGCCGCGCCCATCCATGAAGCATGTCGCCGACCGCTTCAGCTTCTGGGACGAGGTCGAGATCGGCTGAAGCAATCGAAATCGTGGATGGCCGGGACGAGCCCGGCCATGACGGAAGCCGGGCATTACGGCCTTTGCGCTACTCCCACACCGGGAGCTTCTCCTCATGCGCGAGGCCGGTCATGGCGGTCTCCAGCTCGGCCACGAAGTCGTCGTAGGATTTGGTGCCGTAAAGCGGCTCGCCGACCGCGACCGTCACGTTGAACGGCACCAGCAGCGTCGAGCCGCGCGGCAGAGCCTTGCCGAGCCCATGCATGAAGATCGGCAGCACCGGCACTCCAGGCCGCGCATGCGCAAGATGGCCGATGCCCTTCTTGAAGGCTTGCAGCGCCTCGGGCTCGCCGCGCGTCCCTTCCGGGAACAGCACCAGGATCTCGCCGCGGTCGAGCGCCTCCTCGCACGCCGCGAGCGGGTTGACCGGACCTTTGCCGCTGCCGCGCACCACCGGGATGATGCCGATGATGTTGAGCGCGAACCAGCCGCGCAGCTTGCTGGTGAAGAAATAATCCATCGCCGCGACCGGGCGGAGCTTCGGCAGCAGGCGAAGCGGCAGCAGCGACATGATGGCGAGCGCATCGAGATTCGAGTTGTGATTGCCGGCGAGCACGGCCGGGCCGCTTTTGGGCAGCCGCTCGCGGTGGCGCACGGTCAGTCCGAGCGCGATCAGGATCACCGCCCTGACCACCACGGCGAAGAACAGGAACCTGAGCAGCCGCACGAGCGGGTTGGTGCTGATGAGAAAAGGCGGAGCGTCGCTCATGGCCCGATCACGGGAAGTAGAAATAGCGGATGAAGTGCACGAACACCGGCGCGGCATAAGTCAGGCTGTCGACGCGGTCGAGGATGCCGCCATGGCCCGGGATCAGCCCGCCGGTGTCCTTGACGCCGAGATCGCGTTTCATCGCCGACATGGTGATGTCGCCGAGGAAGCCGGAAGTGCCCAGGATCGCGCCGGCAAGCGCCGACCAGCGCCAGTCCATCGGCGTGAGGTAAGGCCCGGCGAACGCTGCCACGACCGTGGTGGTTGCGACGCCGCCGATCAGCCCCTCCCAGGTCTTCTTCGGGCTCACCAGCGGCGTGACCTTGTGCTTGCCGAACAGCTTGCCCCAGCAATATTGCGCGACGTCGTTGAACTGGGTGAGCACGACGAGGAAGAACAGTAGCCCGACGCCGCCGGTCACGGGATTGATGGTGTGGCCGGCGACCAGCAGCCACGCCATGTGCGACAGCGTATAGACCGTCATCATCAAGCCCCAGGACAGCGTGCCTACGGCGCGCAGGAAGCCTTGCGTCTCGCCTCTGAGCGCCATCAGCGCCGGGAAGAACAGGAAGCCCCATACCGGGATGAACACGATGAACATGTTGTACCAGTCGATCGCCGCCCAATAGAACTGGATGGGGATGGCGAGATAGGCGAACAGCAGCACCTCGCGGTCGATCCGCCGCGTCGGCACCAGCGAGAGATATTCTTTCAGCGCGAGATAGGCGATCAGCCCGAGAAAGATGATAGCCACGGTCTGATTGAGCAGGATGGCGAGCGTGAACGCGCCGATCATCCACCACCACGAGCTCACGCGGTCGGCGAGCTCCTTGTAGCGCTCGCCAGGGGTGCGCCAGCGCAGCACTGCGACCACTACTGTGGCGAGGATCAGCAGCGGCGTAAATGCAAGCCGTGGCGTAGACGACATTGGCGGGAAGGCCGAGGATGACGCTCATCCGGCACGGCCCTTGGCGCCGCCGACGATGGCGCGGGCGCGGTTGAGCACGGTCAGCACCGACAGCAGCAGCAGCGCGGCGAGGTAGAGCGTGCTCCACAGCCCCGGCGCGATGCCGATACCGATCAACACCGCGAGCAGGCCGAAGGCGAAGGCGCGGTCGCTCTTGCCGAGCGGCCCGTCATAGCGGCGCGCGCCGCCGATCATCGGCCCGAGCGCGCCGGCCATCTCGGCGACGATGCCGGCGACCACCACCAGCACCACGAGCGGAGCGTTGAGGCCGGCGATCAGTGCGAATGGGAGATAGAGCGCGGCGTCGGCGATCACGTCGCTGAGCTCGTTCAGCACCGCGCCGGCCGCGCTCGCCTGGCCATGCTCCTTCGCCATCATCCCGTCGATGGCGTTGAATGCCATGCGCAGGAAAAGAGTCACGGGAAGAAGCAGCAACGGCCAGCGCGAGTCCGGCATCAGCGCCAGCCAGCCGCCATGCGCGACGGAAAGTAGCAGCGCGCCGAGCGTCACGTCGTTGGCGCTGAGCCCCGCGCGCACCAGCGCATCTGACAGCGGCCGGAGCAGCGCCTGGAAGCGCGGCTTCAGATCGTAGATGGTTGCCAAGTCGCAGCCTCTCCGCGTGTCATTCCCGCGTAAGCGGGAATCCAGTAGCCATCGCGCTCAGTTAGCGCGAACTTCGTAGAGTACTGGATTGCCCGGTCAAGCCGGGCAATGACAAGGAGAAACTAGGTTCCGAGCTTTGCTGCGAGGAAATCGGTGAACGCCGCCCATGACTTCTCGTCGGCATCCTTGCGGTAGCTCTCGCCGCCGAAAATCGTGAAGCCGTGCGGCGCGCCGGAATAGACCTGGATCTCGTAAGGCAGGTGCGCGGCTTCGAGCTCGCGTGACAGCCCGGCCACGTCCTCCATGGTGATGGACGTGTCGGCGCCGCCATGCAGGATGAGAAGGGGCGGCGTCGCGGCGGGATAGGACTCGCCCTCCGGCGTCTTGAGACCGCCATGGAAGGTCACGTAGCCCTTGATGCCCTCGGCCTTGCCCGAGCGGGCGAGCTCGAGCGCCGCCGCACCGCCGAAGCAATAGCCGATCACCACGGTCGCCTCGTCGCCGCCCGCGCGCGCTTCCTTCAGGCCTGCCAGCAGGAGCTTCTGCATACGCGCCCGATCGTTATAGAGCTTGGTCGCCTCTCTCTTTTTGGCGTCGGTATCCGTAGGGCGGTTGCCCTTGCCGTAAAGATCGAGCGCGAATGCGTCATAGCCGAGCGCAGCGATCATGTCGGCGCGCTTCTGCTCATAGGTGGTCACCCCGCCCCACGCGTGAACGATGACGACCAGCCCCTTCGACGCGCCGGCGGGCTTCGCGCGATAGCCTTCGAACGCCTCGCCATCGACGCTATAGGCGACGCTCTCGCCCGCATGGGCTGCGAGCGGAAACAAAGTGGCGGCAAGCGCTAGAACCAGCGATCTCATCGGGACTTTCTCACACTCAGGCTATCAAGCACCATCGTCGCGATCGCGACGCGGCTCGCAACACACAACTCCGTGCCCGGGACCTAGTTCGGCCTCACCTCCGCGAGCAGCTCATCGACCTTGGGCATCATGCTTGCCACGATCTTCGCCACGCCCTTGGCGTTGGGGTGGATGCCGTCGCCCTGCATGAGAGAGTCGTCGAGCACCACGCCGTCGAGGAAGAACGGGTAGAACACCACCCCGTATTTGGCCGCGAGCGCGGGGAAGATGGCCGAGAACGCGTCGACATAATCCTTGCCCATGTTGCGCGGCGCCTCCATGCCGGCAAGCAGCACGGGCAATCCCTTGGCCTGGGCTGCCTCGATGATCTTGGCGAGCGCGGCCTTGGTGCCCTCGGGCGGAATGCCTTGCAGAGCGTCGTTGCCGCCAAGCTCGACGATCAGCGCGCTCGCATCTTCCGGCAGCGACCAGTCGAGCCGCTGCAACGCCGCATTCGACGTATCGCCCGACACCCCGGCATTGACCACGCTCACATCCTTGCCGCGCGCCTTCAGCGCCGCCTCGAGCTGCGCCGGGAAGCTCTCATTGTCGGACAATCCATAGCCCGCGGTCAGGCTGTCGCCGAAGGCAACGATGGTCATCTTTTCTTCCTTTGCCCAAGTTGGCGCCCATATCGACGCGCAGGCGATGGCTGCGGCAAGCAGCGTCAGAGCGGCGGCGGGACGTTTCATCTTTTCGACCTCTTTACCTTCTCTATTGCCGCTTTCCGTCCCATCTGTCAGTCACTGGCGCTCGAATAGCCAAGCGGTAACGCAAAACAATCCCCCCGCCCATGGATCACACCCTGAAACAGACTCCGGCGATTCTGCTGGAAGACGTGCATGTCACCTTGCCGTCGCGCGCCGGGCCGGTGGCGATCCTGCGCGGCATCGACATCGAGGTCGCGACCGGCGAGGCCATCGCCGTGGTCGGGCCGAGCGGCTCGGGCAAATCGACGCTGCTGATGGTCATCGCCGGGCTCGAAAGCGCGACCGAAGGCCGCGTGCATGTGGTCGGCGCCGACTATGCCACCCTCGATGAGGACGGCCTGGCGCGGCTCCGTGCCGCCAATATCGGTATCGTGTTCCAGTCCTTCCACCTCGTGCCCACCATGACCGCGATCGAGAACGTGGCGCTGCCGCTCGAATTCCTCGACCACGAAGATGCCTTCAATGCGGCGCGAGCGGCCCTTGCCGAGGTCGGGCTCTCCCATCGCGAGGCGCATTTCCCCGGCCAACTCTCGGGCGGCGAGCAGCAGAGGGTGGCCATCGCCCGCGCGCTGTCCACGCGTCCAGCCCTGATCCTCGCCGACGAGCCGACCGGCAATCTCGATCTCGCCACCGGCGCGGTGGTGATGGACCTCCTGTTCACGCTGAAGGAGCGCACCGGCGCGACGCTGCTCCTCATCACCCACGACCGCTCGCTCGCCAAGCGCTGCGACCGCATCGTCAGCTTCGCCGACGGCCGCATCGTCAAGCCCGGCGCCAAGCGCAAGGTCGCCGCATCGTGACGGCGACGAGCGGCACGGTTGGCGCCATCGCTGCGCGGAAGGTGACCGGGTCCAAGCTCAGACTTGCGCTCGCCATCGCGAGGCGCGAGCTCAGATCGGGCGCCGGCGGGCTCACCGTATTCGTGCTGTGCATCGCGCTCGGCGTCGCCGCGGTTGCCGCCATCGGCTCGCTCGCTGCCTCGTTCGACCAGGCGCTCGCGCGGCAGGGACGCACGCTGATCGGCGGCGATCTCTCCTTCGAGCTGATCCACCGCCAGGCCAATGACGCGGAGCGCGCGGCGCTCGACGCGCTCGGCCAGGTGAGCGAATCGGCGAGCTTCCGCGCCATGGCCCGCTCGCCGGACGGCAAGAGCGCGCTGATCGAGGTAAAGGCGGTCGACGGCGCCTACCCCCTCTACGGCGATGTCACCATCACCCGCGCCGGCACGACCGGACCGGTCTGGCGCGGCGGCGACGTGGTGCTGGTCGAGCAAACCCTGCTCGACCGGCTCAATCTCGACGTCGGCAGCAAGCTCCTGATCGGCGAGGCGACCACCACCATCGGCGGGGTGCTCGGCGACCAGCCTGACCGGTTGGCAGACCGGCTCAATTACGGCCCTAAGCTGCTGATGTCGCACGATACGCTTGGCAAGACCGGACTGGTGCAGCCGGGCAGCCTGATCCGCTGGACCTACCGGGTGAAGCTGCCCGAGCCCAAGGCGTCCGACAAAGACGCTCTCGCCGCCGCGCGCAAAGACATCGAGACGCGCTTCCCCGAGAGCGGCTTCGCCATCCACGACTGGACCGACCCCGCGCCGTCGCTCCGCCGCGACGCCGACCGCTTCACCCAGTTCATCAATTTTGTCGGCCTGACCGCGCTCCTGCTCGGCGGCATCGGCGTCGGCAACGCCATCCGCAGCTACATGGCTAAGAAGCGCGAGATCATCGCCATCTTCAAATGCCTTGGCGCCTCGAGCCGGCTCGTGCTCGGCGTCTACCTGCTCCAGGCGCTGTTCCTCGCCTCGCTCGGCATCGCGCTCGGGCTGATCGTCGGCGCGCTGGCGCCCGCGGCCGTCGCCGCGATCTACGGCAACACCATCCCGATCGATCTGGCCATCGAGCCGCATCCCCTGCCGCTGCTGACCGCCGCGCTCGCCGGGCTGCTTACCATGGTGCTGTTCGTGCTCTGGCCGCTCGGCCGCGCCGCGCTCGTCTCGCCCGCCGTGCTGATGCGCGCGCATTTGGGCGAGGAGCGCGAGCGCTCATCGCTTCCCTTCGCGCTCGGGTCGGTCGCCGCCGGCATCGCTTTGTTCGTGCTCGCCATCGCCGCATCCGAGGAGCGTCTCATCACCGCCTCGATCTCCGCCGGGATCGTCGTCTCGTTCGGCCTGCTGACCGGTTTCGGCATCCTCGTGCAGCGGGCTGCCGCGAGATGGCGCCGCACCAGGTACGCGTCGCTCTCGCTGGCACTCGCCAGCATCGGCGGCCCAGGCTCGCTCGCCCGCTCGCTCGCCGTCTCGCTCGGACTTGGGCTTGGGCTCCTGGTCGCGACCGCTCTGATCCACCGCTCGCTGGTCAAGGAGATCGACAGCAATATCGAGGTCGACGCGCCGGCCTATTATTTCCTCGACGTCGAGGAAGCCGACCTGCCGATCTTTCGCGGCACGGTGCTGGCGATCCAACCCGACGCCAAGCTCGCCGACGCGCCGATGCTGCGCGGCCGCATCGTCAAGGTGAAGGGCGTGCCCATTGATCAGCTCACGGTCGAGCCCGACGCGCGCTGGGTGCTGTCCGGCGACCGCGGCCTGACCTACACCGACGCGGTGCCGCCCTCCTCGACCGTCACCTCGGGCGAGTGGTGGCCGAAGGGCTATAGCGGCGAGCCGCTGGTCTCCTTCGACGAGGAGATCGCCAAGGGGCTCGGGCTCAAGCTCGGCGATCATGTCACCGTCAACATTCTCGGCCGGAACGTCGACGCCAAGATCGCGAGCCTGCGCAAGATCGACTGGGAGTCGCTCGCCATCAACTTCGTCATGGTGTTCTCGCCGAACACGCTGCAAGGCGCGCCGCACCGCGTGCTGACCACGCTCGAATTCCCCAAGGGCACCGACCCCGCGCGCGAGGGCAAGGTGGTGCAGGCGCTGGCCGAGGCCTTCCCGCTGGTCACCGCCATCAAGGTCGGCGACATCGTCGCGGCGGCCAAGGAGCTGCTCGCCAAGGTGATGAGCGCGATCAGGGCGACGGCGGGCGTCACGCTGCTGATCGGCGCGGCGGTGCTCGCCGGCGCCGTTGCCGCCGGGCAGCAGCAGCGGAAATATCTCGCCGTTCTGTACAAGACGCTTGGCGCCACCCGGCTCCGGATCATCAGCGCCGAGCTGCTCGAATTCGGCCTGCTCGGCCTCGCCACGGCGCTGCTTGCGGTCGCCATCGCCACGATCACCGCCTGGGCCTTGTGCAAATGGGCCTTCGAGGTCACCTTCGTATTCACGCCGATTGCCGCGGCTGAGACCGTGCTGCTCTCCCTTGGGCTCGTGCTCGGCGTCGGCGCCATCGCCACCTGGCGCGTGCTGTCGACCAAGGCGGCGCCCTATCTCAGGGCCGAATAGGCGATCGTTGACCCGCCTCGACTTGCCAGCTTGCCACATGAACGTCATCTTGCAGGGCCACGCTGAAACCACCATATTCGGTGCCAAAGTGCCTGTGGGTAGAGGGCTTTAAGAAGCCGACGCCCAGGGCAAGGAATTGACCAGTAGCAAGGGGAAAGGACCCTCAAAGCACATGGCTGATCTCGACAGACGTTACGCGCAAGGCACGACCGTCGGCCGCACCGATGCGGGCGTCGTCGACCAGGGCCTGCGCGCCTACATGATCCGCGTCTACAACTACATGGGAATCGGCGTCGCCATCACCGGCGTCGTCGCTTATGCGATCTATGCCATGTCGGTGCAGCAAGGCGCGGGCGGGATCGAGCTGACCTCGTTCGGCTCGTTCATGTTTACCAGCCCGTTCAAATGGGTCGTGATTTTCGCGCCGCTCGCGCTCGTATTCTTCATCTCGGCGCGCATCAACTCGATGAGCCTCGGCACCGCGCAGATCACGTTTTGGGCGTTCGCGGCGCTGATGGGCGCCTCGATCTCGTCGATCTTCCTGGTCTATGCCGGGCAGAGCATCGCGCGGGTGTTCTTCATCAGCGCCGCCTCGTTCGGCGCGCTGAGCCTGTGGGGCTATACCACCAGCCGCGATATCTCCGGCTGGGGCTCGTTCCTGTTCATGGGCCTGATCGGCATCATCATCGCCTCGGTGGTGAACCTGTTCGTCGGCTCGACCGCTCTGCAATTCGCCGTGTCGGTGATCGGCGTGTTGGTCTTCGCCGGCCTCACCGCCTACGACACCCAGCAGATCAAGGAGATGTACAGCGCCAACGACGATGGCTCGATCTCCGGTCGCAAGGCCGTGATGGGTGCGCTCCGGCTCTATCTCGACTTCATCAACCTGTTCATGATGCTGCTGCAGCTGTTCGGCAATCGCCGCTAGACGCTGACGCAGACGCCACAATGACGAAGGCCCCGGCGACCAGCCGGGGCCTTTTGTTTTGCCCACGATTGCCCGCGCGCGGCGGACCCTCCCTTGGGCGGTATATCGGCTGTTTCACCTTGATCGGGGTCAATGCCCGACATGGAGTGAGACCTAGACTTCGCGCCTTGACCGGCGAACAGGAGCAAGCCCGATGACCGATTGGTCCCAGACGACTAAAGAGCTATCGCCGCGATTGCGCGACTTGCGACAGGCGTTGCCCGAGGTCATGAAGGCCTTTTCCGCCGTTGCGCAGTCAGCACTCGCGCCAAAGGCTCTCGACACCAAAACCAAGGAGCTGATCGCGCTTGCCATCGCGGTCGCGCTGCGCTGCGACGATTGCATCGCCTTCCACGTCAAGGCCGCGCTGCAACAGGGGGCATCGCGCGACGAAGTGATGGAAGCTCTTGGCATGGCGATCTACATGGGCGCTGGCCCATCGGTGATGTACGCGAGCCACGCGCTCGACGCCTTCGAGCAATTTGGCCAAACCGAAATAACCGCAGGTTGCGCCGCCTAAGCCTCGACCAAGCGCAGGCCTTTGTCGAGCGCGCGGAGCACGCGGGCGAGATCGTGGCCGCGCTTCAGGATCAGCCCGGTCGCCGCGATCACGCTATAGGCGCCCTGCCGGCGTGCCAGCTTCGGCGCCTTCTCGATGCGGTAGAGCGGCGTTTCCGAGGCGCGGCGGAACACCGAGAACACCGCCTTCTCGCGCAGCATGTCGATGGCATAGTCGCGCCACTCGCCGCTCGCGACCTTGCGTCCATAAACATTGAGGATCTGGGACAATTCTCGCCGGTCGAAGGCAATCGCGCTGCGCCGGGGTGTTTCGGGAAGATGGGAGCCGCCGCCGGCCCTGCGAGCCAGCGGCAAAACTATTGCATCCGTTTCGCTCAACTGCGCCTCCTGTAACGGAAGCTTCATGATGACCGTAGCCTTAGGGAAATTCAAGCTGATGCAGGTGCTTACACGGCCTGTAACATAACGAAACATAAATCACAGTTCGGCCCAAGTTCAGCCGTTGGCATGCCCAAAAGAACCTTATGATGTGGATCGTTGCCTCTCGGCCCGGTCCAAAGAGGGACTTCGGATCTCAGCCCCCCAGCCCCCCCGGGGTCTTCTCGAGGACCGGGCCACTTAATTCCCGAGTAAACTGCAAAACGGGTCGGCTTGCCGGCCCGTTTGTTTTTGGGCAGACCCTTCTCGCGCTCTCGGCAATCTCGCGTTCTGGGCAATCTCGCGTTTTGGGGATTGGCGGCGATCAGCTGCCGTCGGCAGCCACCTCGTACTCGGCTGCGCCGAGCACCGGTCCGGAGTTCTCGACCTGCACCATCGCAATCAAGCAGTCGCCGCCCATGGTCTTCAGGTCTTTCAGCGGCAGCCGAAGCGTCAGCGCCTCGCCCTTCCACATGCCGACCGGCGACAGCTCGCGCACCGGATGATGGTAGCTCAGATTGCGCCCGCGATTTTCGCCGCGCGTGATCGAGATGGTTTCTTTCTCCTTGGCGATGGCGAGCCACACGGTCGCCGCGCGCGTAGAGGATTTGTCCTGCGCCGCGCCGACATTGATCACCAGCGTGTCGCCATCGCCGTGCATGCTGACGCTCACGCGGATATCGGCGAGCCGTATGGAGGCAGCCTTTGTCGCCTGAGCGATAGCGCTCGCGTCGCTGCCGTTGACGTGGATCACCCCGTCGACAACGACCTGCGGCGTGTACACCCTGCCGTCGCCGCGCGCCCGCGCATAATCGCGCTGGCGGTCGCTGTTGGCGGCGCTCGACAATGTGTCGTGCCAGCCGAGATAGTTCCAATAATCGACCGAGTAGGACAACGCGACGATGCCGGGCTTCGCGGCAAGCTCGGCCAGCAGCGCATCCGCGGGCGGACAAGACGAGCAGCCTTGGCTGGTGAACAGCTCGAGCACGGTGTTGCCCTGCGGAGCTTGCGCCGGCGACTCTGCTGCTTGCGGCCGCGACGCGACCGGGACGGCAAGCGCGACGAGCGTGCAGGCGCTAAGGATAAGACCAAGTCTCATGGTCGCTACAATGCAGGAAGCGGGCCGAAATTTCCGGCAAAAACGGCTCACTATCGGGTCACAACTGAGTGACCGGAGCTGCCCAAAATCGAGGCTGCAATTGCTGACGCCGTCCCGCTATGGTGCGCGGCAGGCATCATTCCCGCCACATCCATCCCCCGACCGGCAGCTCGCATGAATTTGCTTTCTCTTTTTGGCTTGGCGGCCACGTCGCTCATGCTTCTCTGCTACGCGCTCGAGGATCGCAGCCCATGGTTCGTGCTGGGATTCGCCGGAACCTGCGTGCTCTCTGGCGTGTATGCCTTCCTGCAAGGCGCCTGGCCGCTCGGAATTGTCGAAGCCGTGTTCACCATCGTCGCGCTCAGGCGCTTTGCCGTGCGCCTCAAGGCTGGTTGAGAGGCGCCATTCACGCGGCCGGGCGTGCCAAGCTGCGCAGCACGTAGTGCAGGATGCCGCCGTTGCGGAAATAGTCGAGCTCGTCGAACGTGTCGATCGCCGCGCGCAACGGCACCGCGCGCTTCTCGCCGCTGGCATAGACGATCTCGGCCTCGAGCCACTGCATCGGCTTGACCTCGGCCAGCCCCTTGAGCGTGACAATCTCGTCGCCCTTGAGCTCGAGCGATTTCCACGCCATGCCCTCGGCGAACAGCAGCGGCAGCACGCCCATGCCGATCAGGTTCGAGCGGTGGATGCGCTCGAAGCTCTCGGCGATCACCGCGCGCACGCCGAGCAGCCGCGTGCCTTTGGCTGCCCAGTCGCGCGATGAGCCGGTGCCGTATTCCTTGCCGGCGAAGATGACGAGCGGCACGCCGGCCGTCTGATAGCGCATCGCCGCATCGTAGATCGGCATCGGCTCGCCGGATGGGTAATGCACCGTGACGCCGCCCTCGATGCCGTGCACCATCTGGTTCTTGATGCGCGTGTTGGCGAAGGTGCCGCGCATCATCACCTCGTGATTGCCGCGCCGCGAGCCGTAGGAATTGAAATCGTGAGCGGCGACGCCGTGCTCGGTCAGATAATGCCCGGCGGGGCTGTCCTTCCTGATGCCGCCGGCCGGCGAGATATGGTCGGTGGTGATCGAGTTGAGGAACAGCCCGAGGATGCGCGCGCCTTCGATGTCGGTCACCGGCGAGGGCGTGGTCGACATGTCGGTGAAGTAAGGCGGGTTCTGCACGTAGGTCGAGCCGTGGTCCCAGCGATAGGTCTCGCCGCCCTCGACCGCGATCTTGCGCCACTCGGGATCGCCGCGGAACACGTCGCCGTAGCGCTCCTTGAACATCGACTTCTTCACCGCCTTGCGCACCACCTTGGCGATCTGCTTGGCCGACGGCCAGACGTCGCGGAGATAGACCGGCGCGCCGTCGGCATCGGTGCCGAGCGGCTCGGTGGCAAGATCGACCGTCACCGAGCCGGCCAGCGCGTAAGCCACCACCAGCGGCGGCGAGGCGAGATAGTTGGCGCGCACGTCGTGATTGACGCGGCCCTCGAAATTGCGATTGCCCGACAGCACGGCGGCGACCGCGAGATGGTGCTCGTGGATGGTGTGCGAGATCTCCTCGGGCAGCGGGCCTGAGTTGCCGATGCAGGTGGTGCAGCCATAGCCGACGAGATTGAAGCCGAGCCGGTCGAGATGCTTCTGCAAGTCGGCCTTGGCGAGATAGTCGGTGACCACCTGCGAGCCCGGCGCGAGCGAAGTCTTGACCCACGGCTTGACGGTCAGCCCGCGCTTTACCGCGTTCCGGGCGAGCAGGCCGGCGGCGACCATGACATAGGGGTTCGACGTGTTGGTGCAGGAGGTTATTGCCGCGATCACCACGTCGCCATGGCCGAGGTCGAAATTCTTGCCCTTCACCGGTACGCGCAATTTGGCTTCGGCGCCCTTGCCGTATTCCTTGTCGAGCGCTTCGGCGAAGGCCGAAGCGGCCTTGGCAAGCGGCACGCGATCCTGCGGACGCTTCGGCCCGGCGATCGACGGCTCGACCGCGGCGAGATCGAGCGCGAGCGTCGCGGTGAATACGGGATCGGGCGTGTCGCTCTCGCGGTAGAGCCCCTGTCCGCGGGCGTAAGCCTCGACCAGCGCGATGCGCGATTTCTTGCGGCCGGTCGCCTTGAGATAGGCGATCGTCTCCTCATCGATCGGGAAGAAGCCGCAGGTCGCGCCGTATTCGGGCGCCATGTTGGCGATGGTGGCGCGGTCCTCGAGCGGCAGAGTGTCGAGCCCGGTACCGAAGAACTCGACGAACTTGCCGACCACGCCCTGGCGGCGCAGCATCTCGGTGACGGTCAGCACGAGATCGGTCGCGGTCACGCCGTCGCGAAGCTCCCCGGTCAGGCGGAAGCCGACCACTTCGGGGATCAGCATGGAGATCGGCTGGCCGAGCATGACCGCCTCGGCTTCGATGCCGCCGACGCCCCAGCCGAGCACCGAGAGGCCGTTGACCATGGTGGTGTGGCTGTCGGTGCCAACCAGCGAATCGGGGAACGCTTGCGGGTTGCCGCCATTCGCCTGCTTGGTCCACACCGTCTGCGACAAATATTCGAGATTGACCTGGTGGCAGATGCCGGTGCCGGGCGGCACCACGCGGAAATTGTCGAAGGCGCCGGCGCCCCAGCGCAAAAAGGCGTAGCGCTCGCCGTTCCGCTCATATTCCTTCTCGACGTTGAGCTGGAACGACCGGTCCGAGCCGAACGCGTCGACCATCACCGAATGGTCGATGACGAGATCCACGGGCGCGAGCGGGTTGATCTTGTGCGGGTCGCCGCCGAGCTTGGCCATGGCGTCGCGCATGGCGGCGAGGTCGACCACGGCGGGGACGCCGGTGAAGTCCTGCATCAGCACGCGCGCCGGGCGGAAGGCGATCTCGCGGTCGCTTTTGCGGTCCTGGAGCCAGAGCGCGATGCCGCGAATATCGTCGGCGGTGACCGTGCGGCCATCCTCGTGACGCAGCAGATTCTCCAGCAGAACCTTGAGCGAGAACGGCAAATTGGCGATGCCGATCAGCCCGTTAGCCTCGGCCTCCTTGAGGTCGAAATAGTCGTATTCATCGCCGTCGACGTCGAGCGTGCGCCGGCAATTGAAGCTGTCGAGCGAGGGTTCAAGCGCCGATGTCACCTTGTTCTCCTAATGAAAGTCCATCACCGCAAACCTTGTACGGCATGCAAGGCCGTGGCCAATTGAAAGCTGAACCGGGCTCATCCTCTCCGGCTTTGACGCGGCCTTTGGCTCAAGGCTTGCGCGATTGCGCTATATAAAAGCCCTTGCGGCAACGAAACAATGACGCGAAGAGACTTTGCCGGCGGCTGAGCCGCCGCTCCGGCTGCCTGTCTCGACCGCAACTTGCGCAAATCCTGAGCAAATGCCCCAAACGATCGGCCTCGCCGCACATGGGATCGGCTGCCAGCGCGGCGGCAGGCTGTTGTTTCAGGACCTGAGCTTCGTGCTGGCTCCGGGCGAGGGCCTGCTGGTCACCGGGCCGAACGGCGCTGGCAAGACCAGCCTGCTTCGCCAGATCGCCGGGCTGCTGCCGCTGGCTGGCGGGAGGCTCAGCCTCTCAGGCGGGAGTGAAGAGGCGGCGATCCCTGAGCTCTGCCACTATGTCGGCCACGCCAACGCCGCCAAGACGAGCCTGAGCGTCGCCGAGAACCTTGCCTTCTGGGCCGAATTTCTCGGCGAGGATCGCAACGATCCGCCGAACGCGCTCGCCGCCTTCGGGCTCGGCCCGCTTGCCGATCTGCCCACCGGCCTGCTCTCGGCCGGTCAGAAGCGCAAGCTCGCGCTGTCGCGGCTGTTCGCGGCGCCCCGCCCCATCTGGCTGCTCGACGAGCCGCAAGTCTCGCTCGATGCGGCCTCGCTCAAGCTGCTCGATGGAGCGATCGGCGCCCACCTTGCGCAAGGCGGCATCGCCATCGTCGCCAGCCACACGCCGCTCAAGACCAAGTTCGCGCACAAGCTCGCGCTGGGAAAGAAGCCCGCACGATGAAGGCCGCGCTTGCCCTCCTGAAGCGCGACGTGCGGCTCGCTCTGCGCGAAGGCGGCGCCATCGGCACCGCGCTCGGCTTCTACCTCATGGTGGTGGCCATCACCCCGCTCGGGCTCGGCCCGGACCTCAACCTGCTGTCGCGCATCGCCCCCGGCATGCTGTGGATCGCGCTCCTGCTCGCGGCGCTGCTCTCGGCCGACCGCATCTTCCACAACGACTATGAGGACGGCGCGCTCGACGTGCTGATCACCGGGCCCCTGCCGCTGCCGCTCGTCGCGGCCATCAAGAGCCTTGCCCATTGGCTCACCACCGGCGTGCCGCTCGCGCTGATTGCGCCGCTGCTCGGGCTCCTGCTCAACCTGCCGCTCGACGCGATGCCGCTGCTCGTGCTGTCGATGCTGGCCGGCACGCCGGCCGTCAGCTTCGTCGCCTCGATCGGCGCGAGCCTGACGCTGGGCTTGCGGCGGAGCGGGCTTCTGCTCGCGCTGCTGGTGCTGCCGCTCTACGTGCCGGTGCTGATCTTCGGCGTCGCCACGGCGTCCGCCGCCATCACCGGGCCCGCCTCGCCCTGGCCGCCTCTGCTGATGCTCTGCGCGCTGAGCCTCGCCAGCATCGTGCTCGCCCCGCTCGCCGCCGCCGCCGCGCTGCGCACTGCACTGCGGTGAGGCACCAGGCATACGACCTCTGACCCTGAGAGGGTAATTTTGCTACAGATATCCCAGATTTTGCGATTGCCAAGCGTCTCTTCTCTTGGCTAGCGGACAAGCTTCCGCGCCCAAACCTTCCTAAACTCCGCCGTATCCCTCGTCCATGAGGACGCGAGCTGCGGACGGTCTGCTTCTTGGGATGAGGGGTGCGGCACTATGAGACTCTTTATCCCCGTCCGCAAAACCTCGCATACACTCCGCACCACCTCGTCCACTTGAGGGGCGCTTCGCGAGGCGTTCGTGACGGCGGGACGAGGTGCGGCGCCCGCGGGCTTGGCTACGCAAGTCAGGCACTCGGGCGGCATCGGAGCTCCCCCCGGGACCACTACGAGTCCCTGCCAGGAGCTGGCTGATGCGGCCGGAGGTTTGAGTTCGATCCAACCTCTTGGACGAAAGCGGGGCCCGAAGCCGATAGACGCCGCGTGTTGGCGCGCCGAGAGGCGCCCGCGTGCCGCAAGGCACGAGCTATCAGCATTGCGCTTTTCGGCGCGCCATCCCCCTCATCGAGGGGCACCACAACTCCGGACGCTTAACCGCGCCGCGGCGATGGAGTCGCATGCCTTGTTCGAGAAGTCGCGGCAGCGTCGAAATCCCCTCGCCCCCTGCGGGAGAGGGCTTTCCGCCGCGATCTTGCGGCGAAAGCCTCGCAAGTCGCGTGGCGGAAAGGGTGAGGGGTGATTTATTCTCTGACGCGGCAGAGCCGCTAACCCCTCACCGCGCCGCGAGCGGCGCGTGCTCTCCCACAAGGGGAGAGCGTTGCACCGCTCCGGCAAACCCACTAGATCAAACCGATGATAAGCCTCGCCAATCCGACGCGATTTTTGGGCCTTGTCGGCCGCGTCGTGCCGTGGCTCACGGCGCTGACGGCAATCCTGCTCGGCGTCGGGCTCTACCTCGTCTTTTTCGTCGCGCCGCCCGACTACCAGCAGGGCGAGACGGTCAAGATCATGTTCATCCACGTGCCGTCGGCCTGGCTCGGCATGTTCGGCTACATGCTGATCGCCGCATCCGCGCTCGGCACGCTGATCTGGCGCCACCCGCTCGCCGACGTCTCGGCCAAGGCCGCCGCCCCGATCGGCGCCACCTTCACCTTCATCGCTCTGGTGACCGGGTCGCTGTGGGGCAAGCCGATGTGGGGCACCTATTGGGTGTGGGACGCGCGGCTCACCTCGGTGCTCGTGCTGTTCCTGCTCTATCTCGGGCTGATCGCGCTGTGGAACGCGATCGAGGAGCCTGGCCGAGCCGGGCGCGCCGCCGCCATCCTCGCGCTGGTCGGCGCCGTCAACGTGCCGATCATCCACTACTCGGTCGAGTGGTGGAACACGCTGCACCAGCCGGCGAGCGTGTTCCGCATCGGCGGCCCGACCATCGATCCGTCGCTGCTCGCGCCGCTGCTGGTGATGGCGGTCGCCTTCACCCTGCTGTTCGTGCTGCTGCACCTGATCGCCATGCGCGCCGAGATCCTGCGCCGCCGCGTGCGCGCGCTGCAGCAGTCGCAAGTCGAGCAAGCTGCCCTGGTCGAGGCTTGAGCGTGCACCATGCCTGAGCTTGGATCGCACGCCGATTTCATCATCGCCGCCTATGGCGTGACCTTGGTCGCGGTGGCGGCGCTCGCCTCGTTCATCGTCGCCGACGATCGCAAGCAGCGCCGGCTCCTGGCCGAGCTCGAGGCGCGAGGCATCAGGCGGCGCTCCGCACCAGCGCCGTCGACGTCAAGACCGAGCCCGACCGGCAAGCCGGCGAGAAAGCGCAACGCGTGAGCGATGTGACGCAAAAGACCCGCGACGTCGCGCGCGCGAGGCGGCTGGGCCTCGCTTTGCCGCTGCTGTTCTTCGCCGCACTTGCCGGGCTGTTCTGGTACGCGCTGCGTGGCGGCGATCCGTCGCGCCTGCCCTCGGCCCTGCTCGGCAAGCCCGTGCCCGTGTTCACCCTTCCCCCGCTCGAAGGCCTCGTCGCCGACGGCAAGGACGTGCCGGGCTTCGCCTCGACCGATCTCGCGCAAGGCTCCCCGACCGTCGTCAACGTGTTCGCCTCGTGGTGCCTCGAATGCCAGGAGGAGCACAAGCTGCTGGTCGCGCTCGCCAAGGAGCCGGGCGTCAGGCTGTTCGGCATCGACTACAAGGACGACGCCGCGGCGGCGCGGCGCTTTCTCGGCCGCTACGGCAATCCATACGCCCGCGTCGGCGCCGATTCATCGGGGCGGACGGCGATCGATTTCGGCGTCTACGGCGTGCCCGAGACCTATGTGATCACCCCGGACGGCAGAATAGCCTTCCGCCAGGTCGGGCCGCTCAGCGAGACCATCATCAAAGACAAGCTCATGCCCCTGCTGAAATCGCCGGCACCTGCGCCATAAGCTTGTGAGGTTGTCATGCCCGCGTAGGCGGGCTAAACGCCACCGCCTGGTCGGCAAAGATCGGTGACTACTGGATTGCCCGGTCAAGCCGGGCAATGACAACGGGAGGCGCTACTTGCGGACCGGGGTGACGATCAGGCTGAGCGATTCCAGGAAGTCTTGGCGCCTGGCCGGCGAAAGATTGGCAAGGAGCCGTGCGTCGGTGGCGGTCGCGGCAGGCACCGCCTCGCGGAGCGCCTTGGCCCCATGCGGCGCGAGCTTGATGGCGTAGGCCCGCGCATCCTCCTTGGCCCTGCGGCGCTGGATCAACCCGCGCCCGAGCAGCCGCCCGACAATGTCGGCCAGCGTCGAACGGTCGATCCCGGTGCGCTCGACCAGTTCGGTCTGGGTCAGACCCTCCTCGTCGGCAACCACCATGAGCACGGCGAATTGGCGTGGCGTAAGCCCGCTGGGGCGGGCCTCAGACGCGAAGATGTCAGCCGCGCACTGGCCCGCGCGATGCAGCAGATGCATCGCCGACCGACTGAGCTGATTCCCTCTGGTCACCATACGGAGCACCCTCGATCCGGCTAAGGCGCGTGAAGCTCTGGTTCCGTGTTCCCCCCTAAACGACCCCTGACCATTTGCTACAACTTACAAGGGTAAACAGCAAACGACAGGTTGCAATGGAGAACGGTCGTATCCCTTCAACGGATTATGCCGACGTTGGCATTCGCCGCACTGCAACATATCGGTACGGTCGTTTTTGCTTGCAAGTGCAAACCTGAATAATTGCCGGGCCGGGGCGCTAACCGATCGATTAGGCTTGCTTTTCTCGGTCGGAAGCGTCCGCGGTCTTTTCCGCCGGTTCGGTTCCGTAGCGCTGCATCAGCGGTACCTGCAACACGGCGAACAGGAAGGTGAGCGGCAGGAAGCCGAACGCCTTGAAGCTGACCCAGGCATCGGTCGAAACGTTCCGCCACACCAGCTCGTTGACCACCGCCATGACCGCGAAGAACAGCGCCCAGCGGAGCGTGAGCTTGCGCCAGCCTACTTCGGTGAGGGTGAACACCGGGCCGAACAGCAGCTCGAGCACCGGCTTCTTCCACACCAGCCCCGCCGTGAGCAGGACCGCGAACAGCGTGTAGACGATGGTCGGCTTGAGCTTGATGAAGGTCTCGTCGCGGAGATAAAGCGTAAGCCCGCCGAACACGAGCACGATGACGCCGCTGACCAGCGGCATGATCGGCAGCTTGTGATAGGCAAACCACGCGGCGGCGAGCGAGACGATGGTCGCCACCATGAACGCGGCCGTTCCGGCATAAATGCCGGCGGCGGCATTGGTGCCGAAGAATACCAGCAGCGGTCCGAGCTCGATGGCGAGCTTGAGCAGCACCGACGGCGCCGGCTCTATCGCCTTGGCTTGCTCGGCGGTCTTGGCCGGCGCGGACGACTCCGGATCAGGCTGCGGCTTCATTCTCGCTCTCCACGCCGGCTATGGCGCGCGCGAAGTCCTGCGCGTCGAACGGCTCGAGGTCGTCGAGGCCCTCGCCGATGCCGATGGCATTGATGGGAAGTTGAAAGCGCTCGGCGATTGCCACCAGAATTCCGCCGCGCGCCGTGCCGTCGAGCTTGGTCACGACCAGGCTGGTCACGCCGGCGATCTCCTTGAAGATCTGCACCTGGCTCAGCGCGTTCTGACCCGTGGTCGCGTCGAGCACGAGCACCACGCTGTGCGGCGCGCTGTCGTCGATCTTCTTCAGCACGCGCACGATCTTGGCAAGCTCGGCCATGAGGTCCGACTTGTTCTGGAGCCGCCCGGCGGTGTCGATCAGGAGCACGTCGGTGCCTTCGCTGCGGGCCCGCGCAAGCGCCTCATAGGCGACACCGGCGGGATCGGCGCCGACCTCCTTGGCGACCACCTCGGCGCCAACGCGCCCGCCCCACACTTTGAGCTGGTCGATGGCAGCGGCGCGGAACGTATCGGCGGCGGCGAGCATGACGCTCGACCCGTCCTGCTTCAGCCGATGGGCGAACTTGCCGATGGTCGTGGTCTTGCCGGTGCCGTTGACGCCGACCACCAGCACGACATGGGGATGGTTGGCCGGCTCGGGCACGAAAGGCTGCGCCAGCGGCTCGAGCACGCTCGCGATCTCCGACGCCAGCACCGCGCGCACCGCGTCAGGCGAGACCCCCCGCTCGTAGCGGCCGCCTGCGATCGCATCGCGGATACGCCCGGCCATGGCCACGCCGAGATCGGCCTTGATCAGCACCTCTTCGAGCTGATCGAGCGTCTCATCGTCGAGCTTCCGCTTGGTCAGCGCGCTGGCCAGATTGTCCGATAGCGCCGCCGAGCTACGCTCGAGGCCCCGGCGAAGCTCGGCGAACCAGCTCCGTTTCGGTGGCAATTTGCGCTCGGGCGGCTCCTCCTCGGCGGGACGCTTGCGCGGCGGCTCCTCCCTTGCGGGCTCCCGCGAGGGCGGCTCCTTCTTGGCGGGCTCAGTGGGCTCGTCCGGCTTGGGCTGACCCCCGCCAAGCAACCGGTCCAGCAATGACGGCTTCTTGCCTTCGCTCATGGCCTCACCGTGGCGAGCAGCGCCGCGCCGTCGTCGCCGCTCACCACTGCGTCGACGAGAGCGCCGGCGCAAAGCTCGGCCGCGAGCCTGACCGGCGTGAAATCGGCCGAGCGGCCATGCGCCTCGTTCTCCATGAGCACCTGGATGTGGCGGCCTTGCGCGCCGGCAAGATGGGCTTGCAGCGCGGCGACGCCTTTATCGCGAAGCGCGGCGGCGCGGCGCGCGACGATCGCGCCATTGACCTGCGGCATCAAAGCGGCCGGCGTGCCCTCGCGCGCCGAGAACGGAAACACATGCAGGAAGGTCAGCCCGCACTCGTCGACCAGCGACAGCGAGCCGGCGAACATGGCATCGGTCTCGGTGGGGAAGCCGGCGATCAGGTCGGCGCCGAACACCATGTCGGGGCGCAGCCGGCGCACCTCCTCGCAGAACGCGACCGAGTGGGCGCGCGCGTGGCGGCGCTTCATGCGCTTCAGCGTGAGGTCGTCGCCCGACTGGAGCGAGAGGTGGAGATGCGGCATCAGCCGCTCTTCCTCGGCGATCGCCGCCATCAGCGCGGCATCGGCCTCGATCGAATCGATCGAGGATAGCCTGAGCCGCTTCAGCTCGGGCACGAGCTTGAGCACCGAGCGCACCAGTCTGCCGAGCGTCATCTCGCCCGGAAGGTCAGCGCCATAGGCGGTGATATCGACGCCGGTCAGCACGATCTCGGCATAGCCGTTGCCGACCAGCCGGCGCATTTGCGCCACCACCTCGCCGGCCGGCACCGAGCGCGACGGTCCGCGGCCGAACGGGATGACGCAGAACGTGCAGCGATGGTCGCAGCCGTTCTGGATCTGCACATAGGCGCGCGCCTTTGAGCCGAAGCCGTCGATCAGATGGGACGCGGTCTCGCGCACCGACATGATGTCGTTGACCGCGACCTTCTCGCTGCCCTCGACCGAGAGCGCCTGGAAGGAAGCGGCTTCCGTCTTCTCCTGATTGCCGATGACGTGATCGACCTCGTCCATGGCGGCGAAGCGGTCCGGATCGATCTGCGCGGCGCACCCGGTCACCACGATCTTGGCGTTGGGGCGCATCCGCCGCGCCCGCCGAATAGCCTGGCGCGCCTGGCGCACGGCCTCCCCCGTCACCGCGCAGGTGTTGACGATCACCGCGTCGCTCATTCCGGCGGCGTTGGCATGCTCGCGCATGACTTCGGACTCATAGGCATTCAGCCGGCAGCCGAAGGTGATGATCTCGATATCCGAGGGCATGGGCGGCTTCTAACATGAAATAATTGAGGAGTCAGACCCAGCTCGCGCGACACTCAGGCGCTGGCCGGCTGGAACAACTCGGCGGGGAGCGTGCCCTCGAAGTCGAGCGTGTAAGGGCCGGTCATCAGGATATGGCCGTCGCCCTCGCGCCATTCGACCAGGAGATCGCCGCCGGGAAGGCTGACGCTGACCTTGCGCCCGGCAAGCTTGAGGCGCGCGGCCGCCACGGCGGCGGCGCAAGCTGCCGTGCCGCAAGCCCGCGTCAGCCCGGCGCCGCGCTCCCAGGTGCGCACCTTGAGGTGATCTTCGCTCAACACCTGCACCAGAGAGATATTGGCGCGCTCGGGAAACAGCGGATGATGCTCGAGCATCGGCCCGAACTTGGCGAGGTCGTGCGCCGCCACATCGTCGACGAAGAACAGCGCATGCGGGTTGCCGACATTGACCACTGAGGGCGTGTGCAGGACAGGCGCGTCGATCGGCCCGATCTGAAGCTCGATCCGCCGCGTATCGTGGAACGGCTCGGACAGCGGGATCTCGTTCCAGGCAAAGCGCGGCGCTCCCATGTCGACGGTCACCGTGCCGTCGGCGCCGGCAAGCGCCGAGAGCACGCCGCTCTCGGTCTCGATGCTGACGCTCTTCTCGCCGCGCTCGGCGGCGACGATGCCGGCGACGCAGCGCGCCGCATTGCCGCAGGCGCCGACCTCCCCGCCATCGGCATTCCAGATGCGCATGAACACGTCGGCCTTGCGCGACGGCTCGAGCGCGATGATCTGGTCGCAGCCGATGCCCTCCTTGCGGTCGGCGATGGCGCGCAGCGCGTCCACGCCGAGCGAAAGCGCACGCGACCGCGCATCGAGCACGACGAAGTCGTTGCCGAGCCCGTTCATCTTGCGGAAGGGTATCGATCTAGCCTGCACGGAAATCCTCTGCCTTAACTGCCCCCTATATAGGGCGAGCAGGTCACGAACTTCCAGCGCCGGCCGTCGGCCTTTGCCTGACGAGCAGGAAGGCGACGAGCGCGATCGCGGCGAACACGGCGCCGGCCGAGAAGGTCGCCACCGCGCCGATCCGGTCCCACAGCACCCCGGCAACGATGCTGGCGATCAGGGCCGCAAGCCCGGTCATAAGGCCGAACAGGCCGAACGCCGTGCCGCGCAGCCGCTCCGGCGCCGTCGCCGCGATCAGCGCCGCGAGCACGCCCTGGGTCAGCCCCATATGCAGCCCCCACAGGCCAATGCCGACAAAGATGGCGACAAGCGACTGGCCCAAGGCGAGGAACAGGTCGGCGGCGATCAGCACCAGGAGCCCGACCAGAAGCAGCGGGCGGGCGCCGATCCTGTCCTGGAGCCGCCCGGCCGGATAGGCGCTCGCCGCAAAGACGAGGCTCATGGCGGCGATCACGGCCGGCGCCCAGGCAAGCGCAAGCCCGGCGTCTACCGCGCGGATGACGAGGAAAGCCTCGCTGAACCTCGCCAAGGTGAACACCGTGCCGGCGACGATGACGAGCCAATAGGCCGAGCCAAGCTCGGCCGACGTCTGCCATGCGGAGCGGGGCCTTGGCCTTGCGCACGGGCTGCGCGGGCTCCTTGACCCCGAACACGAGGACGACGACCGCGAGCACCGCAGGGATCACCGCGAACCACAGCACGGTCCGGATGTCGTCGTTGAACAGATACATCAGGGCGATCGCCGCGGCCGGCCCGAGCGTCGCGCCGATCGTGTCGAGCGATTGCCGCAAGCCGAACGCCTCGCCGCGCTGCTCGGGCGGCGTCACGTCGGCAATCAGCGCATCGCGTGGCGCGCCCCTGATGCCCTTGCCGATGCGATCGAGGAAGCGGGCAACCAGCACGAGCCCGATCGAGTCGGCGAGGGGAAACAGCGGCTTGGTGGCGGCGGCGAGACCATAGCCCGCTATCGTGAGCGCCTTCCGCTTGCCGAGCGCGTCAGACAGCCAGCCCGAGAACACGCGGGTGATTTGCGCGGTGGCCTCGGCGATGCCCTCGATCACCCCGAGCGCCGTCGCGCTCGCGCCGAGCGTCACCACGAGAAACACCGGGAGCAGCCCGTGGATCAGCTCAGAGGAGGTATCCATGAACAGCGAGGTGAGCCCCAGCGCCCACACCGCCCGCGGCAGTCGCTGTTTCGTCGCATCCGCCGCCATCGAACCACTCTCCCCCGCCTTGAGCTGCAATTCGGCTCATGCGCGTGTTACACGCGAGCGTGTTATATGGCGCTTCCTTGCCAGAATCGCGAGCGAGAGCAGCATGACCGTCGTTCCAAGCCATGACCCCGTCGGCGCGCTAGTGCCCCACACTTTGAAGGAACCCTTGGCGGGCGCAACATCGGGGCCGCTCGCCGGGCTCACCTTCATGGTGAAGGATCTGTTCGCAATTCAAGGCCGCAAAGTCTCTAACGGCAATCCGAGCTTCTACGAGCATGCGTCCCCGGCCAAAGCGACGGCGCCGGTGATCGAGCGTCTGCTGGCTTCAGGCGCGTCCTGCACCGGCATCACCATCTGCGATGAGTTTTTCTACAGCGTGCTCGGCTCCAACGCCCATTACGGCCAGCCGGTGAATACTCGCGCGCCGGAGCACGTCACCGGCGGCTCGTCCTGCGGCTCCGCTGCCGCGGTCGCCGCCGCGATGTGCGACTTCGCGCTCGGCAGCGACACTGGCGGCTCGATCCGCGTGCCGGCCTCGTTCTGCGGCCTCTACGGCTTGCGACCGACCTTCGGCCGCATCGACGTGGCAGGCGCGACAGCCATGGCGCCGAGCTACGACACGATCGGCTTTCTGGCGCGCGACGCCGAGCTGTTTCGCACCATCGGCCATGTTCTGCTCGATGGCCCAAAGGTCGAAACGCCGGTCAAACGGCTCATCATCCCCGAGGATGTCATCGGCTACGCCGAGAGCAGCATCGACGTCGCCCTGTGGGAGGTGTTCTCGAGGATCGGCGGCGCGCTACCGCACGCCGAGCGGAAAATGCTCGCCGGCGAGGACACCGACAGCTGGCGCGATGCCTTCCGCGTCATCCAGGGCTTCGAGATCCAGTCGACGCTGCTGCCCTTCGTCCAGTCGCACAATGTGGAGCTCGGGCCGGGCGTCAAGGAGCGCTTCGAGACCGCCGCCAAGATCAGCTTTGCCGAGGCCGAGGCGGCGCGCGAGGTCCGTGCCGAAGTCACCAAGCGCATGCGCGGGATTGCCCAGCCGGGAACCGTGATCGCGCTGCCGACCACCCCGACGCTGCCGCCAGAGCGCAACATTCCCGACGGCGCCTCGTTTGCCGAGTTCCGCACGCTGACCTTGCAGAGCACCTGCCTCGCCGGCCACGCCGGGCTGCCGCAGATTTCGGTCCCTGCGCTCGACGCCGCGGGCTTCCCTGTGGGCCTTTCCTTCATCGGCTGGCACGGCGGCGACGAGGCCCTTCTCGACCTCGCGGTCCGTCTTGAGCCCGTCTTAAGGAACCGAGCCTAGTCTCTTCGTTTCCAAGCGAGGACGCGATGCTGGACAAGACGTCTTTTCCCTATGGTGCGGGCTTCCGCTCGCTTAACCGCGAGACGCTGGATCCCGTCACGCTCGGCGTGCGAGGTGCGCTGCCCGCATGGCTCGAAGGCGCGCTGCTGCGCACCGGGCCCGCCAAGTTCGAGGTCGGCGCCCGCACCTACAATCACTGGTTCGACGGCCTCGCCATGCTGCATAGATTCGCCTTCGCGAACGGCGCCGTCAGCTATGCGAACCGCTTTCTCGCCAGCAACGCATTCACCGCCGCGCAAGACGGCCGGCAAGATCAGCTATGCCGAGTTCGCCACCGATCCCTGCCGCAGCCTGTTCGGCCGCGTCGCCGCGATGTTCGATCCCAAGCTTACCGACAACTGCAACGTCAATGTCGTCGGCATCGGCGGCGAGCCTGTCGCCTTCACCGAGACGACCATGCCGCTACGCTTCGCCGCCGGCACGCTCGAGACGCTCGGCGTGCTCGACTATCGAGCGCCGCTGAGCGGCCAGGTGTCGATCGCGCACCCGCATTACGACGCGGCGCGCAAATGCCACTACAGCTACATGGTCGAGTTCGGGCTCAGCAGCCGCTATCGCCTGTTCAGCATCGGCGATGACGGCAGCCAGACGCAGATCGCCGAGATCGCGGTCGACCGGCCGGCTTACATGCACTCATTCGCCATGACCGAGCATTATCTCGTTCTGGTCGAGTTTCCGTTGGTGGTCAGCCCGCTCGAGCTGAAGTTCTCGGGCAAGCCGTTCATCCAGAATTACCACTGGCAATCGGCGCGCGGGCTTCGGTTCCATGTCGTCGACAAAAACAGCGGCCGCGAGGTTGCGACCGCGCGCGGCGAGGCGATCTTCGCCTTCCACCATGTCAACGCCTATGAGCAAGGCGGCGGCCTCGTCATCGACATGGTGACCTATCCCGACGCCGACATCATCGATCAGCTTTATCTCGCGCGACTCCGCGCCGGCACGCCCCTCACCGCGACAGGCGAGCTGACGCGCTTCGAGCTCGATCTTGCCGGCGACGGCAAGGTCACGCGCCGCACCCTCTCGCCTATTCCGGTCGAGCTGCCGCGCATCAACTACGCCGCATGCGCGGGCAAGCCGTACCGCTATGTTTGGGGCACCGGCATCGCGGTCGAAGGCGACTTCCTCGACCAGATCGTCAAGATCGACCTTGCGACCTCGGGCACCGCGCGCTGGTACGAGGCCGGCTGCTATCCGGGCGAGCCGGTGTTCGTCGCCGCGCCGCAAGCGCGCGCCGAGGATGACGGCGTGCTGCTGTCGGTCGTGCTCGACGTGGCCAAGGATCGCTCCTTCCTGCTCGTGCTCGACGCCGCGACGCTTCAAGAGATCGCCCGCGCCGAGACCCCGAACGCCATTCCCTTCCACTTCCACGGCAATTATTTTGGTGACGCCTGAGTGGCGGCGGGAAACCGGAGCGGCGCATGCCTTGACTTGCTGCGCCTCATGACGCATTGATTTCCGCGAAATTCAAGGCAGCTCCGTTTCAAGAGCCGCCGCCCTGAACATTGTTGATGTGTTGCGCTGCCGGCCTCTGGCCTACTTGAGCGCTCACATAACCGGGAGTCAGGGGGGTCAACATCCGCCAGCGCTGTGCGCCCGCGGGTGACATTTTGGTTTGCGCTACCGGCCTCTGGCCTGCTTGAGCGCGTGTTTGTTTGCGCTACCGGCCTCTGGCCTGCTTGAGCGCATGTTGGTTTGCGCTACCGGCCTCTGGCCTGCTTGAGCGCGTGTTTGTTTGCGCTACCGGCCTCTGGCCGGCGCGTCATCGGAGACAGGCAGCCTGTGTTTGAGACTTTATCAGAGCGGCTAGGCGCCATCCTCGACAAGCTCACCCGCAAGGGTGCGCTCTCCGAGGCCGATGTCGGCGAGGCGATGCGCGAGGTGCGCCGCGCTTTGCTCGAGGCCGACGTTTCGCTCGACGTGGTGCGCTCGTTCATCGACCGGGTGAAGGAAAAGGCGGTCGGCCAGGAGGTGGTGCGCTCCATCACCCCGGGCCAGATGGTCATCAAGATCGTGCATGACGAGCTCGTGCGCGTGCTTGGCTCCGACGCGCAAGGGATCGACCTCGCCGCCACCCCGCCAGTGGTGATGATGCTGGTCGGCCTGCAAGGCTCGGGCAAGACCACGACCACCGCCAAGCTCGGCAAGCGGCTCGAGGCGCGCGACAAGCAGAAAGTGCTGATGGCCTCGCTCGACACGCGCCGCCCGGCGGCGCAGGAGCAGCTCCGCGTGCTCGGCGAGCAGACCGGCGTCGCCACGCTGCCGATCGTCGCCGGCGAAGGCCCGCTCGCCATCGCGACCCGCGCCGTGAAGGCCGCCAAGCTCGGCGGCTACGACGTGCTGCTGCTCGATACCGCCGGCCGCACCCATATCGACGAAGAGCTGATGCAAGAGACGGCCGAGATCGAGAAGATCGCCAAGCCGCACGAGACGCTGCTGGTCGCCGACGCCCTGACCGGCCAGGACGCCGTCAACCTCGCCAAGAATTTCGATGCGCGCGTATCGCTGACCGGCATCGTTCTGACCCGCGTCGACGGCGACGGCAGGGGCGGCGCGGCGCTGTCGATGCGCGCCGTCACCGGCAAGCCGATCAAGCTGATCGGTGTCGGCGAGAAGCTCGACGCGCTGGAGGATTTCTATCCCGACCGCATCGCCGGACGCATCCTCGGCATGGGCGACGTGCTCGGCCTGGTCGAGAAGGCGATGCAACATGTCGAGCTCGACAAGGCCGAGGCGATTGCCCGCAAGGTCAAGAAGGGCGCTTTCGATCTCGACGATCTGTCCGAGCAGCTGAAGCAGATGCAGAAGCTCGGCGGCATGGGTGGCGTGCTCGCTATGCTGCCCGGCATCGGCAAGGTGAAGAAGCAGCTCGACGCCGCCAATCTCGACGACCGCATCCTGAAGCGCCAACAGGCGATGATCGGCTCGATGACCAAGTCCGAGCGCAAGAACCCGAAGATCCTCGATGCCAAGCGCAAGAAGCGCGTCGCGGCAGGCTCGGGCACATCCGTGCAAGACATCAACCGCCTGGTGAAGATGCACCGGCAGATGGCCGACATGATGAAGGCGATGGGCAAGAAGCGCGGCATCTTCAGCCAGATGTTCGGCTCCGGCCCGCCGCCTGAGATGCCGGCCGAGATGCCGCAAGGCGCGGGCCTCCCGCCCGGACTGCCGCCAGGCGGCCTGCCACCCTTGCCGCCAGGCGGCTTTCCTGGATTGGGCGGAGCGTTGCCACGCGGACTCCCTGGCCTGCCCGGCTTGCCCGGCGTACCCCGCGGCCTTCCCGGCCTGCCGAAATCGAAAAAACGATGATGACCATCTGGGGCATACCGGTTGTCGTCCAATTGGACTTCGGCAACGCGCTTGTCGGCATCGGCACCATTTTGCTCGCGTTCGTGACCTTCTTCATCACCTACGCGAATATCCGAGAGACGCGCCGCATCGCGCTCCGCTCGAGCAAGGCCGAGGCGCATCAGCAATTGGCGGACAGGCGTCTTCTCTGGAGCGATGCGCTGCGCGACGAGATCGCCGAGCTCATCGCGCTCGCCGCAAATTTCGACCCGGACGATAAGGTCAGGTCCGAGAAGCTCAACAAATGCGTGATGACAGCCACGCTTCGATTGAGGTCCGACCGGGAGGACCACGAGGTTCTTCTCGAAATCCTCAGGGATATTTTGGACCTGATCAAAGTCTCCAAGACGTGGAGCGATGACGAAAAGGACAAAAGACGCCGCCAATTCATCGACAAAATCAGTGAGGTGCAACCGGCGGCGACGTCCGTGCTGCAGAATGAGTGGGAAACCATCAAAGCCGAAATCATGTTGGAAAAAGGAGTCTAGCTGTGTCTCTGAAGATCAGACTGGCGCGGGCCGGCGCTAAGAAGCGGCCCTATTACCGCATCGTCGTCGCCGATTCGCGGAGCCCGCGCGACGGCCGCTATATCGAGAAGATCGGCACTTACGATCCGCTCCTGCCGAAGGGCTCGAGCGACCGCGTGAAGCTGATCGAGGAGCGGGTGAAGCATTGGCTGTCGCATGGCGCGCAGCCGACCGACCGCGTGCTCCGCTTCCTCGACGCCGCCGGCATGCGCACGCGTGACGCGCGCTCCAACCCGAGCAAGGGCCAGCCGGGCAAGAAGCGCATCGAGCGCGAGGAAGCCAAGGCCACTGCCGCCGCCGACAAGGCCAAGGCCGCCGCCGAAGCCGCCGCCGCGCCGCCGCCCGCGCCTGAGCCTGAGCCTGAGCAGCCCGCCGCCGAATAGCCTTGTCAGGATCCGAAGACCGCGTGCTGCTCGGCGATATCGGCGGGGCACAGGGGCTGAAGGGCGAGGTGCGCATCCGCTCGTTCACCGAGGAGCCGGGCGACATCGTCGCTTACGGCCCGCTCGAGGACGAGCAGGGTCGCGCGATCGCGATCGCGTCGTTGCGGGCGACGCCCAAGGCGCTGATCGCCCGCCTCGAGGGCGTCACCACGCGCGAAGAAGCCGAAGCCCTGACCGGCACCAAGCTCTATGTGCCGCGCTCGCGCCTGCCCGAGCGCGCGGACGAGGAGTGGTATCACGCCGAGCTGATCGGGCTCGAAGCGGTCGGCCGCGACGGCGCGCCGATCGGCAGGGTGGTCGCAATCCACAATTTTGGCGCCGGCGACCTCATCGAGATCAGCCCGGCTTCAGGTGGCGAGAGCCTGATCGTGCCGTTCACCGAGGACAGCGTTCCCGAGGTCGACATCGCATCGGGCCGCCTCGTTCTCGTGCCCCCCGAGATGCTCGAGTAAGGGCTGTCCCGGCGCGAGCTCCGAGCGACGCCCGTTAACGACAGCCGCGCCGTCGCTCGCACGCCGCGGCAAGCTCCTGTACGATCCGCGAAACGTCAGCCGAGCGTTCCGATGAGCAAGTGCGCAACTACAGCCCCCCGGCCGCCCTTATTTGCTTGGCTTGGCCCGCTCTCGGGCTACGCCGATCTCGGCACCGACGGCTATCCGCGCGACGTGCGGCGCCGGCTGACCATCGTCAATACGATGGCGCTCCTGATCGCCTTCTTCTCCGTCGTCTACGCGATCGTGTTCGCTTATTACGACGCCTATGCCTACCGGTCTCTGATCGCGATCAATCTGCTGTTGATGGTGATAGCGCTGTTCGTGCCGCTCTTGCACCGCATCAACGACATCGCGGCGGCGATCTTGATCGCGGCGATCGAATATACGGCGCTGTTCCTTTTCGTCCGCGCCTTCGGCCGCGAGTTCGGGCATCCAGATCAACTACATCATCGCCGCGGCGGTCGCCTTCGCCATCTACAGCCTGTCGCATCTGCGGCTTGCCGTCGTCGTGCTGGCGATAGGCCTCGCGCTGCACCTCGCGACCTGGTTCCTCTACCCGCAAGAGAATGCCCTATTCCAGGCAGAGCCCAGCCTGCTCGCCAATCTCTATATATCCTCGGCCGTCACCACCTTCTGCATCATCGCTTTGATCGTCGCCTACGCCTTCAGCGTGGCCGATCAGGCGCGCGCCGAGGCCGACTCGCTGCTTGCCAACATCTTGCCGTTCGCCATCGCCGAGCGCCTCAAGGAGCGGCCCGAGGAGCGCGTCGCCGACGCCGTCGCCGAGGCCTCGGTGCTGTTCAGCGATCTGGTCGGCTTCACCGAGCTCGCCCAGAAGCTCGGCGCGCCGCGCACCGTTGCCCTGCTCCACCACATCGTCACCGAATTCGATCGCCTGGCTGCGCATCATGGGGTGGAGAAGATCAAGACCATCGGCGACGGCTACATGGCGGTCACCGGTGTCAGCCTGCCGCGCGACGATCATCTGCCGTGCCTGGCGCGCATGGCCTTGCGACTGCCGGAAATCGTTCAGCGCCTCTCGGCCGCTCACGGCGTCGATCTCAAGATCCGCGTCGGCATCGCCATCGGACCGGTGATGGCGGGGGTCATCGGCACCGACAAATTCTCCTACGACGTCTGGGGCGAGACGGTAAACCTCGCCGCGCGGCTCGAGTTCGCATGGTCTTCCCGGCGAGATCCAGGTGTCGTGCGCGGTCAGGGACGCGCTCGGCGAAGGCTTCGTGTTCGAGGCGCGCGGACCGATCCAGGTCAAAGGCGTCGGTGAGCTCCAGACCTGGCTGCTCAAGGAAGAATGTACTCCAGTCCAGATACAGGATGTCATTCCCGCAAAAGCGGGAATCCAGTAAACACGAACGCCTATTACCAACGACTGCCTTTGTGATTACTGGATCGCCCGGTCAAGCCGGGCGATGACAAAGATTAGGCTCATGTCCTCTATGTGGCGCGCGACCGTGCTCACCATCTTCCCCGAGATGTTCCCCGGGCCGCTTGGGCTAAGCCTCGCCGGCAAGGCGCTCGCCGACGGCAAGTGGCAGCTCACTACCCTCGACATCCGCGACTTCGCCACCGACAAGCACCGCTCGGTCGACGACACGCCGGCCGGCGGCGGCGCCGGCATGGTGATGCGCGCCGATATCGCCGCCTCGGCGATCGATGCCGCCCGCGCCGCGATGCCACCTGACGCCCCTGCCCTTTATCTCTCGCCGCGCGGACGAAAGCTCGACCAAGCACGCGTGCGCGAGCTTGCGAACGGCGCCGGCGCCATCCTGCTTTGCGGCCGCTTCGAGGGCATCGACCAGCGCGCGCTCGAGGCGCGCAACATCGAGGAGATCTCGATCGGCGACTATGTGCTGTCGGGCGGCGAGCTTGCCGCGCAAGTGCTGATCGACGCGGTCGTGCGGCTGCTGCCCGGGGTGGCCGGCAACGAGACCTCGCTTGCCGAGGAGAGCTTCGCCTCCGATCTGCTCGAATACCCTCACTACACGCGGCCGCGCGAGTTCGAGGGCCACGCCATCCCCGAGGTGCTGCTGTCCGGCGACCACAAAGCCATCGCCAGATGGCGCCGCGAGCAGGCCGAGAAGCTCACCAAGGAGCGACGCCCCGATCTCTGGCAGCGCTATCTGACGACCAAACCTTGATCGAGGTCAGCACGTCCGCCTCCCCGTCGCGCTAGCAATGGGCGCTAACGAACATGGAGGTGACGGGCATGAAAGCCATGACGATGCTCGCGGCAACGGTGCTGCTCGCAGGCGCTTCCGGCGCCGCGGCGCAGGAGGGCGATGTGACGGCGGGCGCGGCCTATGCCAAGCAGATTTGCGCGTCCTGCCACGCTGTGCTGCCCAACGAGCAGATCTCGCCGCTGCCGCAGGCGCCCACGTTCCAAAATGTGGCCAATCTGCCCGGCATGACCGAGATGGCGCTCAGCGTCTGGCTGCAAAGCTCGCACCCGACCATGCCCAATATCATTCTGAAGCCGGACGATCTCCGCAACGTCGTCGCCTATATCACCAGCCTCAAGCGCAAGGATTAGCAGGGCTCCTGACCCCCCTTCAGGGACGAATTTGCCGTAAATCCATCGACAAGGGCGGCGAGCTAGGCTAGGAAACCCTGGCGCAAGCGTTTCCGCCCGCAAAATCATCTTAGGATCAATCAAAAAGAATGGCGTTCGCCCCCAAGGCCTTACGGCCAGGCAGGCGCCCTGCGAAAGGTATGGCCATGAATATCATCGAGCAGCTCGAGAAAGAGCAGGTCGCCGCCCTCACCAAAAAGCGCAAGGTGCCGGAATTCGGTCCCGGCGATACGGTGCGTGTCAACGTCAAGGTGGTCGAGGGCGAGCGGAGCCGGGTGCAGGCCTATGAGGGCGTGTGCATCGGCCGGGCCGGCGGCGGGGTGAACGAGAACTTCACGGTCCGCAAGATTTCCTACGGCGAGGGCGTCGAGCGCGTCTTCCCGGTGCATTCGCCGCTGATCGACTCGATCGAGGTGGTGCGCCGCGGCCGGGTGCGCCGGGCCAAGCTCTATTATCTGCGCGGACGGCGCGGCAAGGCCGCCCGTATCCCCGAGCGCCAGGATTTGCGCGCGCGCAGCAAGAAGCCGGAGACCTTCAAGGGCTTCAAGAAGCCCAAGGGCGAGCCCGACGATCTGAAGCTGATTGCCGGCGTGACGCCCGAGATCGAGAAGAAGCTGAACAAGCTCGGCGTGTTCAAGTTCGAGCAAATCGCCAATTTCTCCGACGAGGAGATTACCGCGGTCGACGAGGCGCTCAAGCTTGACGGCGCCATCGAGAACGAGGACTGGGTGGCCAAGGCGGTGGCGCTGACGGCCGAGAGCACGGCTGACGAGGTCCCTGCCGGCGGGGACGAGGACGAGGACGAAACCTCATCCGAGGCGCCCAAGGCCAAGGCCGAGAAGCCCGCCAAGGCCAAGGCCGAGAAGCCGGCCAAGAAGCCTAAGAAGGGCTAGTTCTCGCGGCTTGGGCAGCGGATTGATGGCGGGGCTTGTCCCCCGCCATCCACGATTTCTTTGCCGGCTGGCGTTAAGACGTGAATGCCCGGCACAAGGCCGCGCATGACCGGAGTTGGCAATTGGCGTCTCAATCGCTATGTGACGCTCAGCAATCCTTGACAACCACCATGACCAAGCCCCGCACAATCTACGACAAGATCTGGGACGCGCACCTGGTGCACGAGGCGCCTGACGGTACCTGCCTACTCTATATCGACCGGCATCTGGTGCATGAGGTGACGAGCCCGCAGGCCTTCGAGGGACTGCGTATGGCGGGGCGCAAGGTGCGCGCCCCCGGGAAGACGCTCGCCGTTGTCGACCACAACGTGCCGACCACCGACCGCTCGAAAGGCATCGACGATCCTGAATTCGGCGATCCAGATCGAGACGCTGGCGCAGAACGCGCGCGACTTCGGCATCGAGTATTACCACGAACGCGACAAGCGCCAGGGCATCGTCCATGTGGTCGGGCCCGAGCAGGGCTTCACGCTGCCGGGCACGACCATCGTCTGCGGCGACAGCCACACCTCGACCCACGGCGCGTTCGGCGCGCTCGCGCACGGCATCGGCACGAGCGAGGTCGAGCACGTGCTCGCCACCCAGACTCTGATTCAGCAGAAGGCCAAGAACATGCTGGTGCGCGTCGACGGCGCGCTGCCCAAAGGCGTCACCGCCAAGGACATCATCCTCGCCATCATCGGCGAGATCGGCACCGCCGGCGGCACCGGCCACGTCATCGAATATGCTGGCGACGCGATTCAAGCGCTGTCGATGGAAGGGCGCATGACCGTCTGCAACATGTCGATCGAGGGCGGCGCCCGCGCCGGCCTGATCGCGCCCGACCAGAAGACCTTCGACTACGTCAAGGGCCGCCCGCGCGCGCCGAAAGGCGGCGCCTTCGAGGTGGCGCAGCATCATTGGGAGAAGCTCTACTCCGACGAGGGCGCGCATTTCGACCGCGTGGTCACGCTGAAAGCTGACGAGCTGCCGCCGATCGTCTCGTGGGGCACGAGCCCCGAGCAGGTGGTCTCCGTGCAGGGGCGCGTTCCCGTGCCGGCCGAGATCGCCGACGAGACCAAGCGCAAGGCTGCGGAGCGGAGCCTCGATTATATGGGCCTGAAGGGCGGCGAGAAGATCACCGATCTCACGCTCGACCGCGTGTTCATCGGCTCCTGCACCAATGGCCGCATCGAGGATCTGCGCGAGGTGGCCAAGGTCGTCGCCGGCCGGCAGGTCAACGCCAATGTGCGCGCCATGATCGTGCCGGGCTCGGGCCTGGTGAAGGAGCAGGCGGAAGCCGAAGGTCTCGACCGGATTTTCAAGCAAGCGGGCTTCGAGTGGCGCGAGCCCGGCTGCTCGATGTGCCTCGGCATGAACCCCGACCAGCTCAGCCCGCGCGAGCGCTGCGCTTCGACCTCGAACCGCAATTTCGAGGGACGCCAGGGCCGGCTCGGCCGCACCCACCTGGTCTCGCCCGCCATGGCCGCGGCGGCCGCGATCGCCGGCCGCTTCGTCGACATCCGCGAATTCCATTAGGCGGCGGGCATGAGCTCGCTGGTTCAGCAGAAATTCGGCGCTGCCGCCGCCGATTACGCCGCCTCTTCCGTGCATGCCAAAGGCGAGAGCCTCGCGCGCCTGGTCGCGCTTGTCGATCCGAAACCCTCATGGCGCGTGCTCGATGTCGCGACCGGCGCGGGCCACACCGCGCTCGCCTTTGCGCCCCGCGTGTCGCCAAAGTCATTGCCAGCGACATCACCGATCAGATGCTGGTTGAAGCCAAGAAGCTCGCGGCGGAGCGCGGGCTCGGCAATGTGCGCACCGCGCGCGCCAAGGCCGAGGATCTGCCCTTCCCCGACATGAGCTTCGATCTCGTCACCTGCCGGCTCGCCGCCCATCATTTCGACGACCCGCGCGCCTTCGTCGCCGAGGCATTTCGCGTGCTGATGCCGGGCGGCGTGCTCGCCCTCGTCGACAACATCTCGCCCGATGACCGCGTCCTGCCAGAGCTTGCTGACAGGGAGGTACTCGAGCTCGCCCGAGCCTATAACGAGTATGAGAAGCTCAGAGACCCGAGCCATGGTCGCTGCCTCGGCCTTGCCGAGTGGACCGCGCTTCTTGGCGATGCGGGCTTCGCCGTTGAGCACCAAGAGCACATGGACCAGGATATCGAGTTCGCATCCCTGGACAACCCGCATGCGCTGCGACGAGAACACGGTGGCGCGGTTGCGGGCATTGCTCGGCGCGGAGCCGCTGCGGAGTTTTCTAAGACCGCGTGAGAGCGAGGAGGGCCTCGTTTTCACGCTTCAGGAAGCGATCGTCGTGGCGCGGAAGTCCGCCTAGTCGCTTGCCTCGGCGGAAGCAAAAGACCCGCTAGATGCTGGGTCGTGCCGGTAAGAAGGCCTTAGTTCCCGAGTTGCCGCCCGTAGATGCTCGGCCTGCCATTGAAGCCGTTGCCGTTGCCGTTGCTATCGCCATTGCCGGCGCCGTTGCCGCTGTGATCGTCGTCGTCGTTGTCCTTGTGGGCCTGCTTCTTCTTGTTTTTGTTGTTGCTGCCATTGCCACCGTTATGCGGGCCGTTGTCGTTGTCTTTGGCGCCCTTCTGATTACGGCCGTTGTTGTTTCCGTTGTGCTTGTTCTTGTTGCCGTTATGCGGGCCGTTATCCCAGTCGTCGCCGTCGTAGCGGCCGTAATTGCGATCGCCGCCATTGTCCCAATCGCCGCCGCCGTTATTGCCGGGGCCGTTCCGATAGAGGCTGGGATTGCCGCCACCGTAGCTCGGACCGCCGCCATAGGGTCTCCAGCCCGGGGCCCAGCCTTGACCGGGTCCGTAAGCCTGCTGCGCGCAGTAGCCGTTCCACGGCCCGCACACGCCCCGGCACCAATTGTTCCAGCCGCCGCATTGAGCTTGGCAAAAATTGTTCCAGGGCCCGCATTCCTGCGCGCACCAATTGTTCCATTCGCCGCATTGAGGCATGCACCAGTTGTTCCACGGGCCGCATCCTTCGGCCGACGCCGGCGACGACCCTCCCGCGCCTGCGGCAAAAAGAAAGCCGACAAAGGCCAGTGCGGCGAAGTAGCGGTTGGTGAGCATTCGATCCCTCGTCCTTCAAAAGGTCCGCGGCAAAAGGCGGCTGTTCGGGTCATTGACTAGGCTACACTCGTGGCCTGAATGCGACATGAGCACGCAATTCAGTCGCCGTTCAGAGAACGGCACCGCTCGCCTCTGGACACGGCAAGGTAACGATCGAGCGATGACTGCCGGCAAGGACGCAGACGACTGGGATAGGCGCGAGGCGCCGAGCCTCGCAGCGCTCGAGACGCTCGCCGAGGCCGCCTATCGGCGCCTGCCGGACGCCTTCCGCCAGCTCATCGGCGACGTGATCGTCCGCGTCGAGGACTTCCCCACCGACGAGGTGCTGGACCAGATGGGGATCGATTCGCCGTTCGACCTGCTCGGCCTCTATACCGGGGTCGATCTCGCGCGCAAGAGCGTGATGGACGTGAGCGCCGTGCCCGACATGGTGTTCCTGTACCGCCGCCCGATCCTCGATTACTGGGCCGAGCACGAGGAAACCCTGGGCGGCATCGTCACCCATGTCCTGGTGCACGAGATCGGCCACCATTTCGGCCTGTCCGACGCCGACATGGAGCGCATCGAGCAAGAAGCCGCGGCCTAGGCGAAGAGGCGCCATCGGGAAGAACGCGAGAAATTCAGGCGGTCATTCGAATTGCCTCCCGACCGCCGACACCGCTATGGTTAGAAGGTGATGAAGACAACCTTGCGCCTGGTGCTTGTCGGGCTATTCGGCAGCGCGCTTCTCTCCGGCTGCGGCCTGAGCGGCGACTCGGTGGGGGCGGCGTTATCGAGCCTTGAAACGAGCAGGATGGGACCGCCGGCGATCACCGGCCCGACCCTCCAGCAATACCTCTCCTACCAAAAAGGCGCCCAGCAGGTCGCGCAAGGCAAGATGACCCTGGGCGGTCATCCCGTGAGCTGCGGCGCGCGGCCGACGGTGATCGACGCGAACCTCGACAGCTGGGGCGGCTCGTTTCCAGGCTATCTGATCCTCAACCCCAATCGACTGAGGGGTCTCTCGGCGGCGGTGAAGCAATATGTCTATTACCATGAATGCGGCCATCAGTTCGTGGGCGCGAGCGAAACTGGCGCGGACTGCTTCTCCATCCGCCGCGGCGTGAAATCCGGCTGGCTGAACGCCGCGGGCATGAATCAGATCTGCGACTTCATTTCGGAACTCAAAGGCGATGCCGTGCACCCTCCCGGCCCGCAGCGCTGCCAATTGATGCGTCAGTGTTATGCCATGGCGCTCCACGACAAGACCCAGGCCCACAATTAGACCCGTGCGACGGCGGCCGCGCAGCCCGGCGAATTTCGCGCGCCGATGCCGACACGTAGCCATCGCGACGGACCGGCGACGGCTGGCACCAAACAGCGGCGGATTAGCCGTTGACGCTTCACCGACCCGCCCGCAGACTGACCCGCGAAAAGCGGTGCATCGGGGCAGCGAAGGGAACGTCAATGCGGTCGGCTGCCCGTGTCATCGCCTTGATCGCGCTTGCCCTCGCGCTGGCGCTCGTGGTCGCGGCGATTCTGCCGGAGGAGGAGGCGCGCGCGCTCGACCAGGGCAAGCTCGTGCAGCCCGGACGGCTGGTGGTTGCCGGGCGCAAGCTCTCTTGCGGCGCGACCGCGACTCTGCTGCGCGATTTCGAGGGCTTTGCCGTCTCCTCGACGGTGATCATGCTCAACATGCAGGCGCTGAACGGCCTGCCGCGACCGGTGCAGTGGCTGATCTATTATCACGAATGTGGGCATATCCTGTACGGGCCGAGCGAGACCGCCGCCGATTGCTACGCCGTCAGGCGGGCGCGGCGCGAGGGCTGGCTGAACGAGAAGGCGCTCGACGACATCTGTGCGGTGTTCAACATCGCCGGCCACGGCCCGATGCACCCCGATCCCGAGCAGCGCTGCAACGATCTTAGGCAGTGTTTCAGCAAAAAGAGCGGCATAACGGCGCAAGATGACGGCCGCTAGCCGCGGCGATTGCGCGGATTCCTGGCTGGCCGTAGAGTGCGATTTATCATGCGGGACGGACGGGCACGTTTCTGGTTGGCGCTTGGCTGCGCCTTGGGGTTGGAGGTCTGCATCATGCAGACGAGCGCCGCCCGCGCCGAGGATTGGTCGAACAGCGAAGGCTCGACCACCGAGGGTCCGACCATCGACCAATACATGGAAGATGCCGGCCCCGACGCTAAGATGGTCAACCACGGCTCGCTCAAGATCGACGGCAAGTCGGTCAATTGCGGCAAGCGGCCGACGGTGATGAACCCCAATTTCGACAGCTGGGGCGGCGCCTTCCCCGGCTTCGTCATCCTCAACACCAAGAAGATCAGCGGGCTCTCGACCGAGGTGAAGCTGTATATTTACAGCCACGAATGCGGCCATCAGTTCGAAGGCCCCGACGAGACCAAGGCCGATTTGTTCGCTATCAGACGCGGGGTTAAGTGGGGCTGGCTCGACGCGCAGGGCATGGAGGACATCTGCACCTTCATCTCCCAGCTCAAGGGCGATTTGGTGCACCCGCCGGGCCCCCAGCGTTGCGACACCATGCGCAAATATTATCAGGAGCTGATCGAGGGCGGCGGCCAGAACGCCTCGTCGGGCTCCTCGTCGGAACTGCAGCCGCAGACTTTGGGGCCCGCGCAATAGAAGCGGGCGCACGGGGCCCGCAGATGGAGGAGGACAAAATGAGACAGCGTGTGATGGTGGCGCTTGCGGCGCTTATTCTGTGCGGTGCTCTCGGACTTCTGCTTGCTCCTGCAACTCCCGTTGGGGCGAAGCCCGCGCCGTTCGGCGGACTTCATGGCGATGCCGCCCTTCCAATGAGCCATGCCAATAAGCACCTTGCCTGCGTGCAGCCCCCTTCAGCGTGCTCGAGCAACAGCGATTGCACGTGCAGCAATTGCTGTGCGCAATTCGGCGACCAGCAAGTCTGTCAACCGAGCTGCTGATCGCTCAGAAGATCCAGGCGATCATCAGCCAGAAGATCACGAAGAAGATCAGGAAGCCGGCAATGGTGAACGGCAGCTCGCCGAAAATGGCGTCGCCACCCGACACCACCGCCATGATCAGGATCACCACCAGCGAAACGCCGAATGAGACGACGGCCGCGTTCTTGAGACCGAGCCCGGCCGAGAACGGGTCGGAGTCTTCGCCGAGCCCCATGACGAAATAGATTCCGGCGCCGACGATCACGACCAGAAGCAGCAGCGCGATGGCCGCGGCGATCAGGAGCCGCGTCGCCTCGGTGCGGTCATGCTGGTCGTGCTGGCTTGGCATTGCAGCCTAGTCCTTGTCGCCGGCGTCCTGAGCTCTCGAGATCGCCTCTCTGATCTCGCCCGGGTCCGGCATGTCCTTGATGGTGAACTCGGGCTGATCGCCCGCCGTCGAGACCTGGATCGTGCCGACCCCGAGGATGCGGTTGAGGAACCCCTGGGTCACGTGCACCGAGCGGACATGCTTGAGCGAGACCGAGGTGCGGTCCTTGCTCAGGATGCCCTTCTCGTACATGAGCTCGTTCTCGGTGAGGGTGAGCGCCGTCTGCCGCGTGTGGATGTACCAATAGAGCAGCAGCAAAACGCCGATGCCGAGCGCCGGAATCAGGATCACGCAGCCGATGAACCAGAAGGGATGCGCCCGGAACATCGCCGGATGCGCCTCGTAGACCAAATTCCCGTTCATCGCGCCGCTCCCTCGTTCATCGGACGGGCGAACTTAATCCGCGCACCTGCGGGTGAAAAGCGAAGATATCGCGAAACTCCGCCGGCGTTGCGACTGGAAAGGCGGGCGCGGACAGGCTAAATAGGCCTCACATGCAACGAGGCTCGCCATGCAGAAATTCATCACGCTGACCGGGATCGCGGCCCACCTGCCGATGATCAATGTCGACACCGACATGATCATCCCCAAGCAATATCTGAAGACCATCAAGCGCACCGGGCTCGGCCAGGGCCTGTTCGCCGAACTCCGCTATGACGAGAAGGGCGAGCCGCACCCGCATTTCGTGCTGCACAAGCCGCCCTACCACGAGGCGACCATCCTGATCGCCGGCGAGAATTTCGGCTGCGGGTCGAGCCGCGAGCACGCGCCCTGGGCGCTGCTCGATTTCGGCATACGCTGCATCATCGCGCCGTCCTTCGCCGACATCTTCTACAACAACTGCTTCAAGAACGGCATTCTCCCGATCACCCTGCCGCAGGCCGAGATCGACAAGCTGATCGACGACGCCGCGCGCGGCGCGAATGCCCGCATCACCATCGACCTTCCGGCGCAGGAGATCAGAGGCCCCGACGGCGGCGTGATCAAGTTCGACGTCGATCCGCACCGCAAGCGCTGCCTGATCGAGGGCCTCGACGATATCGGGCTCACCATGGAGAAGGCCGACGCCATCTCCGAGTTCGAGTTCGACGGCGCGCGGCCACCGCCCCTGGGCTTGAGTTTGGCGAGGAGGCAGAGAAGCGCGACCATTCGTGCCGGCAGATGGAAATGCGCAGCGCCGATCGCCGAGGCCGCGCTCATTTCGGTCCCTCGGCTCTGGCGCCAAGCCGATGAGCCGGCTCATCTCTCAGGAATTCCGGCCGCGCCAGTCCCCACCGATTTAGCCGGAAGGCAATTGAGGTCTCGAGCACGCCAAGGCCATAGGTCACGCTCCTCGGGAAATCGATGCTCGAAGCCTCGGCAAAGTAGCGTGTCGGACACGAGATCTCCCCTACCCTGAAGTCGAAGGCGATCGCCTGCGCGATCATCTGGTTGTCGAAAATGAAATCGTCCGAGCAGGCGAGCAGCGGGAGCCTCTCGAGCACCTTCCGGCTCCATGCGCGGTATCCCGTGTGAAATTCGGAGAGCTTGCTCCCGAGCAGGACATTCTGCACCGCGGTCAGCGCGCGGTTCGCCACGTATTTGTAGAGCGGCATGCCCCCGGCCAAAGCGCCGCCGCCGAGAATGCGCGAGGCGAGCACCGCATCGTAATCGCCGGAGGCGATCATCGAGGCCATCGCGGTAACCAGCCTTGGCGTATATTGATAGTCGGGGTGAAGCATGACGACGATGTCGGCGCCGCGAGCAAGCGCCGCGGCGTAGCATGTCTTCTGATTGCCGCCATAACCGAGATTGCGCTCATGCGCTATGGTATGAAGGCCGAGCGATCGCGCGATTTCGGCGGTCGCGTCGTGGCTCGCGTCGTCGGTCAGGATGATGTCGTCGACAACGTCTTTCGGGATTTCGGCGTAGGTCCGTTCGAGCGTCCTCGCGGCATTGTAGGCCGGCAGAACGACGGTGACACGCTTACTCGAGAATCACATCCGCCTCGCTGCAAGCTTGCGTAGTCGCAAAAAGCCCAAGCTTACTCGAACGGGATCGGCGGGCTGGACTGCTCGATCAGAGTCTTGCCGTCGCGGGTGATCTTGACCGCGGCAAAATATTTCCATTCCGACGGCCAACCGCCCGCCGGCACGCCGCGCTTGCCGGCGAGCAACATGAAAATCTGCTTGTCCTCGGCGAGCGTCTCGCTGTTGCTGAGCAAGGATTTCTCCTCGGTGCTGAGCGAGATTTCGACCACGTCGCCCTTCTTCAGATCGGCGGCGAGCACATAAGCGAGCGCAGGGGTATTGAAGCGTGGCACCGGCGGCGTCCCCTTGGCGAGATCGTCGGCCGTGATCTCGCGGCCGGCGAGGCCCAGTGCCACGACCTTCGCTTCCTCGGCAAACGCGGGCGCGGACGCCCCTAATACCACCAGCACGGCAAACAGCGCCCTTGTCAGCATTTCACTCTCCCTTTAGGCAAGGCCGCAAAGGATTTAGCACAGGAACGGCCCGCGCGATGACCACTTACAATCTATTGCTGCTCCCCGGCGACGGCATCGGGCCCGAGGTGATGAGCGAGGTCGAGCGCATCGTCGGCTGGATCGACGGCGAGGGCCTCGCCACCATCAACACCGAGACCGATCTTGTCGGCGGCTGCGCCTACGACGCGCACGGCGAAGCGATCTCCGACGCCACGATGAAGACGGCGCGCGAAGCCGACGCGGTCATGCTCGGCGCCGTCGGCGGCCCTAAATGGGACGCCGTTGCTTACGACCAGCGCCCCGAGGCCGGGCTGCTCCGCTTGCGCAAGGACCTCGAGCTGTTCGCAAACTTGCGCCCCGCGATCTGCTACCCCGCGCTCGCCGACGCCTCCTCGCTCAAGCGCGAGCTGGTCGACGGCCTCGACATCATGATCGTGCGCGAGCTGACCGGCGGCGTCTATTTCGGCGAGCCGAAGACGATCACCGACCTCGGCGGCGGCCAGAAGCGCGCCATCGATACCCAGGTCTACGACACCTACGAAATCGAGCGCATCGCCGCGGTCGCCTTCGAGCTTGCGCGCAAACGCCGGAACCTGGTTCATTCGGCCGAGAAGCGCAACGTGATGAAGACCGGCGTGTTGTGGAACGAGGTGGTCACGCGCCTGCACAAGGAGCGTTACGCCGACGTGACGCTCCAGCATATCCTCGCCGACAATTGCGCCATGCAGCTGGTGCGCGCGCCGAAGCAGTTCGACGTGATCGTCACCGACAATCTATTCGGCGACATGCTGTCCGACGAGGCGGCAATGGCCACCGGCTCGCTCGGCATGCTGCCATCGGCCTCGCTCGGCGCCGCCGATGCAAACGGGCGCCGCCCCGCCATGTACGAGCCGGTGCACGGCTCGGCGCCGGACATCGCCGGCAAGGGCGTGGCCAACCCGATCGCCACCATCGCCAGCTTCGCCATGTGCCTGCGCTATTCCTTCGATCTCGGCACAACCGCCGACGCCATCGAGCGCGCCATCGCGCAGGTGCTCGATCAGGGCTTGCGCACCGCCGATATCAAGCAAGAGGGTTGCCGCATTGTCGGCACGCGCGAGATGGGCGGGGCCATCCTCGCCGCGCTGAATGGCAAGCGAGGGTAAACAGCATGAGTCGAAATTCGATAGTGACCTCAGCGTTGATCGCACTCCTCGCAAGCCCCGGTCTCTCTTTCGCCGCCGAGCAAAGCGGAGCTCCGGCAACTCCGGCCCCCCTGGCTGCCGCGCCGCAAGTGGCCGCGCCGCAAGCGGCCGCGCCCGCCGAGGGCGGTGCCCCTGCCGCCAAGGAGCCGGAGCTGACGCCGGAGGAGAAGGCCGAGAAGGACGCGCGCAAGGCCTGCAAGGCGAAGATCTGCGACATCCTCGCCACGCGCGAGGAGACCGGCGACGACGTCGCCTGCGACATCGTCAAGACCTGGCGCGCCGAGGACATCGCCAAGATGCTCGGCGGCAAGGTCGACTGGCCGTTCGGCAAGGCGGTGTGCAAGTCGAAGCTCGAGCTGAAGCGTGCCTCGCTCGCCAAGGCCATGAGCGAGGCGACCTACGAGGTGGTCGTCCCGGCGCAGACGGTAAGCTGCGCGCTCGCCCAGAAGGACAAGGGTGAGCCTTACGTGGTCGAGATCGAGATCGCACCCAAGGTCAGCTTCGCGAACGGCAAGGCGGTGACGGCCTCCCTCAATTGGGGCAAGGCATCGGCGCCGCTGTTCGTCTATCCGCTGGTCTATGCCGGCACCGGCCTCGACAACCAGACCAACGTGCTCGGCCCCGAAGTGGTGCGCATGGTGAACGAGTTCTCGACCAAGAAATGCGCCGAGCTCAAAGCCGAGCTACCGGACGCGCCGCCCGCGAATTAGCCGGCGCACTTGGCCCTCAAACAACCTTGAACCGGGCTTCACGATCCGCGCCTAATGTCGTTTGAAACGGAGCGGTGCGGCCACGCCATGGAAGAGTTGCCGGGGACCGAAGATCAGTTGCTGGACGCTCCGCCGCGGCCGGCGGGCAGGCGCACGTCGCAATTGCTGCGCGCGTTCGTGGCGAGCCAGACCAAACCGCGCGTCAGCCTGGGCACGCTGCGCGACGCTCTCGGCGACCGCGGCTTCGGCGTGCTCCTGCTCATCTTCGCACTGCCCAATCTCGTGCCGGTCAATATCCCGCTGCTGTCGGCGGTGCTCGGGCTTCCGCTCGTGCTGCTTGCCGCGCAGCTCTCTTACGGGCGGCACAAGCCGTGGTTTCCCGACTGGCTTGAGCGGCAGTCGTTCCCGCGGCTCGGTCTTGCCGCGGTGGTCGGCAAGGCGCTGCCTTCGCTCGAGCGCGTCGAGCGGCTCTTGCGCCCGCGGCTGACAATGCTGCTGTCCTGGACGGGAGAGCGCCTGGTCGGCATCGCCATTCTCATTCTCGCGCTCGTTCTCACCCTGCCGATTCCCTTCGCCAACGCTCTGCCGGCCTGCGCCATCGCCATCTTTGCTCTCGCCATTCTCGAAAAAGACGGCCTTGCCGTTCTGGTCGGGCTGGCCGTCGGCGCATTGAGCCTGTTCGTGGCCGCGACCGTGGTCATCGGCCTGCTGAAGGCGTTTCTGTTCGTCTTGGAGCGCGCTTTCGCCGGCTGAAGCTCCTCCCCTTGAAAGGGGAGCTCGGCGCACATCCAATCCGACCCTCCGCTTTCTAGGGGAGGGAATCCGGCGTGATCAGGCGATGCCGGCGCGCTTGAGCTCGGGCCCGAGCTGTCCGGTGACGAACAGCCTGAACAAGCGAACGTCGCATTGGAACGACCAGGCGGGATGGGAGACCATCGCCGGCCGGTTACGCTCGACCAGGAAATGCCCGGTCCAGGCGAACAGGTAGCCGAGCCCGGTCCCAATCAACGTGATCATCGGATTGACGGTAACAAGGCCGGCGATCAGCGCGAGCGCACCGAACCCGGTGCCGATCACGTGCAGAATGCGCGTGCCGCCTTGCGCGTGATGGCGAAGATAATGCTGCCAGAACTGATCGAAGCTTTCGCCCGCCATCGCCTCACCGCTCCCGCTTACGCGAGCGGGCAGCGTATTGCCCCGATTGCCGCAGGGTCAAGCAACTCCGCGCTTGTGCACGCTCACGCCGTGCCCAAACGGCCAAACCATCACCGTCGCCAGCGGCTTCGCCGTGCCGGCAGGCACTAATATTTCAAGCCCGCGCCGAGTGTGATCTGCTTCTGGTCCTCCCACGTGTCCAGATCCTGGCCGTCGACATATTTCAGCTGGAGCGCCCACAGTTCCTTTTCGCCGATAACGTAGTCGAGAGACGTCTCGAACCTTTCGAGCGATTGAATCTTGGCGTTGGAGACGTCGTAATGTTCGTAAGAGGCGAAGAACTGGAATCCCTTCAGCCACTTCTCGCCGTAGAGCACGAGCGCGATCTTCGGCCCCCAGCGGAAATAATCGCCCTTCTCAAGTAGACTGAGATCATCGCCGGCATCGAACACGTCGCCATAGGCGGCCTTCAGCTGCGGCGTGAATTGGGCTGAGAGGACATTGGGCACGATGTAGCGAACTTGGCCGATGAACGGCCACGCCGGCTCAGGCGTATAGACGAGGTTCGTGATCAGCGTATTCGCGTCGTCGGCGAATGAGTGAACGTATTGCGGATAGATTTGAAGGTCTTGATAGAACCGGCCGATCGGGAACAGCAAGTCGCCGACCACCCCGCCGCCGAGATTGTAAACGCCCTGATCCTGCGCCTGGCCCTTCTTGTTGACCTTGTCCTCCTTGTAGGAGACGAACGGCGTGAACTGCACAAAGGACCGGCCTATCGGCGCGGGTCCGAGCGTATATCCAGCCACGCCTTCGATTCCAAACAACTCGTTGTCGGCGATGTAGTCCTCCTTGAAGGACAGGTTCGCCCGCTCGAGTTTCTGAAATTCCGGGCTGTCCTGCGCATATTGGAAGTCATCCACATTCTTGCGAATGCCGAAGAAATGGCGGACGCCTTCATCGGCATCTTCACCAGCGCTTGCGGCGGCCGCGGTTTGCTGGCCGCCCGCCGGCCCAGCGCATCGGATGGTGATGGCCCCTGCCGGCTGGGTGAGATAGTCGGCCGCCGACGCAACGCTGCCGACGCGGAAGGTCGTCCCATATGGCCCGGAATTCGCATTGAGGAATGCGTTCAGCACGATGAATGCTGACCCGAGCTTCATGGCGGTCTCTGCCGAGCAGCCATTCGCTTTACAGAATTGCTCCGGATCGAGCAGCGCCGCTGCTTGCATCTCCGGGGTCACCGCGGTGGCGTCAGGGCGCAATTGGATCGGAGCGATCTTGGCTTGCACCTGGATAAGCTGAGCGACAAGTCGTGCGCGATCGACGACGAGCCCCCCTGTGTGCGACGTAACGCAGACGAGTGCGGCCTTGGGCTCGAAACCATCTGCCTCGGCGAGTGTCGGAAGCATCATGGCGAGTGCCACCGCTCCCCATTTAGCCCCGCATGCGACCCCCCTCATGGCTATCCCCCATCGACTAGCTCTCCATTGCCCAAACCACGGCATTCCGGCCGGTCGGAGTTGTCCCCGCGGACATCAGCAGAACTGCGACCGCGTTGATGAAATCGGCGATGACGTCTTGCTGGTGCTTAATCCGCCACCGCCCTGACAGCTTGAGCTTGCGGCCGGTCGCGCTCGAGAGGATGTCGCTGATCTCGTCGCACATCGTCATGAACGAGCCGCGGATCTGGCCGTAGCCACCGGGTGGCTTTCCCGCAAACGTTCGCCTCGCGTCGATCTGCGCAGCTGGGAGATTGACCTTGGGAGCAAGCCAATTCACGACGACGTTGTAGACGACCACCCTGGCATTCGTTCCGCTCGACACAGGCATGGCCGCCGCCCTCCCATAGATTGCAGAATTTCCTGTGGACTACTTTAGATTGTACTTGATGCGGCTGCAATCAGACGGGCCGCCTGCGACCTCGTTTCCGCGTCCCTGTGTCAAAAATGTCTCAACTGGTCGATCTTGGCTCTGTTGCTGCGAGCTTCAGCCCGCAGCGCTCTCGCCGGAATTGACGATCGCGTTCTGCGCCAGCGGGTCGGCGAGCGCCATCTCGGCGACGGCGGGATGCGCCGCGTAATAGCGGCGAAGCTCGACGAACAGCGCTAAAGCCCCGAGCAGTGACAGCAGGATGGGGACGGACAGGGAGAAGCCCAACGCGGCGAGTGCGGCCGCAATCAGACATCCGCTCGCCGCGCCGACATCCCAGGCGCCTTCCGCGGCGACATGGAAACGGAGCGTGCAAGGCGAGCTCTTGGCCTGATTGTAGACGGCCGTCATCAGCGTCGGGATATAGAGACAGACCACCAGCGCGCCGAGCGCGTTGGCGATCACGGCAAGGAGCGCGTGGCCAGGCGCGTAAGCGCGCAACAGAACGGTGAAGACGAGCGAGCCGAGACCATACCAGACGGCGCGCCGTCCATGACCGGCGTCGATCAGACGGCCGAGAAACAGGCCTGCCACCGCACCGACCAGCGCCGCCAGCGCGAGCGCGCCGCCAAATGCCGTGAAGCTCTCACCGAGAGACAGGAAAAGCACGATCTGCCAGACGAAACCATATCCCGCGACGATCCAGCCATCGGCCAGGAACAGCATCATGCCGGGGATGGCCGCCTTGAACGCGCCTGGGACACGACGCGCGACCGCCACGTCGGGGGTCCAGATCAGCGGCACGGCGGCCGCCACTTGCACGATCGCCGACGCGCCGAAGGCGATCAGCGGGCCGTAAGCGACCAGCAGGAGGCCGGTCAAAAGCGGGCTGACGATGCCGGCCACCGCCGCTATCGCCTCGCGCGCGCCGAGCTCCGACCCGCGATGCTCGTGATTGCCGAGCGCGGCGAAATAAGCGTGGTAGCTCGACCAATAAAACGTGTCGCCGAGCGCGGCGACGATGCACAGCACAAACAGGCCTGGACCGACGCCATGCACCACGGCAAGCAGCGGATATTGCAGGGCGGTGAGGCAGGTGCCGGCGGCGACGACCGCGCGCATGCCGCAATAGACTGCGATCGGCACCACGATCGGCCTGATGATGAAGCGCGCGGCAAGGATCAGCGCAAGCGAAGCGAGCACCCAGGCGACTGACAGCCCGGCCTCGAGCAGATAGACGGCGAAAAAGGCCCCACCCCCGCTCAAGGCAATCGAGTGGATGCCGTAATGCAGGTTGAGGAGATTGACCGTCTTTGAGCGGAAGAAGGCCATTGCGATCCCGGTAAGCGTGTGGCGTGGAAGATGAGGCCCGGTGAACCGGCCCTGGAAGGCTAGGCGAGAGCAGCTTTTCCGGCACCAGCAACGTTGGAGCGGTCATGCCTTTACATTCGCGCCTCCGTCCCATAAATCCGCCGGGAAGCCAAGCCAACCGCCCGGCCAAGGAGCCATCATGGGTTACAAAGTCGCCGTCATCGGCGCGACCGGCAATGTCGGGCGCGAGATGCTCAACATCCTCGCCGAGCGTGAATTCCCGGCCGATGAGGTTTTCGCCATTGCCTCGCGCCGCTCGATGGGCGTCGAGGTCTCCTTCGGCGACCACCGGCTGAAATGCCGCGACCTCGAGCAGTTCGATTTCAGCGGCGTCGATTTCGCACTGATGTCGGCCGGCTCGGCTGTCTCGAAGGAGTGGTCGCCCAAAATCGGTGCGCAAGGCTGCGTGGTGATCGATAACTCCTCGTGCTGGCGCTACGACCCCGACGTGCCGCTGATCGTGCCCGAGGTCAACGCCGACGCCGTCGTTGGCTTCACCAAGAAGAACATCATCGCCAATCCCAACTGCTCGACCGCCCAGCTCGTGGTGGTTCTTAAGCCGCTGCACGACTACGCCAAGATCAAGCGCGTGGTGGTCGCCACCTATCAGTCGGTGTCCGGCGCTGGCAAGGAGGCGATGGACGAGCTGTGGGACCAGACCAAGGGCATCTTCGTCACCGATCCTCCCGAGGCCAAGATCTTCACCAAGCAAATCGCTTTCAACGTCATTCCTCATATCGACGTCTTCATGGAAGACGGCCAGACCAAAGAGGAATGGAAGATGATGGTCGAGACCAAGAAGATCCTCGATCCCAAGATCAAGCTCACGGCGACGTGCGTGCGCGTGCCGGTGTTCGTCGGCCATTCCGAAGCGGTCAATATCGAGTTCGAGGAGCCGATCACCGCGGCGGATGCGCGACGCATCCTGCGCGAGGCGCCCGGCGTGCTCGTGGTCGACAAGCGCGAGCCCGGCGGCTACGTGACGCCGGTCGAATGCGTCGGCGATTACGCCACCTATGTCTCGCGCATCCGCGAGGACCAGACGCTCGACAACGCGCTGTCGTTGTGGATCGTGTCCGACAATCTGCGCAAAGGCGCCGCGCTCAACACGGTGCAGATCGCCGAAACCATCATCAACCGCAACCTGCTCAAGAAGGCCGCCTGACGCCGCAGACTAAGTTCTCACTGACTCGAGCTTAGCCTCGTAGCTTTCGCCTGAGTGCATGCGCGTCCACAATTCTGACAGTGCGTGGCCGCACTTTCCACCGCTCGGCCTCAAGGCGTCGATGAATGAACCCTTCTCGATGCCTGCGTCGGATCCGGCGAAGGCTTTCATTTCGCCTGTGGCTTGCATGAAATGGGAAAGGGCTTGTTCCTCGGTGGCTGACTTTTGTACGGCATCGCTCGTCAGCGTCGCCTTCACAGCCAGCAGACACGCAAGATCGGCTTCGCCTTTATATTTCGGATAGCCGATCTCGAGAAATGCGAGATATTTGTCGCGGGCTGCAGCAAAGTGGCTTTCCTCGCCTTGCCCGTAATTCCAGAGGGCCTTCTCGGAATCGGCAATTAGATACCAACTCCGCGCGCGCATGCCCGAGTTTGCGGTTGCCTTCGCGGCGGCCAGCGAGGCGAATTTAATCGCGCTGTCGTATTCGCCCAGATGCGAATAGGCAAAGGCGATGTTGTAGTTGGTCAGCACCGGGTCCGCGCCGAGGGACAGCGCAGTTGACCATGAGCCGATCGCATCGCGATACTTCCCGAGGTTGTTCTGGGCCACGCCCAAAAGAAAGATCGGCCGCGGCTCCTTCGGCAACTCCTTCGCAGCCTCTTCGCAGTAGGATTCCGCCGCATCGGAATCGTGGGCGACATTGGCTTCACACTCCTCGAGATTCTTGTTGAAATAGTTCTGTATGTCTTGTCCGGGCGTCACAAGGAACAGCAGCACGAAGACGCCTAGCGGGCCTCCGATCCTGAGCTGGTTCGGCATGTCCCAATTCATGTAGCCCAGAAGAAACATGGTGAAACCGGCTCCCGCCACGGCAACGCAGAGTCGAATGACAACGGGAACCAGATTGGCGGGCAGGAGGCCGAGAAGGGCCGCGGCAAGGAGCGCTGCAAGCACAATGCAGCCCACACTGAAAGCGGCAATGCTTTGTCCCCGCGTTGGATTATTGGGGGCTAGGGGCGGCGAGTTGGCACCCCCGTCCATCACCCACCGTTATCCTTCAGGACAGGGCCGCACCCATTGTAAGTCGGGCAGGCGTGAGCAACTTTCAGACCTGCCAGCAGGCAGGCCGATCCCAAGGCCACGATAAGCGCGAAAACCCAAGAGGAGCGCCGACCTGCGCGTTTTTCAGGCATCTATCCCTCCCACTCTGGCTACCATAACATGTAAAATGATTTTATGCTACTTATACGTGCAGGCCGCGGGGTCACGGTCCCAGAACGTCGGCGACGCTGTTATCCGTTTGGATGGCGAAGGTCGCCGACGAGCGGCTCACGGGTGAGACAATGCTAATCAAGCAGCTCTGCTTGTCGCCGCGTCGTTCACCGGCGTGTCGGATCGAGGGGCTAGCTCTCGCGCAGCGCCTCGAACCGCCCGGTGTCCTCTTCGAGGGTAAGCAGCTCGCCGCTGCCGAGGTCGAAATGGAGCCCATGCAGCGTGAGCAGGCCCGCCTCGAGCCGCTTCTTGATGAACGGAAACGTGCGCAGATTGGCGATCGAGGAGCGCACCGCGGCGAACTCGAAAGCCATCTCGTCGCCATAGGCGAAGATATCGCTCTCGACCGGCTGGAGATTGTCGAGCAGGGTCAACCAGCGGCCGATGAAACCGTGCTCGGGGAGTTTATCCCGCACTCCGCGCCGATAGGTGTCGACGCCGCCGCAATGGGAATGGCCGAGCACGATGAGATGCGGCACCTTGAGGGCGGTCGCGGCATATTCGACCGCGGCGCTGGTGCCGTGATATTTGCCCTCCGGCTCGTAAGGCGGCACCAGATTGGCGACGTTGCGCATGATGAACAGCGCGCCAGGCTCGACATCGAAGATCGCTGACACATCGACGCGCGCGTCGCAGCAGGCGATCACCATCGCGCCCGGCGTCTGCCCGAGCTCGGCGAGCTGGAGATAGCGCCCGCGGTCCTTGGCATGCGTGTCGCGGACGAAGCGGCGGTAGCCCTCGGCGAGATTCTTCGGCAGCATTTCCACTCTCTCCTAAACGAACCCCCGAAACCGTTGCGGTACCGGAGAGCCTCAACAACACCATCAAGACACTAATGCGAAGCCGGCACTGCCGCCATGTGCGTTGACCGCGCCGGAGAGGTCCGCCAGCACGATTCTCCCGCTAAGCGCGATCAGCGCCCGAACCGCCACGGTAACCAGCTGGGGCGTGACCGTTCCACCGGTGATCGACATCTTGGCGTGATCCTCCTGCGCTGCACTCTTCTTGGCACTCTTCACGCCGCGCCATTCGCATCGGCCCCACGTGACATAGGCGGCGGACAGTCCGGTTAAGACGAACCAGACAACAAGCGATAAATGGATCGTCCGCGGTCGACTCTTCGAGGAGATTGGCTGCGAGGCGCGAGAATTTCACCATCTCAGCGGCGGCTTGCTTTGTCCAGATCGCCTGCACTCGATAGAAATTCTCTATCGGGTGTTATCGAGCAGCCACTTGATCTTGCGCCAGCGGAGGGTCGAAGGTCGAAGCGTCGGCAACCCCTATGAGCGCGCGACCGTTTGCGCGAAGGCCGGCGAGGAAACGCAAGGATGAGGCAGGCGTTTTAGCCATCGCCTCGATCCTGTGTAACAGCGACATGGCAGCCCGTCGTTGGCTCCATCCCGCGCGCTCGCGCGGGCCGATCGATGGCTAGCGCCCGTCGCTCCAATTAAGGAGTGTCACCATGGCAAAAGTTCTGGCCGTTCTCTATGACGACCCGGTCGAAGGATATCCTCCCAAATATGCCCGCGACGATATTCCCAAGATCGACCACTATCCCGGCGGGCAGACCACGCCGACGCCGAGCAAGATCGACTTCAAGCCGGGCGCACTGCTCGGCAGCGTCTCGGGCGAGCTCGGCTTGCGCAAATTCCTCGAGGACGCAGGCCACACCCTGGTCGTGACCTCCGACAAGGACGGCCCTAACTCCACTTTCGAGAAAGAGCTTCCCGACGCCGAGATCGTCATTTCCCAGCCGTTCTGGCCGGCTTATCTCACCGCAGAGCGCATCGCTAAGGCAAAGAAGCTGAAGCTCGCGATCACTGCCGGCATCGGCTCGGACCATGTCGATCTCGAGGCCGCCATGAAGCAGGGCATCACCGTCGCCGAGGTCACCTATTCCAACTCGATAAGCGTGGCCGAGCACGTCGTCATGATGATCCTGGCGCTCGTCCGCAACTACATCCCGTCATATGGCTGGGTGGTCAGAGGCGGCTGGAACATCGCCGACAGCGTCGAACGCGCCTACGATCTCGAAGGCATGAATGTCGGCACGGTCGCAGCGGGGCGTATCGGGCTAGCGGTGCTGAAGCGGCTGAAGCCGTTCGACGTGAAGCTCCATTACACCGACAAGCATCGTTTGCCCGAGAAGGTGGAGAACGAGCTTGGCTTGACCTTTCACCCGACCGTCGAGTTGCTGGTGAAGGTCTGCGACGTGGTCACCATCAACGCGCCGCTCCATCCCGAGACCGAAGGCCTGTTCAACGACCGGCTGATCGGCATGATGAAGCGCGGCTCCTATCTGGTGAACACCGCGCGCGGCAAGATCGTCGACCGCGACGCCGTGGTCCGCGCGCTCGAGAGTGGCCAACTCGCGGGTTATGCCGGCGATGTGTGGTTCCCGCAGCCCCCGCCCCGCGATCATCCCTGGCGCACCATGCCGCATCACGGCATGACCCCGCACGTGTCGGGAACCTCGCTCTCGGCGCAGGCGCGCTACGCCGCCGGCACGCGCGAGATCCTCGAGAGCTATTTCGCGGGCAAGCCGATCCGCACCGAATATCTAATCGTCGACAAGGGCAAGCTCGCCGGCGCAGGCGCCCACGCTTACACTGCGGGCGACACCACCAAGGGTTCTGAGGAAGCCGCGAAATTCAAGAAGCAGCCCATCAAAGCCTGACCGACTGACCATGCCCGGTTGCGGCGGCCGGAAGGCCGCTGCACCTGGGCTTGAGCCCACTCTTGACGCTCGATGCGCGTCTGGCTCTACTTTTTCTTCGTGCTCTTGGTGGTGGCCTTCTTGGTGACGGTCGTGGTCTTCTTGACCGTGACCGTCTTCTTGGCGGTCACCTTGCCCTTCTTGGTGGTCACCTTGGCCTTTTTCGAGGTCACAGCGGTCTTCTTGGTGACGGTCGTCGTCCCAGCCTTGTGCCGCAGCTTGTCGGCCTGCGCTTGCGTCATTTCGCCGGCATCGACCAGGGCGCCCACGCAGGCGCTGGAGATCTTCTTGATGTTTCGCGACATGCAGGCGCGCAGCGCCTCGCTGCCCAATCCGTACTCGCCACAAAAGGCGTGATAGTCTTTTGGGCAGTCGCGCTTCTCGCGGTCGGTGATTGTCCCGGCGATCGCCGGAACGATCATCAGGGTCGTAGCGAAAAGTGCCGCGCCCACAAGGGTGCCATAGTCGGTTTTCATGTCGCTCAACTCTATGTGCTGACGCGCGTCAGGGGGCAAAGCTCTTTACGCACGGCCTAAGGTGGGACGCAGCGGCTCTCGCGCCAACGGCAAATAGCCAATCGACCAAGGCCAAATAATGTCAGCAGGAAAGCTCGGGATTTCTCGAGTTCGCGGTGGCGGATGCTGTCCATCCGGGCCGGAGCAGCGCGAGCTCACGACGTGCCGGGCGCGTCCTCAAGCAGCACCGTCATGGTCTTTTTCGACGCGAGGATGCGCGCCTCGTCTTTCGTCTCGACCGCTGTCGCGGTGACGCCCTCCGGCGAAACCGTCACCACGAGGTAGGGCATCCCCGCTTTCGGCGGGTGATAGACCGCGGTACGGACCTTCTTTTTGCCTTTGCCCACGACTTCGACTCTCGGAAACGCTGCCCGGCCAACTCCCCGTTTGGCCCGGGCAGCTTTACATGCGCTCTGCCTGCGTAGCGGCTAAGACGGCTACGACACGGCCGTGTCACAATCAATCGAAGATTCTGGCATCGTGGCCGGCGGCGCAGCGTCAACAAACTGTCGCGGCGCTTGGCACGGTCGACCTGAGGGGAGCGTGTCATGGGCAGTGAAGCCGCCACTCCTTCCGCGGCCGTCCCGCCGCGTCACCCGACCGTCATAGAGTGCTGGAATGATCCCGGCGCTGCGTCGCGCATGGAATCGTATGCTCCGCAAGCCTCTTGCGGTCTGGATCAAGCGCGTTCAAATTGTCGCGAACAAAAAGCCCTGAAGGGCGACAAGCGTTGAGGGGGGACACGACGATGGCAAGTCTGGCGCAGGCTAACTCGTCTGGCATCTTAAGCTGGCTTGATCGCGAGCATACCGTCGCCAAGCCTGGCTTCAGCCGCTGGCTCGTGCCTCCCGCCGCGCTCTGCGTGCATCTTTGCATCGGCCAGGTCTACGCCTTCAGCGTGTTCAACCTGCCCATGACCAAGCTCATCGGCATCACTGAATCCGCGCCCGACGACTGGAAGCTCACCGAGCTCGGCTGGATTTTCTCCATCGCCATCGTTTTCCTTGGCCTTGCCGCCGCCTTTACTGGCACCTGGCTCGACCGGGTCGGCCCGCGCAAGGCCATGTTCACCGCTGCGCTCTGCTTTGGCGGCGGTTTCCTCATCTCGGCGCTCGGCGTGCATCTGCACCAGCTCTGGCTCGTTTATCTCGGCTACGGCGTGATCGGCGGCTGCGGACTCGGCATCGGCTACATCTCGCCGGTTAAGACCCTAATCACCTGGTTCCCCGACCGGCCGGGCATGGCTACGGGCATGGCCATCATGGGATTCGGCGGCGGCGCGCTGATCGCCTCGCCGCTCTCGGTCTGGCTCATGCAGCACTTCGCCACGCCGACCGACGTCGGCGTCGCCAAGACCTTCATCGTGCTCGGCATCGTCTACATGTTCTTCATGATGGTGGGCGCGGTGATCGTGCGCGTGCCTGCTGCTGGCTGGGCGCCGGCGGGTTATCGGGCTCCGGCGCGACCGAAGAAGCTCGTGACCGACAAGGAGGTGCATGTCGATACGGCGCTGAAGACGGCGCAGTTCTATTTGCTCTGGGGCGTGCTCTGCCTGAACGTCACCGCCGGAATCGGCGTGCTGGGTCAAGCCTCGGCCATGAGCCAGGAGATGTTCCCCGGCCGCATCAGCGTCATCGCCGCCTCGGGCTTCGTCGGGCTGCTCAGCATCTTCAACATGGCGGGGCGCTTCATCTGGGCCTCCACCTCGGACTATATCGGCCGGCGCAACACCTACATGATCTTCTTTCTGCTCGGCATGGCCCTCTACGCGGCGGTGCCCTGGACCGGTAGAACCGGGAACGTCGCCTTGTTCGTGCTGTTCTACTGCGTCATCCTCAGCATGTATGGCGGCGGGTTCGCCACCATCCCCGCTTATCTCAAGGACATTTTCGGCACGCGCTATGTCGGCGCCATCCACGGGCGGCTGCTGACCGCGTGGTCCACGGCAGGGGTGCTCGGGCCCGTGCTCGTCAACTATATCCGCGAGTATCAGATCGACCACGGCGTGGCTAAGGCCGATGCCTACTCCGTGACCATGTACATCATGGCGGGCTTGCTGTTCGTGGGCTTCCTCTGCAATTTCTTCATGCACCCGGTCCATGAACGTCACCACCTGGAAGAAGCCGGCGCCTGACGGAGAGAAAAATGGCCAAAGCGAAACAAGCTGAAGACGTCTCCGACTCGAATGGCATCAAACTCCTGCTCGCCTGGAGCTTCGTCGGCATCCCTCTCGCATGGGGCATCTACAAGACCCTGACCAACGCCGTCCTGCTGTTCCAATAGGCTGAGCCACCGACCGGGGTCATTCGTCGGGGGTCCGGCGGCTCACGGATGCGCTGTCAGGCCGAGGGGCCGGAATCCGCCAATTTTGCGGATCGACTGCCAGGATTTCTTGTCAGAATTTCTTAATGTGGCATTCAGGCGTTTTTCATGGACGAGTCATGCGGTGTCCATCCCAAATCGCCATTATCCTATTCGTGAGTTCACCGAACCAAGAAGTTCACCGAAGGAGACGAACATGAAAGAGTGGCTGAAACCCGAGATCACCGAGTCCGAGGCTGGCATGGAAGTTACGAGCTATCTCCCGGCCGAGCTCGACCGCGCTTAATTAGCCGCGTCGATCTTACAAGTTTTCGGAAGAATGGCGGTCCCTACGAAAGTGGGGATCGCCATTTTCGTTTTGCCCCAGGCCATAATCGTTTTGGACAGGCCATGCTCGTTTTGGACAGGCCATGCTCCGTGCCACGCTCGCTTCCCCTTGAGCCCGGCGTCAGGCTAGATACGCCTCCCTCCTGAGAGGCATGGCGGCATGCGGCGCTTTCCAAGCACACACAAGACCGGCGCGTGCCGCAGCTCGCGCCCAGCCATCGGCTTCGTCCGCCGCGCGCCGGGATGACTCGATCACGCAACGCTAATGCGGGAGGGACGCGGTCACCTTGGATATTTCAGCCTGATTGCACGATGCGCAGTCCCGCAGTCCGGGAGCGACGATGCGAAAACCGTCCAACACACCAGCGACATCAGAGCGGCCAACACGGCGGACCGCGGCGGTCCAGATTTCGTCGTTGGCCACGATATAGAGGACCTCGGGATCGAGATTGCCGCGCGTCAGAGCATCGACAAATCTGTTTTGTGTAGATCTATATGCCTCCGGGCTGACGCGGGCCAGGTATGACGCGTTAGTCGCGAGACTCTTTCTTGCCGCAAATTCCGCAATCGGCAGATACTGGCGCACCATTTTGTCAGGCTGCACCAAGGCGATGCGTCTATATTTGCGCGCGAGGTCCCGCCACAGCGCCGCTGTCATCGGCGACTTGAAGGTCTCGGCACGCATGAACCACGATCTCTTGCTACTGATTGCGTTGGATTCGTCGACGAGTTGGACGAGCAAAAACACCCCACAGATCGCCACTGCAAGACTCGGTTTGACGCAGCGAAAAATAACGAAGAGCGCACTAAAGATGATGAGGTAATAGACGGGCCAGAACATGCGTCCCGAGACGCGTAGGGCTTGAACGGGAAAGCTCAGCGCGTCTGAAATGCTGTACGCAAAAAGCTCGCGTGAGCCTAATGCGACGTGGTTTGAGACCGCATACAACGTGAGCAACAGGCTCATGAGAAGCAGTGGAACCGCCGTCGCCGCACTGACATCGATGCGTCTGCGACGTGCAAGCGCCGCCGCCGCTACGAAAACAAGACCCAGGACGCCAACGCCAAGAAAATTGAAACCCTCATAGTCGCCGCCCCCTTGAGCCTGGTCAGGCAGCAGCATCGACCATCCTGTATCGGGATCGACCAGGGAGAGAAGGTTCATGCGATAGAAGCCGAACCCTGGGGCCCCAACTTCGGTGCCAAGCATAAAGTAGCCCGCCGTCCACATGACGAGGCCTAGCCCGGCGAACGCCGCGACAATGCAAAACAGAGCTTTCAAGGGACTTAGCTCGGTCGACCAAAGTCGCTGAACGATATCGGTCAAAAAGACTGCCGCCACCATGAAACCCAAATAGGGGTGCACGAGGATGGTGATCACTAACAGAGCGAGCCATCGCCAAAAGGAGAAGCCCTCCTTCGCGAAATAAAGGAAGAGGGCCGCGAGTAACACCCACTGACCGCAAAGAGCGAGATGAATGTTCGCCCTCCACAAAAAGGGGGGCGCGATGACGAAGAATCCGGTTCCGATAAGCAGCAGCCGACGATCCGTCGTGGCAAGGCTCAAGAGCCGCCAGGCGAAATAGGCTTGCAGAATGAAACATCCTAGAAGCCACAGTCCAAAATACTGAAACTTGGCTGGCAGCAATGGGCTAAAGGGCTTGAGGGCCAGGGCCAAGAGCGGAATTGAGTCGGAAAAGACGACCGAGCTTCCCGCCTCCAGTCCATAGTTTGGATTAGCGCCAAGGGGCCATTGCAGTACAGGCGAGGCTCGGAAAAAGCTCCATCCAAGACTGGCCGCTGCCGGATCACCCTCCAACAACCACTTGACGTTGGTCGGCCGGAGGATCAGGCCTCCAGTCACGAGGAAGAAGGCGCAAAGGCCGATAAGGATCGCGGGCCAAGCGTCGACCATCAAAACCGCTTGCCGGTTCGCCTTCACCGATGCCGTCCAGAATTTGTGGGACAGCGCCCGCCGCCTTCCGCCGCGAGAGAGGGGTCGAGCTGCCAGTCCGCGGAAAGGACGGCGAGCAGGGAAAGCCCGAAAGGAAGGTCGAAGACTTTCAACAAGAACCGCTCAGCGCCCAACACGCTAGTGAAGATCCGATTGATCGGTTCGCGCGGGATATCCGTACCTGAGGGTCGCGCGTTGCGCCCGAGGCGCGCGATCGCTGCTAGCGGAAAAAGCAGCGTGTTGAAATGAGAGACCCTGACGACCTGAAGACCGGCGGCGCGAGCCGTCGCCGCGAGCTCTGAGGCGGAGTAGCGCCTCTTATGATGAAGATGCTCATCATGGGCGCTCCAGAGCCATCGATAGGCGGGCACCGTTACGATCATGCGCCCTCCCGTTGTCAACAACTCCTTGGCCAAAGCGAGGCTTTCAACATCGGCTTCGATATGCTCAAGGACATCGAAAAAACAGATAAGATCGAACCGCTCCTGGGCAAACGGAACGCAGTCGGGGAACGAGCCTGCTCGGATATCGAACCGGCCTTCAGTCTTCTGCATCGCTATCGACCGGGCAGCCGCGTCGGACTCCATCCCGCTCACATGTGCAACCTCGGTCAGCATGGCGAGATTTCCGCCGGTACCCGTACCGACTTCCAAGATGCTGCAATCGGCCGGCAAGTCGAGTTGCCGTATCGTCGCCGACAGAATCGCGCGCCGGCCCGCGAACCACCAGTGGCGGTCTTCCGTCCGCGCCATCTCCAGATAGGCGTCGGGAGTCACGCTGTCCCCTTGTGAAGCCGGCGAATGATGTAGAGCGGCCGCTGCTTGGCCTCCAAATAAGTCTTGCCCACATACTCGCCGAGCAAACCAATTCCCATCAGCTGGAGGCTGCCGAAAAACAGAACGGCTATGAACAAGGAAGCATATCCCGGCACATCATATCCGTGGATCAGCACGTGAAGCACGATGTAGGCCGCATAAAGCAGCGTCGCGACCGCCGACAGTCCCCCCACGCAGGCAAACAGCCGCAAAGGCGCGATGCTAAAGCTCACGATGCTATCCGTGGCCAAGTTGAGAAGCGACAGCCAGGAGAATTTTGTCGACCCCGCGCTGCGCGAACCCCTGTTGTAATCGACAACCGTCGTCTTGAAGCCGACCCACGCAAACAATCCCTTCATGAAGCGCTGGCGCTCCGGAAGCTGCCTGACCGCCTCCACGACCGATCGGTCCATGAGCCGGAAGTCCCCCACATCCGCTGGGATCTTTTCGCGCGAAAGCCAATTGTGCGTCCGATAGAATAGTGCGGCGGTTTGGCCTTTGAGGAGAGAATTGGTGGACCTGTTTTGGCGCCGCGCAAGCACGACATCCGCGCCACCTTGCCAAGCGGCGACGAGAGAAGGGATCAGCTCCGGCGGATCCTGCAAGTCCGCATCGATGAGTATGACCGCGTCGCCCTTCGCCATATCGAGACCGGCGGTGAGGGCGGCCTCCTTGCCGAAATTGCGCGACAATTCGACGATCCTCATGCGCCCGTCGCGCTCCGCGAGCACAAGTAGCTTCTGCAACGTGTCGTCGCGACTGCCATCGTCGACACATATGATTTCTGTGCGGATACCGTCCAATCCGTCGACCGCGCTGCAAACGGCTGCATAGAACGGCTGTACAGCTTCGTCCTCATTGTAAAAAGGGACAATGATGGAGACAAGTTTACGGTCAAGAACCATGGTCTAACCTCGCCAAACCTGTCATTGAGCGTACGCCAATACGCGCGATCGCGTTGCTATGTTCAGATCTTCCAAAAATGATGACAGAGCTGCCCGCAAGGGGCAACACCCGCTGTCCAGCTAGGCTAGCCGCCCATGTTCGAAGCTCTCATCATTGTCGCTCTCGCCTTTCCCGTGCTTGCAATCATCAGTTTCGTCCTGGCGCTGGGCGCGCGCGAGCAGCTGAAGCGCCTTGATTACCGGCTCACCGGGCTCGAACGGCGGCTCGCGGATTTGCCTGGCGGGGTTCCCTCGCCAATGCCGGTCCCGGGCGCCATTCCCGAAGCCCTCGCCAAACCGGCCGAGACTAAGCCCAACCCCGGGACCGAGGACACGCCGTCCCCAGAAGCCGCGCCTGGAGCGCCCGTCACGCCGCCTCCCGCGCCGGCGGTCCCAGCGCCTGCGAAGCCGAAGATCAGCCTGGAGGAGCGCTTCGGCACGCAATGGGTGGTGTGGGCCGGCGGCATCGCGCTCGCGCTCGGCGGCTTCTTCCTGGTGCGCTACTCGATCGAGCAGGGCTGGTTCGGCCCCGGCCCCCGCGTCGTGCTCGCCGGCCTCGTCGCGCTGGCGCTCATCGCCGCCGGCGAATGGGCGCGTCGCCGCGAGATCGTGACCGGACTCGCCGGCATTCCCAAGGCGCATATTCCGAGCGTGCTGACCGCCGCCGGCACCGCCATCGCCTTTGCCGATGTCTACGCGGCTTACGCGCTCTACGGTTTCATCGGTCCGACGCTCGCCTTCCTCCTGCTCGGCGTGGTCGCGCTCGGCACGCTCGCCGCCGCCATGCTGCACGGGCCTGCGCTGGCCGGGCTCGGGTTGATCGGCGCGTTCATCACCCCGCTGATCGTCTCGACCGAGCAGCCGAATTATCTCGCGCTCTACATCTACCTCGCCGTGGTGACCGCCGCCGCGTTTGCGCTCGCCCGCGTGCGGCTGTGGCGCTGGCTCGCGGTCAGCGCCGTGGTGGCGAGCGTGCTGTGGACGCTGCCGGGGCTCGGCGATCTGGAATTGCTGCCCGAGCACGTGCTGCATGTCGCTATAGGCTACGTCTTGAGTGTGCTCCTCATCGTCTCGGGCTTCCTGTTCGGGCCCGCCTCGGCGCGCGGCGACATCGACGGCGTCTCCTCCGGCGCGCTCTCGGCGTATCTGTTCGCGGCGATGCTGCTCGTGCTCGCGACCGGCCACGACAGTCTCGCGCTCCTCCTCTTCTGCGTGCTCGTCGTCGGCACCCTGGCGATCGCCTGGCGCACCGACTCCGCGGCGCTCGCCGTGCCCGCCGCCGCGATCTTCGTGACGCTGATCTTCCTGCACTGGTCGCTCGATTTCGACGTGAGCCAGCTTGGCCTGCCGTCAGGCCCGGCGCCCGATAGCCTGTGGAAGCCCGAGCATTATCTGTTCGGTACCCCACTCACGCTCGGCATCGCCTTCGCGCTCCTGTTCCTCGTTTCCGGATTTCTCGCCCAGGGGCCTGAGGAGCGGCGGCGCGTCTCGGTGCTATGGGCGGCGTCCGCCGTGTTCGCGCCGATCGCTATCCTCATCGCGCTCTATTACCGCATTGCCGGCTTCGACCGCTCGATCCCGTTCGCGAGCGCGGCTCTCCTGCTCGCCGGCGCCTTCGCGCTCGCCACCGAGATGCTGACCAAGCGCGAGAGCGAAGGCGGCGGCCAGGCGGCGAGCGCCATTTTCGCCACCGGCTCTATCGCCTCGCTCGCGCTCGCGCTCAGCCTGGCATTGGACAAGGGCTGGCTCACCGTGGCGCTCGCGCTGATGGTGCCCGGCATCGCCTGGATCGCCCAGCAGCGGCCGTTGCCCGCGCTCCGCTGGCTCGCCGCTGCCGTCACCGTCGCCGTGCTCGGGCGCATCGCCTGGGACCCGCGCATCGTCGGCGAGGCGGTCGGCACGCGGCCGATCTTCAACTGGCTGCTTTACGGCTACGGCATCCCGGCCGCCGCGTTCTGGTTCGCCGGCCGCATGCTGAGGCGCAAGGCCGACGATGTGCCGGCGCGCATCGTCGATGCCGCCGCCATCCTGTTCGTTGTGCTGCTCATCGTGCTCGAGGTGAACCACTATATCGACAGCCGCGCCCCTTACGGCGGCGGCAGCGAGCTCGCCCAAGTCGGCCTCGACGTTTCGCTCCTGCTCGCCGTGGTGATCGGGCTCGAGCGCATCAGGCAGAAGAGCGGCAGCATCATCCATCTGATCGGCGCGCGCCTGCTCGCCGCGGCGCTCCTGTTCACGATCGTGTTCGGGCTCGGCGCCGGGGTCAATCCATGGCAGACCGGCGAGCCGGTCGGCGGACCGGTCATCAATCTCGTGCTGCTCGGCTACGGCATCCCGGCTCTGCTCGCCGGCGCGCTCGCTTATGTGACGCGGAACGCCAAGCCGCGCTGGTACTCGACGCTGGCGGCGATCGTGGCGCTCGGCCTGGCGCTCGGCTATCTCAGCCTCGAAGTGCGCACGCTCTATCACGGCCCGGTGCTCACCGAAGGCGAGACCTCAGACGCCGAGCAATACACCTACTCCGCGGTCTGGCTGCTGTTCGGCGTTGTGCTGCTCGCGGCCGGCATCTTCCTCCGCTCGCTCCCGCTTCGGGTCGCCTCGGCGGCAGTGATCGTGCTCACCGTGCTGAAAGTGTTCCTGATCGACATGTCGGACCTGACCGGCATCTACCGGGCGCTCTCATTCTTGGGCCTCGGCGCGGTGCTGATCGGCATCGGCTGGTTCTATCAGCGGCTGCTCTTCCCGCGCACCGCCGAGCCCAGCGTCGAAGCGGCCAAGGGGTGACAGCGGCGGCCACGCAAATTATGGTCCGTTCCACACCAGGACATCAGCGGCACCGATGAACGACACGCAAGCCCAACCCGACACGACCGTCACCGGCAATTTCTTCGAGGATTTCAAGCTCGGCCAGGAGATCGTGCACGCGACGCCCCGCACCGTGACGGTCGGCGATGCGAGCCTGTTCACCGCGCTATACGGCCCGCGCTTCGCCGTGCAGTCCTCCGACGCCTTCGCCCAGAAAATCGGCTATCCGCGCAGCCCGATCGACGATCTGCTCGTATTCCACATCGTCATCGGCAAGACCGTGCCCGACATCTCGCGGAACGCCATCGCCAATCTCGGCTATGCCGAGTTCCGCTTCGTCGCCCCGGTCTATCCCGGCGACACTCTCGCCTCGGTGTCGAAGGTGATCGGCGTGAAGGAGAACTCCAACAAGAAGAACGGCACCGTCTATGTCCGCTCGACCGGCAAGAACCAGCGCGGCCAGCCGGTGCTGTCTTATGCGCGCTGGGTGATGGTCAACAAACGCGACGTCGATGCGCCGGCGCCGGCAGCTGTCGTGCCCGACCTCGCCGCCAGCGTCGACCCGGCGACGCTCGGCGCCGCCCTACCTTCCCTCGATCTGACCGATTACGACTACGCGCTCGCCGGCTCGCCCAAGCGCTGGGGCGACTACGCCGTCGGCGACAGAATTGACCATGTCGACGGGCAGACCATCGAGGAGGCCGAGCATCAGCTCGCCACCCGGCTGTTCCAGAACACCGCGCGGGTGCATTTCAATCAGCATGTCGAGGGCAAGGGCCGGTTCGGCCGCCGCCTCGTCTATGGCGGGCACATCATCTCGATCGCCAGGAGCCTGAGCTTCAACGGGCTCGCCAACGCTTTCCACATTCTCGGGCTGAACGGCGCGCGCCACGTGGCGCCGTCCTTCGCCGGCGACACCATCTATGCCTGGAGCGAGGTGCTCGACAAAGCCGAGCTGCCGGGCCACTCGGATCTCGGCGCGCTCCGCTTGCGCACCTTCGCCGTCAAGGACCGGTCTTGCGCCGATTTCCCTGGCTTGAAAAGCGACGGCAGCATCGAGGATGGCGTCGTCCTCGACATGGACTATTGGGTGGCTCTGCCGCGTTGACGCTTGGGGTCAGCTTTTGCACCAGAGCGTGCTGGTATGGAGGCCGTGAAACCCCCTCACCCGCTTGACGCAGCACCACCGCAGTCCCACTCCATCCCACACCAGAGCGGTGCTTCCCCCAGTCTTGGAGCTGCCGCCCGCCGCCTTGCAGTCATCGGCGTAAGTCGCGTGCGCCATCTGCGGCAGGGAGACCAGGCAGGCGCCGAACACCAGAAGGAAGCATCAACAGGACCTAACGATCGCCGCTTCTCTCATTGTGCCGTCCTCCTCAGCTCATGATTTTCGCGCTTGGAGCGAATGCGGTTCTATCATTTTCACCCAGCGGGCGCGCTGGCGGGCGGCGTGGGCTGCGACTATTTCGGGCAAATGCCGTTGCTCAGCAGCGGCTTGATGCACTTGCAGCCCTTGGCCGTCGGCTGCCAGCCTTTGTTGCAGCCGCTGAAGTCGGCGGGAAATTTTTTGATGCAATCTCTGTTGCAGAGTTGCCGCCTTTCAGAACACGCTCTGCTTTCGATATAAACCTCGCCGCAGACAACGGCGCAGTCATTAAGGCAGGCGATGTAACCCGGCGATGCCACCAAAGTTAATGCTGCATTCCCTATCTGGCCGGGCAGCATCAGGGCTGCCGATGTAACGACCGCAGCGATCCACATCGTTCACCCTCCTTGTAGACCTCGCCATACTATGTGCGTCGACAGTAACAGCAATTAAGCGCCTCGGGCTCTTAACCTGCGCCAGCAAATGACGGAGTCCCCAGCTCGCGCGAAGCCAGCGCGTGGCAGTTTGCGCTATGATCGGTGACGGCCTGATCGAGAGGAGTCGTAATGGGACAGAGAGCAATCTGGTTCGCCACCTCACTGACCGCAATTCTGTTCGCCTCGCCTGACTTGGCCGCCGAGGGGCAGAAGCTACCGGTGTACAAGGCGCAAGCCGTGCTCAAGGACGCCGCTGGCAAGGAGGTGGGCACGGCCACGTTCTCCACCACGCCGAGCGGGGCGCTGCTCGATCTCAACCTGACCGCGGCTCAGCCGGGCGTGCACGCGATCCACGTCCACGCGGTCGGCAAATGCGAGCCGCCGGATTTCAAGTCAGCCGGCCCGCACTTCAATCCCGACCAGACCAAGCACGGCATCATGAGCCAGGAAGGCCCGCACGCCGGCGATCTGCCCAACATCCACGTCCCCGCCGACGGCAAGCTCGAGGTCGAGATCCTCGATCCGGTGGTGACCTTGAGCCAGGAATTGGCGCTGCTCGATGCCGACGGCGCCTCGATCGTCATCCATGCCGGCCCCGACGATTACAAGACCGACCCGGCCGGCAATTCGGGCGACCGCATCGCTTGCGGCGTCATCACGCCCTAGCACGCTGCCCGGTTGCGCGACTGCCCCGGCCCGGTGCGCTCAGCACCGGGTACGCAATCCGACCAATCGTTGGCGCGTGCCAAAACAAAAGGCGCGCTGACTCTCGTGCCAGCGCGCCTTTCGCTTCAAGTTCAATCGAGCCGGTTAGCTCTTGCACCAGAGGGTGACGACCTTGGGGTGTTTAAGCCAGCGCTGCACTTTGTTGCAGCACCACCTTAGCCCGACCCCGTCCCACTTGAGCTTGCCACCGTCGGTGGTGCACTGAGCGTCATAGGTGACGGCAAAGGCCGGTCTTGAGTTGGAGGTCAAAAACCCGCCTAAGACGACGGCAACAAGCAATAATGTGGCGAAAATCGCGCCTGTTCGCATTGGACATACCTCTCAAGGTTGTTGCGGCTCGGCACCGGGCGACAGTAGGCGAAGATGACGCATACGGTCAAATTCGAAGAAATTCTCCGCGCGCTGGTCGCAGTAGAGCACGCCCCCCTCCTCCTAGCTCGCGCGTCGCTTAAATCAGGTTCGATTGCCCCAGGGGCGTGACTTGCGTTATGACAAGCAAAGCCTGGGCAACAAGCAGACAAACCATGGATGACGCCAAGCTGACGGCGAACCGGCCGCTCTCGCCGCATTTGCAGATTTACCGGCCGATGCTGACCATGATGATGTCGTTCGCCCACCGCATTTCGGGGGCAGCGCTCGCGGTCGGCTTCATCCTGCTCACCTGGTGGCTGATCGCCATTGCCGCCGGGCCGGAGCAATACGCGACGGTCGGCAATTTCTTCGCCGGCATCCCGGGCCGCGTGCTGCTGTTCCTGTTCAGCTGGGCGCTGCTCCACCACATGCTGGGCGGCATCCGCCACCTGATCTGGGACACCGGCCATGGCCTCGACCTGGTCAGCATCGAGATCTTCGCCTGGGCGACCATCATTGGCTCGACCACTCTCACGGTCCTGCTCTGGGCGTTGGGCTATTGGCTGAGGGGCGCCTGAGCATGGCAACGCCTCTCAAGCGGGTGCGCGGGCTTGGCGCCGCCCATCGCGGCACCGAGACGTTCTGGCGGCAGCGCCTGACCGCAATCGCCAACGTGCCGCTCACGATCTTCCTCATCCTGTCGATCCTCACCCATATCGGCGCGAGCTTCGATGAGGTGCACGCCTATCTCGCCCGTCCCCTGGTCGCGATCGCCATGCTCGCTCTCGTGCTCTCGGCCACGATCCATATGCGCATCGGGCTGAAGGAGATCATCGAGGACTACGTGCATGGCGAAGGCTGGAAAGTCGCCGCGATCCTCGCCGCCAGCTTCTTCGCAATCGGCGTCGCGCTTGCCTGCACGCTCTCTATTCTCAAGATCAGTCTTGGAGCCTGAGTACCAATGCCGCAAGACGCAACCCCGCCCGTCAATGCGCCCCGCGTGAACGGCCGTGCCTACCCGATTGTCGATCACGCCTATGACGTGGTGGTCATCGGCGCCGGCGGCTCAGGCTTGCGCGCCGTGGTCGGCGCGAGCGAAGCGGGCCTCCGTACCGCCTGCATCTCCAAGGTGTTCCCGACCCGCTCGCACACTGTGGCGGCGCAAGGCGGCATCGCCGCCGCGCTCGGCAATATGGGACCCGACGACTGGCGCTGGCACATGTACGACACGGTCAAGGGCAGCGATTGGCTCGGCGACCAGGACGCCATCGAATATCTCTGCCGCAACGCGCCGGAAGCAGTCTACGAGCTCGAGCATTGGGGCGTGCCGTTCTCGCGCACCGACGACGGCAAGATCCTCCAGCGCGCCTTCGGCGGCATGACGACGGATTACGGCAAGGGTCCGGCCAAGCGCACCTGCGCCGCCGCCGACCGCACCGGCCACGCCATGCTGCACACCATGTACGGCCAGGCGCTGCGCCATTCGGCCGAGTTCTTCATCGAGTATTTCGCCATCGACCTGATCATGGACGATGAGGGGCGCTGCCGCGGCGTGGTCGCGCTCAACATGGCCGACGGCACGCTGCACCGCTTCCGCGCGCAGCAGGTCATCATGGCGACCGGCGGCTATGGCCGCGCCTATTTCTCCTGCACCTCGGCGCATATCTGCACTGGCGACGGCAACGCCATGGTGTTGCGCGCCGGGCTGCCGCTCCAGGACATGGAATTCGTGCAGTTCCACCCGACCGGCGTCTATGGCGCCGGCGTGCTGATCACCGAGGGCGCGCGCGGCGAAGGCGGCTTCCTGCGCAACTCCGCGGGCGAGAAGTTCATGGAGCGCTATGCGCCCTCGGCCAAGGACCTCGCCTCGCGCGACGTCGTCTCGCGCGCCATCACCATCGAGATCAGGGAAGGCCGCGGCCACGGTCCCGACAAGGACTATATGCACCTCCATCTCGATCACCTCGATCCGGCGATGCTCGACGAGCGGCTGCCGGGCATCAGCGATCTCGCCCGCATCTTCGCCGGCGTGAACGTCAAGAACGCGCCGATCCCGGTGACACCGACCTGCCACTACAATATGGGCGGCATCCCCACCAACATGCATGGCGAGGCGATCTCGCCGCGGAACGGCGACCCTGACGCCATCGTGCCCGGGCTGATGGCGCTCGGCGAGGCGTCCTGCGTCTCGGTGCACGGCGCGAACCGGCTCGGCTCGAACTCGCTGATCGACCTCGTGGTGTTCGGCCGCGCCGCCGCCCATCGCTGCGCCGAGCTGATCAAGAAGGACAGCGCGATCCCCGAGCTGCCGAAGGGCGCGGGCGAAGCTGCCATCGAGCGGCTCGACCGCTTCCGCTACGCGAGCGGCGGCACCCCGACCGCCGCGCTGCGCATGCGCATGCAGAAGACCATGCAGCGCGACTGCGCGGTGTTCCGCACCAAGGAGGTGCTGCAAGAGGGCGTGAACGCGATCCGCGCCGTGTGGGACGATTCCTCCGACATCAAGGTCAGCGACCGCTCATTGATCTGGAACACCGACCTGATCGAGACGCTCGAGTTCGATAATTTGATCTCCCAGGCTGCGGTCACGGTGCAGGGCGCGCTGGCGCGGGAGGAAAGCCGCGGCGCGCATGCCCGCGAGGACTTCCCCAAGCGCGACGACAAGGACTGGATGAAGCACACGCTGTCATATGCCGATTACGCCACGCATGTGGTGCGCCTCGACTTCCGCCCGGTGCACTCCTTCACGCTGTCCAACGAGGTCGCCTATATCGAGCCCAAGGAGCGGGTGTATTAGCCGGCCATGGGCGTCACGACCGCGTTCAGCCTCGCAGCTTTCATCGCCGGACTGTTTTGCACGCGGCTGAAATTCGCGCTGATCGTAGGCGCGGCGTGAGTGGCATGCTTCGACGGCGCCAAACCCAAGCCTGACGTCACGCGCCGGCTTGGCGCGCGGTTGCCGCGAGCAACCTGCCGAGCACCGCTTTCACGCCATCGAAATCGAACGGCTTGGCCAGCATGATCGGGTCGTCGAAGCCGGATCCTTCATCGAGGCCGCCGTCGCCTGAGGCAAAGGCGAACGGCACGCCGCGCTGGCGCAGCGCCGCCGCCACCGCGAACGAGTTCTCACACCCGAGATTGATGTCGAGAATGGCGCCGTCGAGTTGCGCGCTCGCGGCGAGATTAAGCCCCTCCTGTAGCGAGCGGGCCGGCCCGACCACCTCGCAGCCGAGCTCGGCGAGCCAATTCTCGACCAGCATCGAAATCAGCGGCTCGTCGTCGAGGAGGAGGATGCGCGGCACTGGACCCGACCCTAGAAACTGCTTGCTCGGCTTTGAGCTTTCCGGCCAACTCTATTCGTGCGGCGGAGGCTGCGCTAGCACAATGGTTTCCCTTTATTTTCCATCAATTGTCCCCTCCGAGGAAAGCCGCCTTGCCGGTCCGCACGCAGAAAGCCGAACAATTGCTGCGGAGCGCTCGGCTCGTGATCCCGGCAGGCTTCCTGCTGGTGCTTGTCGCCATGGCCGGCGTCGCAATCGGCCTGGCACGCTCCCGTCAGGCCGACATGCTCGTGCTGCACACTTTGGAGGTGGAGCGATCGGCCGAGACGCTGCTGATCGACATCAGGGACGCCGAGAGCAACAAGCGCAGCTTTCTGCTGACCAACGCGCCCGACTACATGCAGGCCTTTCTCGCCGCCATGCAGGCGATTCCCCAAGAGCTCGGCAAGCTGCGCGGGCTCACCGCCGACAATCCCGACCAACAGGTGCGGGTCGGCGAGCTCGCCAAGTTGGTCGATGCCAAGCTCGACGAGTTCAACCGGACGCACGCTTTGATCGTAGCTGGCCAGCCTGACGCTGCGCTCACCGTTCTCAACAGCCCCAACAGCCGAAAGCTGATCGCCGACATCCGCAATTCGGTTTCCAACGTGCTGAAGGCCGAAACGACGCTGCTCGAAGGACGTCAGGCGAGCGCCGCCCGAGAGCGCTATCTGCGGGCTGCGCTGATCGGGTTCGCCCTGTTGTTCGCCACGCTGCTGGCCGCGATCCTTGCATTCTCGACCCTGCGCGCGATGAAGGGATCAGTTGCGCGCACCCACGAGCTCGAGGCCGAATCGAAGCTGCGGCAAGAGGCCGAGGCGACGCTCCGCCAATCGCAGAAGATGGAAGCCGTGGGACAGCTGACCGGCGGCATCGCGCATGACTTCAACAACCTGCTGACCATCATTATCGGCAATCTCGACACGATGCGGCGGCAATTGGACAATTTGCCGAACACCGCCGCCGAGCTCGCCGACAAGCTGGCGCAGCCCGTCGAGTCGGCCATGAAGGGCGCGAACAGCGCCGCGCAGCTCACCCAGCGGCTACTTGCATATTCGCGCCGCCAGGCGCTCGAGCCCTCCCGTGTGGACCTCAACCGGCTGGTACCCGACATGCTGGAAATCCTCCGCCGCGTGCTTGGCGCAGACATCAGCATCGAGACCGTGCTCGGCGGGGGACTATGGTCGACCTTCGTCGATGTCCATCAGGTCGAGAACGTGTTGCTCAACCTCGCGCTCAACGCCAAAGCGGCGATGCCGAACGGTGGCCATCTCACCGTCGAGACCGCCAATTGCTACCTGGATGACGCCTATGTCGAGAGATTTGGCGACATCGAAACGGGCCAGTATGTGCTGCTGTGCGTCACCGACACCGGTACCGGCATCAAGAGCGACGTGCTCGATCGGGTGTTCGAGCCGTTCTTCACCACCAAGCCGCGCGGCGAAGGCACTGGCCTCGGCCTCGCCATGGTGCATGGCTTCGTCAAGCAATCAGGCGGCCACGTCCGTATCTATAGCGAGGAAAACCAGGGAACCACTGTAAAGATCTATCTGCCGCGTTCGACCGAGAGCGAGAAAGTCATCGCCGCTCCGGCAGGCAAGCAGGCGCGACCCGAACCGGCGCCCAACGCCAAGCTCGATGAGACGGTGCTGGTGGTGGAGGACAATGACGGCGTGCGCGATTATGCTACCGGGGTTTTGGAGCAACTCGGCTATCGCGTGCTCGTCGCCAGCAACGCCAGCGAAGCCTTGCGTCAGTTGACCGACGACAAGCGCATCGACCTGCTGTTCACCGACGTCGTGCTGCCCGGCCCGATCACCGGTCGCGTGCTCGCCGCACAGGCCAAGAACATGCGGCCCGGCCTGCCCGTGCTCTTCACCACGGGCTATACGCGGAACGCCATTGTCCACCAGGGCCGGCTCGACCCCGACGTCCATCTATTGAACAAGCCCTATACCCAGCAGGAATTGGCCCGCAAAGTGCGCGGCCTGCTCGACGCTTAAGCGAAGCGGGCTTGCCCCCTTCGCCCCGCCCCGCTACCAATGCGGGGAAGAGAAGATTCACCCATGGTCCAGTTCACACTCCCCGCCAATTCCAAGGTCACCAAGGGCAAAGCCTGGAACCCGCCGCCCGAGGGTGCCGAGGCCGGGCGCTGGCGCGAATACCGCATCTACCGCTTCGATCCTGAGGCCGGCGACAACCCGCGGCTCGACACCTATTGGGTGGACATGAACGAGTGCGGCCCGATGGTGCTCGACGCGCTCATCTGGATCAAGAATACCATCGACCCGACGCTGACCTTCCGCCGCTCCTGCCGCGAGGGCGTGTGCGGCTCATGCTCGATGAACATCGCCGGCACCAATACGCTCGCCTGCACCATGCATGCCGGCGACGCCAAGGGCGCGATTGCCGTCTATCCGCTGCCGCATATGCCGGTGATCAAGGACCTGGTTCCGGACATGACCAATTTCTATGCCCAGCACCGCTCGATCGAGCCCTGGCTCAAGACCGATAGCCCGACGCCGCAGAAGGAATGGCGCCAGAGCCACGACGACCGGCAGAAGCTCGACGGCCTCTATGAGTGCATCCTGTGCGCCTGCTGCTCGACCGCCTGCCCGTCCTACTGGTGGAACAGCGACCGCTATCTCGGCCCGGCGATCCTGCTTCAGGCCGACCGCTGGGTCGAGGACAGCCGCGACGAGCGCACCGGCGAGCGCCTCGACGACCTCGAGGACCCGTTCCGGCTCTATCGCTGCCACACCATTCTCAACTGCACCAAGGCCTGCCCCAAGGGGCTTAACCCGGCGGCAGCCATCGCCTCGCTCAAGCGCAAGATGGTCGAGCGCGCCGAGTAGGCTTAGAGCCCGAGCGTCGCAAGCCGGCTCCAGTAGCTGCGAGACTTCTCCTCGACTATTTGCGTGGACGCTCCCGCGCTCCCGCCGACGGCAATTTCTGGCGTGCTGGACTCATCCGCGCGGGCAGCCTCAGGCGGCTCCAGCGCGGCGAGCTTGGCATCCATCTTCTCGCTGAACTCCCTCAGCACTGACCCCAGCTCGGCCTCGGCTGCGGCCCGAACCTGTTTGCGGATGTCGTCCAGAAAATCGCGTTGCTGGTCGTCATCCCAAGACCGCTTGGCATTCAGATCTGTCAGAACCTGTTGGACGGTCTGGTGCTGACCTTGCAGAGCCTCGCGAATAGCCGCCTCGATTCGTGTCACCGCGTCGTCGACGCGAGGGACGAGTCCCTTCTCGATTTTCTCTATCGCCGCAAGCGATCTTGAATCATCGATCGCGCCATACGACAGGCGCCCGTTCTCCCTGGGGAAGGCATTCACAAGGTCGCTTACGGCTACCAGTTGCTCGCGTTCTGCCGCGGCCTCGCGTGCCAATTTGCGAATATCCGCCAAGTCCGAAGTCTGCGATGGGTCGCCCGCCGAGAAGCGCCCGTGCATCTTCCCGAGCCTCTGCATGGCAGCCTCCTGAAACCGCGTTATGTCTCCAACCCGCTCGAGCAGCCGGCGCGCGCCCTGATCCATCGTCAGCGCGAGCATCAGATGATCGGAGCTTAGGACCGCGTGATTGAGGCTGCGGGCTATCGAGAGCGCGCGGTTCAGGCAATCGGAGGCTGAGGCCTCGAAGCCTGGCACGGCCTCCTCAAGATCGAACTCGACGGCGATATCTTCGGCATGATCGTCGGCTTGCGCCTCGGCCTGAGCCCCGGCGTGGTCGGCGCCATGTCCTGCATCTGCCTCGGCGCCACGCGGCGCGTTGTCCTGGCCGACATTTCCCTGGCTCGAATAGCCGTAGCCCGTGACTCCTTCGATGGTCATGTTGCGCCCCTCCCCACACTTTAGAGTTACATCGACTTAACTATACAACTATAGAGTGTGACATGGGAATCCTGCAAGCCGGTTCGTTTCGGGCTAGTGTTTTGGCTCCCTCGGCCTGACGGAGGACGCCGCGTGATCGACCATATCGGCATGAGCGTGCGCGACATCGCCCGCGCCACCGAGTTCTACCGCAAGGCGCTCGCCCCGCTCGGCATTGGCGTCGTCATGGAGGTCTCGGCCGAGGATACCGAGAGCGGCGCTGCAGTCGGCTTCGGCGCCGACTGGAAGCCGTTCTTCTGGATCGGCGAGGGCTTTCATCCGGCGGGCGACCAGCACATCCATGTCGCCTTCACCGCGCCTTCCCGCGAGGCTGTCGAGGCGTTCTACGCGGCCGCGATCGCCGCCGGCGGCAAGGACAACGGGCCTCCGGGACTGCGCCCGCACTATCACGAGAATTATTACGGCGCCTTCGTGCTCGACGCCGACGGCAACAACATCGAGGCCGTGTGCCACACGCCGCCCGCGCTCAAGTAGCGAAGCGGTAGCGCATCAAACATGCGCTCAAGTAGCGGAGCGGTAGCGCATCAAACATGCGCTCAAGTAGCGAAGCGGTAGCGCAGCAAACATGCGCTCAAGTAGCGAAGCGGTAGCGCATCAAACATGCGCTCAAGCAGCGAAGCGATAGCGCATTAAATCAGTGCGGGCAGTTCGGCAGCGAGAAGGTGCAGGTCGGCACGCCAGCCTCGCGCTTCTCCTCCGCCTTCTCGGCGTCCTTAATCTTCTGCCAGGCATAGGGGCTGTCGACGTCCTTATGCGCGAAGCTCACCCGCGTCAGCCGGTCGCCGTCGAACACCAGGCTCGCGGTACAGGTCCAGGTACCCTTGCCGCCGCCGGGCTTGCCGCCGCCGAATAAGCCTTTCGGCTTCTTGGCGTCCTTGTCGTCCTTGTCGGATTTCTTTTCGGGCGCCGGCACCGGCCCCGCGCCGTCATAGTGATAGGTGAGGACCTCGCTGCCGCCGGCTGCAGGATAGCGCGCATGCGGCGGCCCGGCGCAGGTGATGACCTCGGCCTTGGTCATGCCGATATAGGGCTTGGTCGGGTCGGTCGCGGTGATGCGGTTCACCATGTCGGCCGGCCCCTGGACCGCGGTCGCGCATGAGCCGAGCAGCACCGCGGCGGCAAGGCTTGCGGCGATGGAGAGATGGAGGCGCATCGGCAGAAGCTGGTTGTCCCGAATTCCGGCGGCATCATGGCGTAACAGCCGTGCGGACGGCCATCAATTTCCCCTCTCCCCTTGTGGGAGAGGGCTTTCCGCCGCGATCTTGCGCGCGCGAGCTTGCGCAAGTCGCATGGCGGGAAGGGTGAAGGGTACTCTTTGCGACGCGGCTTCCACGCTAGCGTGTTCGCCGCTTACCCTTCACGGCACGCCTGCCGCTACACCGTGGCGAAGAAATCCCACAGCAGCTTGATGTTGAGCACGATCACCGTGGCGGCGACGACGCTCGCCAGCGCCGTCATCCAGCGCGGCGCGACGAGTGCGCCCATCTTGCCCGTGTCGGCGGTGAACATCACCAGCGGCACGATGGCGAACGGCAGCTGCAGCGACAGCACCACCTGCGACAGGATCAAAAGCCGCGCCGTGCCTTCCGAGCCCCACCACACGGTGACGATCGCCGCCGGGACGATGGCGATGGCGCGGGTCACCAGCCGCCGCATCCAGGGCGGCAGGCGGATGTCGAGGAAGCCCTCCATCACGATCTGCCCGGCCAGCGTCGCCGTCACCGTCGAGTTGAGGCCGCAGGCGAGCAGCGCGATGCCGAACAGAGTGGGCGCCAGCGCCGAGCCGAGCAGCGGCGCCAGGAACGAATGCACTTGGCCGAGCTCGGCCACGTCGGTCTTGCCGATTTTGTGGAAGGTCGCCGCGGCGAGGATCAGGATCGAGGCGTTGATCAGCAGCGCGAACATCAGCGCGATGGTCGAATCCGCCGTCGCCAGCGTGATCGCCTCGCGCTTCTCCGGCAGCGAGCGGCCATAGGCGCGGGTCTGCACGATGCCCGAGTGCAGATAGAGGTTATGCGGCATCACCGTCGCGCCGATGATGCCGAGCGCGAGATAGAGCATCGCCGGGTTCTTGACGATCTCGACCGTCGGCGCGAAGCCGCGGATCACCTGGCCCCAATCGGGATCGGCCATGGCGATCTGGATGCCGAAGCAGATGGTGATGACCGCGAGCATGGCGACGATGAACGCCTCGACCCAGCGGAAGCCGAGCCGCTGCATGCCGAGGATCAGGAACACGTCGAGCGCGGTCAGGATCACGCCCAGCTCGAGCGGGATGCCGAACAGGAGATTGAGGCCGATCGCCGTGCCGATCACCTCGGCGAGATCGGTGGCGCAGATGGCGAACTCCGCCGCCGCCCACAGCGGCCAGGCGACCCAGCGCGGGAAGGCGTCGCGGCAGGCTTGCGCCAGGTCGCGCCCAGAGGCCACGCCGAGCCGCGTGCACAGCGCCTGGAGGATGATGGCCATGATGTTGGAGAGCAGCGCGATCGACAGCAGCGCGTAGCCGAACTTAGACCCGCCGGCGAGCGAGGTCGCCCAGTTGCCGGGATCCATATAGCCGACGGCGACGAGATAGCCGGGGCCGAGAAAGGCCAGCAGCTTCTTCCACATCGGCCCGTTCGGCCGCGTCTTGATCGAGCCGAACACGTCGGCGAGCGAAGGCTCGCGGCTGGCGCGCCGCCAGCCGGCATCGATGTCGTGGTCGGGCGCTTCGAGCCCCGTAGCAGCGGGCTCCGCGCGAGCAACCTCCGCGGCGCTGGCGCCTGACGCGCCGGCCTCGTCGGATGCTCGATATGTCCGCATGAACTCCCTCGCCAGGGCCACCGGCTCCGCTAGCCGGAACCCGTCACCCTGGGATATAACTTACATGCGAATAATTTGCAAGTGCAACAACTGAGCATCATCTCGGCCCCTGGATTGCCCATATTGGAGCCACCCGCGCAAACTCATAAATCGACCTTCTGGTGTTCGCCGTACTCTGTGTGCCCTACTCACCGTCGACCCCGAGCTCGTTGATGGCGGTGTCCGGATATTTCGAGCCGGGATAGACCGAGCGGATGATGAGCTCGACCCATTTAGCCTCGACCGGGCTGGCTCAGCGCGACCGCTTGCGCGCCCGGCACGTCCTTCAGCGTCGCTTGCATTCTGTCGCCGGTCGAGAAGCGGAGCTCGATATCCTTGACCCGGCTGTTCTTGGCGTAGATGTCGGGGCTCTTGTCGTAGCCGTTCTTGATGGTGAGCCCGCGCACCGCGCGCGCCGCGTCGAACTCGAGCACGACGAACTCGCCGGCGCCCTGCCCGAGGCTGCCTTCGACCCATGCCGTGGCGTCGTCGCCGTCGGTGAGGTTGCCCGGCCCGTAGGAGATGCCGTGGGAAGCGGCCAGCACCGAGCTCGTGCAGATCGTCATATCGCTGGAGTGGTTGCAGCTCTCGTTTGATGAGCGCGGACGCGGCGGATCGGCCGGCGCGGCCTCGGGAGTCTGCATGAGCCTTTGCGCGGGCGCGGCATCAGATGACGGCTCTGACGGTGCCGGCGACTCTGGGGTCGGCGCAACGGTCGCCGATTGCGGCGGCGCGCTCTCCGGTTGCCGCCCCTGAAAATTCGACAGAAGCGCTGCCCCCACTCCCACCAGCAAAACGGTTGCCGCGAACCCGGCAATTTTGCCCCGGCGACCGGTCCACCGCGAAGCGACCGGTGCCTGGCTGACCGAAGCTTGCGCCGGCTCGCCCGCGTCATCGACCGCAATCAGGCTCGCCAGGCGGTCGACTTGCGCGCGCCACCCGCCCGAGAACCCGTCGATCCATTGCGTGTTGGAGATGAACAGCTCGAGCGCCGGCGAAGGCTGGACGTCCTCGATGCGGATGGTGAAGATCGGCTTGTTCTTGCTGACCGCGCGCTCGACCTCGCGCGCGACGAAGGCCGACTGGTTGCTCGCCGCGGACAGCACCAATACGAAGCTGCGCGACTTGGCGATTCCCCTGACGATCTCGTCGCCGTAAGTGCGCCCTGGACGGACGTCGCGCGGCGCGATCCAGCATTTGAAGCCGCGCCCCTCCAACGCGGCGACGATCTCCTCGGCCTTGGCGTGGTCGGTTTGCGCGTGGCTGATGAACGCCGCGAAGTCCGGCGGCTTGTCCGCTTGCGGTCCCGCGAGAGGTGACTGAATTTCCACGCCGATCGCCCCCAGCATCGTCAGGCTGCGTTTGGCCCCACGCCTCCCTGCCAAACTATAGCCGACCGCCAGCTTGAGTGCACACCGGCGTCAGCGCGGGGCGGCCGAATAGCCGCGATAGACGTATTTGCCGCCGGGGTTGGTGTGGAATTTGCCCGCCTGGCCGCTAAAGACATATTTGCCGCCAGGGTTGGTGTGGAATTTCGAGCCGTAATCGAGCTGGTACTTGAGGCCTGGATTGGTGCGCGGCTCCGCGGCGAGCCGCCCGGCGGCGAGCGGGCTCGCCCAAACGATGATCGCGGCAACGCCCGCGGCGATCGCGCGCCTCGTCAAAAGCCTCCTCATCGCCTTCATCTCCGCTCGCCTCATCCATGACATATGGCGTCTGCCGCCGCCCTGCTCAACCGCCGGCATCTCCGCCCCTCGTCCCGACGCAGTTTCGCCCGGCGCGACCAAATCTCGGCGAGAAATTTCGGCTTGCTCACGTTCCTTGTCGTCGACCGGCTGGACCGGGCGATCCAGTAATCAGAGGAGCTCGCGAGCTGACGGTGAGATCGACGGCACATCGGTTACTGGATTCCCGCTTTCGCGGGAATGACACCCCCGAGCAACTCTCTTCCGGATCATGCGAAACTTCATCGCCCTCATCGCGTTAGCCTTGCGTCAGCGTGGGAGGGGAAAGGGGCAAACATGACCGTGACGGAGAGCTGTTGCTATCGCGGCTATCAGATCGTGTCGCGGCGTCACTGGTCGCAATGGTGTGTGAGCGTCTATCCCCTGCGTTCGGATCTTCCCATCCTGTCGCGTTCGACGCTGCTGAGCCTCATGCCGCGCAAGGACGAGGCGATCGACGTGGCGCGGCGGAGCATCGACCGTCTGCTCGCGACCGGCGCGTGAAATCTCGGCGAGACTCGAAGCTTACATGCGCGGGGAACTTCGTCTTGGCGCGGACGTTTACTATCCGTGGCATCGATGCGGCTTGTTAAAGCGGCTCCGCTGAGCGGCATCGACGCCTACTACGAACGCGAATGTCATGCGTTCACGAAAAGCCCGGTTCCCCCGTACCGGGCTTTTCGCTTTTTTGCAGGGCTTCAGCCGACTGGCAGTTTTTTGGAACCAGGCGCCGCGTTGCGCCGTTGCCCCTACAAGCACTAAGCCAACGATAGGAGTCTCATCATGACCAAGTTCTTCAAGCAGGGCGCGCTTGCGCTGTCGCTGCTCGCCGGCGCCGCGTTCATCGCCGCGCCCGCGTCCGCCAACTCGATCCACAACAACGGCCGTTTCGGCGGCACCTGGAACCGCATCGGTCCCTCGCACCATCACGACCGGTACGCGCGCAATTTCTACCGCGGCTATGACCGGGGCTATGTCTCCAGAGGCTACGCCTATCGTGGATATTACGGACCGAGCCCCTATGCCTCATACGGACCTTCGTATTATGATTACGGATATGGCCCGGGTTACATCGGCGGTCCCGGCGTCGGCTTCTCGATCGGTGTCTATTAGGGGCCGGGCGCCCGCCGTGCGTTAGCCCTCGCAAAGGAGCTGACGGAGATGTCGACGCTTGCGAGACACGTCGCGCTGGTTTTGGCGGTGCTGACCGGCGCGGCGCTCGCCGCGGCACCTGCCGAAGCCGGTAAATTCAAATACAAGACCAAGTCCGGGATGGTGGTTTACCAGAACTTCGTCGACGACTGTCCGTACAACCCGAGGCCCGCGGCGTGCAGGCGGAAAAAGGCCGCGACGGTCAAGCCGCTCACCGATTTCAAGCCGCCGGCCTATGTGCTGAGCGGCCAATATAAGACCCACCCGCGCCCCACCGGTTATATCGGGCCGCATTACCAATCGGCCTGGGGCCCCGGCTATCACACCAACTGGCCCGGCATCGGCATTGTCCGCTAGCTGAAAGCACCGAGCCTATTGGTGCGGGCCTGAATCGCGGCCGTTGCCGCCGCTGTCTCCACCACTGGCCGGCGGCGCGAGAGCGGCGTCGCTCGGGTCGGGTCCGTCGGATTTGTCTTCGACGCCGCCCTGCTGCGTCCCCGAGCTGCCGGTGTCCGGCGCGGCGGCATGCTCGGCAAAAGGCGGTGCCGCCCCGCCGCCCGAGCTCGTCTGCGGCGCCGGAACGGTGATGGTCGAGCCGCCGGTCGGGGTGAAGCTGACGGTGGCGGTGATCGGCCCCCCGCTCGACTCAGGTCCCTTGTTGAAGCCGGCAAAATGCATGCCGGAATAGACCTTCTCGGCGTTGTAGCTCTGGAAGTTTGCGTCCCTGACGGCGAAGCTCTTGTCGTCGCCCCACGACGTTTTCACCCTGTGCTTGCCGTCTTTGTAGACTTCGCTCTCGGCCCGCCAATAGAAGCTCGGCACCCTGATCGCCGTGTCGAAGATGTAGCATTTGCCGGTTTCGATCTCGAGCCAGCCGCGCGAGAGATAGTTGTTCACGTCGGACTGATTGTAAGCGATCGCGATGAAGACCTTATGCGGGAACTCGTTGCAGAAGGTGATGTCGCCGGTGCCGGCTCGCGCCGCAGCCGAGGCGACAAGAACAACGGAGGCGAGCGCTACGGCGATTGGTCCGGATCGCATAGGAGTCATCCTTTCCTCCCCTTCCTCATCGCTCCATTAAGCAAACGAGCATCAATTCCAGCCGGCAAGCTGCGGGTAAGTTCCAAGCCGAGCGCTGGCCCTCGGGACGACCTTCCAGCCAAGCCCAGCGAGCTGAGTGGTTGCGGTCGGGCTCGCGTTTCCTGTGATCCAGAGTTCTCCGCCGCCGCGGGCGCCGCCGGCGATACTGGCGAGAGGTGGGCTCCAGTTGAGATAATCGACGGGAAGAATGCTGACGGTTCCCTGCGCCGTCATCAACATGGGTGCGCCACCCACCCTCACGAAGCTCCGCACCGGGGTAACTCTCTTGGCATATTGCTGGATCAGCATGCTCTGATGCCGGTAGAAAAAGCCCATCTCAATTGAAGAGGCGTTCGCTGCGCCGGCGATGAACAGCTCTCGCCCCGCAACGCCCCCCAAGCTGTCCATGACCGTCACGATGACAGTTTTGTCGGTCGGGCTGAGACTAGGGTTGGCGTAAAAAGTATCGATCGTGCCCGGCGATATGCCCATCGCTACGAGCACGGCGCGCCCTTCCTTTTCGAGGTCCGCCGGTGTTTTGTCGCGGAGCATCTCGCGAACCTGGGTAGCCGTACCGGTCGCACTGATGGCGAAGCCTGCTGGTCCAGCCACAAAGCTCAGCCCGATATTGGCCGAGGTCTCGCCGAGAGCGCTTGCGGTGGCGACGCGCTTGAGTTCCGCAGCGAGCGGCGGAAAGCTGGTATTGGGATCGACGCCAAGATCGAAGGCGAGCTTGCGCCGCGCAGCGGCGCCGCCGGTGACCGAGGAGATCATGCTGTCGCCATGCGGGTCGGTCGCATTCATTGTGGCACCCGCGCTGCCGAAGATGTGGCCGACGCCGCGAAAGGTGTCGCCGATCGTCTGGCCGGGAGCGGTTACGAGGCCCTTGGCGGTACTGAGCGGCCTGAGCGCCGTCTTGCCGGCCGACTCGACCGCGGTCTCCGCGCCATTGACCTCTTCGAGCTTGGCGGTCGCCGCGATCTCACGCAAGCGCACGCGCAGCAAGTCGCTGCCCTTGACGGTGAACGGCCCCCATTTGGTGGTCAGGTGGAAAACATATTGGAAATTGTCGACGGTGACGCGGTCGCCGATCGAATAGTTCGCCGTCCTGAGCGGAATGCCCGGAAGCACTTGGCCCGCCGAGAAGGTGGGAGCGCCTTCATATCCGGCTTGCGCGCCGGACGTGAGCAGCAGGATGGCGAAACCGCCGAACGCGATCCTGCTCAAGGAGAGCCAGTCTCTATGCATTACTTTTTCGCCCTCAACGCGACGCGACCTTGCCCTTGCGGCCTTCTGACCGCCGGCCTACCCCCGGTAGGCGGCAGAGTTTAGCCCCAAAAGAGGGAGGCGAGAAGGAGGACGGAATCGCCCTATTTGAACAGGGCGAAATAGACCACGTAGAACCAGCCGAAGAACCCGTGGATGATGGCCCACAGGATCGAGTGATTGTTGACGTAGGAGATCGCGATAGCGAGCGCGGTGCCGAAGCTGATGCCGTATTTGGCGCCTTCGACGCTGTAATTGACGGTCCCGTTCATGGCTCCTCCTGAGCTGCGAATTGTTTGTCGCAGCGGCGACTATAGGCCGCCCACCCGGCCAACGGCATCGGCGCCATGCCCGACTCGTGACATGCTACCGGTGACGCTCGCGAATGACCGGAGGCGAAATCATGCGGATGACAACTGCCGTCTTTGTCGCATTGCTGATCGGGGCGTTCGCGGGCGGCGGGCTCGTGCTCGCGCGCGAGGGCGACGGCGCCGCCAAGGTCGAGGCGCAAGACCTGTTCGTCAAGGACTTCGCCGGCGACCCGAGCAAGGAGGTCAAGGCGCAGCTCTATACCTTCCCGGCCGGCGCAATCCTGCCCTGGCACATCCACCCCGATGCCGACGAGATCGCCTATGTGATCGAAGGCACCTTCACGTTCCAGCGCGCCGGCGAGCAGCCGAAGGTGATGACGCAAGGCGAGGCCGACTATGTCGCGCCGAATGTGGTCCATCGCGGGATGAATTTAAGCGACGCGCCGGTCAGGCTGTTCGTGGTGCGCATCAAGCCGAAGGACAAGCCGCTCGCCGAGGAGGTGCCGCCGCCGCAATGAGCGGCGCATATCAGCGCGGCGACGGCGCGCGGCCGAGTGCAAACGACCCCGCCGCGGTGGCGAGCAGCGCGATGCACCAGTTGAACAGATTCGTCTTCGCGTCGAACGTCATGGCGAGAGCGTGCGCATTGAGTGTCCCGATGATGCCCAAGACCGCGAAGAAGGCCGCCCCGGCAAGCACGAATGGCGTGGCATAGCGCGGGCGGTAGAAGCCGACGAAGGTCCCGACCAGCCCCCACACGAAATGCATCGCGGCTTGGATCGGGTCGACGCGAAAGCCGAGCGCGAAATGCTGCGGGTCTTTGTTGAAGCCGTAATAGGCATAAGCGAGCAAGACGAGAGCGCCCTGCGCGAGAAGATAGACGCTACAGCGCGCGGCCCAGACTTCGAGCGGCCAATGCGGCGTATCCAAGAGCTCGGTATTCGACTTGTCCTGCGCCATCTAAGCCCTCGCCGCCAGGCATGACCCGCACAAAGGCGTGACCGCGTTTCTGAGACAATCATGCGCAAACAAGGAGCGGACTGGGCGGAGCCTATCACGAACGGCCCCCGAGCGCTCAACCCGAGCGCGGAGCTATTGCTGCGGGACCAGCTCGACGCGACGGTTCTTGGCCCTGCCTTCATCGGTGTCGTTGGAAGCGATCGGCTGGGTGAGGCCGGCGCCCTCCGAACTCAGCCGGTCGGCCGCGATGCCGTAGCTCCCGGTCAACGCCGCCACCACGCTGGCGGCGCGTCGGCTCGACAGGTCGAGATTATATTCGGCCGTGCCCTTGTTATCGGTATGGCCGACGATCTTCACCTTGAGCTCGGGCTTGCCCTGCAACAGCTTGGCGATCTCGTCCAGCGTCGGCTTCGATTCCGGCTTCACCACGTCCTTGTCGAAGTCGAACAGGATGCCGTAGATGACGACCTTGCCGGTGTCGGTGATCGCCTGGTCCATCTGCGTGGCGTTGATGAACTCGATCTTGCCGGTCTCCATCTCCTTGGTCTCGACCACCTTGACGACGGCCACGTTGCCGCGGTCGGACGATTCGCCGAGATAGATCGCGACATAGACCGCGCCCTCCGGCCGGTCGAGCTTGGCGAGCAAGTAGCGGCCCTTGCTGAACCAGTTCTGCACATAGTCGTCGACCATCTTGGGAATGCTGTTCGGATCGCCGACGGCCTGGCCGAGATAGGTTGCGCCTTCGTCCTGGCCGCTTGAGAAGCAGGTTCCCTTGTCGGTCGCGCAGGTGAACACGATCGAGAAGCCCTTGGCTTTAAGGCTCTCCTCGTAATTGCGCTCGACTTCGAGCGTGGAGCGGCCCTGGGGCAGCGTGTAGTAGATCAGGAACGACTTGCCTTCGACCGTCTTGAAGCCCTCGCCGCCGGGCATCTTGGTGTAGTCGAACGGCGCCTCGATGATCGAGACCTCGTCGAACTCGGTGACCTTGTAGGCGACAATCTCGCTGCCTTGATAGCGCCCGACCAATGGATGGTCGCTGCTGCCCGCCACATCGGCGGCCGATGCGGCGGAGAAAGCCAACACCGATGACGCCAGGATAGCGAGCGAGGAGAGGACGAAACTCCGTACGGGAAGAGACATGGTGGCGTTTCCTTGGTTGTTCGGGTTGATCGTTATTGGGCAAGCGTGCAGCTGGGATAGGCGTCGAGCGCGATCGGCTCGCCGCCCGGCAGCGTGCTCGGCTCGAGATAGGTCCGCGTCAGTCCGACATAGACCGAAGGCGGCTCCGTGATAGCGACCTCGACCGAAGCCTTGATGTCGATCGGTGCTTGTCCCATCGGCACCTGGCCGAGGCAACCGAGGATGGTGATGAACACGATGTCCTTATCCTGCGACTGCTCGGGGGTGAGCTTGCCCTTGGCGCAAGCCTCGGCTGCCGCCTTATCGGGCATCAGCACCTTGGCCGGTCCCGCCGCCCGTATGCCGGTTGCGCTTTGCTTTTTGCCATCGTCGCCAACCGCCTCGCGTAGTTCCTTCGATGCCGGCAGCGACATCTCGCCGAACTCGCTCTTGAGCGTCAGCGTGCCCGTGTCGCTGCCTTCATAGACCAGCGTCATGGCAGGCGCCTGCCAGCCCTGGCTCGCCTCGCACTTGATCGACACCGTCTCGGCTTGTGCCGACCCGCCGCATGCCGGGACGGCCATCATCACGAGCAGCAGCACCGCGTTCTTCAAATTCATTCATGTCCTCCTGGTACCGGTCCAATTGCATTGATTGCCGAGTGGCCGCTCACTTGCGCGTTCCATCGAGCAGGCGCACGGCCTGCTCGCCGTTGATAGAGAATCTGCCGCCAAGCTTGTCCTTGGTGAGTTCCATCCAGAAGCGCCCCTGGCCGCCCGCGTTGATCTGCGGCTGGACATAGCTGAAGCTCACATGCTGATTGTCCGACTCGAGTGAGCCTTGGATCGTGCCGTTCTTCGTGGGATCGGCATTGACCATCTGCCCGCTGATGGCCGGACCCTGTTGCCGCAGCACCAGGGTAAAATCGCCGACCGGCTGCATCGACACGGACCAATTGCCGGTGAAGTTCTTGGCGACTTCAGCGGCATTTGCCGCAATCTTCGCCTGGCAATCATTCAGCCCTTGCTGACGCGCATTCGTCTCGTCGGTCATGAAATGGCGGTCGGCGTCGGCGAGATTGACGCACCAATTGCGGTGCCAGTCGTGATCCTTCGAAAAACGGCCGTCCGAAGGAAAGCCGCAATTATTGCTGATATTCTGCTTTGCCGCGGCCACTGCCTTATCGGCATATTTCTCGCACGCGGCGAACTGCTTTTGCGATGATTCCTGCAACGTCATGGTGGCCCAGCTGCTACAGTCGGAACTCAGCAAGGTTTTCTGACAGAATTGAATGCCGAACGATGTCAGCCCGTCGTTGCTGCGATTGACGTAAATCTGCTCTCCCGGTCTCGCTTCGAATTGCCAGTTTCCTTGCCTGACATTGGCGAGCTCCCAATCGCCCAAGAGCTTCATATGCACGTATTTGGGATTGTTGAGGCGGAGCTGCAAAATACAGAAATTGGAATTAGGGCCACCAGGGCAGATGCAGTCTTTCGACGGCTGACAAGGCGCTGCCCTCAATGTATTAGGGAGCAGGAGCAGGCAGACGAAGAGGCTAAGCAGAGCGGCGTTCAACATACGTTGCGGCATGGCAGTCCTCACTTACAGGACGAGCGTCGCGAAATCTTCCGTTGGAAACGAGTTTTTGCGACTTCCTTTTCACTTGCGCGTTCCATCGAGCAGGCGCACGGCCTGCTCGCCGTTGATAGAGAATTTGCCGCCGAGCTTGTCCTTGGTGAGTTCCATCCAAAGGCGCCCCTGGCCGCCCGCATTGATCTGCGGCTGGACATAGCTGAAGCTCACATGCATGTTGTCCGATTCGAGCGAGCCTTGGATCGTGCCGTTCTTCGTCGGATCGGCATTGACCATCTGCCCGTTGACGGCCGGGCCCTGCTGCGTCAGCACCAAGGTGAAATCGCCGACCGGCTGCATCGACACGGTCCAACTGCCAGTGAAGTTCTTGGCGACCTCGGCGGCGTTGGCCGCAATCTTGGACTTGCAATCATTCAGCCCTTGCTGACGCGCATTCGTCTCGTCGGTCATGAAATGGCGGTCGGCGTCGGCAAGATTGGCGCACCAGTTCCAGTGGAACTTGCTATTCTTCGAAAACCGGCCGTCCGAAGGAAAGCCGCAATTGTTGCTGATATTCTCCTTGGCCGCGGCGACGGCTTTGTCGGCATATTTGTCGCACGCCTTGAGCTGCTTTATCGATGGCTCGGCCAGAGAGCCCTGCTCCCAGCCAGTGCAGTGCATCGACGCTCCCGTGAACGTCTTTCCACATCCTTGGATGGAAAAATTCGTGTGGTTCTCGTCTTCGCTTCGATACACATAGGTCTGACCGCCGTTGCCGCCCTCGTTCTGGCCGTTCTGGCCGCTCTGCCTGATCTGCCATAGGGCGCCGTTTATGTTGCCAAGAACATAGACCCTGAGCTGGACGACTTCGCGATTGCTGAAGTCGTGAAGTTGCTCCACGCAGATCGGTGCCTGGAAGCAGGTGCAGTTGGGGCCCGGTGTCGGACAGTTGAACGCCATGGCGCCGGTAGGCGCGACGACGAAACCGAGACAGATGCAGAGACCGAGCAGAGCAGCTCGCAACCAGCTGACCCGCATCCACCGCAAATTCTCGTCGCCAATTATTGCAGTGCGGATCGCCTGATGCTCAGTTGCGGCTGACATTGTCATTCCTCCTCATAGCAGCTGCGCTGTGATTTTCGCTTTGCCCTCGTTCAGTCTTGCGTACGCGCCTAAATCTCGCTGTCCATGAAGTGGCGGTCTGAATTGATTTTCCGGCATGGCAGGCCTTGGGCTGACCTCCTTCAATTCGGGTGAAAAAACGCAGACCAGATCGAAGAGTTCGCGTTTCGTGGCGCTGGTGGCGACACTTCACTTTGCATCTACCATCCATGCCGAACCTTGCGCTCTGCGAAGGCATTCTCCACTTCCGTCGCCCGTCAATTATAAGTTCCCTCGGCTAGTTGGCTGGCGCGGCCGGGAATCCTTCCTTAGGCTCGCAGAGCGCGTGGTACTTGTTCGGCTTGTCGAGCACGACATAGCCGGCGGGACATGCGCGCTCGATGGCCTCAGTGCCGGGAGCCGCCTTGAATCCCTCAACCGCCTCGCAGAAGGCGCCGAACTTGTTCTGCGTGTCGAGCACGAGATAGCCAACCGGGCACCGGTGCTCGCCAGGCTCGAGCGCGGTGTCGGCAGCATCTGCCGGCGGATTGCCGGCATTGTCCACGGGCGGAGCTCCGGCGTTGCCGTCCGGCGCGTCGCCGGGGTTACCTCCTACTTGGCCGGCATTGTCCACCGGCGGAGCACCGGCAGCACCCCCGGCACCACCTTGCGGTGCACCGGCACCTCCTTGCGGCGCGCCGTTGGTTGGGGCGCCGTCGGCCGGAGCGCCGAGTTTCTTGCCGATGCAGATCTCGTGGCCGTCGATGGTGACGCACTTGGGGATCAGCTTCTTGTGGGCGACCAGCACGAGGAGCGCGGAATGGTTAAGGTCGATCGCCTGAGCGGGGACGCTTGCGCAGACCAGCGCGCCGCAGCAAGTCAGGACGCCGACCGAACTCTTCCATTGAACTTGTTTCATCGTGCCCTCACCTGTGAATTCCTTGTCAGCTTGTACCTTGACTTTGCATATCGCCAATGAACCGAAGCTGAACGACGTTAGCAGTATCGCCCAACCTGCACCACGCTCGCGAAATCAGTTGGCCAACGCAGAAGCCGCTTCGTAAGTTCGCTGAGACTCGCTATCCTTCGCGAACATGACCGTGCTCCCGACCGAACAGGCCCGCACCGCGCTGATCGCCCGCGTCAAGGCCATCCTGCTCACGCCCAAGGACGAGTGGCCGAAGATCGCGGTCGAGCCCGCCACCATCGGCAGCCTCTATTCCAACTATGTGATCTACCTCGCCGCGATCCCGCCGCTCTGCATGCTGATCGGCAGCCTGGTGTTCGGCTTTGGCATTGGCGGCATCAGCTACCGGCCGTCGCTGTTCAGCGCACTCGGCACCGCCATCCTCGAATACGGCTTCCAGCTCGGCGGCGTCTACGTTCTGGCGAGGATCATCGAGGCGCTCGCGCCGCGCTTCGGCGGCACCGCCGATCGCGTCAGCGCCTTCAAGCTCGCGGCCTATTCGGCCACGGCGAGCTGGGTCGCCGGGGTTTTCTCGCTGCTGCCGATGCTGAGCGTTCTCGCCCTGCTCGGCCTGTACAGCCTCTATCTGCTCTATACCGGCGTGCCGATCCTGATGCGGGTGCCGGCAGACAAGGCGCTCCGCTTCACCGGCACGGTCGTCGCCGTCGGTTTCGTCATCGGCTTGGTGGTGGCGGCGATCAGTGCCGCCATCCTGCCGGGGCGCGGACCTGACACCGTCGGCAAGGTTGGCGGCACGATCAGCCTGCCGGGCGGCATCAACCTCGATTTGGATCGAGCGCAAAAAGCCGCCAAGCGGCTCGAGGACATGTCGAAGCAGGCCGGCCAGCAATCCGACAGCAACGGCGATCCGTCCTCCGACGACAAGGCGATCTCGCCCCCGCCCGGCATCGCGCCAAACGATCTCAAGTCCCTGCTGCCGGCGAGCCTGCCGGGCGGCTTCGCCCGCACCGATATCTCGACCGCATCGGGCGGCGCGGCAGGGTTCAACTTCGGCAACGCCCAAGCCGTCTATGCCAAGGGCGATGCCAGCATCACCATGTCCTTGACCGACATGGGAGCGATGGGCGCGCTCGCCGCGCTCGGCAGCGCCTTCGGCGCCAATACGTCGGAGGAGACCGCGACCTCTTATTCCAAGATGGGCCAGGTCGATGGCCGCATGACCGTGGAAGAGTTCAATCGCGAGACCAAGTCAGGCAAATACTCGATCATCGTCGGCGACCGGATCATGGTCGAGGCAGAAGGCGCCGGCGCGACCATCGATGAGCTCAAGTCGGCGGTCGGCGCGCTCGATCTCGGCAGCGTCGAGGCCCTCGCCAAATAGACCCAAATAGATGATGAGCGGTGGGGGGACCTCCAGCCTGTTTGAGGCACAGGCCAAAAGGCCGGAGAGTCGCCTTGCGTGCCGGTAGAATTGCCAGTAACCAAAGCCTTCACGCGAAAGCACCGGTTTTGAAGCAAAGCTGAAGGGGGTCTTCATGGCGCGTAATCGCATTGCGCTCATCGGCGCGGGCCAGATCGGCGGCACGCTCGCCCATCTCGCCAGCATCAGGGAGCTCGGCGAAATCATTCTGTTCGACGTGGTCGACGGCGTACCGCAAGGCAAGGCTCTCGACCTGTCGCAGTCGGCGCCGGTCGAAGGCTATGTCCCGAAAATGCGGGGCACCAACGAATACGCCGAGCTCAAGGACTCAGACGTGGTGATCGTCACCGCCGGCGTCCCGCGCAAGCCCGGCATGAGCCGCGACGATCTGATCGAGATCAACCTCAAGGTCATGGAGCAGGTCGGCGCCGGGTTGCGCAAATACGCGCCCGAGGCCTTCGTCATCTGCGTCACCAACCCGCTCGACGCCATGGTGTGGGCGCTGCAGAAGACGAGCGGGCTGCCGCGCAACAAGGTGGTCGGCATGGCCGGCGTGCTTGACGCGGCGCGCTTCCGCTTCTTCCTCTCCGAGGAGTTCGACGTCAGCCCCGAGGACATCGCCACCATGGTGCTCGGCGGCCATGGCGACACCATGGTGCCGCTGGTCCGCTATTCCTCGGTCGCCGGCATCCCGCTCGCTGATCTGGTCAAGATGCGCTGGATCACGCAGAAGCGGCTCGACGAGATCGTGCAGCGCACGCGTGACGGCGGCGCCGAGATCGTCGGCCTGCTCAAAACCGGCTCGGCCTATTACGCGCCGGCCGCCGCCGCGCTCGAAATGGCCGAGTCCTATCTCAAGAACCAGAAGCGCGTGCTGCCCTGCGCCGCCTATCTGAACGGCGAATACGGGGTGAAGGGCTTCTATGCCGGCGTGCCGGTGATCATCAGTGCCAAAGGCGTCGAGCGCGTCATCGAGCTCGACCTGACCTCGGCCGAGAAGGATGCGTTCAACCACTCGGTCGAGTTGGTCAAGGCTCTGGTCGAGCTCTGCCAGAGGATCGCGCCGAGCCTCGCTTCCTCGACCTAGCCGCCGCTCCCCCCTTCGCCGCAACGGCCCGCGTCGCGGGCGCCAACAGGTATTGCCATGAACATCCACGAATATCAGGCCAAGGCGCTTCTCAAAGAGTATGGCGCGCCGGTCGCCGACGGCCATGTCGCCCGCTCGGCCCACGAGGCCGCCGCTCACGCGCGCGATCTCGGCGGCGAGACCTTCGTGGTCAAGGCGCAGATCCACGCCGGCGGGCGCGGCAAAGGCGGCGGCATCAAGCTGGTCAAGACGCTCGATGAGCTCAAGACCGAGGCCGACCGCATGCTCGGCAAGCCACTGATCACGCCGCAGACCGGGCCCAAGGGCCGCATCGTGCGCCGCGTTTACGTGGTCAAGGACGCGAGCATCGCGCGCGAGCTTTATCTCTCGCTGCTGGTCGATCGCGGCGATGGCCGGGTCGCCTTCATCGCCTCGACCGAAGGCGGCATGGACATCGAGAAGGTCGCGGCCGAGACGCCGGAGAAGATCGTGACGCTCACCGTCGATCCGGCCTCCGGCCTGAGCGGCTTTCATGGCCGCGTGATTGCCGCGGCGCTCAAGCTCGAAGGGCCGCTCGCCAAGCAATGCTCGGCACTTGTCGCCAGTCTTTACCGGCTCTTCATCGACAAGGACGCGAGTCTGATCGAGATCAATCCTCTGATCGTGACGAAAGACGGCAACCTGCTCTGCCTCGACGCCAAGATCGGCTTCGACGACAACGCGCTGTTCCGCCATGAGGACATCGCCGAGCTGCGCGATTTCGACGAGGAGGAGCCGGCCGAGGTCGAGGCGTCGCGGCTCGGGCTGTCTTACGTGAAGCTCGACGGCGCCATCGGCTGCATGGTGAACGGCGCCGGTCTCGCCATGGCCACCATGGACATCATCAAGCTGCACGGCGCCGAGCCCGCCAACTTCCTCGACGTGGGCGGCGGGGCGACCAAGGAGCGGGTGACCGAAGCGTTCAAGATCATCCTCTCGGACCCGCACGTGAAGGGCATCCTGGTCAACATCTTCGGCGGCATCATGCGCTGCGATACCATCGCCGAAGGCGTCATCGCCGCGGCGCGCGAGACCAATATCGCGGTACCGCTGGTGGTCAGGCTCGAAGGCACCAATGTCGAGCTCGGCAAGAAGCTTTTGCGCGAATCCGGGCTCGCCATCATCCCCGCCGACGACCTCGACGATGCGGCCAAGAAGGTGGTGGCCGCGGTCAAAGCCGCAGCTTGATTTTCCACACAGTTACACATATCCTGTGTGAATGAAGAACATCACGCTCGCTATCGATGAAGAGGTGCTTCGCGGCGTCCGCCGTTACGCGGCCGAACACGACACAACGGTCAACGCGCTCGTGCGCGACTACCTCACTGGGCTTGTCGACTTCGAAAAGAGGGCCGCCGAAGCCCGCAAGCGGCTAGGGAAACTCAGTGAGCAGTCCGAAGGCCGCCTTGGTCCCGATTGGAAGTGGAACCGGGAAGACGCCTATGAAGGTCGATTATTTCCTCGACACGAACGTTCTGATCTACGCGGCTCTGGGGAGGGGGCTGCTGGAGAGGAAGAGGAAGATAGCTCATGACCTTGTCGTCAACGGGCGGTTCGGTATTTCGACCCAGGTGCTGCAAGAATTTTACGTGAACGCTATTCGCAAGACGGCTCGACCACTTACGCCTGACGAAGCACTAGAATGGATCGATGACTTACGGACTCAAGAGTGCGTGACCGTCGACAAGGCGCTCATCAGAGTCGGAATCGAAATCTCGCTGCATTATCGCATCGACTATTGGGACGGCGCGATCCTTGCAGCGGCGGAGCGGCTGGGGACTGAGACTGTCTACACCGAGGACCTCAATCACGGGCAGAGCTACGGCTCCGTCCGCGTCGTCAATCCATTCCTGTAAACCCAAGCAAGAGCAACCATGTCCATTCTCGTCGACAAGAGCACGCGCGTCATCTGCCAGGGTTTCACCGGAGCGCAAGGCACCTTCCACTCCGAGCAGGCGATCGCCTACGGCACCAAGATGGTCGGCGGCGTGACGCCCGGCAAAGGCGGCACCACCCATCTCGGGCTCCCGGTGTTCGACACGGTGCGGCAGGCGGTCGAAGCGACCGGCGCCGACGCGAGCGCGGTCTACGTGCCGCCCGCCTTCGCCGGCGATGCCATCCTCGAGGCGATCGAGGCCGGCGTGGGCATCGTGGTGTGCGTCACCGAGGGCGTGCCGGTGCTCGACATGGTCAGAGTGAAGCGCGCTCTGTGCGGTTCGGCGACGCGGCTGATCGGGCCGAACTGCCCGGGCATCATCACCCCTGACCAGTGCAAGATCGGCATCATGCCGGGCCATATCCATAAGCCGGGCTCGGTCGGCATCGTCTCGCGCTCGGGCACGCTGAGCTATGAGGCGGTCGCCCAGACCACTGCGGCCGGGCTCGGTCAGACCACCGTGATCGGCGTCGGCGGCGATCCCGTGCACGGCACCAGCTTCGTCGATGCGCTCGAATTGTTCCTCGCCGACGACGATACCAAGTCCATTGTCATAATCGGCGAGATCGGCGGCAGCGCCGAGGAGGAGGCCGCCGAATTCCTCGCCGGCGAGAAGCGGAAGAAGCCGACGGTCGGTTTCATCGCCGGGGTGAGCGCCCCGCCCGGCCGGCGCATGGGCCATGCCGGCGCGGTCATCTCCGGTGGCAAGGGCAAAGCCTCCGACAAGATCGAGGCGATGCGATCGGCCGGCATCAGGGTCTCTCCGAGCCCGGCGGCGCTCGGCACGACGCTCAAGGACCTGCTCGGATCGGCCTGATCGCGCTATGGGCACACCGATCGGCAAAGCACAAAATTAAGGCAACGCGCCGTGACGGAAATGTCATGGCAAAAGCGCGCAACCGGCCTTGGAACGCGGCTTGCACGCATATTACATGGAGTGACAGGCGGGCGCCCAATGCTCGCCTTTTTTGCCCTTCACCCCGGTCACCCCAACGACCGGCAGGACCGATCCGATGACGAGACATGAACTGAACGACGTGTTTGCCAGCACGTCGTTTCTGCAAGGTGAGAACGCCACCTATCTCGCCGAGCTTTATGCGCGCTATCAGGACGACCCGTTTTCGCTCGATCCCGAATGGCAATCCTTCTTCGCCAGTCTTGAGGACAGTCCCGACGACGTTTTCGCCGATTTGCGCGGGCCGTCATGGGCGCGCGGCAACGGCACCGCTCTCGCCGCGCCGGCCGAGCGACGCTCGACCGAGCCGCAAGGGCTCGCGCTCGCGCGCGACACGCTCGGCCTGCGCATGCTGATCCGCGCCTACCGCACCCGCGGCCACCTCGCCGCCAAGCTCGATCCGCTCGAGCTCGTCACCCGCCGCGAGCATCCCGAGCTCAAGCCCAAGACCTACGGCTTCGCCAAGTCCGACTACGACCGCCCGATCTATGTCGGTAACGCGCTCGGGCTCGAGTTCGGCACCGTCCGCCAGGTGCTCGACATCTTGAAGCGCACCTATTGCGGCACGATCGGCGTCGAGTACATGCACATCTCCGACCCCGAGCAGCGCGCCTGGATCCAGGACCGCATGGAGCTGCCGCAGCACCTCGTGTCGTTCACCGTCAACGGCAAGAAGGCGATCCTCAAGAAGCTCATCGAGGCCGAGTTCTTCGAGCGCTTCCTCGACATCAAATATACCGGCACCAAGCGCTTCGGGCTCGACGGCGGCGAGTCCCTCGTGCCGGCGCTCGAGCAGGTGATCAAGCGCGGCGGCCAGCTCGGCGTCAAAGAGATCATCATCGGCATGCCGCATCGCGGCCGCCTCAACGTGCTCGCCAATGTGATGGCCAAGCCGTACCGCGCGATTTTCAACGAGTTCAAAGGCGGCTCGGCCCACCCCGACGAGGTCGAGGGCTCGGGCGACGTGAAATATCACCTCGGCGCTTCCTCCGACCGCGCCTTCGACGACAATCACGTGCACCTGTCGCTGACCGCCAACCCGTCGCATCTCGAGATCGTCGATCCCGTCGTGCTCGGCAAGGTGCGCGCGAAGCAGGACCAGCACCACGACAAGGAGCGGAAAGAGGTACTGCCGCTCCTCATGCATGGCGACGCGGCGTTCGCCGGCCAGGGTGTGGTGGCGGAATGCCTCGGCCTGTCGGGTTTGCGCGGCCACCGCACCGGCGGCTCGATCCATTTCATCGTCAACAATCAGATCGGCTTCACCACGGCGCCGCGCTTCTCGCGCTCCTCGCCCTATCCGTCGGACGTCGCCAAGATGATCGACGCGCCGATCTTCCATGCCAACGGCGACGATCCCGAAGCCGTGGTGCATGTCACCAAGATCGCCACCGAGTTCCGGCAGCGCTTCAAGAAGCCGGTGGTCATCGACATGTTCTGTTACCGGCGCCACGGCCATAACGAGGCCGACGAGCCGGCATTCACCCAGCCTCTGATGTATGCGCGCATCGCCGAGCATCCGAGCGTGGTCGAGGTTTACTCGGCGCGCCTGGTCGAGGAAGGCTTGTTCACCCGCGAAGAAGTCGACCGCATGCAGGCCGAGTTCCGCGACTATCTCGAGCAGGAATTCGCCGCGAGCGACGCCTATCGGCCGAACCGCGCCGACTGGCTCGACGGCAAATGGTCGGGCATCGGCCATGCCGAGGAAGGCGCGCGGCGCGGCGTGACCGGTGTCGATCTCGATGTGTTGCACGAGGTCGGCCGCAAGCTCACCACCATCCCCAGGAGCTTCACGCCGCATAAGACCATCGCCCGCATCATGGGCACGCGCCGCAAGATGATCGAGGACGGCGTCGGGCTTGACTGGGCGACCGCCGAGTTGCTCGCGTTCGCCACGCTTCTGGTCGAGGGCTTTCGCGTCCGGCTGTCGGGCCAGGACAGCGAGCGCGGCACGTTCTCGCAGCGCCACTCGGTGCTGATGGATCAGGAGAACGAGAAGAAATACACCCCGCTCAAGCACATCGCCAAGGAACAGGCCGAGTTCGAGGTCATCAACTCGATGCTCTCCGAAGAAGCCGTGCTCGGCTTCGAATATGGCTACAGCCTCGCCGAGCCTAACGCGCTCGTGCTGTGGGAGGCGCAGTTCGGCGATTTCGCCAACGGCGCGCAGGTGATCGTCGACCAGTTCATCTCATCCGGGGAGCGGAAATGGCTCCGCATGTCCGGTCTCGTTCTGCTTCTGCCGCATGGCTATGAGGGCCAGGGGCCTGAGCATTCCTCGGCACGGCTCGAGCGCTATCTCCAGCTCTGCGCCGAGGACAATTGGCAGATCGCCAATCTCACCACGCCCGCCAACTATTTCCACGTATTGAGACGCCAGCTGCATCGCCAGTTCCGCAAGCCGCTGGTGCTGATGACGCCGAAATCGCTGCTCAGGCATAAGCGCGTGGTCTCGTCGCTCGAGCAATTCGGCCCCGGCACGAGCTTCCACCGCGTGCTCTGGGACGATGCGCAGTTCCTGCCCGATCAGACCATCAAGCTGGTGCCCGACGACAACATCAAGCGCGTGGTGCTCTGCTCCGGCAAGGTCTATTACGATCTCTACGACGACCGCGAGAAGCGCGGGCTGGACGACGTTTATCTGCTCAGGATGGAGCAGCTCTATCCCTTCCCGGCCCGCGCGCTGATCCAGGAGCTGTCACGCTTCAAGGACGCCGAGATGGTATGGTGCCAGGAGGAGCCGAAGAATATGGGCGCCTGGAGCTTCATCGAGCCCAATCTCTCTTGGGTGCTCGACCATATCGAGGCGAAGCACCGGCGGCCGCGTTATGCCGGGCGACCGTCCTCGGCGGCGACGGCGACCGGGCTGATGAGCAAGCATAATCGCGAGCTCAGGGCATTTCTCGACGAGGCTCTGAGCTAGGCCATGCGGGCGGGATAGGGCGAAGGGGCGAGCAGCATGGCGACTGAGATCCGCGTGCCGGTCTTGGGGGAATCGATCGTCGAGGCGACGGTCGGCCAATGGTTCAAGCAGGCCGGCGATGCCGTCTCCGCCGCCGAGCCCCTGGTCGAGCTCGAGACCGACAAGGTGACCGTCGAGGTTCCAGCGCCTATCTCGGGGGTGCTGTCGGAGATCGTCGTCAAGGCTGGCGAGACCGTCGCGGTCGGCGCGCTGCTCGGCGCCATCGCCGAGGGCGACGGCAAGGTAGCGCCCGCAAAGGCCAAGCAAGCTGCCAAACCCGCTCCCACCTTGGTCGGCCTCAAGGCCGCCGAGGCAGCGCCGGTCGCCGACGAACCGGCATTACGTGCCCCGAAGCCTGTGCCAACCGAGCCAAAGTCGCTCGAGCGCGAGCCGACGCGCCGCGAGGAGGTGAGCGGCGACGACATGCCTCCCTCGCCCGCCGCGCGCAAGCTGCTCGCCGAGCGCGGCATCGACCCGAGCGAAGTCAAAGGCTCGGGCCGCCGCGGCCAGGTGCTGAAGCAAGACGTCCCGGCTAAGGCCGCCGAAGCCCTGCTCGCACGCGAGCGCAAGGTGAAGGCCCCGCCCGCGCCGCGCACGCCCGTGGCCAAGGACGATTCGTCCCGCGAGGAGCGCGTGCGCATGACGCGGCTCCGGCTGACCATCGCCAAGCGCCTCAAGGAGGCGCAGGACACCGCCGCCATGCTGACCACGTTCAACGACGTGGACATGAGCGGCGTGATGGAGTTCCGCCGCGACTATCGCGACGCCTTCGAGAAGAAGCACGGCGTGAAGCTCGGCCTGATGGGCTTCTTCGTGAAGGCCGCGGTGCAGGCGCTGAAGGACATCCCCGCGGTCAACGCCGAGATCGACGGCGACGATATCGTCTACAAGAACTACTACCATATCGGCGTCGCCGTCGGCACCGAGCGCGGGCTGGTGGTGCCGGTGCTGCGTGACGCCGACCGCATGAGCCTCGCCGAGATCGAGGCAGCCATCGCCGATTTCGGCGTCCGTGCACGCGACGGCAAGCTCTCGCTGGCGGAGATGCAGGGCGGCACCTTCACCATCTCCAACGGCGGCATCTACGGCTCGCTGCTGTCGACGCCGATCCTGAACGCGCCGCAATCGGGCATTCTCGGCATGCACAGGATCGAGCAGCGCGCGGTGGTGCGGGACGGCGAGATCGTGGCGCGGCCGATGATGTATCTCGCGCTGTCCTACGACCACCGCCTGGTCGACGGCAAAGAAGCCGTCACCTTCCTGGTGCATATGAAGGAATCGCTCGAGGACCCGAAGCGCCTCGTGCTCGATCTTTAATGCCGCGCCAACCGGTTTTTGCGCATTCGTTGGACGGCCCGCCGTCCCCTGCTCCATGGTGAAAGCTCCCGCAACCAATCGAACGATCATCGCCCATGCGCCCTTTCGCCATTCTTGTCAGGATTTGCGCGCTTTTCGCCACGCTCAGCCTCGCCCAAGCCCAGGCGCCCGCGCCGCGCGAAGCCCTCGTCATCGGCAATGCCGACTATTCGTTCGGCGCCCTCAGGAACCCCAAGAACGACGCCAAAGCCATGGCCGAGGCGCTGGACGAGGCCGGCTTCGAGGTGACGGTGGCGACCGACGCCGACCAGGCCTCGATGGAGAAGGCGATCCAGGCCTTCGGCGCCAAGCTCAAGTCGAAAGGCGGCGTCGGCCTGTTCTATTTCTCGGGCCACGGCGCACAGATCAGCGGCGAGAACTACCTCATTCCCACCAGCGTCACCGACGCCGACGAGGTGAAAAGCGGCTCGGTGACCGCGACCGAAATCGTCAATGCCATGGCCGGCGCGCATAACGGCCTCAACATCGTCATCCTCGATGCCTGCCGCACCAACCCGTTCGACCCGAACGGCGCGCACGGGCTGTCGCGCATCGACTCAAACGCCAGCCTGTTCGTGTCCTATGCGACCTCGCCGGGGTCCGTCGCGCTCGACGGGGCCGGCAACAACAGCCCCTACACCAAATATCTCTCCGAGTGGATCGCCACCCCCAACCTCTCCATCGAGGACACCTTCAAGCGCACGCTGAAGGGCGTCTATGTCGATACCGAGGGGAAGCAGACGCCGTGGATTTCATCCACCTTCTTCGGCGACTTCGTGTTCCGCCCGGAGGGCGCCGAGGCCGACGAGGAGGACGAGCAAGCCGGCGAGGCCGAGGACGAGCAGGCCGACGCGCCGACGCTCAGCGGCATTTATCGCGCCAGCGGCACCAACCCGAGCGGCAGCAAATATACCGGCATGGTTGCGCTCGAGGAGGACAACGAGGATTTCAAGCTGACCTGGTGGATCGGCAAGGACACGTTCGCTGGAACCGGACATCTCGCCGGCAAGATGCTGGTGATCGACTGGGGCGACAAGACGCCGGTGACCTACAGCTTCGGCGATGACGGCGCGCTCGACGGCGAATGGGCCGATGGCTCGGCCAGCGAGACGCTGACGCCGATCGGCACCGCCGCTGCCTCAGACGACGACGTTGCGCCGCCTGAGGGCGAGTACCGCGTCGAGGGCAAGGGTGGCGACGGCAAGCCCTACAAAGGAACCGTGGACATCGAGAAGAGCGGCGACGGCTATCAGCTGAGCTGGAAGGTCGGCGACTCCGAGTATGAGGGCAAAGGCACCTTCGCCGGAAATCTCTTGACCGTGAATTGGGGAAGCACGACGCCTATCGTCTATGCGCTTGCCGATGACGGCAGCCTGACGGGGCTATGGGATAGCGGGCACGGCGAGGAGACACTCACGCCGGAGCAGTGAGGGGGTAGACTGCCACTATGAGTTACGATCTGGTCGTTATCGGTACGGGGCCGGGCGGATATGTCTGCGCCATCCGCGCCGCGCAGCTCGGCATGAAGGTCGCCGTGGTCGAGAAGCGCGCGACCCATGGCGGCACCTGCCTCAATGTCGGCTGCATCCCGTCAAAGGCGCTGCTCCATGCGAGCGAGGCCTATGCCGAAGCCGGCCACGCTTTCGCCGGCATGGGCATCAAGGTCAGCCCCGAGCTCGACCTCGCCGCCATGCTCGCTTTCAAGGACGACGGCGTTAAGGGCAATGTCGACGGCGTCGCCTTCCTGCTGAAGAAGAACAAGATCGACGCCGTGCACGGGACCGGGCGCATCGTCGCCGCCGGCCAGGTCGAAGTCACCGAAGCGAGCGGCAAGACGCAGACCCTCGAGACCAAGGCCATCGTCATCGCCACCGGCTCGGAGGTGGTGGCGCTGCCCGGCATCGCAATCGACGAGGAGACGAGTGGTCTCCTCGACCGGCGCGCTGTCCTTGAAGAAGGTGCCGAAGCGGCTGGTGGTGATCGGCGGTGGCTATATCGGGCTCGAGCTCGGCTCGGTCTGGTCAAGGCTCGGCTCGCAAGTAACCGTGGTCGAGATGCTGCCGCGGCTGGCGCCCGGCCTCGACGCCGAATTGGCGAAAGCGCTTCAGCGCGTCTTGGAGAAGCAGGGGCTCGCTTTCAAGCTCGGCGCCAAAGTGGTGAAGGTCGATACCAAGGACAAAGGCGTGAAGCTCACGCTCGAGCCGGCCGAAGGCGGCAAGCGCGAGACGCTTGCGTCCGAGACCCTTGAGTGCGACGTGGTGCTGGTCGCGGTGGGGCGAAAGCCCAACACGCAAGGCCTCGGCCTCGCCGAGCTCGGCGTCAATACCGACAATCGCGGGCGCATCGCCGTCGATCCTCATTTCCAGACGAGCGTGCCCGGCATCTACGCCATCGGCGACGTGATCGAAGGCCCGATGCTCGCGCACAAGGCCGAGGACGAAGGCATCGCCGTCGCCGAGATCCTGGGCGGACAGGCTGGCCACGTGAATTACGACGTGATCCCGAGCGTGATCTACACCGCGCCTGAGGTCGCCTCGGTCGGCAAGACCGAGGAGGAGCTGAAGGCGGCCGGCATCGCTTATAAGGTCGGCAAGTTCCCGTTCACCGCCAATGGCCGCGCCAAGGTTAACCGCACCACCGAGGGCTTCGTCAAGATTCTCGCCGATGAGAGCACCGACCGCGTGCTCGGCGTGCACATCATCGGCGCTGACGCCGGCACCATGATCGCCGAGGCGGCGGTGCTGATGGAGTTCGGCGGTTCCGCCGAGGATCTCGCGCGCACCTGCCATGCGCATCCCACCCTGTCGGAGGCCGTCAAGGAAGCAGCGCTCGCCGTCGACAAGCGCGCCATCCATATGTGACGACGCCCTCATGCTGAGGAGGAGCGAAACGCGCCGTCTCGAAGCAGGAGGCCTCATCCTTCGCGACGCGGCTACGCCGCTCCTCAGGATGAGGAATTGCGCGGCGTGTCGGCGAGCACCGAGGCGATCAGCGCGGCGAAGCCGGCGAGCTCGAACAGCGAGATCGTGGCGTGGCCCCACTCCCAGCGTGCGCGGTAGGTGGTCCAGTCCGCAGGCACCGGGCCGTTGACCCAATGCGCCAGCTCGGCATTGACCGGATAGACCAGCACCCACCACAGCAGCAGCCCGGTCGCGAACAGCAGCGCGGCGGATAGCGCGAGACGCACGCCCGGCCGATGATGCTCGCGCACCAGATAAGTGAGCAGACCGAGCGCGATCACCGCCGCCACGTCGATCGCCGCGCCGACCGAGCCGAACAGGCTATAGAGCCCGCCCTGCACCGTCGATCCGACCCACAGATACTGGTCCCAGCCCATGCGCGCCGGGAGCTGCATCAGATGGGCGAGGCCCATGCCGAGCGTGAGCGCGGCGAGCAGCACGGCGACGAAGCGGACGGCCCTGAGCGTCATTTTTTCACATCCCCCTGTGTCATTGCCCCGCTTGACCGGGCAATCCAGTAATCGCTGCCGGTGCGAACTTGCTTGTCGCAGTGGTTACTGGATTCCCGCTTACGCGGGAATGACAAATCGGTGTCGTCAATCCAGCGTCTTGCGGAAGCGCAGCAGCGCCAGGCCCATGGCGACGACCATGAAGATGAACAGCGCCGCAGCGTCCATCTGCATGTCGGCGAAGCCGTTGCCCTTCAGCATGATGCCGCGCACGATGCGGATGAAATGGGTGAGCGGCAGCACCTCGCCGATGGCTTGCGCCCAATGCGGCATGCCGCGAAACGGGAACGCAAAGCCTGACAGCAGGAAGTTCGGCAGGAAGAAGAAGAACGTCATCTGCACCGCCTGGAGCTGGTTCTGCGCGACGGTGGAGAAGGTATAGCCGACGGCGAGATTCGAGGCGGCGAACAGCGTCGACAGCGCGACCAGAAGGACGACGCTGCCGAGGATCGGCACGCCGAACACGAAATGCGCGGCGCTGATGATGATGGCCATCTGCACGAAGCCGATCAGCACGAACGGCGCGATCTTGCCGATCATGATCTCGATCGGCTTGATCGGCATCGAAAGCAGGCTCTCCATGGTGCCGCGCTCGATCTCGCGCGTCACCGCGAGCGCGGTGAACATCATCATGGTCATGGTCAGCACGATGCCGAGCAGGCCCGGCACGATATTGTATTGGGTGATGCCTTCGGGGTTGTAGCGGCGCTGCAGCGTGACCTCGAACGGCTCCGGCGAGGCCTTCACCCCGGCGTCGGGTCCGCGCAACTCCCGCCTGAGCGCAGTGCCGATGACGCCTTGCACGGCTGCGATCGCGGTCCCGGTCGACACCGGGTCGGTGGCGTCGGCAATCACCAGGATGGCGGGACGGTCGCCGCGCCGCACGTCGCGCTCGAAGCTTGCCGGGATTTCGATGCCGAATTGCACTTTGCCCGAGCGGATCAGCCGGTCCATCTCATCGGGATCGTGCACCTGCTCCTTGAAGTCGAAATAGTCGGTGTTCTCGAGCGCGGCGAGCACGGCGCGGGTCAACGGACCGGAATCGCGCGTCAGGATGACCGCCGGCATGTGCTTAGGGTCGGTGTTGATGGCGTAGCCGAACAAAGTGAGCTGGAGCACCGGCACGAAGATCATCGTGGCGAAGGTCATGCGGTCGCGCCGCATCTGCACGAATTCCTTGACGATCATCGCCCAGGTGCGCCGCAAGAAGCCCGGATCGCGCCGCTCGCGGCGCTCGGCCTCAGCCGCCTCGATGCCGTCGTAAGCCACCGCGCTCATGCGAAATTGTCCTTGGACTTGTCCATCAGCAGGATGAAGACGTCCTCGAGCGACGGCTCGCCGCGCGTCCAGTGATGCGCGCCGTCCGACTTCTTGGCGGCCTCGATCGCCGCATCGAGCGCGTGCTTGTCGCGGCCGGAGACATGCAGCTCGGCGCCGAACGGCGCCACCATGTCGATGCCGTCGCAGGTCTCGAGCTTGGTGGCGAGGCGATGGAGGTCCTTGCCCGAGACGATCCAGGTCGAGAGGTGCGACTGCGCGACCACCTCTCTTGCCGTGCCCTTGGCCAGCAGCTCGCCGAAGGCGATATAGGCGATCTCGTGACAGCGCTCGGCCTCGTCCATGTAGTGGGTCGAGACCAGCACGGTGATGCCGTCGGCGGCGAGATTGTGGATCTCGTCCCAGAACTCGCGCCGCGCCTTGGGATCGACGCCGGCGGTCGGCTCGTCGAGCAACAGCAGCTTGGGCTGCGGCAGGATGCAGGCGCCGAGCGCAAGCCTCTGCTTCCAACCGCCCGACAGTTCGCCGGCAAGCTGATCGGCGCGCCCGGTGAGCCCAAGCCGCCCGATCGCATCGCGCGCCGCCTGGCGCGGATTCGGCACGCCATAGACGCGCGCGACGAATTCCAGATTCTCGCGGATCGACAGGTCGGTATAGAGGCTGAATCGCTGCGTCATGTAGCCGACGTTGCGCTTGATCTCGTCGGACTGGGTGCGGATGTCGTAGCCGAGGCAGGTGCCCGAGCCGGAATCAGGCGTGAGCAGCCCGCACAGCATGCGCAGCGTCGTGGTCTTGCCGCTGCCGTTAGGGCCGAGAAAGCCGTAGATCTCGCCCTTCGGCACCTGCAGGCTGAGATCGTGCACCACGGTGCGCGTGCCGAAGCTCTTGGTCAGGCCGTGCACGTCGATGGCGATCTCCTTCTCGCTCATCGCCGCACCAGCTGCGCCTGTGGGCCGATGCCGACGGTTACCGGCTGGCCCGCGGTCAGCAGCGCCGCCGCCTGATCGGGGCGCGCCTCGACCAGAAACACGAGCTTCTGCCGTTGCTCCTGCGAGAAGATCACCGGCGGGGTGAACTCCGCGTCACGCGCGATGAAGCTGATCTTGGCCTTGAGGTCGGGCGGGCAGCCGTCGCAAGAGACGCTCACCATCTGATCGAGCTGGAGCGAGGCGCGCACCGGCTCGGCGACGAAGAAGCGAACCTTGAGATTGCGCGGCGGCAGAAGCGCGATCACCGCCTGACCGGCATTCACCACCTCGCCCGGGCGGAAATAGACCTCCTCGACCGTGCCTTCGGCGGGCGAAGCGACCTCTCGCTTGCCGAGATTCTTCTCCGCTTCGGCCAGCGCGTGCCGCGCCGCCTCGGCGTTGGCGGCCGCCGCGTCGATCATGTCGGAGCGGCCGGGGAGCTTGGCCGCCATGATGCGCTTCTCGGCCTCGGCGACGGCCGCCTCGTTGCGGTCGTGCTGGGCGATGGCATCGTCGAGCGCCGCCTTGGTGGTCCAGCCTTTGTCGAACAAGGATTGCGCGCGATCGCGATTGTTGGTCGCGACCTGGAGCATGGCTTTCGCCTCGTTGAGCGAAGCTTCCAGCACCTCGATCTCGCCCGGCCGCTGCAGCTCGGCCTTGGCGTCGGCGAGCCGCGCATCGGCCTCCTGCACGCGGGCGCGCGCCGCGGCGACGGACGCCTCCTGCTCCGAGCTCTCCAGCGTGAAGATCTGATCGCCCTGCTTGACATGCGCGCCCTCCTCGACGGTGAGGCTCGCGATGCGGCCGGCCTGCTCTGAGCCGACCAGCACGAGGTCGGCCTCCATATAGCCGGGGAACTCGGCCTCCTTGTTGGCGGGAAAGGTGAACAGCGCGACGGCGATCGCGATGGCGCCGAGCGCGGCGGCGATGAGCAGGACTGTACGCTTCATCGCCCGTCACCTTGGCTCGGGAACGGAGCGCGGCCCGGCGCCCTGATCGCGTCGGTCAGGAGATCGATATTGGTCCTGAGCAGCCCGTCAGTATCGAGGTGACGATGACGCTCGAACAGCCCGCGCCAGATGATGGCCGTCAGCACCGGCGCGATCAGCAGCTGCGGATAGTCGCGCAGCTTGGTCGGCTTGAACTCGCCCTGCTCGATGCCGCGATCGATCAGCCGCGTGATGGTCTCGATGCCGCGCGATACCACCTGCTCGTAATAGAATTTGGTGAGCTCGGGATGCTTGTGCCCTTCGGCGATGAGCAGCCGGGCGATGAACGCGCGCTTGGAGCCGACCAGCTCCTGGATGAAGGCGAGGAACGGGCCCTTGAGGAACGCCTCGACGGGGAGGTCGGTGCGCTCCATCTGCTCGCGGATGATGTCGAAATGCGAGGTGATGACGCTCCTGATCACCGCCTTGAACAGCTCTTCCTTGGTCTTGAAATAGAGATAGGGCAGGCCCTTCGACACGCGCGCGCGCGTCGCCACGTCCTCGACCTTGGTCGCCGCGTAGCCGTTCGCCGCGAACTCCTCGAACGCCGCCGCCACGATCTCTTCGGGGCGATTGTCCTTGCGCTCGCGCTTGCGTGGCTTTGCGTCCGCGCCGACCTGCTCTGATTTGGTCTCAGCCATTACCTTGCCTCTTGGAGAGCATCGGCCCGCCCGGCGGCCGCCGGCCCCGGAAAGCCCAGCTGCCATCGGTTGCAATATAATGACTGACCGGTCAGTACCGCAATGGGCAACCTGGCAAAACTCCAGGAAAGTCAAGGGATCGCTAACAATGGCTGGAACGCGTCGGGAAGGCTTTGACGGATATCAATTGGCCCTGACGACCCGGCGGCGGTCCTAGGCGCGGGGGTGGGCTCGTCCGTACACCTTGAGCAGATGCTCGCGGTCGACCTCGGTGTAGCCCTGCGTGGTCGACAGGCTGGCGTGGCCGAGCAGCTCCTGGATAGCGCGCAGGTCGGCGCCGGCGCCGAGCAGATGCGTGGCGAAGGAGTGGCGCAGCGCATGCGGCGTCGCCGTCTCCGGCAGGCCGAGCGCTGCGCGGGCGCGGGCGATCTTGAGCTGGATGATGCGCGGGCTGAGCTGCTTGCCGTAGGCGCCGACGAACAGCGGATCGTCCGAGCCCTGCCGCATCGGGCAGAGCTTCAGATAGAGCTCGACCGCCTCGCGTGCGATCGGCAGCACCGGCACCACGCGCGTCTTGCCGCCTTTGCCGTGCACGCGCAGCATGTCGCGGCCCTTGGTCGGCGCGTCCTTGCGCTTCAGCGTCAAAGCCTCGGAGATGCGCAAGCCCGAGCCGTAGAGGAGAGCGAGCACGGCGGTATCGCGCGCCGAGATCCATTCCGGCTGATCCGGCGAGCCGATATCCGTGCCCTCGACCAGGGCGGTGGCCTTGGGCGCGGTCAACGGCTTCGGCACCGAATGCGGCAGCTTGGGCAGCGCGACGGCGCGGATCGCATCGTTCTTGCCGTAGCCGCGCCGCTCGAGGAATTTGTAGAACATCCGGAGCGCCGACAGCGTCCTCGCCAGGCTCCGGCTGCCCACCCCCTCGCCGCGCCGCGAGGCGAGGAACGCGCGCACGTCGCGCGCCTGGAGCGCGAGCAGCTGAGGCATGTCGGGCAGGCGGTTCAGATGGGAGGCAAGGAAGGTCAGGAACTGGCCGATGTCGCGGCCATAGGCCTCCGACGTCTTGGCCGCGAGCTGGCGCTCGGTGGCGATATAAGCGAGCCAAGCCTCGACCGCCTCGCGGACGTAAGGCGAGCCCATATATCCAAAAGGTGCGGGCTTCTCCGCCAAGCTGCAAATCCCCACTTCGGCTGAACGGCGCGCGGCCCTGGCGCTACTATGGGTCGCTGAGTCGTTAACTGCCGTTTAACCAGACGAGCCGCCCCCTGGCCAGAACCGAAACCAAGACCAAGCCAGCACCGCGCGACGCGGCGCCGATGACCGTCCCGGTCATGCTGCCGCTCGCACTGCCGGCGCCTTACGACTATCTCGTGCCGGACGGAACGCGCGTCGAGCCGGGGCAGTTCGTGGTCGCCCCGCTCGGCGCGAGCGAATATCTCGGCGTGGTGTGGACGAGGCCGGAGGGTGAGAAGCCGCCCGACATCAAGCCGGAGAAGCTTCGCGCCATCGTCGAATTGATCGACGACGTGCCGCCTTTGCCGCTTGTCAGCCTCGACTTCGCCGATTGGGTCGCCAACTACACGCTGTCGTCGCCCGGCATGGTGTTGCGCATGATGATGAGCGCGGGCCGCGCCTTCGCCCCGCCCGCGCCGCGCTACGGCATCCGCCTGATCGGCGCGCCGCCCGGGCGCATGACCCCTGCCCGCGCGCGGGTGATCGAGGCGGCCTCGAACGGGCTGATCTGGGTGAAGTCGAGCCTCGCCGAGGCTGCCGGCGTCAGCCCCGGCGTGATCGACGGGCTGGTCGATGCCGGCACGCTGCTGACCGAGCCGCTGCCGGACTGGCACGCATTGCCGCTCGATCTGTCGAAGCAGCGTGCGCGGCTCTCCCCCGAGCAGGCTGACGCCGCAGCAGAGCTGCTTGCCAACACCTCTGACGGCTTTGTCGTCAGCCTGCTCGACGGCGTCACCGGCTCGGGCAAGACCGAAGTCTATTTCGAGGCGATCGCCGCCGCGCTTGCCCGCGGGAAACAGGCGCTCGTGCTCATGCCTGAAATTGCCCTGACCAGCCAGTTCATCGCCCGCTGCGAGCAGCGCTTCGGCGCCAAGCCCGCCGAGTGGCATTCCGGCGTGCCGGCGCCGCAGCGCGGCCGCGTCTGGCGCGCGGTCGCCGAGGGCAAGGCGAAGCTCGTGGTCGGCGCGCGCTCCGCGCTGTTCCTGCCGTTCCCCGAGCTCGGCCTGATCGTCGTCGATGAGGAGCACGACCAAGGCTACAAGCAGGAGGACCGCGTCCTCTATCAGGCACGCGACATGGCGGTAGTGCGCGGACGCCTCGGCGCCTTCCCGGTGGTTCTCAGCTCCGCCACGCCGTCGATCGAGAGCCTGGTCAACGCCGAGCAGGGGCGCTACCGCCACATTCGGCTCGCCACGCGCTACAAGGCGGCAGGGCTTCCGGCGATCGCCGCGATCGACATGCGCGCCTCACCGCCGGAGCGCGGCAAGTGGCTGTCGCCGGTGCTGGTCGATGCCGTCGCCGAGACGCTTCAGCGCGGCGAGCAGGCGCTCCTGTTCTTGAACCGGCGCGGCTATGCGCCGGTCACGCTCTGCCGGAAATGCGGCTTCCGCTTCGAATGCCCGAACTGCTCGGCCTGGCTGGTCGAGCACAGATTCCGCCGCAGGCTCGAATGTCACCATTGCGGCAAGTTCGTGCCGATCCCGGAGAAATGCCCGAACTGCGAGGCTGAGAATTCGCTGGTCGCGTGCGGCCCTGGCATCGAGCGCATCGCCGAGGAGGTTGCCGCGCTGTTTCCCGATGCCCGCCGCGTGCTGTTGTCGAGCGACCTCACGCCGAACATCGCCGAGCTCCGTCACATTTTGCGCGAGATCGAGGAGCGCGAGGTCGATATCGTCATCGGCACCCAGCTGGTCGCCAAGGGTCATCACTTTCCGGGGCTCGCCCTGGTCGGCGTGGTCGACGGCGATCTGGGCTTGGCGCAAGCCGACCCGCGCGCGGCCGAGCGCACCTTCCAGCTGATGCAGCAGGTTACCGGGCGCGCCGGCCGCGAGACGATTCCGGGCCGCGGCCTGATCCAGACTTACATGCCCGACCATCCGGTGGTCGCGGCCCTCGTCTCCGGCGACCGCGACGCGTTTCTTGCGCGCGAGATCGACGAGCGGCGCGACGCCCGCATGCCGCCGTTCGGCCGGCTTGCCGCGCTGCTCGTCTCGGCGGGCTCGCGCGAGGTGGCGGAAGCCTACGCGCGCGAGGTCGCCCGCGCCGCGCCTGCCGCAGCGAAGATCGAAGTGCTGGGACCGGCCGAGGCGCCGCTCGCCGTGATCCGCGGCCGGCATCGTTTTCGCCTGCTGGTGAAGGCCGCCCGCGAAGCCGATCTCCAAGCCTATCTGCGGCTTTGGCTCAGCCAAGTTCCCAAAGCCAGGGGCGATCTCCGCCTTAGCGTCGACATCGACCCTTACAGTTTTTTGTAGGGCAAATCGTTTTGTTGGCTGCTGTTCGAGGTCAACAAGCTCCTGCGGTATTGGTACTCTAGGTTGGGACATCTGAGAGTTCAATCAGGGGGGGCACAACATGACCAGCAGCTTTGTCCTTAACGCGGCGCGCTTGCTTATACTGATCTGCACCGTCTGTTTCGCTGTCCAACCTGCTGCTGCAGACACACCTTCGATCTCGGAATTGCAGCAAACGATCGCGGCTCTCGAAGCGCGCGTCTCAGCTTTGGAGGCTCAGGTGCAGCGGCATTCTGGCGTTGGAGGTCAAGCAGAACAGGCTTCACAGCCTATTGCCTTACCCGTGCTGGCATCCCTGTCTTCACAAGTCGCTCCCTTGCCAATGGAGTTAGGGCGGCCTGAGCGAGAAGTTGAATTTAAGCCGGCAGACAATGGCTGGTCAGGCTTTTATCTGGGCACGTCATTTGGTTTAGGCGTGGCCTCGTCAAAGGGTCGATACCGAGATGTCTTCAAATCAATCCGAACCCAAACAGAGACTGAGAATTCGACCGATTTCGATGACGACGGCACTTCGTCACTATCGAAAACGATATCGACGGACTTCCAGGAGGATGAGGACTTAATTACCGGAACGAGCTCAACCAGTCATCACATTGGTGCGCTCGAAGATCTATATCTCGGAGCCAACTTCCACCCGACGCCGCGCACGCTTTTGGGTGTGCAAGTCGAAGGCTCTCTTGCTGAGATGAGCTTCGGCACCAAATTCAGGCAACAAAACGAGACCTTTGCTCGCACGAACACAAATACTTTCACAAATTCGTCGACCGATGGCTCTTCAAATCAGTCGAACAACTCGCGTAGCGTTGAAGGCAGTGAAGTTAATCAATTCCCGTTCATAGCCCAGGCCAAACTCGATTGGATGACTTCCGTCATCGGCCGCGCGGGATGGCTTGCCACACCAAACACCCTTCTCTACGGCTTGGGGGGCTGGAGTTATGGACGCTTCGAACTGGACAGTTATGAACTCGGTCTCTCGAAGGTTGATGACTATGGAGCCCAAGGCCTCACCGTAGGCGGCGGCATAGAGCAAAAGCTGTCGCGCAACTGGAGCCTAAGGGCCGAGTATCGCTATACAAATTTCGGAGACAAGGAAATCTCAGCTCGCGATAAGGGTGCTGATACGGGCTCAGAGTCTGGCACTGGAAAGAACTCCTTCTCCGACGTCTTTAGCGGCGGGACCTCCGCTAATTCATCGGTAAGTACATCCAGCCAAACCTCGCAAAACGTCGACACAAATTCCTCGGTGGGACATATCGAAGGCGACATGCAGGTCGGTCGCATCGGGTTCACTCGATATTTCGGCGGTGGAAGTTGATCGCCTCATTGGTCAGGCAGGCACTCGACACTACGCAAGCGGAAGTCCCTCTTGCCGCCGCTTTGACTCGCGGCGAGGCATTATCGATTGACGACCACTAACTTCCGCGGATGTCCTGGGCGGCGCGCATCAGGATCTCGACGATGCGAGTCTCGGCATCACCTGCTTCGCCTTCGGCGTCGAGCCGCTTCACCGCGACCTCGCGCAAATTTTCGAGCGCGGCATCGACCAGCTTGGGCACGCTGGGCGCTTCCGGCTCGTCGCCCTCGCGGTTCCATTTGCGGCGCATGCGCGAAAGCTTCTCGCCGATGGCGGCGAGCCGCGCCAGCACCATGTCGGCGATCTCGCGATTCTCCTCGAGATGCGCGCGGCCCTCCTCGGTGATGGTGTAGCGCTTCTTGGCGCCGTCGGCCTCGGCGGTGACGTAGCCGGCCTCCTCGAGGAAGGTCAGCGTCGGATAGACCACGCCGGGGCTCGGGCTATAGGCGCCGTGCGTCTTGTCCTCGATCAGCTTGATCAGCTCGTAGCCGTGGCGCGGCTGCTCGGCGATCAGCGCGAGCGCGAGCAGCTTCAGATCGCCCTGCGCCAGCATCCGGCCGACGCGGAACCAGTCGCCCCGCCCGCCGCCTTCGCCGCGTCCGCCCCAACGGGGCCCTTCGCCGAAGCGACCGAAGCGCCGCCCGGCCCAAAGTCCGCCGCCAGCGCTCGTGATGTCTCATTCCATGCATGTGTTGGTCTCCTCTTGAAAGATATATCGTAAGATAATACGCTATAAGCGGTATCGCAAGATATATCTTCTGAGGAGGCGGTGGTCAGCGTGCTGCCGGCCCGCTATGGCGACCGATTGATGGGTTGGGCGGCAGTTGCGCGCTGTTGGCAGGCGATTGCGGGCCATTGCGCGGCGATTGAGGCGCCATTGCGCGTCGATTGCCGGCCATTGTTTGGCGGGGATAGCGCCGCCTACTCCCCGGCGTGGTCGGCGACCTTCTCGACATGGGCTTTGACCCATCTTGAGTGCTCGGCGGAGGCCAGCGCGCCGACGCGTTCGGCGAGCATCTTGTGGGCCTGCTCGGCCGTGAGCTTGGCATAAGGACCGGCGAGCTCGTTGTAGAGATGCTGCTCGTTGCGCAGGCCCTCGCAGGTCGAGCGATAAAGGATCCAGTTCTCCTGCCATTTGTTGAGCTGTTGCAGGCTTTCGAGCAGCAGGATGATGCCGGCGGCAACGATCACCGCCATGGCCGAAAACTCGGCGACGATGGGGATGAAGACGGCACAGACGATGATGGCGATCTTGGAGGCCTTGTAGGCGTTCTGATTTTGGGTTGCCTTCCGGTCGTACCAGTCGATCTGCGATTGGAGCCGGTCCCATAGCGGCGGCAGCTTGGGGGTCTCGGCCCGCTCGACCTTCTTGGTTGCCATCTCGTCCCTCCGGGCTCCCCTCCCTTCAGCCAAGCTGAATTACATCCCCTGACGCAGGCCGGCAAAGCCCAATCTTCGGCCCAATTCGGGGCTTCCCGGAGTTGCACCCCCTGCCCCTCTATGTTACAGCCTGCCCGGGCTTTCAGGGGACCGTCTAGCAGGGTTTCAACCTCTTGACGTGGAAGCGCCAATCCCAGAATTTCTCGGGTCCGGGGACGAGGCTGCTCATAAAAGCGCCCGTTCGGGAGGAAAGGCGTTTTACGTGGCGAGTGAAGTCGATACGAGTTCGGGCGTGGCGGGCCGCTATGCTACCGCCCTGTTCGAGCTTGCCAAAGACGCGCAGTCGCTCGACGCCGTCGCAGCCGACCTCACCCGTTTCAGCGAAGCGCTCGATGCCTTCGACGATCTGAAGCGCCTGGTGAAGAGCCCGGTATTCTCGGCCGAGGAGCAGGGCCGCGCGCTCGCCGCCATCCTCGACAAGCTCGCGATCGAGGGCCTCACCAAGAATTTCCTCCTGCTCGTCGCCAAGAACCGCCGCCTGTTCGCCACCCCCGACATGATCCGCGCCTTCCGCGCCATGCTCGCCAGCGAGCGCGGCGAGGCGAGCGCCACCGTCACCGCCGCAGCCAAGCTCACCGAGAGCCAGGTCGCCGCGCTGAAGCAGGCGCTTCAGGCCGCGCTCGGCAAGACCGTGATGCTGGACGAGCAGGTCGATCCCACCCTGCTCGGCGGGCTCGTCGTCAAGGTGGGCAGCCGGATGGTCGATACCTCGCTGCGCACCAGGCTGAATTCACTCAAGATTGCCATGAAAGAGGTTGGCTGATGGACATCAGGGCCGCTGAGATCTCCGCGATCCTCAAGGAGCAGATCAAGAATTTCGGACAGGAAGCCGAGGTTGCCGAGATCGGCCAGGTGCTTTCGGTCGGCGACGGCATCGCCCGCGTCTACGGCCTCGACAAGGTCCAGGCCGGCGAGATGGTCGAGTTCGCCGACGGCACGCGCGGCATGGCGCTCAATCTCGAGGTCGACAATGTCGGCATCGTGATTTTCGGCGACGACCGCCACATCAAGGAAGGCGACGTCGTCAAGCGCACCGGCGCGATCGTCGAGGTGCCGGTCGGCAAGGGCCTGCTCGGGCGCGTGGTCGATGCCCTCGGCAATCCGATCGACGGCAAGGGCCCGATCGCCTACGACGAGAAGCGCCGCGTCGACGTCAAGGCGCCCGGCATCATTCCCCGCCAGTCGGTGCACGAGCCGATGCAGACCGGCCTCAAGGCGATCGACGCCCTGATCCCGATCGGCCGCGGCCAGCGCGAGCTGATCATCGGCGACCGCCAGACCGGCAAGACCGCCATCATCCTCGACACCATCCTCAACCAGAAATCGGTCAACGCGCTCGGCGACGACCAGAAGAGCCTTTATTGCATCTACGTGGCCGTCGGTCAGAAGCGCTCGACCGTCGCCCAGTTCGTCAAGGTGCTCGAGGATAACGGCGCGTTGCCCTATTCGATCATCGTCGCCGCCACCGCGTCGGACCCCGCACCGATGCAGTTTCTCGCGCCGTTCGCCGGCTGCGCCATGGGCGAGTATTTCCGCGACAACGGCATGCACGCGCTCGTCACCTATGACGATCTCTCCAAGCAGGCCGTGGCCTATCGCCAGATGTCGCTGCTGCTCCGCCGCCCGCCCGGACGCGAGGCGTATCCGGGCGACGTGTTCTATCTCCATTCGCGCCTGCTGGAGCGTGCCGCCAAGCTCAACAAGGACAACGGCTCGGGCTCGCTGACCGCGCTCCCCGTGATCGAAACCCAGGCCAACGACGTGTCGGCCTATATCCCGACCAACGTCATCTCCATCACCGACGGGCAGATTTTCCTCGAGACCGATCTGTTCTATCAGGGTATCCGCCCCGCGGTGAACGTGGGCCTCTCGGTGTCGCGCGTGGGCTCTGCCGCCCAGATCAAGGCGATGAAGCAGGTCGCCGGCAAGATCAAGGGCGAGCTCGCGCAATATCGCGAGATGGCGGCCTTTGCCCAGTTCGGCTCCGACCTCGACGCCACCACCCAGCGCCTGCTGAACCGCGGCGCGCGGCTGACCGAGCTGCTGAAGCAGCCGCAATTCTCCCCGCTCAAGATCGAGGAGCAGGTGGTCGTGATCTATGCCGGCGTGAACGGCTATCTCGATCCGCTTCCGGTGTCTTCGGTATCGCGCTTCGAGTCCGAGCTGCTCCGCTATATTCGCACCGAGCATCCCGACATTCTCAATACGATCCGCGACGCCAAGGAGATCTCCAAGGAAACCGGAGACAAGTTGAAAGCCGCAGTCGACAAATTCGCCAAGGCGTTCGCGTAGAGCTGAGCCATGCCGTCCCTGAAAGAGCTGCGCAACCGCATCGCCTCGGTCAAGGCGACGCAGAAGATCACCAAGGCCATGCAGATGGTGGCCGCGGCGAAGCTTAGGCGCGCTCAGATGACGGCCGAAGCCGCGCGTCCCTATGCGGCGCGCATGGAAGTCGTGCTCGCCAATCTCGCCACCGCGCTCAAGGGCCGCGACGGCGGACCGCCGTTGATGGTCGGCACTGGCAACGACCAAGTACATCTCCTGGTGGTCTGCACCGGCGAGCGCGGCCTCAGCGGCGCTTTCAACTCGGCCATCGTGCGGCTTGCGCGCGAGCACGTCGCGCGCCTTTTCGCCGAGGGCAAGCAGGTCAAGATCCTCTGCGTCGGCAAGAAGGGCTTCGACCAGTTGAAGCGCACCTACGCGCCGCTCATCATCGACACCATCGAGTTCCGCGGCATTCGCCAGCTCACCTTCGAGCATGCCGAGAAGGTCGCCGCCACGGTTTTGGCGCTGTTTGCCGATGGCGTCTTCGACGTCGCCACGCTGTTCTATTCGCGCTTCCGCTCGGTGATCAGCCAGGTGCCGACGGCGCAGCAACTCATCCCGGCCACCATCTCGGCCGATACGTCAGCCGCCGAGGCGGCGCTTGGCGGCGCGGTCTACGAATACGAGCCCGACGAGAGCGAGATCCTGAGCGAGCTGCTGCCGCTCAACATCACCGTGCAGATCTTCAAGGCGCTGTTGGAGAACGGCGCGTCGTTCTACGGCGCGCAAATGACGGCGATGGACAACGCCACGCGCAACGCCGGCGACATGATCGACCGGCTGACGATGAAATATAACCGCACCCGCCAGGCGATGATCACCAAGGAGCTGATCGAGATCATCTCCGGCGCCGAGGCGGTCTAGTCATTCGTGAGACATCGAGGAACGAGCAACATGGCAAAGAAATCCCCCGTGGTCGCCGAGACCAAGAAGCAGCAGGCGAAGGTCGCAGCCTATGAGGGCTCGATGGGCCATGTGCGCCAAGTCATGGGCGCCGTCGTCGATGTGCAGTTCGACGGCAAATTGCCCGAGATCCTGAACGCGCTGGAGACGCAGAACCACGGCAACCGCCTGGTGCTCGAGGTCGCCCAGCATCTCGGCGAGAACACCGTGCGCACCATCGCCATGGATTCGACCGAAGGCCTGGTGCGCGGCCAGGACGTGGTCGACACCGGCGAGCCGATCGCCGTGCCGGTGGGCGAGGAAACGCTCGGACGCATCATGAACGTGGTCGGCGAGGCGGTCGATGAGGCCGGTCCGATCAACACCGCCGAGAAGCGGCCGATCCACGCGCCGGCTCCGTCCTATGTCGATCAGTCCACCGAGGCCGAGATCCTGGTCACCGGCATCAAGGTCGTCGATCTGCTGGCGCCTTACGCCAAGGGCGGCAAGATCGGCCTGTTCGGCGGCGCCGGCGTGGGCAAGACCGTGCTGATCCAGGAGCTGATCAACAACGTCGCCAAGGCGCATGGCGGCTTCTCGGTGTTCGCCGGCGTCGGCGAGCGCACGCGCGAGGGCAACGACCTCTATCACGAGTTCATCAACTCCGGCGTGAACAAGGACCCCAAGAAGAACAACGGCTCCACCGCGGGCTCCAAATGCGCGTTGGTGTACGGCCAGATGAACGAGCCGCCGGGCGCCCGCGCCCGCGTCGGCCTGTCCGGCCTGACCGTCGCCGAATATTTCCGCGACCAGGGCCAGGACGTTCTGTTCTTCGTCGACAACATCTTCCGCTTCACCCAGGCGGGCTCAGAGGTGTCGGCGCTGCTCGGACGCATCCCCTCCGCCGTCGGCTATCAGCCGACGCTCGCGACCGACATGGGCGCGCTACAGGAGCGTATCACCACGACGCAGAAGGGCTCGATCACTTCGGTGCAAGCGATCTACGTGCCGGCCGACGATTTGACCGACCCGGCGCCCGCGACCTCTTTCGCCCATCTCGACGCCACCACCGTGCTGTCGCGCGGCATCGCCGAGAAGGGCATCTACCCGGCCGTCGACCCGCTCGAATTCGACCTCGCGCATGCTGTCGCCGCTCGTCGTCGGCGAGGAGCATTATGCGGTGGCCCGCCGCGTGCAGCAGATCCTGCAGCGCTACAAGGCGCTCCAGGACATCATCGCCATTCTCGGCATGGATGAGCTGTCGGAAGAAGACAAGATCACGGTGGCGCGCGCCCGCAAGATCGAGCGCTTCCTGTCACAGCCGTTCCATGTGGCCGAGGTGTTCACCGGCTCGCCCGGCGTGTTCGTCGACCTCGCCGACACCATCAAGGGCTTCAAGGGTCTGTGCGACGGCGATTACGACCACCTGCCTGAGGCTGCCTTCTACATGGTCGGCACCATCGAGGACGCGGTGGCCAAGGCCGAGAAGCTCGCTGCCGAGGCCGCTTAGGAACAAACCTCATGCTGAGGGCGCCCGGTGGGCGCGTCTCGAAGCATGACCGAAATTGACGATCTCATCCTTCGAGACGGCGCGTGCCGCGCCTCCTCAGGATGAGGCCCGAAGCCGGAGAGACGATCAATGTCTGATCCCTTCAAGTTCGAGCTGGTGTCGCCGGCCAAGCTGCTCGTCTCGGGCGAGGTCGAGCAGGTCATCGTGCCGGGCTCGGAGGGCGAGATGACCGTGCTCGCTCATCATGCGCCGCTGCTGACCACCCTCAAGCCCGGCCTGCTCGACATCGGCCTTCCCGGCGGCGAGCGTCAGCGCTATTTCGTGCGCGGCGGCTTCGCCGAGGTCTCGCCGGCAGGGCTCACGGTGCTCGCCGAGACGGCCATCGATTTGAACGAGCTCAATGCCGGCCAGCTTGCGCAAGCCGTCAAGGACGCCGAGGAGGACGTGGCTGACGCGGCCGGCAGCGATGCCCGCGACCGCGCCCAGACCAAGCTCGACCAGCTCCGCCAGGTCCAGGCAACGCTCAACCTGTAGAACCAAATTCTTCGGGGTCGCACCTGCGACAACCCGTTGGCCGAGCCGCCCCAATTCTTGCTATAAGGCCCCAACGAAAAGGGCTGTCTCGGGGGCTCGGTCTCGTCCCCCGGGGAGGGGACGGCGGGCAGGGACGATGCAGCAAAAGGCCGAACCGAAACGGGTGCGTTCGCTCAGCTTCGGCATCGAGCGGCTCGGGCTCGTCGCGCTGCGGTATCCCCTGATCGCCGCCGCGCTCGTCATCGCCATCACCATCGCCGCCTGCTTCGGCTACACGCGGCTCAAGGTCGACAATTCGCTCTCCGAGCTGTTCCGCACCGACACGCCGGAGTTCCGCGACTACGAGACCATCTCCGAGCGCTTCCCCTCGAGCGAGTACGACGTGCTGATCGTCGTCAGCGGCGACAATCTGCTCGAGCGGAATTCGGTCGATGCGCTCCGCGAGCTCATCATCAATCTGCAATTCGTCGACGGCATGGCCGGAGAAGTGTCGCTGTTCTCGGCGCGCGAGGCGCCCGAGCCCGGCAAGATACCAGGCCCGGTCTTCCCCGCCGAGCTGCCCAAGGGCGACGCCTACCAGCAGCTAATCGACAAGGTCCGCAACAACGAGATCATCAAGGGCAAGCTGCTGTCAGACGACGGTACCCTGACGTTGATCCTGCTCGCGCTCGACCGCCAGGTGGTCGAGCAGAACGGGCTCGGCTCGGTGGTGCAGCAAATTCACGATACGGCCGCCGAGGAGCTCAAGGACACCGGGCTCACGATGCAGCTCTCCGGCGCTCCGGTCATGCAGCTCGAGATCAGGAACGCAGTCGAGCGCGACCGCTTCAAATACAACATTCTCGGCTTCCTGTTCGGCGCCGTCATCGCCTACGCGTTCTTCCGCCGCGTCTCGCTGATGCTGATCGCCGCGCTGCCCCCGGTCATCGCCATCGTCTGGTCGATCGGGCTGTTCGGCTGGCTCGGCTTCAAGCTCAACCTGTTCCTGAACGTCATGATCCCGCTGATCATGGTGCTCGGCTTTTCCGATTCGATGCAGCTGACGGTCGCCATGCGGAACCGCCTGGTCGATGGCGATCGCCGCATCAAATCGGCGCGCTACGCCGTGCTCGTGGTGGGGCCGGCCTGCGTGCTCGCGACCGCGACGGCGGCCGCCTCGTTCATCGCGCTGCTGTTCTCGAACTCCGCGCTGATCCGCACTTTCGGCATCGCCGGCGCGCTGTCCACGGCCATCGCCTTCGTTGTCGGCATCACGCTCGTGCCGCTGCTCACGCGCGCGCTGATCCCCCGCAATGCGCGCGCCTACGCTGCCGGCCTCAAGGGCCACGACAAGGCGATGAATGGGCTCAAGCGCTTCAGCGGCTGGATCGCCGAGTTCGGCGTGCGCCACGCGAAGCTCGTGGTCATCCTCGGCCTCCTCGTGGTGATCGGCTTCGGCGCCATCTATGTCACGCTGCCGCCGCGCTATCGCCTGGCCGACCAGGTTCCAGACCGCGAGCAGGCGGTCGCCGCGAGCGAGCGGCTCGATGAGAAGCTGACCGGCGCCAACCCGCTGCATGTCATGATCGATTACCCCAAGGGCAAGACGCTATACGACCCCGACGTGCTCAAGGTGATCGGCGACGTGCATTCCATGGTCGAGACGCAGTCTGGCGTCGGCAATGTATGGTCGGTCGAGACGCTGCGGCGCTGGCTCGCCAAGACGCAGGAAGACACGCCCGACAAGCTCAAGGAATATGTCTCAATTCTCCCCGACTATCTGACCAAGCGCTTCATCGACGAAGACGACAATTCGGTCGTGGTCACCGGGCGCATCCCCGACATCGACGTGAGCGACCTGTTGCCGGTGATCGAGAAGCTGGACGGCAAGCTGAACGTCGTGCGCGATGCCCATCCCGATTACCGCATCGTCGTCACCGGGCTCTCGGCCATCGCCGCGCGAAACAGCGCGACCATGATCAGCAAGCTGAATGCCGGGCTGACCACCGAGATCGTGCTCATCTGCATCTTCCTGGGGCTCGCCTTCCGCTCGGTGATGGTCGCGGTGGTCACCGTGCTGCCGACGCTGTTCCCCGTGTTCACCGCCGGAGCGGTGCTGGCGGCCTCGGGCGACGGGTTGCAATTCGCCAGCATCGTCGCGCTCATCGTCGCCTTCGGGCTCTCGCTCAACGCCGCCGTGCACTACCTCAACCGCTTGCGCCTCGAGGACCGTCCGGGTGAGGATCCCGCCATTGGCGTGGAGCGCGCCACCATACTGATCGGCCCTGCGCTGGTGCTCACCTCGCTGATCTTAGCTTTTGGCCTTGGCGTTACCGTGCTGTCCGACCTGCCTTCGCTCCGCCTGTTCGGCAAGCTGTCGGCCATGACGCTGGTCGCGGCGCTGATCGGCGATCTCGTGTTGCTGCCGGCAAGCGTGCTGCTCTACCGCCGCTTCATGCGGCGCCTGCGGCCCGCCCCCCACCCCAAGCAGCCGCACATTCGGGCGCACGGCTGAGGCTC
>CAWFYQ010000007.1:0-21722 GCA_963820005.1 uncultured Alphaproteobacteria bacterium | reverse complement strand
AGCGCGGTCGAAAGCGAGGAAGCGGAATACGCAATCACCCGCACCACAATCCCGACCTGGCTCAAGTCGGTGTTCATCCTGCCGCGAAACGTCGGCTACCACCTCGAGCATCACTGGTACCCGAGCGTGCCGTTCTATCGCTTGCCGGAGCTGCGAGCATTTGATGGCGCGCGAGGGCTTCCGCACGCATGCCATCGTCAGGCGCTCGATCGTCGCCTCGCTCGGTGAGTGCGTCAGGCCCTGAGGAGCTTGGAAAGCGGCTCAGGCCGCATACGAGACCCAGACGTTGGGTTCTTCGTAAGTGCCCGTTTGCCGGTCGATATCGATCTTTACCGGAGCGAGCGCCCCCGCGAGCGCATAAGCACCCGACCGCTCGAAACGCTGCTCCGACCAATTCTCCCAGAAGGCAATCGGCTCATCGACGACCATCGAGCGCTCGCACGGACCGACGATCTTGCCGCCGGCCGAAAGATGGCTGCGGAGCCACGGATCATAGGGACGACCGGCCTCGTCGATCCAAGTCATGTAGTCGGCGATCGGTGCCCAGGGGTGTCGTACTTTGGCCGTGGGCCGCACCGGCACAACGACACCACTCAGCTTTTTTAACTCAGCGAGTTCCACGAGGGAGTGGATCATCATCCGCGCGTAGCCCTTGCCACGATGAACGGCCGGCACCGAAACGGCGAGGGCCCCGAGCATGTTGACGCCGGTATCCTTCGTGCGCGCCGCGGTCTCGACCACCCAATCCCATCCCTCAGGAGGCAAATCATCCGGGCCTGCGCAGGCGAACGGCACGCTATTGGCGACGGCAACCGGATAACCAGTCTCCTCGTCCACCAGGGCAAGCTGGTATTCGGGGTAGGCGTCGAGCAGATCGGAGTAGTACGCGTAATGGGCTCGCGTGTAGTTGAGGTAGCCGAGGTTGCTCCAGGCGGCCTGCTCGATCGCACTCGAGGCCTTCTTCAACTCAGGAGCATCCGCACGGGAGCGTAGCGCCAGACTGGGGGGCATGGCTGGTAACTCAACACTGATAGGTGGGCCGCAATTGCCCCCGGCAGAACGTGAGCCCGGTCCGGCCGAAAGCCTTAACGTTAATAGAAGCTAAACCGCCCAGCCGCAACGTTCATAACTCGTTAACCTTAATTTCATTAGCCGGGCCTGATCAGCCCCGCTTGGCACCTTAAGATCCTTAATCCCTAAGATTTTAATGGAAATCTCAAGCGCAACCTAAGTCGCCGCTGGCACAACGATATGAAACTACAAGGCATTCGCGCCTCATTCGCTCTTTGTCGGGGTATCCGTTGGCTCCTCTCGATCGCACCGTTCGTTTCCGCGGCGACCTCCGCCGCCTGACAAGGACAATCGGCGTGGCGATCGCCTTTTTCGGCGTCGTCCTCCTCGCTATCATTGCCTATGCGGGCTGGTCGGCCAACGAGACCTCGACCGAACGCGAACGCACGCTCGTCGAGAACGCCCTCAATCATCGCATCGCGCGGGTGCTGAGCGAACAGAAATCCGTCGCTTGGTGGGACGACGCTGTCACCAAAATCACGAACAACACAATTGATCTCGACTTCGCGGATACCGAGTTTGGCATATTCCTCACCGAGACCTATGGACACGATGAGGTCCACATCCTCAACGCCGAGGACCGCCCGATCTATTCGTTTTTCGATGGGAAGCGGCAAGAGACCTCCGGCTTCGAGACCCGCCGCCCAGCCGTCGCGTCACTGATTGCCGAAGCGCGGCGCGGGAGCCTCGCGCACTCAATCCTGCGGAGCCGTCCGGATACCTTCGGCCAGTCGCCAAGCAATTATCGCATCCTGGCAGGCGGCGGGCAGGCGGCCCGCTGGGCCGGGCATATCGTGACGGTGGAGGGCCGTCCCGCCGTGGCTACTGCCATGACCATCGTGCCTAACATCAACACCGATCTTCTAAAGGGCACACCCAACCTTCTTGTCGGCGTCAAATATATCGACGAAGGCGTCATCTCCGAGATCGGCCGCTCGCTGCTGTTGAGCGATTTCGCGCTGATTGCTAAACCCGTGCATCGCAACGCCACAGTGGTCGAGCCCTTTGTCGGCGATGAGGGTATCCCGATCGGATATCTCAGCTGGACGACCCGGCAACCGGGCCAGATTTTGCTGACGGTGATATTGCCGCTCGTCGCGTTCGGCATCTTCGCCACCGCCGTGTTGTCGTACGTTATGTTGCGGCGTCTTCGGCTCGCCTCGGAAGAATTGGCGGATCGCGAGGCGCAGGCACGGCATGAAGCAAAGCACGATGCGCTTTCCGGGCTGCCCAACCGCGTGCACATGGTCGAGAAGATCGATGGCTTCTTGAAAGGACGCCTGCGCGAGACCCGCGATAATCGCGCCGTCGCTGCCTATGTCGATATCGATCGGTTCAAGGATATCAACGACACGCTCGGCCATCATGCCGGCGATCAATTGATAAAGCTGGTGTCGGGGCGTTTGACGGAGTGCCTGAGGTCCAACGATTTTCTGGCTCGGTTCGGCGGTGACGAGTTTGTGATCCTGTGCGCACCAGCGGGGCCTGAAACAAGCTCGGCCGTGGCGGAGCGCGTCGCCGAAGCTTTCTCGTTGCCGTTCCCCATCAATGGCCAAAACATTCGAGTGACGGCTTCGGTCGGCATTGCCGTAGCGCCGTATAACGGAGTTACGGCAGATGATCTGATGCGTCACGCCGACATCGCGCTCTACGAGGCGAAGGGCCGCGGCCGTAACTGTGCGGTGTCATTCTCCGAAGAGATGGCGCGGCAGGTTGAACGTCGCCGCGCAATCGAACTGGACCTGCGGACGGCAATCGAGACCGGCATGTTGTGCCTCAACTATCAGCCGCTCGTGTCGAGCCACTCAGGCGAGATTGCCGGCTTGGAGGCTTTGCTGCGTTGGCGCCATCCGGTTTACGGCGACATGTCGCCCGCCGATTTCATCCCCATCGCCGAAAATGCCGGCTTGCTCCCTTCGCTTGGCGAGTGGGTTATCAGCCGCGCCATGGCAGACTCGAAGCGCTGGCCTCACCTCGAGGTTTCAGTGAACCTTTCACCGGTGCAGTTCCGCCACGTCGATCTCGCCGAGACCTTGCGCAAGCTTGTTGCGGAATTCAAGGTTGATCCGAGCCGCTTCGTCCTCGAGATAACCGAGGGCGTGTTGCTGGAGGCGACCGACCATACGCACCAGATCCTCGACGACCTTCGGTCGCTCGGCTTCAAAACTGCGCTCGACGACTTCGGCACCGGCTATTCGAGCCTGGGGTACCTCTGCAATTTCAAGTTCGACAAGATCAAGATCGACCGTTCGTTCGTCGGCAGAATTTCGCGCATCGATATTTCCAGGACCATCATCCAATCAGTGGTGACGATCGGACGCGCGCTCGGCATGGATATCGTCGCCGAGGGCGTCGAGACCGAGTTCGAGGCGAATACGATGGCCAAGTTGGGTTGCACGGAATTGCAGGGCTTTTACTTCTCCAGACCGATCGACGCCGACAAGATGGTCGAGCTTCTCAAATCGTTTTCGCCAAAACGCACAGCGCCTTGGCTCACGCAGGCGCATCAGGCACAAATTCACGGTTCGGTCGGCTAGACGATCAATCCTCAAGATTGGTCCTTCCTTCACAGAATCGCGGCATCTAGGATTGCAAAAGTCCTAGGAGCCTGTCGTGTCCGCGAACAATCCGCCGGCTAACGATCCCCCGCCGCAGCACCTCGGCAATGCCGACTATCAATGGGCACAATTCGACTCCGAAGCCTATTTCCAGCACTATTACGGCGAGCCGCATCCCGATGATGACCGGGTCATCCAATTCGCCGTCGCCGCGATGAAGCGTGCCGCTCCCATCGGCGCGGAGCTCGATGTGATCGATGTCGGCACCGGACCAAGTCTCATCCCATTCTTCTGCGCCTTGCCTCGAGCCCGACGGCTGACGGCCTGGGAATATGCGGAAGGCAACATCGCTTGGCTCGAGTCGGAGCTTCAGCGCAAAGAGATGCGCCCGCAATGGCGTCACTTTTGGAACGTCACGCGCGAAGCATCCCTGCCGGATTGGAATCTTCCCGATGATCCGATGCCTCTTCTACGCGCCAAGAGCGTCGTCAAGCAGGGTTCCATCTTCGATCTCCCTGAGCGCACATGGGACGCCGCGACCATGTTCTTCTGCGCAGAATCCATCACCGAGCGACAAGACGAGTTCGAAGCCGCCTGCGCTGCCTATGCGAGCTGTGTGAAGCCGGGCGGTGCTTTAGCCGCAGCGTTCCTCGCGCACTCGGCCGGTTATGTCGTGAACGAAAGCCGGTTCCCGGCTTTGTCCGTATCGGTCGAGTCGATATTAAACGTGTTTGCACGCCATGCTGACGGCTTGAAGGCAGAAGCGATTGGCATCGTTGAACGGCAAGTTCGCAGCGGCTATTCCGGCTTGGTTTTCCTGACGGGAAACGCGCGCTGAGACCACGCCGGAACGGTTGGTCCATTAAGACGCTCGTTCGACCTGATAGCATCGCTCAGCGGCGGGCGATTTTGATCAATCCGTATGCGCTGATCGCGGCCCAGATGGTTTCGATGATAAAGACGGGTAGATTCCAGGCGGTGATGAGCGAAAGTAGGATGAGAATTGCCGCAACCAGATTAGCCAGCGGATATCGCCAGTCCTCCCCGCTAAGCCAACCCTGTTGGTTCGCGAAATACGCGGCAAGGAAGAGCACCGTGCCGACCATGCCGCCGACGGTGAACATATCGAAGGTCATGGCAGCTTTCCCCGCGTGGTTTGGGGTCGGCCGCAGTGATACGCTGAAGGGCGAATCGACCCCTCTCCTATCTTGCAGCATTCGTAAACGGGATCAATCGGCGCCACCCAGGCGATCCCCGTCCGGCGCTCCTGGACTCGATGGCTGACATCGATACTCAAGCGACCCCCGCACCCATGGAGGGTCACGGGGCCTATAACCGGAATTCCCGAGTCCAGGCCGCGGGCCTGTCCTCCGCGATCCCGTTATTGGGCCAGGCCGCGAGCACGGCTGCTCTCGCTCCCGCGCCCGAGCCGATCGTCATCGCCGATTACGGCTCCTCCGAGGGGCACAATTCGCTGGCCCCCATGGCAAAGGCCATCGGCGCCCTCAGGAAGCGGGTGGGAGCGGCAAGGGCCATCTCGGTCGTTCACACCGACCTGCCGAGCAGCGACTTCAGCGGCCTGTTCGAGACGCTCGCGAGCGATCCCAACTCTTATCTCCGCGACGACCCCTTCGCCTTTGCCTCGGCCGTTGGGAGATCGTTCTACGAGCAGGTCCTGCCTTCGGGCAGCGTCACGCTCGGCTGGAGTTCGTGGTCGGTGCAGTGGCTGAGCCGCACACCTTCGATCATCCCCGATCAGCTTCAGGTGGCCTATAGCCGCGACCAAGCGGCATGTGCCGCCTTCGCCACGCAAGCGGCGGAAGACTGGTGCGCCTTTCTCACCCATCGCGGGCAGGAATTGCGTCAAGGCGGACGGCTCGTGGTGTTGACCATGGCGAAAACCGACGCTGGCGATTTCGGCTACCGCGCCGTGCTCGACGCGCTGATGGCCGCGCTCGCGAGCCTCATCGAGAGCGGCTTGGTCGGCGCCGACGAGGCAAAGCGCATGGCAATCCCGACGGTCGGCCGAACGCGCAACGAGTTCACCGCACCCTTTGCCGGGAGCGGCAGCTTCGCCGGGCTCACAATCGAACGCGCCGAGATCTTCCTCGGCGAGGACCGCATCTACGAGGAATTCGAGCAGACCGGCGATCGCCAAGCATTCGGCGCGCGTTGGGCCGCCTTCGTCAGGGCCTCGACCTTCCCGACGCTTGCACTCGGTCTCGACGGCGGCGCGAGCGATGCGCGCGTTCCAGATTTCTATCGGCAGATGGAAGCGCTAATGGCGGCGCGGCTCGCAGCTGCGCCTGAGCGAACCACGATCCCTCTCGCCAAGATCATGCTGGTGAAGGGCTGAAACTACTTGCAGGCCGCTGCGGCGGCGATCGACGCGGTGGCCGGCTCGGCCAATTCCGGAAAATCGTGCGGCAGCGCCGCCAGAATCGCCCGCATGTCGCTGTAGCGCGAGGGATTGTCCGCGGCGCCCAGCACCACGGCAACGATGGTCTGCCCGTTCGGCGCCCGCCACGCCACCACCAGATTGTAGATGTTCTTGCCGACATGCGATCCGGTCTTCGCGCCAAGGATGTTGGGTTCGCCGAGCATCTCGACGGTGCTGGTGATGGTGACCGTCCGCGCATTCGGTCCGCCGACATTGAACGTTCGCTGCGCGCAGCGCCAGAACGGCAGCAATCTCTCGTCGCGAAAGATGGTGCGCCCCATAACCGCCACGTCGCGCGCCGTGGAAACATCCGATGGCGATATTCCGTAAGGATCGGCGAATTGCGTATTCTTGGCGCCGAGCGCGGTGGCCGCAATATTCATCTCCTGAACGAAACGCTTGATCGAGTTGCCGGGCTTCTTCTCCTCGGCGAGGAGCGTGCGCCCGACATGATCGGCGATGGCAAGCGCGGCGTCGTTGCCGGAGACGAGCAGCATGCCGTAGAGCAGAGTCTCCAGGGTCCACACGTCGCTCTTGCGCAGGCCCGCCGTTGATCCCGGCACCAGATCGGCCTGGGTGATCGTCACATTGTCGTCGAGCTTACCGCCCATCCGCTGCATCAGGACATAGGCCGTCGCCAATTTGGTGATGCTCAGCATCATGAACGGCTTGCCGTCGTTTTTCTGGTAGAGCGCCCGCCCGGTATCGGCGTTGAGCACGTAGACCGAGGAGGCGGTCACTTGCGGAGGAGCGATGGACGCTTCGCCGAACGCCTGGCTGCCAAACAGCGCAAGGACTGCGAGCGTTAACGCGCCGAGCGCAAAGGGTTGCCCGGCAGGACGGTGTGACCGGCACGCAATTTGGTTTCCATTCATGGCCGTCTGATGTACCAGCGAACGCATGCCGATCCTAGTGACGCTCCATGTTCTTGCCGCCGTTGTGTGGGTGGGCGGCATGTTCTTCGCCTACATGGTGCTGCGCCCATCCGCCGGACCGATCGAGCCGGCCGCCAGGTTTGCGCTTTGGCACCGCGTCTTCAGCCGCTTCTTCCCGTGGGTCTGGGTGTGCATCGCGCTCCTTCTCGCCAGCGGCTATCTCATGCTGTTCCTCTATCTCGGCGGGTTCGCCGGCGCGAATTGGCATATCCATGTCATGCAGACGACGGGGATCCTCATGATGCTGCTGTTCCTGCATCTATTCTTCGCCCCGTGGCGCCGGTTCGGCGAGGCGGTCAAGACTGACGCGACCGCCGAAGCCGGCAAGCAGCTTGGTCAGATCCGCCGCATCGTCGCGATCAATCTGGCGCTCGGCATTCTGACGGTGATCGTGGGCGCCAGCGCTCGCCCGTGGTAGGTTCGGCCCACTCCCATCCCACGCCGCTTGCGAAGGAGGCCGGCATGCGCCGCATCCGAAGCGTCGTTTCGATTGGCGTTCGCGCCGTCTTGTTTTTCATTCCTCTGCTTGCGATCCCGGCGTCCGCCCCGCGCGGCGGAAGGAGACTTTGCCGGGCTGGTCGACATCGGCGGCGGCCGCAAGATGTATCTGGAATGTCGCGGCACGGGCGCGCCGACCGTCGTGCTGATCTCCGGGCTCAGAGGTTCCGCCGACGATTGGAGCATCGCGACCAAGCCTGGGCCGACGGTGTTTCCCGAAGTCGCCAAGTTCACACGCGTCTGTGCTTACGATCGGCCTGGAACGCCGGTCGGCGAGAAGCCGAGCCGGAGCGATCCCGCTCCGCAGCCGGCCAATGCTGGGGATGCGGTCGCCGATTTGCATGCCCTGCTGACGGCAGCGGGCGAACCGGGGCCTTACGTTCTCGCCGCTCATTCTTATGGCGGGCTGGTCGGCAGGCTCTATGCGAGCACCTATCCCGACGACGTTTCTGGCCTCGTGCTCATCGACGTTCTTTCGGAAGGGCTTCAGGACGCCGAGACGCCCGAGCAATGGCCGATTCAGCGCCGGCTGATCGAGGGCGACGTCAGCGAAGGCGTGGCCGAGTACCCTGCGCTCGAGCGGATCGATGTGGATCGGAGTTTTGGCCAGCTTCGCGCCGCCCCGCCGATACATCAAATGCCGCTGATCGTGTTGTCAGCCGACCGGCCTTGGGGACCGCAAGTCCCCTCGATGATTGCATCCGGCGCGTTGCCGGCCGACATACCGCCCGATTTCGGCTACGTCACCGATGCCGCGCAGAAGAAGGCGCATGCTTGGCTCGCCACGCTCGTGGTCAGGCGCTAAACACGTCACCCATACCGATAGCGGCCACGAGATCCACAAGGAGCAGCCGCAACTCGTGATCGACGCGATCCGCGAAATCGTCGAGGCCGTGCGGGGCGGCAACTCGCAGCCTTAGCGCCACGCATCAATAGCAGGCGCGATTGCCATAGGCCGTGATGCAGATGCCTTTGAGCGAGCTTGGCCGTTCCGCCGGCAGCGCTTCGTATCGGCAATCGGTCCGGGAGCCGGCAACCAATTTCCTGGTGGTGCAGACGTCTCGCGTCCCAACCATCGCCGTCGCGTAAGGTAGTGGTTCGTCCGCGGCGTAAGGAACCGATCCATCCGGGGTAATGGCATGGCCGTCCGCCATCGCCCCGCTGCCGCTGCCGCTCCATGAACACCAACGCGACGACCGCAAATAGATGATTTCGCGCCATGACCAGATCCCCCTTTTTTGAGCCCCCTGCTCATGAAGGTAGCCGAACCTGGCCATTCGTCAAATCGGGCGCAAAAATCGCGCTACGCGCCACGCGTGTCGCCGGCGATATCTTGTTCGCTGTGTGGACCCTTGCGACCCCACCGCCTAAGGGGCACCGCACTCGATTAGCTTGCCGGGATTACTGATCACCAAGGCTCTCTGGATCTTGCTTTGGCTGCCGCAAATTTTGCTGGCGAGGTTTCCGGCGACCCAGCAACAGGCTGCTTTGTCCGGTTCCGAGGTCGTCTTGGTCTTTTTGTTACGGCACGAGCAGGTCCATTTCAGCGTTGCGTCCCATTTCTTCTCGACGACCAATTTGTTTGCCTCGCAACTCGATTTATCCTCGAACTCGAGGCAATATCCTTTGTCATGGCATAGTTGGCAGCTTTTCCCGCTGGTCGAATGAACTTGCAGGATCGGGCTCCCCACGCTGTACCGCACGGCTCCTTGCTCCGCTGGTCCGGCCGATCCCGCGCTCGAAAAGGCGACAAGGACGAAACAGCCGAGGAGGAGGAATAGCGAAGGGGTGAGCGAAGGTCGTGGCGAAAGACGCAGACGCATATTCACCTCCTTTTGGCCGACGCGTGGTGCCGAGTGTCTCATGAGGGTGGCCGCGTTCCAGACGGGACAATCCTAACCTTGGCCGCGCCGGGCGGCTGGCCGTGACCGCCTAGCGCTTGCTTATCACGATCAGATCGTCTCCCGATCATAAAAGCCAGCCTGTTCTCTATGTCACATTCACATTCCGCGGCTGGATTGGCTACGCCTGATGCAACCTGACACAATCATAATCGGCGCGAGCTTCGCCGGGCTGTTCACGCCATGCCATATCGCGCAGGCGCGGCGATCGACCTGATAGCGTCAGCTCGAAGCGACGTTTGACGTCCCCGGGCCAAAATCGGCTAGGCGCCCAAACATGATGTTGCGCCTTGATGAGCATGATAAGTTCGTCGTGTGAGGTCACCATAAATCTGCGTTCAGATTTGTTAGCAAAAATTCCGAACGTCGTCGGCGGGAACGAGCTTGCTGCGAAGCAGTCGGTGGTAAACGAGCAGGGCAAACTCCGAGCCCTTCCCATTGACGGCGTGCTATTCCGACCAGTGCGCCCCGTGCCGCACGAAGATGGCCATGTGACCGAGGTTGCACGGGCGAGTTGGGGCGAGCTCACGGACCCGGTCGTGCAGGTGCATTTGACCACGACTTTCGCGGGACGTATTCGCGCTTGGGGACTGCATCAGGCCAGTACCGACCGGCTGTTTGTCGTGAGTGGTCTAGTTAAGATCGTCGTCTACGACGGCCGCCAGGACTCGCCAACGTTAGGCCGCTTGAACGAGTTCACCGTTAGCGAGAAGAACCCGGGCCTGCTGATCATCCCGCCCAACCTCTACCACGGCTGGAAGAACATCGGCTCATGGGAAGCGATCATCATCAATATGCCTACAGCGATGTACGCTTATGACTCACCAGATGCCCTCGACCTACCCTGGGACTCCGAGGCTGCCGCACGGATCGTGCCCTATCAGTGGTGACTGATAGTTCGAGAAATTTTCGGCGCGGCAGGCTCGTGCATTGGCTGCGCGGTCGCTCAATAAGGCATCGCCGGCGGCGGCGGCCACTGCTCACCGAAGGACCGAAATCTCGGCGGAAATCTCTATGACTGAGGAATATCGGTGGAGGTCGACCTCTTATCCTCCGGCACGGCCGAGGCTGGGGTCTGCCCACCAGGATATCACTCGACGTCCGTGTTTAACGACACGGGTAGTTATCCGAACCTGGGGGTCGACCCCGCAACGGCTCCCCTGATAACCTGCACGGGGCTTTGCGAGATATGTGCGTCGACCGCCGCCGATGAGCGGCGCGGCGATGGGCCGCGCGATTTCGCGCGACACTCTGGGGCTGGGAACCTATGATGGCTGCGCTCCCGCCGTCCGTAATGGGATCATGCTTACGCGTCCCCAGTCCAGCGAATCCCTGCTCCTTGTTCTGTCGCGGACCATGCGGATTCATCAATGGCCGAAGAATCTGCTGGTCTGCCTTCCCGCTGTGACCAGCCAAAGATTTCACGACTATTTCCTCTTTCTTGCCTCAGCGAAGGCGTTCCTTGCTTTCTGTGCCGCGGCCTCGGCCGGGTATCTCATCAATGATGTCGCGGACCTCGCGCACGACCGGCAACACCCGGCCAAGCGGCTGAGGCCGTTCGCCGCGGGCACGCTATCCACCAAATGGTGCTACGTCTTGATCCCGGTTCTCGTCGGTGCCGCAGCTGTCATCGGCCTTGGCCTCGGCCAGTCCTTTCTTGTGGTGCTCGCGCTCTACGCCGTCCTCGGAGTGGCCTATTCGGCGGGGCTCAAGCGCATTCTGATGCTCGACGTCATCGTGATCGCCGTCTTCTATTCGTTGCGCGTCGTCGCCGGATATGAGGCAACGCATCTCGACTATTCGATTTGGCTGATCTCATTCACGCAGTTCCTGTTCATCAGTCTCGCCTTCCTGAAGCGCGACATCGAACTGGCAACACTCAAGGAGACGGGCGCAAATGGGAGCGGTCGCGGATATCAGGCTGAGGATCGAAGCGTAATCACGGCACTCGGCGTTGCGAGCGGGCTGCTCTCAATTCTCGTGCTTAGCCTCTATATCGATAGCCCCGTCGTCAAGGAGTTGTACCGGCATCCTTGGCTGTTGTGGCTGACCTGTCCCATTGTCGGCTACGGCGTGGGGCGCATCTGGATTCTCGCGAATTGGGGGGAAGTTGACGAGGACCCGGTAGCCTTCGTATTGCGCGATCCGGTCAGCTACGTCCTCGTCGGTGCGCTTGCACTCGTCGCTCTCGCCGCCAAGTACGGCATCCCCGTAACCGGAGGAGGCTGATGACGGCCGATGGGGCACCGAACAGCGTGGACCAAAAAGCCAGCCTAGCGACCGGCGTTGTTGCGCGATGCGCCATCTTCGCTCTCATCATCCTCACCCTCGGCATACCGGTCACCGAGCTTTGGCGTTTCCTTTTGCTCGTGGTCGCGGTGATGGCGCTCTGCTTTGGCAGCATTCACTCGGAGCTCCGGCGGTGGTTGATCGCGCTAGCCGCGGTTGCCGTCGTCTGCGCTCTGAGTTCCGCGCTTCCGGGCCCGCGCATCGAAGAGGGCGATAACGTCTACATCCCCGTCGGCACCGCCCTCGACGTCTACGAGGCCAAGCTTCCGCCCGATGCCCAACGGCTGATGAAGCAAATCTTCGACGACAGCTATATCAACAACTCAAAGGGCCTCCCCGGGTCGCCGGATTGGTTGCAAGCGGAGCCCTTCAAGCAGCACCCCTCACCGTTCCTGGACCAGGCATTTTCCGCATCCTCGGACGCATTGCTGCAGCGGCCGAAATATTCGCGGAGGGTCGACGGGGTCGATTTCAATACCCAGGACGAGGCACGAATTGGCGCCATTGATCGGCGGGTTTATAACTTCTACCGGCCCTCTACCAAGAAAGGCCATCAAGCGGTCCTTGGCTTCGCCAACACCGCGCGGATCGACCGTGACGCGATGCCTTTCTTTGTGATGGTCGAGCTAAATGGCGCGCTCTCGGGTGGCGAGATCTGCTGGCGCGGCCAGAACTCTCTGGGAAGGCGAGGACGGAAAGTTCTCTCTGGTCGATCACCCTCAGCGGACGTGCCAACCGGTCACCGAGCAGGACAGTGGCAAACGCATCTTTGCCCTCTCCATCGCGCGGGACAAGCCGCTCTCTTTTGCAGTCTATCCCAACGTCCAACAGCGGCTCGCCCTCTGGGTGAGAAATGCCGTGGTCGCCATCGGGGCGCTTGTCGTTCTGGGTGCTCTGGTCAAAATCGATGGGTTCCGTGAGATTTTTCTGCCTCTCGGGGCTGTCATCTCGACGCTCGTCATCACCCTGATCCTGTCCCCTGGAGTCTTGATCGGCTTCCCCACTCACATGGGAGGAAATGACGGGTTGGTGCATGAATCGTTCGGCTTCGATATTTCTCAGGCGCTGCACGCCGGTCGCTACCGCGAGGCGTTAAGGGGCGGCGAGGACGTCTTCTATTACATGCCTGGCCTCCGCTACCTGAAGGCGCTCGAAGACCTGATGTTCGGCGACACTAATTTCGGTGTCCTCCTCTGCACCATGTTTATACCAATCTTCCTGTATTTCATTTTGCGCCGGCTGTTTCCCTTGCGCTGGGCGGTGGGCCTGATCCTGATCTTCCTGTTTACCCCTCTGTTCGAGCGCCTCGGATTTGCGCAGTTCCTCTACGTGAGGGAGATGACAAAGGGCTTTCCCGAGCCGCTCGGATATGGAGCTTTCCTCGGCGCGCTCGCGTTGATCGCCTGGTCGGTTCCTATGCCCGACCAAGCGCCGCCGCGCACCCCGATGCCCGGAATTCTGATCGGTCTTGCGCTCGCGGCAAGCATCGCGCTTCGCCCTAACCTCGCCATTGCTGCCGCCTTTTTGCTCGCCATGCTCGGTGTTTGGCTCCTCGTCGAGCGGCGCTGGACCGAGATCGTCGGTCTTGGCGTGGGCTTCGCTCCGATCCTCTTGATCGCGTGGCACAATTGGCATTTCGGCAGTGCGTTTGTTCCTCTTACCTCGGCTGCATTGGTGCCGGCCACTCTCACCACACCGCCCTCCACCTATCTCGCAGCGTTCGGCGAGCTGTTGCATCTCGATTTTTCTGGTGAGGCATCGAGGCATGTGGTTCGTCAGCTTCTTAACTGGAATCACCTGAGCGATTTCTATCGGCTCGTTCCACTCTTGGTGGTTCCATGGGTGCTGTTCTCAAGGAGCCACCCAATTCCTGTGCGAGGGCTCGCTCTCATTGCCCTGTCGCTGCAAGCCGTGCTTTTCTTTTATGTGCCGAGCGGTCGCTATGCCTATCTTGCCTGGCTGTTAGTCTTCCTCGTGTTCCTAGTGGCATTGCGCCAATCCTTCCTGCCCCGGCTCGCGCGGACTTATCCGGAGAGCACGCAGAGGCTTCGTCGCTCGCCCCTGCTGCGTGGCGTAAGCGAAATGATCGCCTCGTCACGCTGAACTTGAGGCAGACGCATCGTTGCGTTAACGAAATCACGTCCACTGCTAGCAATTGGCGGAGAGGGTGGGATTCGAACCCACGGTACGGTTACCCGTACAACGGTTTTCGAGTTCTAAGATCCTCGTGCCGGGCTGGCCCGGCCAGTAGCTAAGCGTGCGCTCTGGTCGGCTTTTTCTCCTTCGACGATCTTAGTTGCGTGGCAACCCGGACGAAACGGCGTCGCCCGGTGAGCGGCTTGTAACGCTGGCGTAATCTCAATCGTCACCCTTTCCAAAATCGAACCTGGAGATGGCGATGAGAAACTACTTGCGGAAGCGGCGCCAGATCTGGGCATCCCTTGCCGTCAAATGGCCGTCATTGCAGAGCAACGCACTGCTGCGCATTCGGTGTGCCGGCAACGACGGCTCGTCCATCGTCAACGAGCTAAAGGAGGAGGACGCACATGCGCCTCTTGCTTATCGAGGATAACCAGCGGCTCGCCGATTATCTCGCCACCGCTTTGCAGAACGGCGGTTTCGCCGTGGATCATGTCAGCACCACCGCCGACGCCGACGGCGCGATCGCAACCACCCACTACGATACGCTGCTGTTGGATCTCGGCCTTCCCGACATGGACGGCCTCGTCTGGCTCGGCCACCAGCGCCGCCGCCAGATGACGCGGCCGGTCCTCGTGCTCACCGCGCGGGATAGCTTGGAGGACCTGGTGGCCGGCCTCAACCAGGGTGCCGACGACTATTTGCGCAAGCCATTCGAGCTCGACGAGCTCATTGCCCGCATTCGCGCTCTGTTGCGGCGGCCCGGCGAAGCGCTCGGCGTCAAGCTCACCGCCGGCAACGTCTCGTTCGATACCAGCGACCGCGAAGTGACCGTCAATGGCGTTCCGATCGAGTTCGGCCGCCGCGAAATGGACGGGCTCGAGCTGCTGATGCGCCGCGCCGGACGGGTGGTGCCGAAATCGGCGATCGAGGATGCCATCTATTCGTTCGGGGAGGATCTCGCCTCCAATGCCATCGAAGTGCTGGTCCACCGGATTCGTCGACGCTTGCAGGATGCAGGGGCAGATATGCACATCCACACGCTGCGTGGCGTGGGCTACGTGCTCTCAGACAAGGCCGCCGGTGCCTAGCTCGCAAAAGCCCAGCGCATCTCTGTGGTTCAGGCTCATCGTCGGGCTGGTGAGCGTCAGCCTGCTTGCCGTCGGCGCGGCGAGCGCCGCCCTCTATGTAAGGTTCAAGGCCAAGAACCTGGAGTTCCGGGAGCAGACGCTGCGCAACCAGGCCGGCGTCATCGCCGATTATCTGAAAGCGGCGCCGGTCGCTCCGGTCCAGCTTCCCGCCGAGATTACCGAGGCGTTCCATGCCAACCACGGCCGCTACGCCGTCGTCGACCGCTATGGCAATCTCTTGGCCGCTTCGCCTGGAGTGACCACGCCGCTCGCCGCGATCGGGGAACCTCGCGGCCTTTTTGTCCTGCAACCGGACCAGGAGCAGCAGCCGTTCTTCGGGCTATCGGTCAAGACGCCCTTCGGCGCCGATCCCGTATGGGTCCAGGTCGCCTTCCATGCCGGCAACATCGTCTATGACAGCGTCTTGGAGGAGTTCGTCCAGGACATCGCCTGGATCTGGATTCCCTTTGTCGTCGTGCTCCTGCTCGTCAATCTGCTCGTGGCGCGGATCGGCCTCATGCCGCTCCGCATGGCGGCGAAGCAAGCCGCCGCGATCGGCCCAGCCGCCGTATCCACCCGGCTCACCGAGGGTGGACTCCCGCGCGATGTCCATGCCCTGGTAAGCGCCGTCAACCGGGGGCTGGACCGGTTGGAGACGGCGTTCGACGCGCAGCGGCGCTTCATCGCCGATGCCGCCCACGAGCTCAGGACGCCGGTCGCCGTGCTCAAGGCGCATATGGGCGTTCTGGAGAAATTCGACGGTCATGCCGCTCTCGTCGATGAGATCGGCAGTCTCGAGCGCCTCGTCAATCAGCTGCTCGACATCGCGCGGCTCGACGTTCTGCAACTGGAGGCCCACGCCGTCGCCGACCTGACGCAAGTGGCAACCGAGGTCGCTTCCCATCTCGGCCCGGCGGCGATCGACGCCGAGCGCTCCATCGAGGTGATCGCGCCGGATGAGCCGGTTCGCATCAGGGGCGCGCGCGACTATCTGTTCAGGGCCTTGCGCAACATCGTGGAGAATGCGCTCAGGCACACGCCGCAAGGCACGACGGTGTCGATCGTGGTCGAGGCCGAGCCGCCCTCGCTCAACGTCATCGATCACGGGCTTGGCGTACGGGCCGACCAGAGGCACGCGATCTTCGGCCGCTTCTGGCAGGGAGGGCGCGATCAAACCGGCGGCGCCGGTCTTGGGCTCGACATCGCGGCGCGGACAGTGGTGGCGCATGGCGGCGTCATCTCGGTGGGCGACGCTCCCGAGGGGGGCGCTGTTTTCACCATGCAGTTCGACAGCATCGAGATCGGCACGCCCGAGGCTAAGTTGCCCATGCGCCAACAGCCTTTCGGCCCGCAGATCTCTCAATGATTGTGATCTTTTAGCGGCTGTAAGGCGTCTGTAAGCGGCTCCCCCGACCCTATCCCTCGCAAAAACATAATGAAGTCGAGGGGGATCTCGTGATGCGGGTAACGCTCATTCCGCGTGACGACGGTTTGCGGCCACAGGCAGAGCGGCTCATCGCGGAGGTCTATGCGCGTCACTACGCGGCGCGCATCACGACCTTTCCCGATACGCTCGTGTCGAGGATCGGCGCCGATAGCGCCATCGATTGCGCGGCTGGCCTACGTTTTGCCGCCGACGGGTTCTTCTCGGAAGCCTATCTGGACGCACCGGTGGAAATGCTGCTGTCGGCGCTCCGCCACCATCAGGTTCGCCGTGAGAAGATCTTCGAGGTCACCTCGCTTGCCAGCCGCACGCCGAACCTAGTCGGCTCGTTCCTGCGCAAGATCATCGCCTGCGGCGAGGCTGCGGGCTTCGAGTGGGCGTTCTTCACCGCTACACAACCGCTCAAGGCGCTGCTCGAGCGGCTGAACTTGCCGCTCGTGCTGCTCGCCGACGCCGACTGCTCGCGGGTCGCCAACCCTGACGCCTGGGGAAGCTATTACGCGCTGGCGCCACGCGTTTATGCCGTTCACCGCGACGGTGTCGGCGCCTGCATGGGACGTCAGTCAGAGACTGCCGCCCATGGCTGAGCTGCTTCACGTCCTGCAAGGTTGGCTCGCCTCTAGTGACCGTGCCGCTGCGATGTCAGATGATAGCGCGCTGCTTACGCGCGAGGATCTCGCCGCCAGGGTCGCCGGCTTGGCCGAGGATTTCCGCGAGCTGCCTCAGGCGATTGGCCTGTTTGGCGCGAATGGGACGGATTGGGCACTCGGCATGCTCGCCGGCTGGGCCGCCGGCAAGACCGTGGTGCCGTTGCCCATGTTCTTCAGCCCCCAGCAGCTTGAGCACGTCGTCGGCGACGCCGGGGTGGAGCATGTGGTCACGACGAGCGACGCGTTCGCCTTTGTCGGCTCTCTCGGCATCGGTACGACGTCCCTCTCGCCGCGACGCGCCGATACTTTTCCTGCGCCGCAATCGGGCGCCGGCGTCGTCGTCTACACGTCAGGAAGCACGGGACGCCCGAAAGGGGTGCGTCTTGGTCTTGAGCAGATCAACTGCCAGGCGCGCGCCCTCGCCACAGCCATCGACGCACGGTCTGACGACCTCAATCTTTCGGTGCTGCCGCTCGCTTTGCTGCTGGAGACCATAACCGCCATCTGCGTGCCGGTGCTGGTCGGCGCGAGGACGCATTTCGCCTCGGCGGTGGCGGGAAGCGTGGGCGCTGGCCGCCCGGCCGGTCTGCTCGAAGCTTTCGAAGCTGCGCGCCCTGCTACTGCCGTGCTCGTCCCGCAATTGCTCTCCGTCTGGATTGCCGAGCTCGAAGCCAGCGACAAGCGGGCGCCGGAGAGCTTGCGCTTTGTCGCGGTCGGCGGCGCGCGCGTAGCCGAAACCCTGACGGAGCGGGCTTGGGAGCTCGGCATCCCCGTGCACGAAGGCTACGGCCTTACCGAGTGCTGCTCGGTCGTGACCGTGAACCGGCCTGGGCGCCGCAAGGCGGGAACGGTCGGCGAGCCGCTGCCGGGTTTGAGCGTGCGCGTGGAGGACGGCGAGGTGGTGGTGAGCGGGCCGACCGTCATGGCGGGCTATCTTCACCATGCTCGCGCCGAGACGCCTTGGCGGACCGGCGATCTCGGCCAGCTCGATCGAGATGGGTATCTCTCGGTCACCGGACGCAAGGACACTTTGATCGTCGCCTCTTCGGGGAGGAACATCTCGCCGGAATGGATCGAGGCCATGGTGCTGAGCGATCCGCGGGTGGCGGCCGCGACCGTGCTCGGCCAAGGCCAGCCTCATTTGAGCGTGTTGCTGGTCCCTTCCGTCTTCGGGGAGCGCTGGCTGATGGAGTCGCCGCGCGCCCACATCCTGCTTTGGCTCGAGCGAATTTGCGCCGACGCGCCGTCCTATGCCGTGCCCAAGGACTTCGTGCTCTGCCCGGCGGCGCAGGCCAAGCTTATCGGCCTTCTTACCTCGAACGGGCGCGTCGTGCGCGAAGCCGCTCTCAGCATCTATCCCGCGCTCAAGCTCGCGCGCCGACCAGTCGCGGCCTGAACCCAATTCCGATCCACGACAAATGGAGAAAGACATGCCGTTCTACGATCGACTGATCGACGCGACCGAGAGGGAGCGGATTGGCTTCACCTCGATTCCTCTGATCAGAGAGGCGGTACGCTCTGGCGCATCGCGCGAGCTCTATCTCGACTTTCTGACCCAAGCCTATCATCACGTGAAGCATACCTTCCCACTGCTCGCCTTCGCCGCTTCGCGCACCACCGACGAGGCCTATCAGGACGCTCTCGTCGAATATATGGAGGAGGAGCGCGGCCACGAGAAATGGATCCTGAACGACATCGACGCCATGGGCGGCAACGCCGCCGCCGTGAGAGACGGCGCCGCCGGCATCGCTTGCCAAGTGATGGTCGGCTACACCTACTACGCCATCGAATGGGTGAGCCCTTACGCCATGCTCGGCAGCGTGCACGTGCTCGAGGGCATGTCGACCCTGCTCGCCGACAAGGCAGCCGAAGCGATCCAACGCTCGCTGGCCCATCACGGCAAAGACGGCTTCTCCTATCTTCGCTCGCATGGGGCGATCGACATCGAGCATGTCGCCTTCTTCAAGACAATGGTCGACGGGATCGCCGAGGTGAAGACTCAGCAGATCGTCATCGACGCCTCGAAAGTCTTTTATCGCCTCTACGGCGACATCTATCACGAGCTGGCGACGCGGCACCCCAGCAAGAGCCATGCAGCTTGAGGGCAAGCGCGCGCTGATCACCGGTGCCGGTTCAGGCATCGGCCGGGCGCTCGCCATCGAGGGATCTCGCCTCGGCATGACGGTTGCGCTGTGCGGGCGCCGCGCGGAGCCGCTGCAAGAGACTCTGTCGCTGATGGCTCCGAGCGGGCGGCATCTCCGCTTGCGGGGAGACATCACCGACCCCGCTGTGCGGCGCGGCATGCGCGACTATCTCTGGCGTCAGTGGGGCGGCCTCGAAGTGCTGGTCAATAATGCCGGCATAATCACTGCCGGCCCGCTCGCTCGTGCGACCGACCGGGAGCTCGAGCGCTTGGCGGCAACCAATATCGTCGCTCCGCTGGCTCTGATCCGGGAGATGCTGCCATTGCTCCGCCGCGCCGCGCCGGCGAGGATCGTCAATATCGGCTCCATTTTCGGCGACATCGCCTATCCGCTGTTCGCCGCCTATTCGGGGTCGAAATTCGCCTTGCGCGGAGCGTCGATGGCGTTGCGCCGCGAGCTGTTGCCGTACGGCATCGGCGTGACCTATGCGGCCCCGCGCGCCACCAGGACCGAGGCCGCCAAGGCCTACGATCCGCTGCTCGAGCCGATGCGCATCCGTCTCGACGATCCATCGGAAGTCGCCGCGCGAATCTGGCGGGCGGTGGCGCGGGAATTGGACAGCGCCTATGCGCGGGGTCCGGAGCGTCTGTTCGTTCTCATCCAGAGACTGATCCCCAGGCTCATCGATCGCTCGATAGCAGCACAAATGGCGGACCCGCGGCTCAAAGACTATCTCGCCAGAGGGCAGGAAGCGGCCAGCCCCAGGTCGGGCGATGCGAGCAAGACGGAGCAAGCATCGCTCGTTCAGCGCGGGGCGCGCCCGGCAGCTCCGAAGTCGGGGTTACGCCCTGCAGGGGCGGCAGCCGCAACCACATCGTCGGCATGAATCGCAAGGCGGCCAACGAACGGAGGGAAAGAGTGAGATATTTGATATTGCTGGCGATGCTGGCGCTGCTCGGTTGCGCACAGCATCGCGACTTGCCGTCATCGATCATCTCATCGCCCGCTCCGGCGGAGCACCAGTAGCGGGTAACTGGGCGTGGCACTTCTCCTTCCGTGCGACAGCGAGCAGGCCCGCGACGCCCAGCCCGGCGTCGACGGCTTCGATGCGGATGCAATCGGCGGCGAAACCGGCATCGATCAGCAGCGCCGAGAGTCTCGCCCGATCGAACAGTCGATGCGAGTGGTGCCGGGCAAAACGCCAATTGCGCATGGCTGACCGGTCGGTGGCATAAAGCACCATGCGTCCGCCCGGGCGCAACACGCGGCGCGCCTCACGAACCGCGGCAGAGCTCGACATGAAGTAAACCACGTTCACCGCCAGGACGGCATCGGCGAGCTCATCGGCGAAAGGGAGCCTGCCGAAATCGCCGCGGACCAGCGCGAGACGGCCAGCCGTAAGCGCCAGGCGATTGCGGCGCGACGCCTGCGCCAGCATGATCTCCGACCAATCGAGCCCGATCACCCGCGCAACGCCCGGCAAACGCAAGAGGTCTTGCAAAGCGCGGCCCGGGCCGCAGCCCAGCTCGAGCAGGCTCTCGCCATCGCTCGGGCCGAGAGCGGCGAGCGCTACGGCGTTCGGCTTGGCGTTGGCCAACGTCATGACCTTGCCGGCGACGCGACCCCAGCGACCCGACGGACGACGCAATTGCGCCCCGATGCCCTGGCAGATCGCCTCGAGCGACGATCGCGGCCGCTGCACTAATTCGCTGCCGCTTTGGCTTCGGCCTTAGCCAACAGCTCACGGATCACGGCCCGGCGGTTCATGTCCCATAGCGGCCGATTGTTCTGTGGCGGCAGCGCGAGAGCATGCTTGAGAACCTTGTCGGCGGCGGCATATTCCTGCTGCGCCATCAGGAAGTCGGCATAGAAATAATTGGCGTCCATGCCATTTGGCGCGAGCGACACCGCCTGCGCGAGCAACGCGCGCGCCTTGTCGTTGTCGCCGAACCCGAGCGGCCATCCAGGCACACGCGAATACAGCACGCCGAGACTGGTCGGCGCTCCGGCATCCAGCGCGGCGGGGTTCTTTGCATAAGCCTCGTCGAGAATCGCTTTGGCCTTTTTGGCGTAACTCATGGCGCTGAGCGAGCCGGCCATGCCGGCCTCTTCGCTGGTGACGATGCCATCCCAGATCAACGGCTCGACCTTGCCCGGATATTTCTGGACGAGACCGTCGGCGAATTTCGCCAGAGCGTCGATATGCTGGAGCTGGTTGGGCGAGCCGTCCTCGTCGAACTTGATATGCTCCCACTGAATCTCGACCGAGTGAATGTCGGCATCCATGGCCTTGTTGTTCGAGGCGAGCGCGCCGCCACCTGAAAGGCAGCCGATCGCCATACCGGTGAGGATGCATAAGAGCTTGTTCGACATGGTCTTTCTCCTGGAGTCCCACCCCCGGGAGACAGAGACCATGGCTGGCTTACGGCTCACTTACATGCGCCCGCACCTTCGGGGGCAGCGCCTGATGCTCAATAAAAAGCCTGGTAAACAGCCCGCACTATATCTGACGATTCGCAGTCC
>CAWFYQ010000006.1:0-414053 GCA_963820005.1 uncultured Alphaproteobacteria bacterium | reverse complement strand
CGGTCGAAAGACCGGGACTTTCGTTGCGGCGCGATCAGCACTTCGGATTGTCCCAGGACTTCACGCTACCATCGGGACACTTGATGGTTCCCTTGCGATCGCACATCGCACGGCAATTCCCATAGACGCGCTGCGCCTCCGATTTGGGTTCAACCGATCCTAACAGCGGAGCGCACTGCTTATGGCAGGGGGCGATCCCGTCGACATGAGTAGTACTGCCCTGGGGCTCGCAACATAGAATTTGAAAACCCGACTCGCAGCCCCCCGGCCGCTTCGACATATATTGCCAGCCCGTGGGACAAGTTGGCACGCACAACGGTGGCGTGCCTGACCATTCGCATTCTCTGGCTTCGGCCCGTGGCAAGCTGCCAAGAAGCGCAAATAGGGCAACTGCTGAAACGATGACACGCAACATGGATTTTCTCCCACCCGTGTTTTGGCTCAGTTTAGCACAGTGCCGCGGCTTCGGCCCAATCTCGCGCCGGGCCCATCTTTCCGTCAAAATAGGTTTGCAACCGCGCTGAAGGGAATGTCGATTTGCGTTCTTCGCCCCGCCAAAGCCCGAAATCTCGATGGGGCTCACGATCGACCAACTTGCTGAACGCAGGTGTTGCTGGCTCGGCCACGCGGGGTTGAAGCGGAAACGAATGCTCCCCAACGCACTCCCAAATCGTCCGGAACTGTTCCAAAAGGAGCGAGCAAAATCTAATGAAAGCTGGTTGGGGGACTTGGATTCGAACCAAGACTGGCGGAGTCAGAGTCCGCTGTCCTACCGTTAGACGATCCCCCACCAATCCGGCATGTGGATTTGGCGTAGCCGCGCCGCAAGAGGCGCGAAGCCTGGACACCATGCCGTTCTAGCCGCAGCCGTGCTTGCTTGGCAAGGCGTGGCCGGATGGATCGAGAGCGCCTCGCCTCTAACCCTTCCTTTACCTAGGCGGGCCAAAGGCCCGGTCCGAGGCAAGGCGGCGTAAAACCCCAGTCAACCTTTCATGACTACGATGGCGCCATGCAAACGCTGCCTCCATCGGTCGATCGCCTCGGTACGGCGCTGAGGGCGCTTCGCCAAGCCTACACGCATGGGTCCGAGAGCGATGACAAGACCTTGCTCGGGGCGAAGTGCTTGCACGTGGTGATCGCTCAGCTCGGCCAGGAAGGCGTGCCACAGGAGGACCTGCAGCCGCTCATCGATCTCGAAGCAAGCATCGACGAGCTCAAGGCCCTGGCGCGAGGCGAGGGCATTGCCAATCGGCGCAAGCGGAAGCCGCCGAGCGACATCTATCTCGCCCGCATGGCAGCGGTGATCGATCTCCTGATCAAGGGCGGTTACGACGAGGCCGAGGCCGCGCAGATCGTCATGCGGCGGATGCTTGCCGCCGGCGTTCCGCCGCCGCGCCAAGGCGGCGACGCGAGAGGCTGGAAGCGGCTGCTTGCCTGGCGCGCCGATCTTAGCCACGGCGTCGGCTCGGCGGAGGCCAAGCAGGAATATCGCGAGTTCTGCCGCGATATCGACGGCGTTCCCGCCAACGACCGGCTGAACCACGTGCTCGACGAGCAGGTCTGGGAGCGCAGGCGAAAGCCACGCTGAGCTCGGAGCGCGACGACGCTTACGGTTGAGTGGTGACCGGACGTTTCGGCTTCGCGGCGACAGCGGGCTTAGGCGTCGCCGGCTGGGCGGCGGGCTTGGGCTGGGGCGGCTGCGCGGTTCGCGCATCGAGCTTGGCGTTGATCTTGGCGATGTCGTCATGGAGACCCGACTGCATGTCGGCGATGGCCTGGGTGAGCGCGGCCTTGACGTCGGCCATCTGCTTGCCAATTTCGGCGCGGACATCCGCCGCACTCTGATCGGGAGCGGCCTTATCCTGCTTCAGCTCGGCAAGGCTCGACTTGATGCCGCCGAAGAACAGGATCATCACCAAAAGGTTCAGCGCCAGCAAGGCGACGACCGTCCATTTGAAGAAATCCCATGAGGTCAATTGGCCGAGAGCGACGCTTCCCGCGTCCTTCGCTCGCATCGCCACGTCCTTGGCGCGATCCGCCGCACTCGGACGTGCCTCCGCAAAGGTCTCTTCTGTCATGGCTGACCCCCTCGGCAAATGCCTTGAGCCTCGTTAAATCCCATCATATCACGTAAAACGCGAAGCCTGTCTGGAGATCGTCACAATGGGCGAAAAGGGCCGAAACGCGCTCTCCGCCGCCTGGGGCGGCAGGCATCGAACCGGATAGAATAGAGCGAGGATGCGTCGAGAGCGGCGGATGAGCTCAAGGGGGAGAACTGAAATGAAGAGCTGTTCGACTGGTGGCGGCTTGTTGATGAGCGGACTCTTGTTGATCGGTGGCGTCGTGGCGATCGCGATGTTTGCTTTCGCTTGTATCCAACCGGCGCATGCCCTGAGCTGCCAATTGATCACGGCGACCCATAGCGCGCGCACGCATGCCAAGGCTGCCGAAACGTCCCAGGCGCTCGCCGTGCAGACCGCGCAAAACTTGCAGCGCACGCGAGGATGGAGCGAGATGACGCTGTCATCCTTCCAGGTGCCGGGCGATCCGTTCTGGAAAGCTGTGCGTCCGAACGGCGTGCCGTCCAAGGCGAAGCTCGAGCCCGATATCGTGACGCCGCAGTTCTATACGACCTGCTTCACCGGCGTGGTCGTACCATACGTGTGCACCACGGGAACCAGCGCCTGCGGGCAATAATTCTGAGATCACTCGATCCAGCCGAGCTGCTTGGCCCTGGCTAAAGCGAGCCTCCAGGCGCGGGCAACGAACTCCGCGCGAGGCATGGCGGCGTGGCGGTCGTCTTGGACGAATCGCGCAACGAGCGCGGCCATGTCATCGCGCTTGCGATAGGCCGCGAGAAACACCGTCCCCGGCATTGTCACGACGATCTGGTCGTCGATCATCTCGACGATGAGGCCAACGCTTTCCGTCACGGTCGTTCCCCCGATCGGTTCGACCAATGCGCCGAGTCGCGGCGATGTTCCATGCCGCGACTAAAAAGACTGTGAGCAAGTCCGGCAGCAGCGAACGCGGCGGGGGAAACGGAAATCGGCTTTTCTGTGGTGCGCCGTCGGTCCCTGCGTGGCCGCCAGACAGTGGGACAAGGCTTTCGTCGCTGACGTATTTTGTAGCCGTTTGCCGGCTTTATTTATATATGCCGAAGGCCATGACGGCACCCAGCCGTGGCGGGGGGACTGACGAGCTTGGCGAGCCCGTCGGACGGAGAGGATAGCGGTACTCAGAATGCTCATCCGACCCAATGCAAACGATTGGTATTCGGCATTGCGGGTCCATCACCGCTTTGCGGCGCTTCCAGGCTCGGAACACATCGCCTCACGGTTTTCGCTTGCCTATTTGGCCGCCATCGTGCGCCAGCATGATTGCCCACTTGTACTCGAATTTGGCGCTGGGATCGGGACACTCACTTATTTGCTACTTCAAAAAGGATTACGCGTCGTTGCCCTAGAGCATGACCCGTTCTGCCTGGATCAGCTTAAGAGAAATATCCCTGCCGAATGGAAGCTCCCGCCTGACTCTGATAACAGATCGCGTCAGCATCGAAGGCGTGTTCGACCTGGTCATTATTGATGGCAACCTTCCCCGCCAGAATGAGTATCGGTTTCTCAGGCCGGGGACTATCTGCTTTGTGGAAGGTTGCCGTCAGCACACAAGCTGGAAATTTCAACAGCGCATCGGCGCGGCCGGTCTTTATTGCGAGTTATCTCACTACGAGCCCTGGGCGACGCTACGCATTAAAAGTCGCAAGGCCGGATTACGCTCGCGGTTCAAAGTCGCACGGTTGAAAACATTTCGTGCCGGGATCGTCAGCGAAACTCCCCGCTCGATCGGATCAGCTGCCACCGGTGCTCCTCGTCCGAAAGCCCGCCGCGTATCGCGGTCAACTCCGCCTCGGTGAAGGGCACCTTGCCGCCGCCGCGTTTACGAGGCGCTCCGATGAAGCCGCCGCTCATAGACTTCCTGCGCGGTTCACAGGCTAAGAGCTCGAAAACTGGTGCGCCCGGAAGGGCTCGAACCTCCAACCCCCAGATTCGAAGTCTGGTGCTCTATCCGTTGAGCTACGGGCGCGTCAGTCGGCGTTTGTAGCACGCCAGGGCAGCATCTCGCGTCATGGCAAGAGCTCGGGGCGGTACTCGAAATGCATGGTGTCGTAGTGATACCACTTGCCGCCCCAGATGAAGCCGTGCTTCTCGAAGATCTCCACGATCTCCCACGGGATGCGGTTCTTGTAGGGATATTTGCCGTCGACCGGCGGGTGGTTCCGCCAATAGTCGGACCAGCCGACATTGATGTCGATGGCGATGCCATCGCCATGCACGCTCGCCCGGTCGGTGCCGGCGATGACGCGGCAATTATAGGTGCCGCCTGACGGGGTGAGATATTTGACGAAGCTGTCGGGCAGCTTGTCGAGATCGTCGGACACGGCTTGCAACTTTTCCGCTACGCCGTTGACGCCGGTGATCTTGAGCTTCTTGCCGCCATGTTTCGGCACCCATGCAACATCGACCAGCTTCTTGGTGACCTCGCCCTTCTTGCAGTCGCCGTACATCTTGGCGAAGAACGGCTCGTAGCGCACGCGGCCGGGATCGATGTCGACGCCGGGCGGCGTGCCGGCGCGGCCGACAGGGTAGGGGGTGTAGAACATGTCCTCGATGTCGGGGTCGTTCAGCATCGTCTCGAAAGTCTTGCCGCCCTTGCCGTCGTCGACCGCCATCTCGGCGCCGTCCTTCCAGCGGATGGCGACGTCGTCATGCGAGACGAGGAAATCCGGATAGGCGGCGACCAGGCGGTCCAGAAACTTGTTCTTGCGCGCGGCATCTTCGGCGCCTTGCGCGGCAGGCACGGCAGTCCCGAGGCCGAAAGCGAGGATTGCCGCGAGTGCGGCAAATCGCGCGGCGCTGGACGGCGCAAGGCGTAGATACATGGGCTGCCTCTCGGCTGTTCATTAGCTCTTGCCGAGTGTGGCCAAATCCGCGCAAGACCGCTAGCCTGCTGCAAGCTTATCGAGGGGACGCATGGTCAAGGAGCACGACGCTGCCATGCTTCGTCGCGGCCTGAACCGAGCCGGGAGCGTCTGACATGTCCCCGTTGCGCGCTGCCGCCACGGACTGGCGCTTGGGAGCGGTGACGCTGCTCCGTGTCGAGGCCGCTCTGATCGGGCTCGTGTGCTTTGCCGCCGGCGCGGTGCCGCGGCTCCTGCCGGCATTGCTCGGGCTGCTCGCACTCATCGCCGCGATCCAGGTCTTTACCGTCGCCCCGGCCCTGCCGCTCAGGCTGCTGCGAAGCGCCGTCGGCATCGCGCTAGCCGCCTTCACCGCGTATCTGTTCATCAACGCGACCTGGGCGCCAGACCGGTCGGACGCTTTCGCCAAGGCGGCGACCGTGCTCGGGCTGGTGGCGGCGGTTCTGTTCATCGCCGCGTCCTACTCTTTGCGCGACGCGTCAGAAGCGCGGATGCTGGCGAAGTCGGCACTCGCCGGGCTTGTGATCGGGATGGCGTTCCTGCTGATCGAACTCAATTTCGGCGAGCCGATCGCGCGCTTCCTCAACAATCACGTCGTCCATTTGTTCGAGGTGACGCCGAAGAAGACCAAGGTGGTCGGGGGCGAGGTGACCAAGCTCTCGGCCTCCGTGCTGAACCGCAACGTCACCAGCCTCGTTCTACTGCTGATCCCCTGCCTGCTGTTCACCGGCGCGCTCGCCACGAGCTATTCGCGGCGCTTCAGCCTCGTCGCACTGATCGCAGCGACCGCCGCCATCGTGCTTCTGTCGGAAAGCGGCACCTCGGTGGTTGCGTTCTTCGTCGGCGCGCTGGTGCTCGCGCTCGCCGCGCTCTCGCTAAAAGTCACGCGCACGCTGCTGGCGGTGGGATGGACGATCGCCACGCTGCTTGCCGTCCCGCTCGGCGCGCTGCCCTACGAGCTCGGCTGGAATCACTGGACCTGGCTTCCGCCGCAGAGCGTCGCAGCGCGCTTCTATATCTGGAAATATGTGGCCGACGAGGTTCATCAGAGGCCGATCACCGGTATCGGCATTCGCGGCACGCGCGCTCTGCATCTCGTCATCCCGGCTGATTCGAACGATCCCAACAATTCCGGCTTTGCGCTCGAGGGGCGCGCGGCGCGCCATCCCCACAACATCTATCTCCAAACTTGGCTCGAGCTTGGCGGCATTGGCGCGGTGCTGCTGCTCGCCGTCGGGCTCGCCGGGCTCTGGCAGATGCGCCTCCTGCCGCCCGCCCTGCAAGGCGCGAGCTATGGGCTGTTTGCCGTCTCAGGAGCGATCGGCCTGTCCGGGTTCGACCTGTGGCAGACTTGGCTGCTCGCTGCGGTCGCCTTCGCCTGGGCCGCCATGCAGCTTGCGACAAGGGTTCCTGCCCTGTTTCCCGCAGCTGACGCACATGCTTCTGCCGGCGAAACCCGAAAAGCCGCTTTACCTGCGACAAGAGCTTGATACATTAGACAAATAGGACCAATGCCGCGGCCGCTCACCCTGCGCATGGTGTCGGCGGTTCCGGGGTTACGAGGTTAAGCACTGTGAATGGGCCGAGCGGCGACGCCCGCGCGGCTGCCATAGCTTCGCGTGACCGCAAGGGGCCGCGGAGCAAGACAGGCGACTGCGCGGGAGATGTCCCTGCGCAGGGTGGAGCCCGGGTGCGGTCGAACGCGCCGGCCGATGGTCCCTCCGGGGCCAATGGCCGCTTGGGGGCAGCTGAGGGCAGACATGGCACGGGGGCGGAGGCGCGGCCCCTGGCGCATTCCATTTACGGCGCTCTCGATCTCGGCACCAACAATTGCCGCCTCCTAATCGCCAAGCCGTCGCGGCGCGGTTTCCTGGTCATCGACGCATTCTCGCGCATCATCAGGCTGGGCGAGGGCGTGGTCGGCTCAGGCCGGCTGTCGGAAGCCGCCATGAGCCGCACCATCGAGGCGCTCAAAGTTTGCGCCGACAAGATGCATCGCCGCCAGGTATCGCGGTCGCGGCTGATTGCCACCGAAGCCTGCCGCATTGCCGCCAATAGCGGCGAGTTCATCGAGCGCGTGCAGCGCGAGACCGGGCTCGGCATCGAAATCGTGACGCAGGAGACCGAGGCCAAGCTCGCGGTGTCGGGCTGCGCCTCGCTGATCGACCGCAATTGCGATTGGGCGCTGGTGTTCGACATCGGCGGCGGCAGCTCCGAGCTGATCTGGCTCGACCTCGCTGAGCTTGGGCAGTCCTGGCGGCGCAGCCTGCATGACCGCGTCGACGTGCAGAACTCGATTTCCGCCTGGACCTCTTTGCCGATCGGCGTGGTCAACCTCGCCGAACGCCATGGCGGCCGCGAGGTGAGCCGTCAGAGCTACGAGGCGATGGTTGCCGACGTGATGGCCTCGATCAAAAGCTTCGAGGCCGAGCATCGCTTCTGCGACAGGATCGCCAGCTCGCGCGCGCATTTCCTCGGCACCTCGGGCACTGTGACCACGATCTCGGGCATTCATCTCAAGCTTCCGGTCTACGAGCGCTCGCGGGTCGACGGCTGCTGGCTCAACGCGACCGACGTGCGCACCGTGTCGAACGATCTGATCGACATGACCTACGCCCAGCGCGTGGCCCAGCCCTGCATCGGGCATGAGCGCGCCGACCTCGTGCTTGCCGGCTGCGCCATTCTCGAAGCGCTGCTCAGGGTGTGGCCGTGCCAGCGTCTGCGCGTGGCGGACCGCGGCTTGCGCGAGGGCATCCTCGCCACGCTCATGGCCGAGGACGGTCATGACCGGAAGGGCGCGCCGCGCCACCCGACCGGTCGCGGTCGCTAGCGCTAACTCCAATCTAGGCTTGCGGCGCCGGCTCGGGCTCGACGTCGACTTGGCGCGCGCGGGCCGAGAGGATGGCACCGGCTCCTTTCGGCAATCTGGCGAAGACCAACGCCGAGCTCGCCGCGATCACCGCGACAATGAAGAAGGCGAGCGGGAAATCGCCGGCCACGACGTTCGGGTCGGCACGCCCCATGCGCTCGAACTCGAGCACCAAGGCGCCGATCGCAACGCCCGCCGACAGCGACAATTGCTGCGCCACGCTGGCGAAGCTCGTGGCCCGGCTCATCGCCTTGGTGTCGATATCGGCATAGGCGATCGAGTTGATGCTGGTGAACTCGAGCGATTTGAAGAAGCCGCCGACCAGCAGCACGGCGAGCACGACCACATGCGGCGTGCCCACCGTGAATAGACCGACAGCGGCGATGAAGCAGCTGCTGACCAGCGCGTTGGTCACCAGCACGCGCTTGAAGCCGAACTGGCGGAGGATCGGCGCGGCGGTCGCCTTCATGAGGATCGCGCCGACGGCGGTGGCAAATGTCAGCATCCCCGATTGCAGCGGGTTCATGCCGAAGCCGAGCTGCAAAAACAGCGGCAGCAGAAAGGGTATGGCGCCGACGCCGATGCGGTAGAGGAAGCCGCCGACGACGCTCGCGAAGAACGTATCGACCTTGAGCAGGGTAAGATCGAGCAGCGGGGCCTTGGCCGTCTTGGCGTGGCGCACATAAAGAAAGCAGCCGACCACGCCCGCTCCCAGCAGAGCCGCTACGACCGCCGGCGGCAACAGCCCCTGGCCGATCGTGGTGACGCCGAAGGCAAGGCCGGCGAGGCCGATACCGGAGAGGATGAAGCCTTTCACGTCGAGCGGCGGCAAGCCCTCCTCGCGGATGTCGGCGACATAGCGGGTAGCCAGGTAGACGCCGAGCGCACCGACCGGGATGTTGATCCAGAAGATCCAGCGCCAGGAGAAGAAGGTGGTGATGAAGCCGCCGAGCGGCGGGCCGATCACCGGGCCCATCAGCGCCGGTATGGTGAGCCAGGCGAGCGCCGAGATCAGCTCCGATTTCGGCACGGTGCGCAGGATCACCAGCCGGCCGACCGGCACCATCATCGCCCCGCCCATGCCCTGGATGATGCGAAACAGGATAAAGTCAGGCAGCCCCTGGGCGAAGCCGCACGCCGCCGAGCCGAGCGTGAACACGACGATCGCCGCGCGGAACACGGTGCGCGCGCCGAAGCGGTCGGCAACCCAGCCGCTCAACGGGATGAACACGGCGAGCGACAGGAGGTAGGAGGTAAGCGCCAGCTTGAGCGCGATCGGGTCCTGGTGGAGATCGGCGGCGATGGCCGGCAGCGACGTCGCGATCACCGTCGAGTCCATCGTCTCCATGAACAAAGCGACGGCGACGATGAGGGTGACGAAATAGCGTGGCATATCGCGTGGTAGGGGACCTATAAGGCGCACATGGGGCGAGCTTGCCCCCTAGGTCAAGGTTTGGCGGGCGATGAGCGTCATTAACATATGGTAAGGCCGCCAAAGGGGCGTTCGGGCGAGAACTCGGGCGGCACGCGGCGGCTCGCGGTCAGGGTCAAGACTGCCAAGGGGCGCAAGATCGCCTCGACGCGGTGGCTCCAGCGCCAGCTCAACGATCCTTATGTCGAGGAGGCGAAGCGGCAGGGCTATCGCAGCCGCGCCGCGTTCAAGCTCGCCGAGGTCGACGACAAATACCATCTGCTCAAGCCCGGCATGAGCGTGGTCGATTTGGGTGCTGCGCCCGGCGGCTGGAGCCAGGTCGCCGCGCAGCGCGTCCAGGCGTTGGCGGGGAAGGGGCTCGTGGTCGCGGTCGATGTCGTCGAGGTCGAGGCGATTCCAGGTGTGATCCAGCTCACGCTCGATATGACCGATCCCGAGGCCCCTGACCGCATCAAGCAGGCCTTAGGTGGCAGAGAGGCCGATCTCGTGCTGTCCGACATGCATGCGCCGGCGACCGGCCACAGGCAGACCGATCACATCCGCATCATGGGCTTGGTCGAGGCCGCGCTCGATCTCGCCGAGGACATTCTCACCCCGGGCGGCGCCTTCCTCAGCAAGGTTCTGCAAGGCGGCGCCGGCAAGGATCTGGTGGCGCGGCTCGGCCGCTCGTTCGCCAAGGTTCGCCACGTGAAGCCGAAGGCGAGCCGCGCCGGCTCCGCCGAGATGTACGTGCTCGCCACCGGCTTCCGCGGGATTTCGAGCTAGGCCGTGGGTGTGGGCTGCCGCAAGCTAGTCCGCCGCTTTTTCCGCCTCTTTCGCGTTCTTGACGATATCACCGTTTATCAAAACTATTCCCTTCAGTATCTTTTGCCAGTCCGGCTTCTGTCGAAGAAGAAATTCGAGGTCCATGGAAAAATGCTTGAATTCCTCTTTTTGCGCATCCTTCATGATGGCGCGCGCGGCGGCGTCCTTTTCTATTGATATCCGTTGCTCGTACCAACCGATGGCTTCCGCCTCCTCGACAAGAGCCGTTATCATCCGGGCGAAGGTACAAATCTTTTGAGAAAGTTCCTCGGCCGGCTCATGATACTGATCGGTGCCCAAGTTGGAATCTCCCTAACTCTGTGATGTCCATACGGTTGGCCGAATCCGCCGGCTCGCGTCTATCTCCAATTTTTATTCTTATCAATAACCCTATGCATTTCGAGGTAGACAAAGCCCACCATTCAAGCCTGCGGATCCGCCTGGATTAGGAGAATGCCATGAGCGAGCGAGCAGAGTTGGAAGCAAGGCTCCTTAGCGCCGGCGAGCTGGAAGTCGTGGCCGCAACGCGACCCCCGGCTATAAAGCAGGCTTCTGACGAACAATTGCGAGATCTGGCGCAACGCCTCAGACGCTTCCGCGATAAAGCCAAGGACATTGCCGCCCGACAGAAACGCGAAATGCGTGGAAAAGCCGACCCTAAAGGAACCAAGCGCACTCGAGATAACACCGGTACGTTGGCAAAGGCGCAAGCTCTGGAAGAGGCAATCGAGCGTCTTGAAGAGGAACTCAGCCGCAGGCAAAATTTGACTGTTGCCCCGACAACGCAGGCCGATCTGTCCCGACATGCGCTTGAACTTAAATTGAGCCACCCGGCCCCTTCGCATCCGGGTTCGGGGCGCTCAGCGTCGGGAGGGATGAAACCCAAAGAGAGACAAAAATCGGGCAGGGTTGGAGCCTCCAAGGGAGAGGTCGGCCGCGTGTCACAAGAGGGAAAAGTCGCTCAGGCACGCAAGGACAGCACTGACGGATGACCGCGCGGTGAGCGCGCATTGCTCCCTTCGAGTCCACCGAGGACAGGGGCAAGCTCCGATAGAACTGGACGGACCCCGATAAGCGTCTCGCCGCTAGGAACCGGAAGCGTAACCAAGAGGAAAATATGGGGCGTCTTCGCCTGCATCCAGAAAGCCACCTCGTCAGCCGCATTGGGTGGCTGAGAGCCGCGGTGCTCGGGGCTAACGATGGCATCATCTCGACCGCGAGCTTGATCGTCGGCGTCGCCGCGGCGGCTGCAACACGCAATGATGTCTTGATTGCCGGGGTCGCGGGACTTGTGGCTGGCGCCATGTCGATGTCCGCGGGCGAGTATGTCTCCGTTAGCTCTCAATCCGACACCGAGCAGGCCGATCTCGCCCGCGAGCGTCAGGAACTGAGCGAGGATCCCAAGGGCGAGCTTGATGAGCTCGCCGAAATTTACATCAAGCGCGGCCTCGATCAGTCGCTCGCGCGGCAAGTTGCACAGCAGCTGATGGTAAAAGACGCGTTGACTGCCCACGCGCGCGATGAGCTTGGAATCACGGAAATCACCGCCGCGCGTCCGGTGCAAGCCGCACTAACATCAGCCGCAACATTTTCGGTAGGGGCGGCCATGCCCTTGCTCATGGTTGTCATTTCGCCCGCCGGTATGCTTGTCCCTCTCGTGTCCGCTGCGTCTTTGGGCTTTCTCGCTCTTCTAGGTGCGATCGGGGCAAGGGCAGGCGGTGCAAACGTTCTGCGGGCTACGGCCCGAGTCACTTTCTGGGGCGCGTTGGCAATGGCCCTCACCGCCGGTATCGGCAAGCTTTTCGGGACGATTGTGTGAAGCTTAGCTCCGCATGGACTTCTGCTCCTCACCTAAGGCGACGTGGGTTGATCCGGATCGGTGTGAACCCGATGCAGGCCGAGCTTTGGCATGACCCGAGACTATTCACCCAACGAGTTTTCAGGTCTTGATCGTTTGAACGTCGGGCTGCTGGCGATAGCGCTTGCAGGGCTTGTTTTCGGTCTCGGCCTTTCGCTGGCCGGATTGCCGGAGCCGGCTACCTTCGTCTGGTCTGCCGGCGCCGCCATCGTTCTGGCGGCTCTCCTCGTCGAAATCGTGCGAAGCCTCCGGAACGGCGAGGTAGGACTCGATATCGTTGCGGCGCTGTCGATGTCGGCCGCTCTGTTCTTCGGCGAGACGCTCGCGGCGGCTGTGGTCGCGCTGATGTACTCGGGAGGTACGTTCCTCGAGAGCTTCGCCGAAGGCCGCGCACGGCGCGAGATGAGCGACCTCTTGTCCCGTGTGCCCCGGACAGCCACGCGCTACCGCGACGGGGCTTTGGGCGAAGTGCCTCTGAACGAGATCGAGCCCGGCGATCTGCTGCTGATCCGGCAAGGCGACGTAGCGCCGGTAGATGGCGACCTCGCGAGCGACCGAGCCATGCTCGACCAGTCGGCACTAACCGGCGAGTCGATGCCCGTGCGGCTGGACCGCGGCCAGGACGTGATGAGTGGATCGACGAACGCGGGCGAAGCGTTCGATTTGCGCGCCACCCGCCGGGCGGCGGACAGCACCTATGCGGGGATCGTCAGACTGGTCGAGGCCGCGCAGAAATCCAAGGCGCCGATGGCGCGGCTCGCCGACCGGTATTCGCTGCTGTTCCTCGCCACCACGGTCGCTCTAGCCGCCTCGGCCTGGTGGTTCACGGGTGACCCGATTCGGGCCGTCGCCGTTCTCGTCGTCGCCACACCATGCCCCCTTATCCTCGCCGTCCCGGTGGCACTGGTGGCAGGGCTGTCGCGAGCGGCGCATTTTGGAGTGCTGATCAAGGGTGCAAGGCCGCTAGAGGCGTTGGCGGGGATCCGGACGCTAATTCTCGACAAGACAGGCACGTTAACCGATGGCCGCCCGCAAATCGTTGCCATCGACACCACCGGCGCCTTGTCCGAAAGCAAGGTTCTGTACTTTACCGCCGCGATGGATCAGGCGTCGAAACATCCGATCGCACAGGCGATTGTTGCCGCGGCGCGCGCGCGCGGGGTCGTTCTTCCGATCCCCGTAGACGTGGTCGAGACGCCGGGCGAGGGCGTTGCCGGGACGATTGACGGTCATCGCGTCCTCGTCGGCGGTATCGATTTCGTTGCAGCGCAGATAGGCCAACAGGGTCCGAGCAAAACGGCGCGGGAACCGGGTGCGGTCATCGTTGCGCTGGCGGTGGATGGAAGGTCCGCGGGGCATCTGGTGATGGCCGATGCCCTGAGATCGGGGACAGCGGAACTTCTTGCGGGGCTACGGCGGCAAGGAATTGAACGCATTCTGCTGGCGACAGGCGACCGACGCGCCGTGGCGGATGCCGTAACAGAGGGGCTGGGGCTGGACGGGATTCGGGCCGACCTCACGCCCGACCAGAAGGTGCTTCTGGTGCTGAGCGAACGGAAGAACGGACCGGTAATGATGGTCGGCGACGGCGTCAACGACGCGCCAGCGCTCGCGGCAGCCGATATTGGTGTTGCTATGGGTGCGCGCGGAGCGGCCGCCTCGGCCGAGGCGGCGGATGTCGTCCTGCTGGTCGACCGCCTGGACCGCCTCCTGCTTGGCCTGGAGGTGGCCATCGGATCACGCCGGATCGCGGTCGAAAGCGTCATCGCTGGGATCGGCCTGTCCGTCACGGGGATGATCGCCGCGGCGTTCGGTTACCTAACGCCGGTGCAGGGCGCGCTTCTTCAGGAGGTGATCGACATAGCGGTCATTTTGAACGCCCTCAGGGCACTGAGGATAGCGCCACGAGAGGCGAGCCGGATCGGTTTAGGTCAGAAGCAGTCATTGGCCGGTGCCGACTTGGCGTCCGCTAATGGCGCATTGCGGAATCTTTGAGTGGGACACTGAGCTTCCCGCCGCCCGTATTCACGCAAGCGTGCTTCTGCGTGTGCTGCGCCATCGCTGCGAGTGTTGCTAAAGTCGGGCCAAAATCGTCAGGGGCGCGACGCTAGTGGGAGCAAGCCATGAATCTCGAAGTGGTGAAGGACTATTACGGCAAGGTCCTGAAGAGCTCCGAGGACCTGAAGACCTCGGCCTGCTGCGACGGTGGCGACGTGCCGGCCGAGCTTGAGCCTCTGCTCGGCAATGTGCATGAGGAGGTCAGGTCCAAATATTACGGCTGCGGCATCGTCGTGCCGGCGGCGCTTGAGGGCGCGCGCGTGCTCGATCTGGGCTCTGGCTCGGGCCGCGATGTCTATCTGATGGCGCAGCTCGTGGGGCAGGAGGGCGCGGTGGTCGGCATCGACATGACCGACGAGCAGCTCGCCACCGCCAACGCCCATATCGACTGGCACATGAAGCGGTTCGGCTATGCCATGCCCAACGTGAAGTTCCTCAGGGGCTACATCGAGAAGCTCGGCGAGCTTGGGCTCAAGCCGGGGAGCTTCGATGCGGTCGTGTCGAATTGCGTGATCAATCTCTCGGTCGACAAGCCTGCCGTGCTGCGCGGCGCCTACGATCTGCTCAAGCCTGGCGGCGAGCTTTATTTCGCCGACGTTTATTGCGACCGGCGCCTGTCAGACGATTTACGCGCCGACCCGGTGCTGTACGGCGAATGTCTCGGCGGCGCCTTGTACTGGAACGACTTTCTGCCCATGGCGAAGCGCGCCGGCTTTCTCGACCCGCGTCTCGTCACCAGCCGGCCGCTCGCGATCACCAACGAGGCGATCAAGCGGAAGCTCGGCCAAGCCAAGTTCTTTTCGGCGACTTACCGCCTGTTCAAGCTCGATGGGCTCGAGACCGCATGCGAGGATTACGGCCAGGCGGTGATCTACCAGGGCAGCGTGCCGGGTGAGCCCCACGCCTTCATGCTCGACGGCCATCATCTGATCGAGACCGGCAAAGTGTTCCCGGTCTGCGGCAACACCTGGCGCATGCTGGCCGACACGCGCTTTGCCCCGCATTTCGACTTCATCGGCGACTTCGCCACGCATTACGGCATCTTCCCTGGCTGCGGCACGTCGATCCCCTTCGCCACCAGCGAAACTGCGATGACGGCCAGCAGCGGCTGCTGCTAGCCTGAGGAATCGGGCATTAGGGTTGTCGTTCCCGCGAAAGCGGGAATCCAGTAAACGCTGTTCCCAGATCGATGAACGCGGGGGTTACTCGATTGCCCGGTCAAGCCGGGCAATGACAGAATGGTTGGGGGCGCAATGCAATTCGATATGACCCGCCGCCTCGCGGCAGAGGCGATCGGCACGCTGATCTTGGTCATGGCGGTGGTCGGCTCGGGCATCATGGCCGAGAAGCTCGCCGGCGGTAACCAGGCGCTCGCGCTGCTCTGCAACACGATCGCGACCGGCGCGGTTCTCTACGTCATCATCACCATCTTCGCGCCCGTCTCTGGCGCCCATTTCAACCCGGCGGTCAGCCTGGTGACGGCGCTGCGCGGCGAGCTCGATTGGCGCACCACCTTCGCCTATATCGCGGTGCAGATCGCCGGCGGTTGCGTCGGCGCGGTCGCGGCGCATCTGATGTTCGGGCTCGACCTGATCCAGCTCGGCTCGACCGCGCGCACCGGTTTGGGCCAATGGGCGGGAGAGTTCATCGCCACGTTCGGCCTGATCGCGACCATTCTCGGCTGCGTGCGGTTCAAGCCCGAGGCGGTCGCGACCGCGGTCGCGCTCTACATCACCTCCGCCTATTGGTTCACCGCCTCGACCTCGTTCGCCAACCCGGCGGTCACCATCGCGCGGAGCTTGAGCGACACCTTCGCCGGCATCGCCCCGGGTGACGCGCCGGGCTTCATCGTTGCCGAGCTGCTCGGCGCGCTCGCCGGCGCCTATCTGTTCGGCTGGCTATTCGCGAAGAAATGAAACGGGGCTCTAGCGGCTCGACGCGCGGAGTTGCGCGTTCTCGGCTTCGAGCTCGCCGATGCGCGCCCTGAGGCCGGTGACGATTTCGGCAATATCCTCGACGAACACCATTTGCGGGATATGCTGCGGGCAGTTCACGTCATAGGCCTCGATGGTGAACACGATGGCCTGCTCGCCGCGCGCCCTGTAGCCCTCGGGCATGAGCTTCGCGACGAGCTCGGGATCGTCCTCGACCGCGCGCGCCGTGCCCCAGATCTTCACCCGCCGCCGATTGGCGTAATCCATCAGGAAGATGAACGCTTTGGAGTTGTCGGCGAGATTGCCGGTGGTGATGTATTGCTTGTTGCCGCCGAAATCGGCGAAGGCGAGCGTCTTGTCGTCGAGCACGCGCAGGAAGCCCTTGGGGCCGCCGCGATGCTGGATATAGGGCTGGCCCTCGTCGTTGGCGGTGGCGAGATAGAACGACCTCTGCTCGGCGATGAACCCGGCGAGCGCATCGTCGATGGTCGTGGCGAAGCCGCCCTTCTGCTCCAGCTTGGCGTAGCCCGCGCGGCTGCCGCGCCGTGCCTGCACGGCCTTGACCGAGGGCGAGAAGGCGATGTCGGAGGATGGGGTCATGACGATCTGTCCTTGAGAGCGGCCGGCTCGGGGACTGTTCGGTTCCGAGCCGGGATTCGCTTGCGTCACGGCTAGAGCCTGTCGACCGGGGTGCCGTGGATGCGGTCCCAATTGGTGTCGGCCTTGGAAAGATTGACCGGGATGTCCTTCGACCATTCGGCCTGGATGTTGGCATTCAGGTTGAGGTAGAGCCGGCCGCCGACGATCTTCCAGTAGCGGGGATCGCCGTCGAACTTCTTGCCGAGCGCAGCGCCGTAAGCGCAGAAGCCGCCATAGGCAGGCTCGTATTTGGCGGGATCGGCGTTGAACGCATCGAGATGCGCCTGGCTGGCGAAGCGGTAGGTGCCGCCCCCATGCGCCACGGCGTAGCCATCCGAGCCGATCACGGCCTTTGCGTCGGTGTAGAAGGCGACGACGTCGTAGCCGTGAACGGCAAGGCCGGGGCCGGCCAGCGTTCCGCCCTTCGACACGTTGATCTCGTCGGCAGAGTGCGCCGCTCCGATCGGGGCAACCGCCGTCAGTAGCGGCAGGATCAATGATTTCCACATGTTGAGTGCTCCTTTGGGGGTTAGAGGACGGCGCCGGTGCTGGCCGCCTCCGGTTAAATGCGCCCTTCCTCCGATTGGCAGTAGTTGGTAAGAATGGGATTTATTATTCCGATTTTCGGAAGAGCGTGAAGCATGGACCAGCTCGCCGCCATCAAGGTCTTCATCGCCATCGCGGATGCCGGCAGCCTGTCGGCCGCGGGGCGACGGCTCTCAATGCCACTGACGACTGTCAGCCGGCACCTCGCGGCGCTCGAGGATGAGGTCGGCACGCGGCTCATCACCCGCACAACGCGGGACCTCGCGCTCACCGAGACCGGCCGTCACTATCTTGAGTCCTGCCGCCGCATCCTTGCCGAGCTCGACGCGGCGCGCTTGCGTGTCGCGGGCGAACAAGACGAACCGCAAGGCGAACTTGCCGTCACCGCGCCGGTTGCGTTCGGCCGGTTGCACGTCCTGCCGATCGTCACGGAATTCCTGAAAAGCTCTCCGCGCGTCGCGGTGCGACTGTTGCTGATCGATCGCGTGGTCGATCTCGTGGAGGAGGGCATAGATATTTCGGTCAGGGTGGGCAGCCTTCCCGACTCGTCGTTGCGGGCGGCGCGTGTCGGCGCCGTCAGGACGGTGACCTGCGCCAGCCCAGGCTACCTCGCGGCGCGGGGCGTGCCCTCGACGCCGCGCGAGCTTGCGGAGCACGATTGCATCAGCGTCACCGCGTTGTCGCCGGCCGATCGCTGGATCTATCCGGGCCCGAAGGCCCCGCAGAGGATCGCGTTGCGGCCGCGCCTCATCGTCAACACCGCGGAGGCAGCCCTAGACGCCGCGAGCGAGGGGCTCGGCATCACCAGGGTCCTCTCCTATCAAGCTGCGGCGGCGGTCGCCAAAGGGTCGCTACGGCTGATTCTTCGTGATTTCGAGCCGGAGCCGATCCCCGTCAACCTGATCCACCGCGAGGACCGTCTGCCGCAGGCTAAGGTCGCGAGCTTTGCCGCCTTTGCCGTGCCGCGGCTCCGCCAAGCCCTGAAATCCGCCCAGACTTAAGCGAAACTCACAGAAACGTCCGGCCCATTGCCTTCCCAAAGCCGCCACAAGCTGCTAAAGGAGGCCGCCAACCATAGGGAGGCTTCGCGCCGCGCATAAGCGAGCCTTCCCGACGATGAATGAGGTTGGCCGATGCCCGACGGGCAGACCCAAACGACCAGACGCCACTTCCCCGACAGCGACCTTGCGCTGACTTTCGATGACGTGCTGATCCGGCCCGCCGCCTCCAACGTGCTGCCGAACGAGGTCGATGTCGCATCGCGCGTCACCCGGTCGATCTCGCTGCATATCCCGGTGCTGTCGTCGGCGATGGACACGGTGACCGAGGCGCGTCTGGCGATCGCCATGGCGCAGGCTGGCGGCATCGGCGTCATCCACCGCAATCTCGATCCAGCCATTCAGGCCGCCCAGGTCGCCCAGGTGAAGAAATTCGAATCGGGCATGGTGGTGAACCCGGTGACCATTCATCCCGAGGCCACTCTCGCCGACGCACTCAAGCTGATGGCCGATTACCAGATTTCGGGCATCCCGGTGGTCGAGCCCGCCACCAACGGCGGGCGCAAGGGGAGGCTGGTCGGCATCGTCACCAATCGCGACGTGCGCTTCGCCACCAACCCCAAGCAGCGCGTGGCCGAGCTGATGACCAAGGAGAACCTGATCACGGTCACCGAAAGCGTCGGCATGGAGGAGGCGAAGCGGCTTCTGCACAGCCACCGCATCGAGAAGCTGCTGGTGGTCGACGACGAATATCGCTGCATCGGCCTGATCACGGTGAAGGACATCGAGAAGGCGCGGCTGCACCCCAATGCCTGCAAGGACGAGCAGGGGAGGCTGCGGGTGGCTGCGGCGACCAGCGTCGGCGACGACGGGCTCGCCCGCGCCGAGCGGCTGATCGATGCCGGCGCCGACCTGATCGTGGTCGACACCGCGCATGGCCATTCCCAGCTCGTGCTGGACGCCGTCGGCCGCATCAAGCGGCAGTCGAATGCCGTGCAGGTTCTCGCCGGCAACGTAGCGACCGCCGACGGCACCAAGGCGCTGATCGACGCCGGCGCCGATGCGGTCAAGGTCGGCATCGGCCCTGGCTCGATCTGCACCACGCGCATCGTGGCGGGCGTCGGCGTGCCGCAATTCACCGCTTTGCTCGAGGCGGTCGAGGTGGCCAACAAGAGCGACATCCCGGTCATCTCCGACGGCGGCATCCGCTATTCGGGCGACCTGGCCAAAGCTTTGGCGGCGGGCGCCGATTGCGTGATGCTCGGATCGCTGCTGGCCGGCACCGACGAGAGTCCCGGCGAGGTCTATCTGTATCAGGGCCGCTCCTATAAGGCGTATCGCGGCATGGGCTCGATCGGCGCCATGGCGCGCGGCTCCGCCGACCGCTATTTCCAGCAGGAGATCAAGGACGCGCTCAAGCTCGTGCCGGAGGGCATCGAGGGCCAGGTGCCCTATAAGGGCCCAGTCGGCAGCGTGCTGCACCAGCTGATCGGCGGCTTGCGCGCCTCGATGGGCTATACCGGCGCCAAGGATTTGGCCGCGTTCAAGGAGCGCGCCGAGTTCATCCGCATATCGACGGCAAGCTTCCGCGAGAGCCACGTCCACGACGTGACCATCACCCGGGAGTCGCCCAACTACCCGCGCGAAAGTTAGCGCGCCGGCTCGTCCGGTCTACTCCCGTCGATTATTTCTCTCGCTGGAGATACGCGTCGCTTGGCTCATGGATGCCCTCGAGCATCCGCCACACGCATTTCAACCGATCGCCCTGCGGGAGAGGGCATGAAATCGAGTGGCTGGGCCACGACCACGACGTGGAGACCACCCGCGGGAGAGTTGCGGCGCAGGGTGGGCAAAGGCACGGCACGCGACGCTTTGCCCACCCTACGGAGATTGGAAGCGAGCAGGCGGGGTGCGCCTACTGGATGCCGAGCGCCCTGACCTGATCGAAGATGCCGGGCTCCATCTGCTTGGCGAGCGCAAGGTCGGCGGCGCCGTCGGTCGGCTTGCCCTTGCGGCTCTTGACCAGGCCGCGTCCGACCAGCGCGGAGGGTTCGTTCGGCTTGATCTTAAGCGCCGTATCGAAATCGGTGCGGGCGTTGTCGAGGTCGCCCTTCAGCACATAGACCCAGCCGCGGTCGATATAGCCCTTGGGCCCGTCGGGCTCGCGCTTGATCACCTCGCCGAAGTCGGCGATCGAGAGGTCGTATTCCTTGCGCAGGCGGTAGAGATCGCCGCGCTTGGTATAGCCGTTGGTCAGCTCTGGATCGAGCTTCACCTTCTCGTTCATGTCGGCAAGGGCCTTATCGAAATCGTTCTTGTCGCGATAGACGATGCCGCGCAGCAGGAAGAAATCGCCCTGCGTTGCGTCGAGGCTGATCGCCTTGTCGAGATCGGCGACAGCCTTGTCGTAGTCCTTCTTGGTCTCGAAGGCGGCCGCGCGCATGAAATAGGAGTTGGCCCGCGCCGGGTCGGTCTCGACAGCGGCGGTCATCTCGCCGAGCGCGCCATCGAAATCGCCGGTGGCCGACAGCCCCATGGCGCGGACGCTGTGGGCGATGACCATGTGCTCCTTGTCGCCAGCGCCGGCGGCGATATAGGCGCCGCAGGCGTCGAGCACCTCCTTGATCGAGCCTTGGCCGGTAAAGCAGATATTGGTCTCCTTGACAGGCTCGCCCGCAGTGCCCGCAGTCGGCGGCGTTGCGTCGGGGGCCGGCGGCGGAGTGACCTCCTCGACGACGGGCGGAGTTCCGGCCGCGGCGGCAGACGGGCTCGCATCTTCGGCGAGCGCGTGGCCAGGGAGCGCGAGAAACATGGCAGCGGCCAGGGCCGCGCCGGGTTTGAGGGTGGGGGCGCGCAAGCGCATTGGGGGAAACCTCCTTGGACTCTTAAGACTTTTGCTGCTTCGGGCTAGCTTTAGAGGGGCCTCGGGGCGGGCGTCAATTGAACTTCCGTCCATGTTTACCGGGCGAATTCGGCAATCAACCCGGCAGTTCGTCGCGGTTTACCAACACTGGCGCGCCCCATCATTCCCCCGCGAAGTAGCGTTTGCCCCGCGCTTTGCCATCCTCTTTGATCGCCATATCGCCCGGAGCCAGAGTATAAGGGCGCCCGGAGTGAGCCGGTCGCTCGCCGCCGAGTCGAGGGGAAGGGAGCATCATGTCGCTTGTGGCAATCTTGTTGCCGATGTTTGCGCAGGTCCTTCTGACCTTCGTGCTGCTCGGGTGGATGTCGTTGCTCAGGCTGCGCGTGGTGCGGCGTGGCGACGTCAGCCCGCAGCAGGTGGCGTTGCGCGAGCCGGTGTGGCCGCCGCATGTCATGCAGGTCGGCAACGCCTTCCAAAACCAGCTCGAGCTGCCGATGCTGTTCTACGTCGTGGTCCTGCTCGCGCTCGCGACCGACGCGCTCGACGTCACCCTCTACGTCCTGTCCTGGATGTTCGTGTTTTCGCGCTACGTGCACAGCTATATCCACGTCACCTCGAATCGGCTCGACCGGCGCACCGCCGTGTTCGTGATCGGCGCCATCGCGCTGTTTCTCATGTGGGTGATCGTCATCGCCCGCATCACGCTGTTCGCCTCTCAGTAATGACGCCAGCGGCGCGGGCAAGCGCGGCCATCGAAATCCTCGCCGATATCGAGGCGCGCAAGCGGCCCGCCTCCGAGGCGTTGAAGGATTGGGGTCTGGCGCACCGCTTCGCCGGGTCAGGCGACCGCGCCGCGATCGGCAATCTCGTATTCGATGCTCTGCGCCAGCGCGCTTCGAGCGCCTATGCTATGGGCGATGCAGGTCCGCGGGCGCTGGTGCTCAGGACCCTCGTCACGGGCTGGCGCAAAACCCCGGATGAGGTCGCGGCACTTGCAGACGGCGGAAACCACGCGCCCGAGCCGTTGAGCGAAGCCGAGCGGGCGGGTCTCGCGCGCGATGTGCCTGACGAAGCCCCGGCGGCCATCCGCGGCGATTATCCGGAGTGGCTTCAACCGCAATTCGAGCGGGCGTTCGGCGCGCGGGCTGGCGAGGAGGGCGCCGCGCTTGCCGGGCGGGCGCCGGTCGATCTCAGGGTGAACACGCTGAAAGCGACGCGCGAGAAGGTGCTGAAGGCGCTTCAGCGCTTCGATGCGGCGCCGACATCGCATTCGCCGTTGGGGGTGCGCGTCGTGCAAGCCCCGGGCCCCGGCCGGAGCCCGCATATCGAGGCCGAGCCCGGCCACGGCAAAGGCTGGTTCGAGGTGCAGGACGAGGGCTCGCAGCTCGCGGCGCTGCTTTCGGGCGCCAAGCCCAAGGCGCAGATTATCGACCTTTGCGCCGGAGCCGGCGGCAAGACTTTGGCGCTCGCCGCGCTCATGCAGAATACCGGGCAGCTCTACGCCTATGACAGCGACCGCATGCGGCTTCGCCCGATCTTCGAGCGGCTGAAGCGGGCAGGGGTGAGGAACGCCCAAGTGCTGGCGGCGGGGGACAGGGGCGCGTTGGGCGAGCTCGCCGGCAAGATGGACCTCGTGCTGATCGATGCGCCTTGCACGGGCTCCGGCGTCTGGCGGCGGCGCCCCGATGCCAAGTGGCGGCTCAGCCCGCAAATGCTCGAGGCGAGGCTCGACGAGCAGCGCGAGGTGCTGGAGGAAGGCGCGCCGCTGGTGAAGCCGGGCGGCCGGCTCGCTTACATCACCTGCTCGGTGCTCCCGTCCGAGAACCGCGACCAGGTCGAGGCGTTCCTAATGCGCCATCCCGACTTCAAGCTCCTCCCGTGGCGGCAACTGTGGGAGACGGCGCTGCCCGAGAGCAAGGCGCTCGCATCCGCCGATGGCTCTGACGACACCCTGCTGATGACGCCGCTCAGCCATGGCACTGACGGCTTCTTCGTCGCGGTGCTGGAGCGCCAGAGCTGAGGAGAGGCCGGTCGCCTTTCGCTATTGCGAAGAGAACCAGGATAGGCGTCACGGCGCGGCAAAAAAGTTGCGACCGCGACGCCATTAGCACTTGAAATTAAGGAAGAGGTCGATGAAATGACTCGCGCTTTTAATGGACGCAGAATTGGCGGTTGTCGCACGGCGGTCCGCAAAAGCACGGAGGGGACGCGTATCCCATGAACTTGCTCAAGCTCGAGGCCGAAGAGCCTCCCAGTCGCCCGCAAGCGACATCTCAACTTCTTCCCAAACCACATCTTCCCATCAAAGCTCTTTCGCCCGCGGGCACGCCCGCTCAGGCGCCGCATCTCGTTGCGCTCGCTTTGCGCCCCGAGCGGTTCCCCGTCGGGCCGGTGACGCGCGCGTTCCGCAAGCGCTTCTACCCGGAGGTCGAGCTCGCCCAGTGGAATGACTGGCGCTGGCAGGCACGCTCGCGCATCCGGACGCTTGCCGAGCTGGAGCGCATTTTCGAGCTGTCGGAGGACGAGCGCGACGCGGTGGTCCGCCATCAGGGATCTCTGCCGCTCGGCATCACCCCCTATTACGCGAGCCTGATGTCGCGCGAAGACGCGCTCGAGCCGCTCCGCCGCACCCACGTGCCGGTCGGCAGCGAATATTTGAAGACGCCGGGCGAGGCCGACGATCCGCTCGGCGAGGACGGCCATAGCGCGGTGCCCGGCCTGGTGCACCGCTACCCGGACCGCGTGCTGTTCCTCGCGACCGGCTTCTGCTCGACCTATTGCCGCTATTGCACCCGCTCGCGCATGGTGGGCGAGGCCGGCGGCGACTACACGTTCAGCCGGCCGCAATGGGAGGATGCGCTTGCCTACATCGCCGATCATCCCGAGATCCGCGACGTGCTGGTGTCGGGCGGCGACCCGCTGACCCTGTCTGACGAGCGGCTCGACTATCTGCTGACGCGGCTCCGCGCCATCAAGCATGTGGAGTTCGTGCGGCTCGGCACCAAAGTGCCGGTCGTGCTGCCCATGCGCGTGACGCGTTCGCTGGTCAAGGTGCTCAGGAAGCATCATCCGCTGTGGATGAGCCTCCATTTCACCCATCCGACCGAGCTGACGCCGGAGGTCACCGAGGCGACCGCGCGGCTCGCCGATGCCGGCATCCCGCTCGGCAGCCAGACGGTGCTGCTCAAGGGCATCAACGATTCCGTGGACACGCTGAAGCCGCTGTTCCACGGGCTCCTGACGCGCCGGGTGCGCCCCTATTATCTCTATCAATGCGACCCGATCTCGGGCTCGTCGCATTTCCGCACGAGCGTCGATCAGGGGCTCAAGATCATGCAAGGCTTGCGCGGCCATACCACCGGCTATGCCGTGCCGACCTATGTGATCGATGCGCCCGGCGGCGGCGGCAAGATCCCGTTGCTGCCGGATTACGTCGTCGGCCGCGAGGGCGACGATCTGATCCTCAAGAACTTCGAGGGCAACACCTACCGCTACACCGATCCTGATGGCGTGGTTGGCGGCGACCGCACGCTCGGCGCGGGGTCTCGCTGATGCGCATCGCCCTGGTCTACGATCTCCGCGACGAATATCGCGCGCTCGGCTACTCCGAGGAGGAGATTGCCGAGTTCGACAGCGTCGGCACGATCGATGAGCTCGCTTCGGCGCTGGCAGCGCTTGGCTGCGAGCCGGTCCGTGTCGGCCGCGGCCAGGCGCTCGCCGCGCGCCTCGTCGCGGGCGAGCGCTTCGACCTGGTGTTCTCGATCGCCGAAGGGCTCAAGGGCCGCTCGCGCGAGGCGCAGGTTCCGGCGCTGTGCGAGCTGTTCGACCAGCCTTATCTGTTCTCGGACCCGCTCACCGCCGCCGCCGCCCTCGACAAGGGGGTGGCCAAGCGGCTGGTGCGTGATGCCGGGGTCAAGACGCCTGCGTTCGCGGTCGCGCACAGAAGCGCGAGCGAGGTCGCCGGCTGGACCGACTTCCCGGCGTTCGTCAAGCCGTTGGCCGAGGGCACCGGCAAAGGCTGCGAGGCGGCCTCTCTGGTCAACACGCCAGAGGAGCTCGCGGCGGCGGCGACGCGGGTGATCGAGCGCTACAAGCAGCCGGCCCTGGTCGAGCAATATCTGCCTGGCCGCGAGTTCACCGTCGGCATCGTCGGCAATGGCGATGATGCGCGGGTGCTCGGCGTGTGCGAGATCCTGCTGAAGGAACACGCCGAGGCCAATATCTATTCGCTGCACAACAAGGAGCTGTGCGAGGACCTCGTGATCTACGCGCCGGCTACCGATGAAGAGGCGCTGCTTGCCGGCGCGCGCGCGCTCGATGCCTATAGGGCGCTCGAATGCCGCGACACGGCGCGCATCGACTTCCGCTCCGACGACACCGGCGAGCCGTATTTCCTCGAGGCCAATCCGCTGGCGGGCTTGAACCCATGGCACTCGGACCTGCCGATCCTCGCCGCGCAGAACGGCATCGAGTTCACCGCCCTGATCGGCATGATCCTCGATGCCGGCCTTGCCCGCTACGGACTCGACCGGACCGGACTGGCGCGCAGCGACACGGAGCGCCAGCGGAGAACGGCCTGATGGGCGGCACACGGGGGTTCATCCCGGTCGTGCACGCGGCGACGGAAAGCCGTCCCGACGAGATCGACACTCTGGTCGCGTCCAACGCAGTGGCCGGGGCGCTTGGATCGCTCGGTTACGCCACCGAGATCGTGGCGCTGGCGCCCGATCTCAGCCAACTCGACGCCTTGCCCGCGCGCCGGCCGCTGCTCGTGTTCAACCTCGTCGATGCGGTGAACGGCGACGGCAGGCTCGCCCCGTTCGTGCCGGCACGGCTCGATGCGCTTGGCCTGCCCTATACCGGGTGCAGCGCCAGCGCCTGGCTCGAGACGCTGTCGAAGATCTCGACCAAGCTGAAGCTCGCTCATGCCGGCCTGCCGACACCGACTTGGTCGGAGGACGGAAGCGGGCTCGATCCCGAGCGGCGGTACATCGTCAAGCCGATCTGGGAGCATGGCTCGCTCGGACTGGACGATGCTTCGGTGCTGCGGGGCGCCGATGCCGCTAAAGCCATCGCGATGCGCAATGTGCGCTGGAAGACCGAGCATTTCGCCGAAAGCTTCCTCGACGGCCGCGAGTTCAATCTCTCGCTGCTCGATGGGCCGTCGGGGCCGCGCGTGCTGCCGATCGCCGAGATCGTGTTCGAGGGTTTCTCGGCCCGCGCGCCCAGGATCGTCGGCTACGACGCCAAATGGACGCCCGACAGCGAGGCCTATATCGGCACGCCGCGCCGCTTCGGCCTTGAAGCCGAGGATCCCGCGCTCGCCGCCAAGCTCAAGGGCCTCGCGCTCGCCTGCTGGCATCTCTTTGCACTGTCGGGCTATGCGCGGGTCGATTTCCGTCTCGACGGGGCGGCCGAGCCCGCGATCCTCGAAGTGAACATGAATCCCTGCCTCAGCGCCGATGCGGGGTTCGCCGCGGCGGCGCAACAGGCGGGGCTGTCCTATCAGGCCACGATCGGGCAAATCGTCGAGTCCTCGCTTGGAGCCTTGCAAGCCACCGCCTGACGTGCTTCGCATCTCGTCATGCTCCGCATCCGGAAAGTCGCCGATGCCACCACGGCAGTGAACCGCTCGGCGATCGAAGCCGCGCAGAAGATCATGCGCGAGCAGTTCCCGGGCATGCCCGACTACGACATCGCCAAGCTGCCCGAGCAGCTCGCCAATCCGCTCAAGCACCGCTTCGTGTCGCGGCTGTTCGTGGCGGAGAATACGCGAGATCAGACGCTTGGCTTAGCGCTCCTGCTGCACGCGCCCGACATCGGCTTCTCCTATCTCGAGCTCGTCTCGACTGCGGCCGGGCGCATGGGCGAGGGCATCGGCGCCACGCTCTATGAGCGGGTGAGGGAGGAGGCGCGCGCTCTCGGCACTCAGCTCTATTTCGAGAGCCTGCCCGACGATCCCGAGCTCAGCCCCAATCCCGAGATCAGGGCCAACAATGCCAAGCGGCTCAAGTTCTACGAGCGCTACGGCGCGCGGCCGATCTTGAACACCGCCTACGAGACGCCGGTGACGCCGGGGACCAGCGACCCGCCTTATCTCATGCTCGACCCGCTCGGCGCCAACGATCTGCCGAGCGCCGAGAAGGTGAAGAAGGTGGTGCGGGCGATCCTCGAGCGGAAATACGGATTGCTCGGTGCCTATGTGCAGATGGTGGTCGATTCCATCACCGACGATCCCATTCGTCTGCGCGAGCCGCGCTATGTCAAATCGAGGCGAGCGCTGAAGGGCGAGGTGCGCTCGTCGTCTGAGCCGCGCATCGCGCTGGTGCTCAACGACGACCACACCATCCATCATGTGCAGGATCGCGGGTACGTCGAAGCGCCGGTGCGCATCCGCTCGATCATGGCCGAGCTCGATCCGTCGGGTCTGTTCGAGAAGATACCGGCCAAGCGCTACTCCGACCGGCATATCCGTGCCGTTCACGATGGGCGGCTCGTCGACTACATCCGCAAGGCCTGTCTGATGGCCGGGCCGAAGAAGTCGATCTACCCTTACGTGTTTCCGACGCGCAATCCGGCGCGGGCGCCGAAAGACGAGACGGTGCTCGCCGGCTATTATTGCATCGACACGTTCACCCCGCTCAACCAGAACGCCTATCTCGCCGCGCGCTCGGCGGTCGATTGCGCGTTGACGGCGGCTGAGCGCGTGCTCGAAGGCGCCGAGCTCGCTTATGCTTTGGTGCGGCCGCCGGGCCATCACGCCGAGACGCGCACCTTCGGCGGCTTCTGTTACTTCAACAACGCTGCGATCGCCGCCAATATGCTATCGCGCTACGGCAAGGTCGCGATCCTCGATGTCGACTATCACCACGGCAACGGACAGCAAGAGATCTTCTACGCGCGCTCCGACGTGCTGACGGTCTCGGTGCACGGCCATCCGAGCTTCGCCTATCCGTATTTCACCGGCTTTCGCGACGAGACCGGCATCGGGCCGGGCGCCGGCTTCAATCTCAACATCCCGCTGCCCGAGCATCTGACCCCCGATCAGCATCGCAACGCCGTGGCAGAGGGCTTGCGCCGCGTCAGGCGGTTTCGCCCGACCTTTCTCGTGGTTTCTCTCGGCTTCGATACGGCGCGCGGCGATCCGACCGGCAGCTGGTCGAACCGGGCCCGGGATTTCGAGCGCCTGGGGCAGATGATCGGCGAGCAGGGCTTTTCGACGCTGGTGGTGCAGGAGGGCGGCTACCGGGTGCGCACGCTCGGTGCCAATGCCCGCAACTTCTTCGTCGGCCTCGTCACCGGGCACTCAGCGGCGCGGCAGATGGCGCCGATCCTCAACCGGGGCGTGGAAGGAAAGCCGCATCACCGCAACGGGCTCGACTGGCGGAACGGCGTGATGGCCGACGACGTGGGCCGCGTGCGTTCGCTGGTCGCGACCACCGGCATGTTCAGCGCGGCGGAGGTGGACCTTGCCGGCGAGCTCGTCACCGAGCGCCTCACCAAGGGCATCCGCTCGGGCTATCACTTCATCCTCGCCGAGCGCGGGCCGGGTCTCGCGGCTTACGCCTGCTACGGGCAGATCGAGGGGACGCAAGGCTCGTTCGATCTCTATTGGATTGCCGTCTCGCCGGAAGAGCAGCGCAAAGGTCTCGGCGCCCAGGTCTATGCTCGCGCCGAGTCCGCGATGCGCAAGGCCGGCGCCAAGCATATCTATGTCGATACCTCGTCGTCCGACCGCTACGCGGCGACGCGCGGCTTCTACCAGCAGATGGGCTTCGTCGAGGAGGCGCGCCTGCCCGACTTCTACGGCGACGGCGACGGCAAGGTCATCTATGTGAAGTCGCTCTCACCCGCTCCGTCAGCGCAGCCTCGTCCCGGCGAGGTCCAGGACCCCAAAGAGGAATCCCCTGGCTAGCACCTCGTGCTGAGGAGCGTCTCGAAGCATGAGGCCACACCCTTTGAGACGGCCGCTAAAGCGGCCTCCTCAGGGTGAGTGGGTGTGATGGTTTCTGGCTTGCGCCGGAATGACGCTTACCTAAAGTGGAAGCCCAATCTTCTGGGGGGCATCCATGCCAAAGCCGAGTCCGGTAGCGACGAGCCGGCGGAGCGTCGTCACCTTGTTGGTGCTGGGTGCCGGCTTCCTGGTCGCGCCGCGCATCCTCGTTGGCGAGGCTTTCGCCAAGACGCGGAAGCGAAGCGGCAGCGGCCGGAGCGGCGCATCGCCGGCGAAAGCCCCGAGCGCGGATGGCAAGAACCTCAAGGCGGGCCAGTTCGTCTGGCATCCCGAGCGCGCACCGAAGGGCGCGGTCGCGATCATTGTCTCGGTGCCGAAGCAACGCTGCTTCGTCTACCGCAACGGCATCTTGATCGGCGTTTCGACCTGCTCGACGGGCAAGAAGGGCTACGAGACGCCGACCGGCGTGTTCACCATCCTGCAGAAGGCCGAGGAGCATTATTCGAGTGAGTTCGACGACGCGCCGATGCCACATATGGAGCGGTTGACCTGGCAGGGCGTGGCGCTCCATGCCGGCAATCTGCCCGGCTATCCGGCCAGCCACGGCTGCGTGCGGCTGCCGCCTAAATTTGCCGAGAACCTCTATGCGGTGACGCAGGTGGGAACGCCGGTCATCATCGCCGGCGATGTGAGCGACCCTGCCTCGGTAAAAGACCCGGGCCCAATCCTCGGCTCGAGCGCCAAGCAGACCATCGAGACCAATATCGGCAAGAAGGCGATCTCGCCGGCCGCCTCCAACGCCGTCACCTCGATTTTGGTGTCGCGCGCCGACAAGCGCATCTATGTGCTGCAGAACGGCGACATCGTCGCCCAGGGCGACGCCAACATCAAAGATCCCGGCAAGCCGATCGGCTCCAACGTGTTCGTGTGGCAGGGCGGCGATCCCAAGGGATCGACCTGGGAGGGGATGGGCTTCCAAGCCGACGAGACGGGCGCGATCACGCCGAACAGCGCGGTGCTGCAGCGCATCGAAGGCTCGCCCGACGTGATGGAGGCGATCGGCAAGCGCATCAAGCCGGGCACGGTGCTGGTCACCACCGACGCTGCCGCCACCGCCGACACGCGGAGCGGCGAGGACTTCGTGGTGATGGACGGCCCCGGCAAGTGAGCAGAGCCTAGGAGCGCACGGTCTCGACGATGGCGAGGCCCAGGCGTGTGGGCGTGATCTTAACGACCGTGAGACCCGCTCGCGCGAGCAGCGCCTGGAACTCGGCGACGCTCCGCGTGCGTCCGCCGGTGATGGTCATCATGTGCAGATCGACCATGACGGCGCTCGGGTCGTCCACGGCGCGAGCCGGCATCAGCCGTTCGATGACGGCAAGCCTCGCCGCGCCAGACATCGCGTTTCGGCAATTGGTCAGGATCACGATCGCCGCCTGATCGTCCCATTGCTGCAGCACGCCATTCAACAGATAGAGATCGGCTTCGATGGGAATTCCGGCAAAGAAGTCGCCCGGCACGAAATTGATGCGCTCGGACAGGCGAAACGCGTCGAAGGCGCGCAGGAACGCCCTGGCCATCTCGATGATGTGCGGACGGTCGAGCAGCGCGCCGTCGAGGCGCGGGTAGGCGATCAGGAGGGCGGCGAGCAGGCCGCCGCAGCCGCCGCCGATATCGGCCACGCTTGCGACCCCCGCGGCAAATTCGAAAACCTCGACGATCGGACCGGCCTGATCGAACGTCTCGCCGGTCAGGTAGGATTCGAACAGGGCGCCTTGGTCGGGGTGCCGGCTTCGCCAGTCCCGCACGCTCGCGCCGAACACCTGCTCGAAGGACGGCTGCCCGGTTTTGAGGCACGAGATGAGATCGGACCAGGGCTGCCAATATTGCTCGACGACGATCTGCACCTTCTTGGCGAGGCGGGAATGCGAATCCGAGCGGAGCGACCATCCGCCGGGCGCGAGCGCGAAGCCGCCGTCGGGCAGCTCCTGGCAGATGCCGAGCGTCACCAGCCCGCGCAGGAAGCGGAAGAGATGCGGCGGCGACAGACCGAGCTCGCCGGCCAGCTGCTCGGCCGTCCACGGGCGCTCGCCCATCCTGTCAGGGAGGCCGAGCTTGACGGCGGCATAGGCGAGTGCGGCGGCATGATAGGCCTCGATCTGGAGCCGCAAGCGCGCCTCGAAAGCGGCTTGCTCGGAATTGCCGGTCATTGCGCGGTCCATGCGGCTGGATCGCGCACGGCGTCGACCACCTGCCGCACGGCGTCGATGACGAGGTCGGGCTGCTCCAACTGGATGTAATGGTCGCTCTTCGTCGCGATGACATGCTTGGCGTCGGTCAACAAGGCGGCGAGCTGGTCCTGCCCCTTGCGCCACGCCGCCTCGAAGGCGTCTTGCGAGAAATTGGCGGGCACATTCGGCGGCAGCGCTACGGGCTTGCCGCGTGACAGCACGAAAAGGGGGATTCCGTAGAGCGGCTGATGAGCGGCTGCTTCCTCCATCCGCTCAGAGGCCGCCCCGAAATCGATCGACTCAAGATCGCGATAGGATTCGAGCCCGGGCGGAGGCGCGGCGGCGAGCGCCTGATAGGCCTGCCATTGCTCCGGCCCGAGCAGCGCCGGCATCGCTTCCGGCCAGGCGTCGACCAGGACGAGGCCGGCAACGTCATTGGGGTAGCTGCTGGCATAGAGCCGCGCGAACAGCCCGCCGAGCGAATGGGCGACAAGCACATAGGGGCCGCCGATCTGTGCCGCATCCAACAGATCGTGCAGCTCGAACACGACATCCTCGGCGCTGCGGGGCATGGGCACCGGATCGCTCCGGCTCACATGGGTCGCGTCGAGGATGGTGCCTGGCCGGTCATAGGCGCACACGCGGGTGAAGCCGGCGACGCCCGCGAGCACCGGCTCGATGCCGGGACCGGGCGGCGTGGTCCAGATCTCGGCGTCGTTGCGATAGCCGGAGATCAGGATCACGGTTGGCGCGCCGGTTCCCTTGCATTCGAGATGCATCTTTCGGCCATCCATCTCGATTACGCCCGCGAAGTCGCCGTCGGCGGGACCGGGGGCCGCCCACGCCACCCCAGGGATGGCGAGCAGGACCAGGGCGAGGAGGCGCTTAATTCGAAGCATCCGCATCGGGGAGGAAGGGGGGTGGGGTCATTGGCGGCAGCCACTCTAACAGGATTTCGGCGACCGGGTCCGGGGCCCGTGTGGCTTTGCCGCGCCAATCCCTTCATGGGGATGACCGCGGAGAGTCATTGCCAACTCAAAGACGCTGCTATAACCACCTGCCATGCCGGATAAATCCCAAGATCGCGTCCTGATCGTCGATTTCGGCAGCCAGGTGACGCAGCTGATTGCACGGCGCGTGCGCGAGGCCGGCGTCTATTCCGAGATCGTGCCTTACGACAAGGCGGAAAGCCTGCTCGCCGAGGAGCGGCCGGCGGCCATCATCCTCTCGGGCGGTCCGGCATCCGTGCATGAGAGCGGCACCCCGCAAGCGGCGCCGGCGATCTTCAGCGCGGGCGTGCCGGTGCTCGGCATCTGCTACGGCGAGCAGGCCATGGTTGCTGCGCTCGGCGGCCAGGTCGAGGGCGGGCACTCACGCGAGTTCGGCCGCGCCGAGCTTCAGGTGATCGACGAGACGCCGCTGTTCGACGGCGTGTTCAAGGAGGGCGAGCGGGCGCAAGTGTGGATGAGCCACGGCGACCGCGTGACCAGGCTGCCGCCCGGCTTCCGCGCCGTCGGCATCTCGACCGGCGCGCCGTTCGCGGCCATCGCCGACGATTTGCGCAAGCTCTACGGCGTGCAGTTCCACCCCGAAGTGGTGCACACGCCGAAAGGCGCGGCGCTGCTCAGGAATTTCGTCCGCGCCATCGCCGGCTGCCCGGGCGAGTGGACCATGGCGCAGTTCCGCGAGACCGAGGTCGCGCGCATCCGCGAGACGGTCGGCGATGCGCATGTGGTGTGCGGGCTCTCGGGCGGCGTCGATTTCAGCCGTCGCCGCGCTCCTCATCCACGAGGCGATCGGCGAGCAGCTCACCTGCATCTTCGTCGACCACGGCCTGTTGCGCGAAGGCGAGGCGAAAGAGGTGGCCGATCTGTTTCGCGGCCATTACAACATCCCGCTGATCGCGGTCGATGCCGCCGCGCGCTTCCTCGATGCGCTGCAAGGCGTCACCGATCCCGAGAAGAAGCGCAAGACGATCGGCAGACTGTTCGTCGACGTGTTCGAGGCCGAGTTCGGAAGAATCGGCCATGTCGAGTTCCTGGCGCAGGGCACGCTCTATCCCGACGTGATCGAGAGCACCTCGCCGACCGGCGGACCCTCGGCCACCATCAAGTCGCATCATAATGTCGGCGGGCTGCCCGAGCGCATGCGGCTCAAGCTGATCGAGCCGTTGCGCGAATTGTTCAAGGACGAGGTGAGGGCGCTCGGGCGCGAGCTCGGGCTGCCGCCGGTTTTCGTCAACCGCCACCCATTCCCAGGGCCCGGGCTCGCCATCCGCATTCCCGGCGAAGTGACCGAGGAGAAGCTCGCCATCCTGCGCAAGGCCGACGCCATCTATCTCGACGAGATCAGGAAGCAGGGGCTGTACGACAAGATCTGGCAGGCCTTCGCCGTGCTGCTGCCGGTGCGCAGCGTCGGCGTGATGGGCGATGCGCGCACCTACGATTTCGTCTGCGCGCTCCGCGCCGTCACCTCGACCGACGGCATGACGGCCGACTATTACGATTTCAGCCACGACTTTCTCGGCCACGCCGCGCGGCGCATCATCAACGAGGTGCGCGGCATCAACCGCGTGGTCTACGACATCACCTCCAAGCCGCCGGGCACGATCGAGTGGGAGTAGGCGGAGAGGCTTTAGACCTCGGCCTCAAACCTGCGCCTTCGGCAGAATTTTGGATTCCACACGCTTGATCTCATGTCGTGGGGAGACGGAAGCTCCAATGACCGCGTGGTATTCGGCGCCGCGCTTGCGCGACATCAACCGCGGAGTGGCGTTGGTTTATCCTCACCCTCCAAACCTCGTTTATCCTGCACCCACCTCGTCCAGTGAGGGGCGCGCTCATGAGGCGTCGTGAAGCGGGATGAGGTGCGGCGCCCGCGGGCTTCGTCGCAACGAAGCACTCGGGCGGCACCGAACTCCCCCCGGGACCACTAGGAGTCCCCGCCAGGAGCTGGCTTGAAGATTCCGGACAGACAGTCCGGGATTGAAGCGGGGTCCGCTGCCGTAACCGCCGTGATTGGCGCGCCGAGAGGCGCCCGCGTGCCGCAAGGCACGAGCTGTCAGATTTGCGCTTTTCGGCGCGCCATCCCCTCCTTCGAGACGGGCTTTCGGCCCTCCAGGATGAGGGGCTTCAGCAAAGCCCGGATGCGTCGCGCATCGCGGCGACGATCGCGCTTGGGCTCTTTGACATCGCGCGCTTCGCATGAAACGCGCGCATCATCAACGAGGTGCGCGGCATCAACCGCGTGGTCTACGACATCACCTCCAAGCCCGGGCACGATTGAGTGGGAATAGGGGTCCGCGCGGGAATGTCCGCTTACGACGTAGGACCAAAAACCGGCAGGCTCCAGAGCAGAGCGTCGCAGCTCAATTGGGCTCGCTTGTTTGCAAATTTGTATACGAGCACAGGAGAGGCCGTAACCGCACGGCCAAAGTTCAAACCGGATTGACCCATCACCTGGAGCGAAATCCTTGAACGGGGACGCTTCAGATTTCCTATCTTTTCTCAAGTAAACAGATTTCCTCCGTCATCAACCGCAAGGCGAGCAAGCGGCGGAAAACGGCGTCGATGTCCTATGAATTTTGCCGCCCCAATCCCAGCCCGCGCTATCGGCAGCTCATCGAAACCTATTCGAGCATGCATCAAGCCAAGCCGGAGATCTTTTCCGGGGGCAGTCTTCGAGAGCATTTGCCAGTCATCCGCGAGCTAGTTCAGACGACGGGTGCCCAAAGTCTGCTGGACTACGGTTCCGGCGAGGGTTCGCTTTACGATCAGCTAGGGCTGTCCATCCAAGGCGTGAGGGCGGTACCTTCGCTGCCGGAGTTCCTTGGCGTTGAAGAAATCCGCCCCTACGATCCATGTGCCCCCCGGTTCACGGCTTTTCCAGCGGGTCTACAATTCGACGGCGTGATTTCAACCTATGTGCTTGATCGTATCCCAAGCGGCGATCTCCCTTGGGTTGTGGAAGAGATGTTCTGGTTATCAAGGAAATTCGTATTCGCGGTCGTCGCGTCTTCCCCTGCTAACAAGCGATCGTCTTCAGGAGACAATGTTGATGGCCGGCAAAGGCCATATTTGTGGTGGTGCCGAACCGTTCGAGAAGTAGCCAAGCGGCATCGCGGCATTGTTTATCACTTTCGCATCGAGCCGGATGTCCACTTCGAACCATTGCCAAAACGCCGAATTTCTCGGGTTATCAGCGGAGCTTCTTGAGTACGAAGATTACAGCTGATCCGACGCAGTTCATCGGGCGGCGAGAAGATTTCCAATTTTGAGGAGCGACTTCCTGGCGCACTTTATTATTGAGATAGCGGCGCTCGGGGAGAGTATCTTCTTTCCCCCGGCCCCGTTGACTCAGCAACCAAAGGGCGGACTAACACTTTGCGAATCCTGGTAGTCGAGGACGACCCCGATACCGCCAAATTCGTCGTCGACGGACTCCAAAAGGCCGGACATGTCGCCGATTGCAGCCGGGACGGACAAGAAGGTTTGGTGCGTGGATTGAGTGAGCGGTACGACCTAATTGTCGTGGATCGCATGTTGCCAACCATAGATGGGCTTCGCATCGTCAAAGGACTTCGGGGTGCAGGTGTAAATGTCCCCGTATTATTCCTTACGGCGCTCGGCGAGATCGAGGATCGCGTCGAGGGCTTGGAGAGCGGAGGCGACGATTATCTCGTCAAGCCTTTCGCGTTCTCCGAGCTAATGGCGCGGATCAATGCGCTTGCGCGCCGCCCCCAGATTGTCGCGAGCGAGACGAGGCTGAGCGTGGCCGATTTGGAGATGGATCTCCTCGCTCGGCGCGTAACCCGCGCTGGTGCCGACATCGATCTGCACGCTCGCGAATTTCAGTTGCTGGAATACTTGATGCGAAATGCTGGACGGGTCGTTACGCGGACTATGCTTCTTGAAAAGGTGTGGGATTTTCATTTCGATACCAAGACTAAAATAGTCGAGACCCATATCAGTCGGCTGAGGGCCAAAATCACACAGGGGAAAACGCAGGACTTGATACATACCGTTCGAGGCTTCGGATATGTCATTAGGCCACCTTCCTAGACTGTTGCGCACAGCAAGTTTTGGCCTTGCCGTCCTCTATGCAGCTCTCCTCGCGGCGTCATTCATAATAATGGGCGCGCTCGTGTACTGGACCGTAGAGTCGTCTCTTGAAAAGCAAATGGCGGCGCGCATCGACGGTGAAATCGAGCTCCTTACCGATGAGATGCGATCAGAAGGGGTGCCGGAACTCGTCGAACAGATTGGGAGGCGCGAGAGCGTTCTCAATCTTGAATATCTATTGCTGGATGGGAGTGGGAGTCGCGCTGCGGGCGAGATGCCGGTCACACCCACGAGGCTCGGATGGAGTGACGTAGCGCTTCCCGCCGAAAGTACTGGCGACAGTGGTGCGAGAGTTTTGCACATCCGTTCTGTCGAGCTGGACAATGGCATGCGCTTGGCCGTTGCTGACGACTACGGATCGATCGAGGACATGCGTCACGCGTGGCTCGAAGCGGGTGTGTGGAGCTTGATCGCGTTCCTGGTGCTGAGTGTTTTTGGGGGATTGTTGCTCAGCCGCGGATTCTTGAGACGTGTGGACGTGATCAGAACCACGGCTCAAGCAATCATTTCAGGCGATCTGGAGACCCGTATCCCGCTGAGCGGAACAAACGACAATTTCGATCTTCTCTCGCGAACGCTGAATCAGATGCTGGATCGCATTCAAGTCCTGATGGATGGCGTAAGGCAAGTGTCGAACGATATCGCCCATGCGCTCCGCACTCCGCTCGGTCGTCTGCATCAAGGACTGGAGACGGCCCGAACGATCGCAGAAGGAAACCCGAGTTTCGAACATGTGATTGACCGAGCGCAACTCGAGACCGAAGCAATTCTCAAGACCTTTTCGGCACTGCTGCGCATTGCGCGGATTGAGGTGGTTGCACGTCACTCAGGCTTTCGTGAGGTCGACCTAAGCGCATTGTCGAAAACTGTCGTGGAGGCATACTCGGTGGCAGCGGAAGAACAAGGGAGAACGATCACTGCGAAAATCGCGCCATCGATTCAGATACGGGGCGATAAAGAACTTCTCGCCGAAATGTTTGCGAACCTTCTCGACAATGGCATTAGGCATACGCCGGCAGGCTCGAGTATCGAGGTTTCTCTGCATCAGGCCGGTTCAAAAATAATCGTTAGCATCGCGGACAACGGATTGGGTGTTCCCGCGGAGGAGAGGGAGCGAATTTTTCAAAGGTTTTATCGGCTTGACCGTAGTGCCGATATTGACGGGACTGGTTTAGGGCTTTCACTTGTCGCGGCGGTTAGCGGATTGCATGGTTGGCAATTAAGCATCACCGACAATGCCCCTGGTTTGAGGATCGAGATGAGCTTTGATGCCAACTCCTCAGATTCACTTTCAACCACCGAATCCCAGCGAGCGCGATCGCCGCACATCCCGCGCGGCGAGTTGGCGGTTGGGAGGTAATTCGTCAGCCACGAGGTCTGCTTTTGGCACTTAGCTGACCTCTACGTTTCAGACCTATCCCCGCGCAAATGGTAGACGAGGGGATGACCACAGCAGTGCGCGCCAGTGACGCCGAGGACCATCGAGTGGGAGTGATGGAGGCGGAGCGTAGGCTAAAACTCCACCGTTGGCTCAACGCGGACGTTATTCGGTTGGCCGCTGCTGAGCGAGGCTTGCTCTGACCTCATAGGTAAATCCCTCCGGAGCATAATCGAACCGAGGCGGATCCGCGGTTCCGACAGCACGTTCGAGCAGAACGCTGCCGAAGCCCTTGCGCTGCGGCGGCTTGACGGGCGGGCCACCGCGCTCCTGCCATTGAAAGACTACAGCGGCATCGGCGACAGCGGCATCGGCGACAGCGGCACCGAATGACCACCGCACCGAAACGTGCCCCTGGTCTGCCTTCAAGGCCCCGTGTTTGGTGGCGTTCGTCATCAGTTCGTGAAGGATTAGCGCGAAACCCTGAGCAGCATTGGGGTTGAGGAAAACCTCGGGTCCGTCAGCCGAGACGCGACTACCGAAACCCTCAATCGCCTTGCCGACGACGTCCTTCATCAGCGCTCCCCGTCCTGCCCCGCCGATGATCAGATCTTGCGCTGCTGCCAACGCATGCAAACGAGAAAAGAAAGCGTCACGTCGTTGGCTATCGTCCAGGCTCGCCGATGCGATTGCGCGGATAACCGCCAGCAAGTTCTTCGTGCGGTGCTGCAATTCACCTGCAAGCAGGCTATGCCGCTCCAGCATTTCGCGCGCATGGTATTGGCGGCGACGAGAACGCAATGCTGAGCGAGCAATACTGACAAGTGTGCTCGGGTGGAAAGGCCGTTCGAGAAAACTTACGTTGCCTAGAATATCGAGCAGACGGTTTGCAGTAGCCGGGCGGCTGGGCGCGTTTGCGTGGCTCGTCAAGACAACGATGGGAAAATCCGACCAGGCTGGCTGTTTCTTGATCCACTGTGCCAGACATGCGTGATCGATCGTTGCCAACGCCTCTTCCACCACGACACCAAAGGCCGCACCTTTGTCAAGCTCGACACACAAACTGACGATATCGGCGCATACCAGGGTCGCCCATCCCGCTTCCTGCAATAGTTTGGAGGCGATTTCGGCGTCGCGTCCACGCGGCGCTAGAATCAAGGCGCGTTCCGAGTTTGGACCGCCAAAGGGCATTACGCTTCTTGCGGCGACGGTTCGGACGTACCGACATAGGTCGGGATGCCCCGCAGAACACCATGGAAGTTTGCCAACGGATCTCCGAGCACAAGCCCGCAGCTCGTAATTTTCATCTCGCGAATTGTGTCCTCATGCGCACCTGTCCGTTTCTTGATAACGGAAATGGCCCTTCGAACCCTTCCTTGCGCTTCAAAGAAGCGCAGAAGTATTACCGTGTCTGCGAGGTAGGTGACGTCGACGGGCGTTTTCATATCCCCGACGAGCCCATGTTGGGCAACCATTACGAATGTCGCCGCCCCGAGGCGATTGAGATATTGCAACAGCTCATGCATGTGCAGGATGAGGGATTGCTCCTCCGGCATCGCCATTTGATAGCCGTTGAGACTATCGATGATGACCGTTTGCACGCCGTTGTTTTGCACGTGCTGACCCACCCGATGGGCAAATTCGCCGGGCGAAAGCTCGGCCGCGTCGATCTGTTCCACGATCAGACTGTCGGCATCTCGAAACGCTTCCAAATCGATGCCCATCCCTTTGGTGCGCCGGAACAACAGGCCAAGTTCCTCATCGAACGCGAACAGGGCTGCCTTCTCGCCCCGGCGCATGGCGGCTTCTGCGAATTGAAAACCCAGCAGGGACTTCCCAGCTCCGGCCGGACCAAGCACGAGAGTGCTTGATCCACTATCGATGCCTCCGCCAAGAAGCTCGTCCAACTTGATGTTGCCGCTCGAGCAAACGACCGCCGGAAGAGTGTTGACGTGTTCCTTGGAAATGAGGCGCGGAAAGACTTCGATACCACCGGTCCTAATGACGAAGTCGTGGTAGCCGCCGCGAAACGCTTGGCCACGGTATTTCATCACGCGCATCCGACGTCTGTCTGCGCCGTAGGTCGGCCTCAGTTCCTCCAAACGGATAACGCCGTGCGCTATGCTGTGGGCAGTCTTGTCGAGCACGTCAGTCGTTAGATCGTCCAGCGCCAACACGGTGGCGTCGCATCTAACGAAATAGTGCTTAAGCGCCAAGAGTTGGCGGCGATACCAAAGGGAGCTTTGCGCTAGAAGGCGAATCTCCGACAGACTGTCGAGCACAATTCGGTCCGGCTTAATGCGCTCAACCGTGTCGACGATGAGCCTGACGGTTTCCCCCAACTCGAGCTCGGAGGAATAAAGCAGGCTTTGTTGCTGGTTGTGATCCAGCATATTCTCCGCCGACTGAAGTTCGAACACTTCAATGTTCGAGTTCAAAGTCCACCCGTGGGAGGCGGCTCCAGTCAGCAACTCAGATTTCGTCTCTGATAACGTGATGTAGAGACCACGCTCCCCCGCATCAGAGCCGTCCAAGAGAAACCGGAGAGCCATCGTGGTCTTGCCCGTCCCTGGATTGCCTTCGATCAGGAACAGACAGCCTCTCGTGAAGCCGCCTGACAAGACGGCATCCAACCCGGGAACACCTGAAGCCGCTTTATTGGTCATGTGTGATTGAGCGCTTCCGAGCTAGGGCTGACGATTCCGGCGGCACGGCCCGCGAAAGCCGTCACCACGTTCTTTCGCGATGTCCTTTCCATGCCTTCCAGCGCAGAAAGACGGTGTTGACGGGGAGGCCTGGCTTGGCGTTGAGCCAACTTCGCGCCCGCTTTCGACATGGGAAAGAAGCGATCCGAGCCTAATCTTCAATTCCTTGGGGTCGTCGCCCGCTATCGGCATATGCGCATACAGGGAGGACCACACGGGTTCGAAGGCCTACTCGATAGAGTTGTGAAGTTGTGGACTGCATCTAATTGAAGAATTGAGGGGGGCAACGGCCATCGCGGCTCCATCGCAGGCGGGGCACTTCGAACGCGAAACCTCAGTCATCGCAGTCTGTTATCGTTTCATGCAGTGATGTCGATAGCTTGCGCCTATCGCTCATAAATTGCCACTCAAACTTTGCTTATACACCGCTCACCTCCTCCACTGAGGGACGCGCTCATGAGGCGTCGTGAGGCGGAAGGAGGTGTCGCGGCCCGCGGACCCTCCAGGGTCTAAACCTGTCGTCTCAGACCAATGCAGACTGCCCCACCCCTCACTCAAGCGGCATCGCGGGAGCGTACCCTACTTGTTCGAAATGGGCTTCCCTGGCGGGGGGATGTCAGGCTGCTCGGGGGGCGATGGACGAGGATCGGCCGGAGGCGGAGCCGGAACCAGGGTCGGTTTCGGTCTATTGGTGGGACCGCTGTTGTTCCCGATCGATTCAATTCGGGGCATCACGACCGAACTCCGAAGGGGGTGACGTCGCTTCGACGGCCGTGAGCGGTTCCACGATGGTGTATTCGTGCGAGGCTCCAGCCGGAACCAACCAAGAATCGCCTGGCTCCAAGGTGAGCGTTTGTCCCTCGCTGTCTAGGCGCGCCCTACCCGAAATCACAAATCCTACGGTCTCGTATTGCCGCTTGGTGGGGCCTTCGCGCTTCAGGCCCGGCTGCTCGATCCAAAGTCGCATCGAGACATGCTTGCCAGCCACGAGGTATTTTTGGCCCATTGACCCTTCAGGCGAGGTAGATGCCTGGACTTTCTTTACCGTGGTGTCACCCATGGATACGACTCCGTCTCTATCTCGGCTCGAAGTTGCCAGGAGCTAACGTGCCGAGGCGATCCATGTTCCCTCTAGATTCGGTCGCTGCGCCAGTGTGATCTAGGATGGCCGTCAGATTGCGAGGATCAAAACTCATCTGCCAAAACCTGCAACCTGTCCCCGCTTCCCTTGGACCTCGATGAAAATCCGAGACACTTGCGGGTAGCGTTGCTTGATCTCCATCTCGAGCCGGCTGACCGTTTCCTCGACCACTTGCGAAGTCAACCCATCGGCAAAATCGATGCTCAACGCCAAAAGTATTTCATTCGGCGCGAGGTGCATGGTTCGCAATTCGTTGATGTTCACGATGCTGGGCGTCTTGCGCAGGATTTGCGTAATGCCTTCGATCACGCGGCGGCTCGCGGCTTCGCCGATGAGCAACCCTTTGGTCTCGCGAGCCAGCAGGGCCGCGGCTATCGCCAGGATGATGGCAATGACCAGAGATGCGACCCCGTCAGCCCACTCCAGTTTGAGCAAATGGGCGCCGAGTATGCCGGCCGTTGCCGCGACGAGACCTAGTAGCGCGGCGCTGTCTTCAAACAGTACGGTGAAGATCGCCGGATCTTTGGATTCTCTCAGCGCCGAAATGATGTGGAATTGCCTACGCTTGTTGTAAGAGCCGCGAAACTCGCGATAGGCGATCGCCCACGAAATGCCCTCGAACAGAAAAGCAAACGCGAGCACCACGTAGTTGATGTAAGGCCGCTCGATCGGCTGGGGATTGGCGAGCTTGTGGAGCCCTTGATAAAACGATACCCCCGCTCCGAGCGCGAAGACGAGAACGGCGACAACGAACGCCCAGAAGAATATCTCAGCACCGTATCCAAACGGGTGCTTGGCATCCGCCGGTCGCTTGGCCCGATGCATGCCCAGTAGCAGGAGCCCCTGATTTCCCGTGTCGACGACCGAATGAACTCCTTCCGAAAGCATGGCCGAAGACCCGGTGATCGACGCTGCAACAAACTTGCTCACGGCAATGAGCAGATTGCCGACAAGGGCCGCGTAAACCACTTTGTGGGGATTGCGCCGTTTCACCGAACCCAGCCTGATCGGTCGCGGCCGAGGCCACTTTGCCACGGTCCCGCCTCTTCTGTTTGGAGGCTATTGGGCACACGATGTGTGGACCACTCACGAAAGGAAAACGTTATGTCCTTTGCCGAGACCTTCACCAAAATATCCAATGTCGTTTCGCGAGCTGCGGGTAACGCGGCGTCGTTCATTATTTGCTGCTGCGTCGTCGTTATCTGGGCGCTTTCAGGTCCTCTTTTTCACTACTCTGACACCTGGCAGCTTGTGATCAATACCGGCACGACAATCGTGACCTTCCTAATGGTGTTTCTCATTCAGAACACGCAAAATCGAGATGGAGCCGCCATTCAAGCAAAGCTCGACGAGCTGATTAGAGTGGGATCAGGTTCCAATAACTTCATTGGAATAGAGAACTTGACTCAAGAGGAAGTCGACGAATTTCGTTCCAAGTGCGAAGCCGCCGTAAAGCGTGGCAAAAAGGCAGTCAAAAAGACGCAAGCTAAAGCGAACAAAGCAGCCGATCGAGCTGTCTAAGTTGGGCTCCAAGCGCGCATCATCAACGATGGCGCGGGCCTAAAGGTCCGCCTTTTTCGCTGGAGGCATATCGTCTAAAATAACGACAAGGGGATTCTGCCGATCTGAAAGGACGCGGCCGTCGGCACTGGCTTAATTGGCTGCCGCGACATCGGGTCAATCGCAACCGCGTCGACAGGAGAATTGATCCGTTGCCGCTAAGATCGCTTTTTCTCGCTTTCGCCGGTCTCATCGTCGTCGCCTTGTCGGCGACGCCCCGATCTTTTGCCGTTGAGCAACCGCTGGATGTTCCGGCTTGGCTCAAGGCCCATGTCGGCTTAGGCGACGGTCAAATCGCGCCGGTGGTCTTGCAGAGAGCGCGCGCATTTTATCTGCAAAAAGTGAGCGAAGGCGCGGTCAAGAATCCCTGCTACTTCGCCATGGACGCGACTCGCCCCGCCGGCTTTGGGCGGCGGTTCTACGTCATCTGCGAGGCCGATCAGAGTTTTCGCGCGGTTCCGTCCGGGCACGGCAGCGGACGCAATGTGGGCGGCGTGAATTTCACCAACGGCATTCAGTGCGCCAAGAACTTCAGCAATGCGACGGATTCCAAGCTGACGACGGGCGGACCGTATGTGACGGACGAGACGGTCACGCGCTTCAAGGGATACTATCGCAGCTCAGCCGGAAAGTACGTGCCCTTCAGCCGCCCCTTCGTGCAGTTCGACGGCGAAGGCGACGCCGCAAACGCGAGACCGCGCGCGATCGGCGGACATCCGGCCGCCGTGTTGCGGGTGGCCTGTCTGCGCAAAGATCCTGACAGCCCGTACGCTAACAAAGACGGCTACGTACCATTTGGAACGCTGGTGGATTACGCCGCCGGCCGAAGCAATGGCTGCACCAGCTGGTCGCAGTCGGATGCGGCAAAGATCATCCCGATGATGCAGGAGCCATCGACGCTTTACATCTATCCTGAGTCGGATGACATCGATGCCGTCGCGCAAGCCTTAAAGGCCGGGAAGTCGCCGTCGCGCGCGGGATTATATTGGAACGCCTCCTGCCTGAACGAAATTCGCTCGCCTAAATTTTGGCCGAAGGAAACCCTCGAGCCGATCCTCGTTCAATATAAGAAGGATCATCCGGCGCCGCCGCCGGGGCCGATGCCGATTTGCAAGGGGGGGTAACCGGGGCGCCAACGAGGTGCGCGGCAGCAACACGCATCAAATGCCGATGCACCGGTCGTAGGCGTTCCAATAACGCGGGTCTGGCGTATCGATCTCGATGGCCTTGCGCAAAAGCGGTCCGCACGGGCCGCCGAAGTCGCCGAAGAACCTGAAGCTGAACCAGCCGTCGTCGGCGTAGGGACGCACATATTTGCGGCTCTGATAGCAGGCGCCACCCTGGCGGCACTCGGCGCGTCGTCCGGCTTCGGCTGCTGGAATGTGCGCGGTCAGCACGACGAGCGCGGCGATGGCGGCGAGTGCGCCACAAGCGATCTTCATCGAGACATCTCCATTGTGGGCCCGAAGGGGAGAAGCGCACGCGTGCTATGATGCGCGAAGCGTGAAGATCAGAGCAAGTCCAACATGACCAGATATGTCGCGCTGCTCCGCGCAGTGAATGTCGGGGGCACAAGCAAGCTGCCGATGAGCGAGCTGAAAGCCATGTGCATCGACGCCGGCTTCCTCCGCGTCGAAACTTACATTGCGAGCGGCAACGTCGTGCTGGACAGCAAGGCGAAGCCGTCGGCAGTGAAGTTGGCGATCGAGGCCCGCTTGCTCGCCTATTTCGGCAAGCCAGCCGCCGTCGTGGTGCGGACGTCGGAGCAGATGTCCGCCGTGCTTAAGGCCAATCCCTTTCCCGAGGCCGAGCGCAAGCACGTCTATGCGATCTTCCTCGACGAGCCCCCGCCGCGCGATGCGCTTGCGCGCGCCGTCGGGCAAACGGTCGAACGAATGGCGCTCGGCAGCCGGGAGATCTTCGTCCATTACGGCGCCGGCATGGGCCGCTCCAAGCTCAGGATTCCGGCGGCCAAATCGGGGACCGCCCGCAACATGAACACCGTCGCCAAATTGGCCGAGATTTCGTCGAAGGCGTGATGCCGGTTGACGGGAGGCGGGCGGGGGGGCTTTGCTCATCCTGCTTGGCAATTGGGGGGAATCACATGGACTTCGACTGGAAGCAGTTCCTACTTTCGCCGCAGGGACGCGTGAACCGGAGTCAGTTCTGGCTCAGACTCGTACTGCCGGCCCTGGTTATCAGCCTGGTTCTGTCGCTCATCGACATGGCGCTCGGGACCTACAGCACCAAGGACGGCGTCGGCCTGCTCAGCGGCATTTTCTCGCTGATCATCCTCATCCCGGCGATCTTCGTCTACATCAAGCGCTGGCACGACCGCGACAAATCCGGCTGGTGGATGCTGATCCTCTTGATCCCGATCGTTGGCGCCATCTGGTTCCTGATCGAGTGCGGCTTCCTCGCCGGCACGCCCGGACCGAACCGCTTCGGACCGCCGGTCGCGAGCTGATGCGTCCTCCGCGGAGCGGCAGGAACGGGCGATGACGCTTCTCATCGTGGCAATCATCGTCTTCCTCGGCAGCCATCTCGTGCCGACCTTGCCGCTTCGCGGGCGGCTCGTCGAACGTCTCGGCGAGACCGGCTACAAAATCGCCTTCTCGCTGCTCTCGATCGCGAGCTTGGTCTTTCTGGTCTGGGCATTCGCCAAGGCGCCGGTCGTCCAGGTCTGGTCGCCGCCAAGCTGGACGCGGTGGGTGGCGATCGTGCTGATGCTGCCGGCCTTCATCTTCATGGTCGCGGCGTATGTACCGGGCAAGATCAAGGCGAGGGTCAAGCATCCGTTCCTGGTGGCGATCAAGATCTGGGCGCTCGCGCATCTCATCGCCAATGGCGACCTCGCCTCGATCATCCTGTTCGCCTCGTTCCTGGCTTACGCCGCATATGATCGCATCGCCTTGAAGCATCGCGCGACGACCGGGCTGATCCCGGTCCCGGCCAGCGGGCCGCCGCTCAACGACATCGTCGCCGTGGTGCTCGGGACGGTGCTCTATCTCGTGTTCCTGTTCTGGCTGCACCCGCTCCTGATCGGCACGGCGCCGATCCCGCAATAACTTGGCCGCACGGGCCCGGGCCCATTTTTTTGCACTGCAAGAGTTCTTATATTTCTGCCATAACAGCCCCTAGGGGCTTATGGCCTTTGGACTTTTGGGTAGGAGCCGCAAGACGTGTCTCAAGCCTTTGAAATGAAGCGCATGACCGCGCCCGAGATCGCCAGCCGCAAGGGCGGGGCGCCGATCGTGGCGCTGACCGCCTATCACGCGCATACCGCGCGCATCATCGACCCTTATGTCGACTTTCTGCTGGTCGGCGACTCGCTCGGCATGGTGATGCACGGCTACGAGACCACCGTGCCGGTGCCGCTCGAGCTGATGATCATGCATGCGCAGGCCGTGGTGCGCGGCTCGACCCGGGCGCTGGTCGTGGTCGACATGCCGTTCGGCTCCTACGAGGAGAGCCCGTCGATCGCCTTCCGCAACGCCGCGCGGGTGATGAAGGAGACCGGCGCCGGCGCCATCAAGCTCGAGGGCGGCGTGCACATGGCTGAGACCATCCGCTACCTCACCGACCGCGGCATCCCGGTGATGAGCCATATCGGCCTGACGCCGCAGGCGATCAACACGATCGGCAGTTTCAAGCCACGCGGCCGCTATCGCTCCGAGTGGGCGGCTTACGAGGCCGATGCCAAGGCCATCGCCGAGGCGGGCGCCTTCGCCGTGGTGATCGAAGCTCTGGCCGAGCTGCTCGCCGCGCGCATCACCAAGGAGATCCCCATCCCGACCATCGGCATCGGCGCGTCAGCCGAATGCGACGGGCAGATCCTGGTGCTTGAGGACATGCTCGGCCTGTCGCAGCGCGTGCCGAAATTCGTCAAGGAATATGCCCATATCGGTGCGGGTATCGAGGGTGCCGTGAAGGCGTTCGCGAACGAGGTCCGCACGCGCGCGTTCCCGTCGGCGGATTACACCTATCCGATGTGCGACGAGCCCGACACAGTCACGAAAAAGACCAAAATGACAGGCAGTTAGCCCAATTCGGGGTCTCGTCGGCGAAAGCCCGGTGTAACCTCCCGGGCTCTTTACCTTGCGCGAGCAAGAGGGCTTCACTATACGGCGAGCAGGGAGAGGGGACGGCCGATCGATATCGCGCCGCCGTCTCGTCATAACGGTAGCCGTTACACCATAAGAGTCCGCGACCCATGACCGACCGCGACCGGGATTTCATGCGCGAGGTGGACGAGGCCGTCCGCCAAGATCAATACAAGAGACTGTGGGACCTATACGGCGTCTACGCGTTGGCCGCGCTTGTGCTCCTGGTCGCCGGCGTCGCCGCTTACAAAGGCTGGGCCTATTGGCGGGAGCGTGAGGCCGGCGAGGCCGGGGCGAAGTTCTCGCAGGCGCTCGCCATGCAGGAGGGGCCAGACGCGGCGAAGGCGAACGAGATGTTCACCGCTTTGTCCGCCGATGGGCCCAAGGGCTACCGCATCCTGTCGCGCTTCCAGCTCGCTGCCGCGGAGGCAAAAGCGGGCGACACCGACAAGGCCGTGGCCGACTACGACGCGCTCGCCAGCGATCCCAGCATCGACGACATTCTGCGCGGCCATGCCACGCTGCAAGCCGCCGCGCTTCGCCTCGACAAGGCGGACTTTGCCGAGATGGAGAAGCGGCTCAAGGGCCTGATCGACAGCAACAGCGCGTGGAGCTTCTCTGCGCGCGAGCTGCTCGGGCTCTCAGCCTATCGCACCAACGACATGCGCGAGGCCGAGAAGCAGTTCAGCACTCTGCTCGCCGATCAGGCCACGCCGCCGAATTTGCGGGAACGCGCCGATATGATGCTTGCGCTCATTGTGGGAACTCCGCAGGCGCTGAGCACCACGGCGAAATAGCGCCCGTCAGGCACGAAGGGTGGCTCGAAAATTGGGTCGGGCTCATACACGGGGACTTGGCAGCCGCCTCTTGAGCGCGGGGCTTGCCGCGGCGATCGCCGCCAGCCTGTGCGCGTGCAGCGGCCCGCTTTCCGGTCTCTCCAGCATTCGCAACCCGTTCGCCAAGAAGGAAGAGATCCTGCCTGGCGAGCGCATCGCCATCATCACCGACCCGAGCGTCAGCGATCTCAATCAGGGAGGCCCGCCTAAGCCGGTCTCGCTGCCGCCGCCCCAGACCAACGCGTCGTGGACCGAGCCCGGCGGCACGCCGTCCAACAATCTCGGCCATCTCACGCTTGCCGACCAGGTGCAGAAGGTCTGGTCGGCGGACGCCGGCACTGGGTCGTCATCGAGGGGTCGCTTGAGCGCCATTCCGCTCGTCGCCAATGGCAATGTTTACACGCTCGATGCCGCCGGAACGGTCTCGGCGTTCTCCTCGGCGAGCGGCGGGCGCGAGTGGAGCGTGAGCGTCACGCCGGACAACGAAAGTCGGAAAGAGGGGTTCGGCGGGGGCATAGCGCTGGATGGCGGCCGCCTCTATGTCACCACCGGCTACGGCACGGTGGTCGGCATCGACCCGAGCAACGGTTCGATCGTCTGGAACAAGAGCATCGGCGAGCCGGTGCGAAGCTCGCCCACTGCCTCGGGCGGCAAGGTGTTCTTCGTGTCGGCCGACAACACGTTGCATGCGCTGAACGGCGGCGACGGCACCGAGCTATGGACCGCACGCGGGCTGCCGCAGGTGGCGACGCTGCTCAGCAATGTCAGCCCCGCCGTCAGCGCCAACGTCGTGGTGGCGCCGTTTCCCGCGGGCGATGTCGCCGCCTATGATGTGAGCACGGGCAAGCCGGCCTGGACCGATTCGCTGTCGCGTTCCGACGAGACGAGCGCTGCCGGCATCCTCGGCGATCCGGCCCGCCCGGTGATCGACAAGGGCGTGGTGTTCGCCGTTAGCCACGGCGGCAAGATGGTCGCCACCTCCGAGACCAACGGCGAGAGGCTGTGGACGCGCAATATCGCGAGCACGAATATGCCCTGGGTCGCGGGCGACACGGTCTATGTCGTCGATCTCGGCGGCAAGCTGTGGGCGCTGTCGCGCACCGACGGCGCCATCCGTTGGGCGACCGACCTGCCTTCCGGCGGTCGCTGGAGCGGGCCCGTGCTCGCCGGCGGCAAGCTGTGGCTGGTGTCGGGCGACGGGCTCTTGATCGCGGCCGACGCGCGGAGCGGACAAGTCCTCTCCAATCTCGATCTCGGTAAAGCGGTCTATGTCTCTCCGGTTGTGGCCGGCGGCCGCATGTATATCCTGACCGATAACGCCACGCTGATCGCCCTTAACTAGCACCGGCAATTGTCGCCGGCCGCGCGGTTCACTGACTTCCACACGGACGGACCGATGTCCTTCACCGTCGCCATCGTCGGACGCCCGAATGTCGGCAAGTCCACTTTATTCAACCGGCTGGCCGGCAAGCGCCTGGCGCTGGTCGACGATCAGCCGGGGTTGACCCGCGACCGCCGTGAGGCCGAGACCACGCTCGGCACATACGACGTCACGCTGATCGACACAGCGGGGCTCGAAACCGGCGATGCCGGGCTTACCTCGCGCATGCGACAGCAGACCAAGGCGGCCATCGCTCAGTCCGATGTCGTGGTGTTTCTCATCGACGCCAGGGCGGGATTGGTGAGCGCCGACGAGATATTCGCCGATCTCGTGCGCGGCTCGGGCAAGCCGGTCATTCTCGCCGCCAACAAATGCGAGGGCCGCGCCGCCGAGCCCGGCATCTACGAAGCCTATGCGCTTGGCTTCGGCGAGCCGCTGCCGATCTCCGCCGAGCACGGCACGGGCATCGGCGAGCTCAGCGAGGCGATCCAGCTCGCCTATCAAAAGACGTCCGGCGAGGCGGAGCCGCGTCGCGATTACGACGAGGCTGGAACGGAGGCGGAGGCGGAAGGCCCGCACCCTCTGCGCATCGCCATCGTCGGCAGGCCGAATGTCGGCAAGTCCACGTTGGTCAACGCGATCCTCGGCGAGGACCGCATGATCACCGGCCCCGAGGCCGGCATCACGCGCGACTCGATCGCCTCGGAGTTTACTTTCGACGGCCGCCCGTTGCTGCTGTTCGACACTGCCGGGCTTCGCCGCAAGATGCGCGTCGAGGGCCGCGCCGAGGAGCTCTCCGTCGGCGACGCCTTGAAGGCGATCCGCTTCGCCGAGGTGGTGGTGCTGCTGCTCGACGCCGAGCAGCCGTTCGAGAAGCAGGATCTTCAGATCGCCGACCTGATCGCGCAAGAGGGCCGCGCGCTGGTGATCGCCATCAACAAATGGGACCTCGTGCGCGACCGCGAGGAGCGCCTGAAGGTGCTCCACGAGAAATGCCAGAGGCTGTTGCCGCAGGTGAAAGGCGTCTCGATGGTGACGGTCTCGGCGCTCGGCGGCAAGGGTATCGGCAAGTTGATGCAGGCGGTGCTCGATGTCGATCGGCTGTGGAACATGCGTCTGCCGACGCATGCGCTGAACCAATGGCTGCAAGATGCGCTCGAAGCGCACGCGCCGCCGGCGGCGTCGGGACGCCGCATCAAGCTCAGATACATCACCCAGGCCAACGCGCGGCCGCCGACCTTCATCGTGTTCTGCTCACGGCCAAAGGCGCTGCCCGAATCCTACGCGCGCTATCTCGTCAACTCGTTGCGCGACAATTTCGCCATGCCGGGCGTGCCGATCAGGCTGCATTTGCGCAAAGGCGACAATCCTTATGCGTAAGGGGCGGGCGTGAGCGAGGGCGACACGGAGATCTATTTCTATCACCTCGAGCGGCGTTCGCTCGAAGACGTGCTGCCGAACCTGCTCGAGCGCTCGCTGGAGCGTGGCTGGCGCGCCGCCGTCCAGGCTGCGAGCGAGGAGCGGGTCGAGGCGCTCAACACGCTGCTATGGACCTATCGCGAGGAGAGTTTCCTGCCGCATGGCACGGTGCGCGACGGCCCGCCCGAGGCGCACCCTATCTATCTCACCACGACCACGGACAATCCGAACGGCGCGCGCGTCCGCTTTCTGGTCGACGGTGCCGTGCTCGGCGATGCATCGGCCTATGCGCGCGTGGTGTTCATCTTCGACGGGCGCGATGCTGAGGCCGTGGCGCGGGCGCGCGACGACTACAAGGCAGCCAAGGTCGCGGGCCACGCCGTGAGCTATTGGCAGCAGGATGAAGGCGGCCGCTGGCAGCAAAAGGCGTGAGCGGGCAAGCTTAACGGCATCATGCCCGCGATGGATTGCCTTGCCGCTGTCATTCGCCGCCGCTATAAGCGCCGCTTAAATCCAAAATCCTCTGGGGACTGAATGGCTATGGCCAGTGAACGCACGCTCTCCATTATCAAACCCGACGCCACGGAGCGGAATTTGACCGGGCTGATCACCGCCCGGCTCGAAGGGGCGGGCTTGCGGGTCATCGCGCAGAAGCGCGTGTGGTGGAAGAAGAAAGAGGCGCGGAAGTTCTATGACATCCACAAGGACCAGCCGTTCTTCAAGGACCTCGTCAATTTCATGACTTCGGGCCCGATCGTGCTCCAGGTGCTGGAGGGCGAGGACGCCATCGTCAAGAACCGGGCGGTGATGGGCTCGACCAATCCAGTCGACGCCGACGCCGGGACCATCCGCAAGGACTTCGCCGTCAATCTCCAGCGGAACTCAGTGCATGGCTCCGACAGCCCCGAGACCGCCAGGCGCGAGATCGGTCTCTGCTTCAAGAAGAGCGAGATCGTCGGCTAGCGCGCGCTCACGCGCTCGAGCGATCCATCCGCCGCGGCGGGGAAGCTTGCGTCGGCGCGGAGGAAGCGGCAGGCGCGTGCGTCGGTCGGGTTGAAGTGAAGCCACAGCCAGCAATCGGCCTTAGGTAATCGGCTTATCGACGGCAAGCTCTTGCGCCGATCCGTCGGCGGCGAAGCGAAGGTTATAGGCTTGAGGCTAGAAGGTAGCTTTCGCGACTGGCCTTGCACGAGGCGGCGGAACCAAGCAATTTGCTGCGTCAGCGGAGGCAAGTTATGAGCGTCATAGATACCCGTCGGCAGCAGATGTTCCCCGTGCTCGATGCGGGCCAGATCGAGACGGCAAAGCGCTTTGCCAGTGGGCCTGCGCGTGACTTCGCGCCGAACGAGATCGTGTTCGAGGTCGGCGAGCGGCGGGCGCCGTCCTGGCTCGTGCTCAAGGGCTCGATCAATACGCTGCGGCGCGACGGCCTCGACCGCGAAGCGGCGATTACCACGCATCGACTGGGGAGTTTCTCCGGCGAACTCAGCCAGCTCTCGGGGCGCGAGTTGCTTGCCGAGGGCCGCGCCGGCGCCGATGGCTGTACTGCGCTCCCGTTCGACGCGGCGCATGTGCGCGCGCTGATGATCGGCTCGGCCGAAGTCGGCGAGATCATGATGCGTGCGTTCATCCTCCGCCGCGTCGGGCTGCTCGAAGTGGAGGGTGGCGGCGTGGGCTCGGTCCTGGTCGGCCATCCTGGCACCGCCAATCTCGCGCGGCTCGAGGATTTCCTTCGCCGCAACGGTTATCCCTACACCGTGCTCGATCCCACCAAGGATGTCGACGGTCGCGCCATGGTCGAGCGGCTTGGCGTGCTGCCGGCGGAGCTGCCGCTGATGGTGTGCCCGAACGGCACGGTGCTGAAATGCCCGACCGAGGCGGAAGCCGGAATTTGCCTCGGCATCACGCCCGATCTCGACCCCGACAAGGTTTACGACGTCGCCGTGGTGGGTGCGGGGCCGGCTGGACTCGCCGCGGCCGTCTACGCCGCGTCGGAGGGCCTGTCGGTGCTCGTGCTCGATTCCAAAGCGTTCGGCGGTCAGGCGGGGGCCTCGGCGCGGATCGAGAATTATCTCGGCTTTCCGACCGGCATCTCCGGCCTCGCACTGACCGCGCGGGCGTTCAACCAGGCGCTCAAATTCGGCGTCGAGGTCGCGATCCCGCTCCAGGTCGAGAGGCTTGATTGCGGCGGCACCGACCGGCGCAACGGCGCGCCGCATGGCCTCCTGCTCAACAACGGCGCCACGGTCAACGCACGCACGGTGGTCGTCGCCTCAGGCGCGCGCTACCGCCGTCCGCCGATCGATAATCTGGCCAGCTTCGAGGGCGCCGGGGTGTCCTATTGGGCATCGCCCGTCGAGGCGCGGCTGTGCGCGGGCGAGGAGGTGGCTCTGGTCGGCGGCGGCAATTCGGCGGGTCAGGCCGTGGTGTTCCTCGCGCCGAAGGTGAAAAAGCTCCATCTCGTGGTGCGTGGCGAGGGGCTGGAAGCTTCGATGTCGCGCTATCTGATCGAACGGATCGCGGCGTTGCCCAATGTCGAGCTGCATATCGAGACCGAGATCGTCGGGCTCGAGGGCGGCGCGACCGGCGGGCTTACCGGCGCGGTGTTCCGCGACAAGACCAGCGGCGAGACCCATACCTGCAACATGCGGCATCTGTTTCTGTTCATCGGCGCCGAGCCGAATGCCGGCTGGCTGGAGCATTGCGTGGCCGTCGACGGCAACGGTTTCGTCACCACGGGAATAGGCTTTACCAATGGCGGCATCGCGCGCGAGGTGCTGCCGTTCGAGACGAGCAGGCCCGGGGTGTTCGCCATCGGCGACGTGCGCGCGGGCTCGACCAAGCGCGTGGCCGCCGCCGTCGGCGAAGGCGCCGCGGTCGTGCCGCAAATTCACGAGGTGCTGGCGGAAGTCTGAGCGGCCTAGCTCAGCGCGCGGATGCGGAACGGCAAGCCGCCCTTCGGACAGAGCGTCACCGTGGCGTGGATCTTGGCCGGCATCGGCCCGGCATATTCCGGCGTGAAGCGCCGCAACAGCTGCACCAGAGCGAGCGTGTTCTCGATCTGCGACAGGGCCCCGCCGATGCAGGCGCGCTTGCCCGCGGCAAACGGCAGGTAGGTATATTTCATTCGCTTCTTCGACCGCTCCGGCGCGAACCGTTCAGGATCGAACTTCTCGGGCTCTTCCCAATATTTCTGGCTGTGATGCATCACGTAAGCGAGGATCACCACCTTGTCGCCGGCCTTGATGTGGTGGCCGCCGATCTCGTCGTCACCGGCGGCAATCCTGATCAGAGCCCAGATCGGCGGGAACAGCCGCATGGTCTCCTGGATGACCATGCGCGTGTAGGTGAGATTCTGCACCTCGTTCCATTCGGGATCGCGCTCGCCGCACACGGACCTCGCCTCGGCCCTGATGCGCTCCAGCGCCTCGGGATGCATCGACAGGAGATAGAGCGACCAGGCCAGCGTCAGCGCCGTGGTCTCGGTGCCGGCCCACAGATATTGCTTCATTTCGTCGATCACCTGCCGATGATCGAATTCCGGGAAACTGGGATCGGCCTCGGCGGCCTCCAGCATCTTGAGCAGGGTCTTCTCGCGCTGCTCGAGCACGTTGGCGCCGATCACGGTGTCGGGGATCGAGCCCCACACCTCCATGGCCTTGGCGGCTTCCTCTTGCGTCATCTCCTCAAGCTCGCCGCGCACGTTCTTGAGTCGGATCGACTTGTGATTCATCACGTCGGTATAGGTCTTGACCTGGCCGAACACGAAATGCGGGTTGAACGGCATCTCGCGGTCGAACAGCGCCTTGCACACCATCTCGGCGGCGAGCGTCCAGGTCTCCTCGACCATCTCGATGGTCTCGCCGGTCTGGGCGAATTTGCTCCAGCGCGCCATCTTCGAATCGATGGCCGACATCAGATAGGGGAAATAGGCCTCGAACATATTCGGATGGAACGCGGCCTGTTGCGGCGACCTGATCTTCTGCCACAGCGCGCCGTCGATGGTGATCATGCTCCGGCCGAACACCGGGCGCAGCCCGTCGAAATACTTGGTGTAGTTGTCGGCGTTGGACACCAGCACGCGCTCGGCGTGCGCCGGCTCTGACAGCAGGACGATGCGCTGGTTCTTGAGGCTGATCGGGACCACGCCGCCGTATTTTTCGCTGAGCGCCATGAGAACCTGCATGGGGTTCTCCTGGTTCAGCAGCGGCGTGAGCTTGTACCAGATGCTCTGCTCTTCGCCGAGCCCGTGCGATGGAGAATAGGCGACTGTCATATCCGCCATTTATATTTCTGTCCCCTGGCTCCCTGCTCTTGGAGGCCAGGGGGCGTCGCCTCAAGGGCGGCCCGGCTGGTCAAGGGAGCGGCCCTCCGCGCTGATTGCAGGGCTTTGCCACAGTATCGTCAGGCCAGCGCGGAATTTGCCACGAATTAGGCCAGTCTCTAGCATCCGGCCGTCGGCATTGTCCATCTTTGGCAACCGCACATCTCGTGGTGCGACAATGCCGCTCCGTCCAGCGGCCGATATTACGGCCGTTAGCAGCGCCAATCAAAGCGCTTCGTCAAATGGCGGGGAAAAGATTGGGGGTTGAACGCTGATCTGTGTCATTCCAACAACAGATTTGACAACAACGTGATCGCCCTCCACAAGCGCGGCGCCTGAGGCGACGAGCTTGAGCGCGTGCGGGTAGAGCCGATGCTCGGCCTCAAGCACCCGCGCGGCAAGGCTGTCCGGCGTGTCGCCGCCGAGTACCGGAAGCGCCGCCTGCGCCACGATCGGCCCGGTGTCCATCTCCGTCCTTACGAAATGCACGGTGCAGCCGCTGATCTTGGCGCCTTCTGCCAGCACGCGGGCGTGAGTGTGCAGGCCCTTGAACGCCGGCAGCAGAGACGGGTGGATGTTGAGGTGGCGATTCCACCAGCTCCGCACGAAGGCTTCGGTATGCAACCGCATGAAGCCGGCATTGCAGAGAAGCTCTATGCCCGCCTGTTTCAGCGTCGTATCGAGCACGCTATCGAACGCCTCGCGCGAGGCGAAATCCTTGTGATTGACGACGAGGGTGGCGATGCCGGCGGCTTCGGCGCGCGCCAGGCCCTGTGCGCCCGGGACGTTCGACAGTACGAGCACGATCTCTGCGGGATAATCTGGAGCTGCGGCTGCGTCGATCAGGGCCTGAAGGTTGGAGCCCCGGCCTGAGATGAGCACGCCGACGCGCTTCCGCTCGCTCACGGCGCGGCTTCCCCGAGAACGCCTTGGTAGCGCACGGGTTCGCCGCGCCCGCGTTTGACGATTGCGCCGATCGGAAACGCCTCGTCGCCGAGATGATGCAGCACGCGCTTCACGTCTGGTGGGGCCGCGACCAAGATCATGCCGATACCGCAATTGAAGGTGCGCAGCATCTCAGCCAGATCCAGGCGCGCCTCGCGTTGCAGCCAGGCGAATACCGGTGGAAGAGCGAACGCGGCGAGATCGATCTCGGCGGAAAGCGTCTTCGGCAGCACGCGCGGGATGTTGTCGGTGAGCCCGCCGCCAGTGATATGGGCGAGCGCCTTGACCGCGCCGGTTCCATGAATCGTTTTAAGGATCTGCCGCACATAGATGCGGGTCGGGGTGAGCAACGCTTCGCCGAGCGTCTGGCCCTTAGCGAACGGCGCGCGCGCCTTGAGCCGCAAGCCCGACTGCTCGACCACCCGGCGCACCAGAGAGAAGCCGTTGGCGTGGACGCCCGAGGATGGCAGCGCGATGATGACGTCGCCCGCGGCGATGTCCTTGCGCGGAAGCAGGCCCGCGCGCTCGACCGCGCCGACGGCGAACCCTGCGAGGTCGTAATCGCCTTTGGCGTAAAGTCCCGGCATCTCGGCGGTCTCGCCGCCGATCAGAGCGCAGCCGGCCTCTTTGCAGCCCGATGCGATGCTGGCGATCACCGTCTTTGCCACTTTCAGCTCGAGCTTGCCGGACGCGAAATAGTCGAGAAAGAACAGCGGCTCCGCACCCTGCACCACGAGGTCGTTGACGTTCATCGCGACGAGGTCGATGCCGATCCCCTCATGCAGCTTGGTCTCGATGGCGAGCTTGAGCTTGGTGCCGACGCCGTCGGTGGCGGCGACCAGAACCGGATCCTTGAAGCCGCACGGCTTAAGGTCGAACAGCCCGCCGAAGCCGCCGATCGAACCGAGCGCGCCTTTGCGCTTGGTCCTTGCCGCGAGCGGGGCGATGGCCTCGACCAGCGCATTCCCGGCATCGATATCGACACCGGCGTCGCGATAGGTCAGCCGGCTCTTTTTCCTGGGAGTTGCGGGCACGCTTCGCCGCTCTTATGGAGGTTCAGGCGATGTGGCATAACAATCGTGCCTTGGCAGGCCCGTCAAGGCGGAAAGGCCGTGGGTCCGCCACATTCCCCCGGTTTACCGTGGCGGTTTCGTGGGGCGAGCGGCGTCGCTTTAGAGTTCGGCATGGCGAATTGGCAGTTAGGATGCGGTGCTTGGAGAGCGGCTCGGCTCGCCCTTTTGTGCCCGCTCGCGCTGATCGCGCTTTCGGACGGGCAGGCGCGAGCTGCCGACAGCCTCTATGTCGTCGCCAAGGTCACGGTGGACGCGACCGCCCAGGATGCCGTCGCCGCCAAGGCGAAGGGCATGGAGGATGCCGAGCGGAACGCACTCAACGTCGTGCTGAAGCGTCTGATGCCGCTCAGCGCTTACTCGCAACTCCCCGATCTCGGCGGGCAAGACGTCGATGAGCTGATCCAGGGCGTCTCGATCCGCAGCGAGCAGAACTCCAACACCCGCTATCTCGCGAGCCTCGATGTGAGCTTCAACAGCGATGCGGTGAAGCAGCTGCTCGACAGCCAGAACATCGTCTACAGCGAGGCGCGCGCCGAGGCGATCTCGATCCTGCCTCTGGTGCTCGATGGCGCAGGCGTGAAGAGCGAGGGGGCTGAAGGCTGGCTGCAGGCGTGGGAGTCTCTCGATCTCACCAACAGCGTAACGCCGGCGACGATCCTCAGGCCCCGTGCCGATCTCACGGCGGAGACCGTCAAATCGGTGCTTGGCGGCGACGCTCAGGCCTACGCCCTGCTGCAATCGGCTTATAGCTATGTGCCGCTGGTGGTCGCCGTGGCCGAGGTGGATGGTGGCAAAGTCGTGACCCGGCTGGTCGGTGCTGACAGCGTCGGCCCGATCGATTACGGGCACAGCGATCCGATCGCCGGCAACGCCAAGGATGCGGCGAAGGGCGCCGCCGCGGTCGCCTTCGGCATCATCGAGAACCGCTGGAAGGTGACGCAGGACCAGACGCCTCCCCCGACCGAGGTCAAGACCGAGGGCGCCGCCGCCGGTCAGACGCCGCCAACCGGCACGGCCGAGGTGCCGCGCAATGTCGAGGCCATGGTCGAGTTCACCGGGCTCAAGAACTGGCAGGAGATCAGGGCGCGGCTGATGCAGGTCGCCGGCGTCCAGGCGCTCGAGGTCAATGCCTTGTCGGCCCGCGCCGCCTCGGTCACCTTCGACTATGCCGGCTCGCTCGGCAAATTGCAGACCGAGCTCGGCCAAAGCGGCTTCGCCCTGGATGAGAAAGATGGGACATTTGTACTCCGCTCGAAATAGGCGATGGTCCGCTTCGGTCCGCGGTCACGCATTGCCGTCGAATCTGCTAAAATCCCCGGCTGGAAGCTCGGCGACGCGAACGCGCGCGAGGGGCTTCCGGGAGGAGCGTTAAGTGAATATCCCCAACGGCCTCACGCTCGGGCGAATCGTACTCGTCCCGCTCGTCGTGTGGCTGATCATCACCCACGAGATGCTGCCCGCGTTCCTGCTGTTCCTGCTCGCCGGGCTCTCAGACGCGGCAGACGGTTATCTCGCCAAACGCTACGGCTGGAACACTGAGCTCGGCGCCTATCTCGATCCGATCGCCGACAAGGCGCTTCTGGTCAGCATCTACGTCACGCTCGGGCTCGCCGGCCAGCTGCCGACGTGGCTGGTGATCGCGGTGGTGAGCCGCGACATCCTCATCGTTGGCGCGGTGGTGTTATCCTGGATGCTGTCGCGGCCGCTCACGATGAAGCCGCTCCTCATCAGCAAGGCCAACACCTTCTCGCAGATCGTGCTGGCAGGGCTCGTGCTGGCCGAGCTTGGGCTTGGGCTCGGCCTCAAGGGGCTGGTCACGCTTCTCATCTGGGTGACCGGTACGCTGACCATCGTCTCGGCCGCCGCTTATTTCTTGTCGTGGCTCAGGCAGATGGCGAGCTACGAGCCGAAGTCTCAGCCGGTTACGGCGCGTAAGCGCGAAGGCGTCGGCCACGCTCCGCCGGAGCGCGCCGCGGCAGAGCGTTCCCGGGTCAGGGCTTCGTGAGCCTCGTTCAGCTCACTCTCGATCTCCCCCATCGCGCGGCGCTCGGTGCCGAGGACTTCCTCGTCAGCGACTGCAATCTCGCGGCCGTCAAGCTGATCGATTCCTGGCCGAGCTGGCAGGACCGTGTCCAGCTCCTGATCGGCCCACCGGCCAGCGGCAAGACGCATCTCGCCCGCGTGTTCCAGGCACTGTCTGGCGCCGAGGCGCTCGATCCCAACACGCTCGACATGCGGCTGATCGAGACCATAGCAGGGGGGATGCCGCTCGTGATCGAAGACGCTGACCGCTCCGACTATGAGGAGAAGGCGCTGTTCCATCTGCTCAACCTCGCGCGCGAGAAGGGGCTCTATCTGCTGCTCACCGCGCGGAGCGCCCCCAGAGGCTGGGGCCGCTCGCTGCCCGATCTCGCCTCGCGGCTGAACGGCTTGCCGGTCGTCGAGATAGGCGCGCCGGACGAGGGGCTGCTCAAGACCGTGCTGCTCAAGCAGTTCGCCGACCGCCAGCTCAATGTCGATCCGAAAGTGCTCGAGTTCCTCGCGCTCAATATCGACCGCTCGCTGGCCGCCGCCGCCGCGGCGGTAGAGGCGGTCGACCGGGCTGCCCTCGCTACCGGACGCAAGATCAGCCGCCAACTGGTGGTCGAGGCCCTGGCCGGGCAGATTTCTACTGATTAAGGCATGATCCGGAAAAGCGCGAACCGGTAAGATCATGCTCAAACAAAACCCTAGAGCGCTTGTGCGCGATAGCGGTATCGGCTGGCCGGATGGCTTCGGCCGTAACGCTAGTGATACAATTCTCGGGGTAGATTTTGAGTCCGGTCGTGACAGCCGGGTGATCCATTCCAGGAAAAGGCTGATTTTCAAGAGGTTGTACGATGAGCTTGCCAGAACAGGTTGAGCGGACTCAACCGAGCCCGGCAATTGCCGCCTTCGGGCCGAGCCGTTTTTTCAACCGCGAGCTCTCCTGGCTCAACTTCAACCGGCGCGTGCTCGAAGAGGCCGAGAACGAGCGGCATCCGCTGCTCGAGCGCCTGCGCTTCCTGTCCATCTCAGCCACCAATCTCGACGAGTTTTACATGGTGCGGGTGGCCGGCCTGCGCGGCCAAGTGGTCTCCGGCATCGAGACGCCGAGCGAGGACAACCTGACCCCCGCCGAGCAGCTCGACCGCATCGGTCGCGCCGTCGTGGAGCTGACCGCCGAGCAGCAGGAATGCTGGGTGACGCTGGTCGCCCTGCTCGCCGATGCCGGCATTCACGTGCTGCATGCCGATCAGCTCTCCGAGCGCGAGCACGAGTGGCTCGAGGACCACTTTTTGAGCCACATCTTTCCGGTGCTGACGCCGATTGCCGTCGATCCGGCCCACCCGTTTCCGTTCATTCCCAATTTCGGCTTCACGCTAGGGCTCGAGCTGGTGCGCGAGGGCTCGCTCCGCGCCATGCACGCTCTGATGCCGATCCCGCCGCAGCTTAGCCGCTTCATCCGCCTGCCGGGCAAAGGCGAAGGCGGCGATGCCAAGGAGCCGATCCGCTTCATCAGGCTGGAGACGGTGGTCGGCATCTTCGTGGCGCGGCTTTTTCCCGGTTACCGGGTGCGGAGCCAAGGCGCGTTCCGGGTGCTGCGGGATAGTGACATCGAGGTGCAGGAGGAGGCCGAAGACCTGGTGCGGCTGTTCGAGTCGGCGCTGAAGCGCCGCCGCCGCGGCTCGGTCATCAGGCTCGAGATCGAGGCCACCATGCCGTCGCGGCTCCAGCGCTTCGTCATGCAGGAGCTCAAGGTCACCGAGCGTGAGAGTTTCGTGCAGAAGGGCCTGATCGGGCTCGAGGCCATCAACCAGCTCATCGTCTCGGATCGTCCCGAGCTCAAGTTCGAGCCGTTCGTCAGCCGCTTCCCCGAGCGCATCCGCGAGCACCATGGCGATTGCTTCGCTGCGATCCGCAAGAAGGACATCGTCGTCCACCACCCTTACGAGTCGTTCGACGTCGTGCTGCAATTCCTGAAGCAGGCGGCGGCCGATCCGGATGTGGTGGCGATCAAGTGGACGCTGTACCGCACCAGCAAGACCTCGCCGATCATCGAGGTGCTGAAGGAGGCCGCCGAAGCCGGCAAGTCGGTCACCGCCGTGGTCGAGCTCAAGGCTCGCTTCGACGAGGAGGCCAACATCAAATGGGCGCGCGATCTCGAAAGCGCGGGAGTCCAGGTGGTGTACGGCTTCCTCGAGCTCAAGACCCACGCCAAGCTCAGCCTGATCGTGCGGCGTGAGCATGGCGAGCTGATCACCTATTGCCACGCGGGCACCGGCAACTACCATCCGGTCACCGCCAAGATCTACACCGACCTGTCGTTCTTCACCGCCGACCGCACCATCGGCCAGGACGTGTCGCGGGTGTTCAACTATGTCACCGGCTATGCCGAGCCGGCCGAGCTCGAGGCCATGGCCGTATCGCCGCACGGCATCAAGGCGCGCATCCTCGACCATATTCGCGAGGAGATGTACCATGCCAAGGCCGGGCGCCCGGCGGCGATCTGGATGAAGATGAATTCGCTGGTCGACGCCGAGATCATCGACGCGCTCTACGAGGCGAGCCAGGCGGGGGTCGAGATCGACCTCGTGGTGCGCGGTATTTGCTGCCTGCGCCCCGGCGTCCCGCATCTGTCCGAGACCATCCACGTCAAGAGCATCGTCGGCCGTTTCCTTGAGCATTCCCGTATCTATTGCTTCGGCGCCGGGCACGGCCTTCCGAATCGCAAGGCGGTGGTCTATATCAGCTCAGCTGACATGATGCCGCGTAACCTCGACCGCCGGGTCGAGGCCATGGTACCGATCACGAACCCGACGGTGCACGAGCAGATCCTGGACCAGATCATGGTGGCGAACCTCAAGGACAACCTCCAGAGCTGGCGGGTCAGGCCGGACGGAAGCTCCGAGCGCATCTACCCGGCCAAGGACGAGGAACCGTTCAGCGCGCAGGACTATTTCATGACCAACCCCAGCCTCTCGGGCCGCGGCGCGTCTCTGCCGGAGAACATGCCGACGCGCTTCACGCGCTTGGTCGAGACTGGCTAAAGCACCGCAAGTCAAAGCCCATGCTGGCAAAGAACGATGCGAATCCGGTGGCCGTGGTCGACATCGGCTCGAACTCGGTTCGGCTCATCGTCTACGAGAGCATGGGCCGGGCGCCGGCGCCGCTGTTCAACGAGAAGGTGCTGTGCGGACTGGGGCGCTCGATTGCTACGACCGGCAAGCTCGCGCCTGACGCGATCAAGCGCGCGCTCCGCGCGCTTCGCCGCTTTCGCGGACTGATCGACCAGCTCGACGTCACCAAGGTCGAGGTCATCGCCACCGCCGCGGCGCGCGAGGCCGAGAACGGTCCCGACTTCATCGCCCAAGCCGAGCGCATTCTCGATCGCAACATATCCGTGCTGTCAGGCACCAAGGAGGCCGAGCTGGCCGCGCTCGGCGTCGTGTCCGGCATTCATGCCGCCGACGGCTTTGCCGGCGATCTCGGCGGCGGCAGCCTGGAGCTGATCGACATCAGAGGCGGGAGGCTGGCCGACGCCGTCACGCTGCCGCTCGGTGGCTTGCGCCTGATCGATGCCTCGGGCGGCAGCCTGAAGAAGGCGCGCGAGATCGTCGATGTTGCGCTCGCCAAGGTCGATTGGCTGGAGAAGGGCAGGGGCCGCGACTTCTACGCGATCGGCGGAACGTGGCGGGCGCTCGCCCGGCTGCATATGACGCAGACCAACTATCCGTTGAGCGTCATGCACAATTACCGCATCAACGCCGACGACGCGCTCAAATTCGCGGCGCTGCTCGACCATCAGTCGCAAAGCTCGCTCGCCGGCATCCGCGACATATCGAGCGCCCGCCGCGAGACGATTCCCTACGGCGCTCTCGTGCTCGAGCGGCTGATCAAGCAGATGAAGCCGCGCGCCGTGGTGGTGTCGGTGTTCGGCATCCGCGAGGGCCTCCTGTACAGCCTGCTCGGCGAGCAGGAGAAGCGCAGGGACCCGCTGATTGCCGCCTGTGAGGACCTCGCCCGCGGCCGCTCGCGCTCGCTCGACGGTGCCTACGAGCTTTGCTTCTGGACCGATGCCCTGTTCCGCGCGCCGGGCCCGACCGAGACTCCAGAGCAGCGGCGGCTCCGCCACGCGGCCTGCCTGCTGTCCGATATCGGCTGGCGCGCGCATCCCGATTATCGCGGCGCGCAGAGCCTGAACCTCGTCGCGCATGGCGATTTCGTCGGCGTCGACCATCCGGGCCGCGCCTTCCTCGCGCTCACCGTCTATTACCGCAACGAGGGACTGGTGAAGGACGATCTCAGCCAGAAGCTGGTCGAGCTGGTCGACAAGGACATGGTGAAGCGGGCGCGCATCCTGGGCGCTGCTTTCCGCGCCGCGCATATGGTCTCCGCCGCCATGCCCGGCGTGCTCACAAACACGCCGATCACCTATGAGGGCAACCGCCTGGTGTGGACGCTGCCAGAGCCTTATTCCAACCTCGAGGGCGAGCGGGTCGAGCGGCGATTCAAGGACCTTGCCGGCCTGCTCGATCGCGAGGCCGAGATCAGGGTCGGCTCGGCCTTCCAGCTCGCGGCGAGCTGAGCTGTGGCTTGCCGGAAGGCGCCCCGCTTCCCAAATGATTGCGGCTAGATTGTCATTCCCGCGAAAGCGGGAATCCAGTAACCACTGAGCAACATCATTTGAAAAGCCCGGATTACTGGGTTGCCCGTCAAGCCGGGCAATGACACTGCAACATCGAGACGCAACCTTCGACTTTCACTCCAACCCGATTGCGAGATGGCAGAAGACCCTTATTCCGTCCTCGGCGTGGCGAAGACCGCGGCGCAAGCCGACATCACCAAGGCCTATCGCAAGCTCGCCAAGAAGCTGCATCCCGACCTCAACCCTGGCGACAAGGCCGCCGAGGAGAAGTTCAAGACGATCACCGCCGCCTACGACATCGTCGGCGACGAGGAGAAGCGCGGGCGCTTCGACCGCGGCGAGATCGACGCGTCGGGCCAGGAGAAGCCGCAGCAGCGCTATTACCGCGAATATGCCGGCGGCGAGGATGGCGCGCGCTACCGCTCGGCTTCCGGCTTCGAGGATATTGGCGAGTTCAGCGATCTGTTCGGCGATCTGTTCGGGCGCGGCGGCGGCGCGGCGGGGGGACGGCGCGGCGGCGCGCGGTTCTCGATGCGCGGGCAGGATGCGCAATACCGCCTCGAAGTTAGCTTCCTCGATGCGGTGAACGGCACCAAGACGCGGATCACTCTGCCAGATGGCGAGACGCTCGACGTGACCATCCCAGCCGGCGTCAGCGACGGCCAGGTACTCCGGCTGAAAGGCAAGGGCCAGCCCGGCAGGGGAGAGGGCGAGAGCGGCGACGCACTGGTCGAGATCGCGGTCAAGCCGCATGCCGTGTTCAAGCGCGAGGGCGACGACATCGTCGTCGAGGTGCCGATCGCCTTCGATGAGGCGGTGCTGGGCGGCAAGATCGAGGTGCCGACCATCGGCGGGCGTGTGTTCGCCACTGTCCCTCCCGGCTCCAACACCGGCCAGACGCTGCGACTGAAGGGTCGCGGCATCAAGTCGAAGAGCGGGGCGGGCGACCAGCTGGTCAAGCTCAACGTCGTCATGCCGGAGCGGATCGACGACGAGCTCAAGAGCTTCGCCGAGAGATGGCGCGCGAGCCACGCTTACGATCCGAGGCGCAAGCTGAAGGAGCAGGCCTGATGCTGAGCGAGAGGGACGTCGTCGCCAAGGTCCAGCATTTGACCGTGACCAGGCTTAGGGTGTGGGTGCAACAGGGCTTGATCAAGCCGGCCGACCAAGCGACGCAAGCCTTTTCGGAAGCGGATGCGGCCCGCGCGGCGCTGATCTGCAATCTCGAGGATCAGCTCGGCTTCGCCGAGGATGACGTGCCGGTGCTGCTCAGCCTGATCGACCAAATTCACGGGCTCCGCTCTGAACTGATGGGCGTGCTCACCGCGCTCGAGGACTTGCCACCCGATGTCCGCGCCACGGTGCGACTCAGCATCGAGAGCCGGCGCGGAGGAGGGCGCTAGCGTGAAGCTGATCGGTTTCCTGATCGCGGTCGCGGCGCTGACCTATATCAGCGTGCATTTCCTGATTGGCAGGTTGCCGGGCGACCTCGTGATCGACCAAGGCGGGTTGGTGATCTACGCGCCGGTCACCACGGCAATCATCGTCAGCCTGGCGCTAAGCCTTGGCCTTTGGCTGTTCGGCCGCATTCGTCGCGACTAGCGGCTCCGGCGCCCGCCCCTCAGGTTCGATAACCGTCACCTCACCGTCCTTGATGGCAAGCGCAAGCTCACCACGCTTGAGCGCCAGCGCGGCCTCGCCGAACAGCTTCTTGCGCCAGCCGCGCAACACCGGGACGTCCATGTCGTCGGAGCGGGCGACCTCCTCGAGCTCATCGCTGGTCGCGATCAGCTTGGGCGCCACGCCGTGGCGGCCGGCGGTCGCCTTGAGCAGCACGCGCAGCAGATCGACGACGGCTTGCGCCTCTGGCGGCATCGGCTCGCCGCGCTCGATCGGCGGAATGGTCTTGGGGTCGCGTTCGAGGCCGCGCGAGACGGCCTCAAGCACGGCACGGCCGCGGCTGGAGCGGGCGAAGCCGTTATGCAGGGTGCGGAGCGAGCCGAGATCGTCCTGGCTGCGCGGCGTCTGGCTGGCGATGTCATAGAGCGCTTCGTCCTTGAGGATGCGGGCGCGTGGCACGTCTTGGGTTTGCGCCTCGCGCTCGCGCCAGGCGGCGAGCTCCATCAGCACGGCCAGCGCCTTCGGCGTCTTGATGCGCATCTTGAGCCGCTTCCAAGCCTGCTCGGGATGGAGCTGATAGGTGGCCGGGTCAGTCAGCACCGCCATCTCCTCGTTCAGCCAGCTGGCGCGCTCGGAGTGATCGAGCTGGGCCTTGAGCTTGGGGTAGAGGTCGCGGAGATAGATCACGTCGCCCAGCGCATAAGTGAGCTGGCGCTCCGACAGCGGGCGGCGACTCCAATCGGTGAAGCGCGAGGTCTTGTCGAGATTGCGGTTCAGCAGCCGCTTAACCAGCATCGAATAGCTGACCGCCTCGCCGAAGCCGCACACCATCGCGGCGACCTGGGTGTCGAAGATCGGATGCGGGATCACGCCAGCCAAATGGTGGACTATTTCAATGTCTTGGCGCGCCGAGTGAAATACCTTCACGACCTTCTCGTTGACCATGAGGTCGAACAAGGGGGTGAGGTCGAGGGCCGGCGCCTGGCTGTCGATCAGCACCTCTATGCCGTCGGCGGCGATCTGCACGAGGCAGAGCTTCGGCCAGAAGGTCTGCTCGCGCATGAACTCGGTGTCGACCGCGATGAAAGGAGCGCGGCCAAGCTTGGCGCACGCCTCTTGGAGTTCGTCGGTACGAGATATGAGGGTCATTATGGGCGGATATAGCCCAAGCCGCGTAGCAAGGCCAAGGGCCGCAGGCCGAATTCGGTTGGAAACAGCGTGCTAAATCGCCCTAATGTTCGCCCAGCCCTTGGCGGACGCCCGCCCAGGCGGCGGGGAGACGACGCTCACCCGGCAGCCAGCATGCCGGTCCTGGTCTCTTTGCCATGAATGGCCTGCTCGATCGACTGCACACCGTGGACGACGGGCGACAGATGCAGCAGCGATGAAGCGATCGAGAAGAGAGTCACCAGCGCGGCCACGGCCCAAGCGGCAAATGGTAAACGAGTCCTGACTGGTAAAGAGTGCGGGATATTGGTCATGTGATCTTCCCTCATCGTGCCCCTTGTCACAAGAAACGCGACTGCGGCCGGCATGTTCCCGATTGATTGACTCTGTTTCTAGCGGGGCTCTCCCTGGAGCGCTGGCGGCGTTATGACCTCTCCCGGTGTTCCGGCATTGGGATCAGGCACTTGGGCGTGGATACCCGCGTCACCGGTCGACGGCGGGGCAATCACCCCCTTGTGCTCGACGGCCGGAGGCGGTGCCTGATCGGCGCTGTCGGCACCGGGTGGATCCTCGCCTTGCGGCGTCGTCTTTTCGGCTGAGTCGGGCGGCGCGGGCGAGGCCGCAAAGGCCGACATTGTCGCGGCAAGCGTCAGAGCCGTCAGCAGCGCGATTGTTGCTCGATAGTTGCTCATGCGTCGCACCCACTTCTATTTCACTCAGGAGAGAAACCGGCCAGGCATGGCCTTCGTTCCTAGAGCGTCGAAGCGTCTCACTGGCCTCGGGCCCACGCGGTTCAAGGCGAAAATCCTGAGGAGGGTCCCATGACGCGGTATTCCATGACTCGGTGTTTTGCATGCCTGCTGCTCAGCATGGCGGTCGCTATGCCGGCCGGCGCCGAGCCGAAGGGCAGCGGCTCCACGTCGGTCGAGTGCAAGGAGACCTGCCAGAAGCACTGCATGGGCAACGATACGCCCACCGAGCGGGCCAATTGCCTGGCGCGCGAGAAATGCGAGGACCGAGCCGCCTGCCCGAAAACAAGCACGCAGTTCAACTCGGGCGGTGCGGCAGCTAAGGTCAACGCTCCGAACGCCAAGGCCAAGGGCGACTAGGCCACGAGCGACCAGGTCAAGAGCGACTAGGTCAAGAGCGACCAGGCCAAGACGACTAGGCGCCTCGGCCGCCTCAGCCCGTTTTACATGGGTCGGCTTGACACCCCAGGCCCGCCATGTGCTTTACCGGTCGCCCCGGGCCTTCACGGATTTTCCATGCACGACTATCGCACCCACACTTGCGGCGAGCTTCGCCGTTCAGACGTCGGCCAGTCCGTACGCCTGTCCGGCTGGGTGCATCGCCTGCGCGATCATGGCGGGCTCCTGTTCGTCGACCTCCGCGACCATTACGGCATCACCCAGGTGGTGGCCGACCCGAAATCGCCGGCCTTCGCTCTGGCAGAAACGCTGAAGCCGGAATGGGTGGTGCGCGTCGACGGCGAGGTGGTGGCGCGCCCGGCAGAGACGCTGAACGCCAACCTCCCGACCGGCGAGGTCGAGATCAAGGCGAACGCGATCGAGGTGCTGTCGGAGGCCAAGGAGCTGCCGCTGCCGGTGTTCGGCGAGCCCGACTACCCGGAGGAGACGCGGCTCAAATATCGCTTTCTCGATCTCAGGCGCGAGAGCCTGCACGCCAATATCATGAAGCGCCAGGACATCATCTGGTCGCTGCGGAAGCGGATGCGGGACGCCGGCTTCTTCGAGTTCCAGACGCCGATCCTGACCGCCTCCAGCCCGGAGGGCGCGCGCGATTATCTGGTGCCGAGCCGGGTCCATCCCGGCAAGTTCTACGCGCTGCCGCAGGCGCCGCAGCAATTCAAGCAGCTGATCATGATCGCGGGCTTCGACCGCTATTTCCAGATCGCGCCCTGCTTCCGCGACGAGGACGCGCGCGCCGACCGCTCGCCCGGAGAGTTCTACCAGCTCGACCTCGAGATGAGCTTCGTCACCCAAGAGGACGTGTTCAACACGGTCGAGCCGATCCTGCGCGGCCTGTTCGAGGAGTTCGGCCAAGGCAAGCCGGTCACGCAGAAATTTCCGCGCATTCCCTATGTCGAGTCGATGCGGAAATACGGCACCGACAAGCCAGACCTGCGCAACCCGATCGAGATGGAAGACGTGACCGAGCATTTCCGGGGCTCGGGCTTCAAGGTATTCGCCGGCATGCTGGAGATGGATCAGAACTGCCGGATCTGGGCGATCCCGGCCAAGGGCGGCGGCTCGCGTGCCTTCTGCGACCGCATGAATTCGTGGGCGCAAGGCGAAGGGCAGAAGGGGCTCGGTTATATCTTCTTCCGCGACGGCGAGGGTGCCGGGCCCATCGCCAAGAATGTCGGGACCGAGCGCACCGAGGCGATCCGCAGCCAGCTCGATCTCGGCGACGGCGATGCGGTGTTCTTCGCCGCGGGCCTGCCGGCCGAGATGGCGGCGTTTGCCGGTCAGGCGCGGGTCAGGATCGGCAACGAGCTTGGGCTCACCGCCAAAGACCAGTTCGCCTTCTGCTGGATCGTCGATTTCCCGATGTATGAGTGGAACGAGGAGGAGGGGCGGATCGACTTCTCGCACAATCCCTTCTCGATGCCGCAAGGCGGGCTCGAAGCGCTCGAGACCAAGGACCCGCTCGAAATCCTCGCCTATCAATATGACGTGGTGTGCAACGGCATCGAGCTGTCCTCGGGCGCGATCAGGAACCACAAGCCGGAGATCATGGAGAAGGCGTTCGCCATCGCCGGCTACCCCAAGGAAGAGCTGGAGACGCGCTTCGGCGGCATGCTGCGCGCTTTGCAATACGGCGCGCCGCCCCATGGCGGCATCGCGCCCGGGATCGACCGCATCGTCATGCTGCTTTGCGGCGAGGACAATCTCCGTCAGGTGGTGATGTTCCCGATGAACCAGCAGGCCGAGGACTTGCTCATGGGCGCGCCGTCCGAGGTGATGCCCAAGCAATTGAAAGAGCTGCACATCAAGCTCGACCTTCCCAAGGCCAAAGTCTGACCGAGCCGTCTGATAAGTCATTGAAAAGCCGATATAATCTGTCTCAAGCAAAGCGCTCCTTCAGGTCGCATTGCCTTCCTGGCGCTCCTATGGCTCCCTAGCGTCGGAGCGTTAAGACAGCTGCTCCAACTGTCGCCCAAATGTTAGAGTCATTTCTTGGGCTTGGCGCAAACCGCTGATGCCAAGTCGCAACATCGAAGTCGCAACATCGAAGACGCGGTGGGAGGGACGTTCATGCATCATCGGCTCACATGCGCCGCAGCGCTCGGCGTCTCCGCCCTTCTGCTGTCTGGCGCAACGCCCGCGGCAGCCGCGGCCGGCAAGCTCAACACCACCGCCTTGGTCGCCGCCTGCGCCGCCGACCAGAACGTCACCGACGAGCCTGGCTTCGATGAGGGCAAGGTCACGCCCAAGGCGTTTTGCGAATGCGTCGCCGGCAAGCTCGAAGAGAACAAGGCCTCGCAAAAAGACGTCGAGATGCTGACCAAGATGCACAAGGACGCGATCAGCGACGCCGACGCTGAAGGCTACCCGACGCTCGACGACCTCATGAACGCCAATGAAGGCTATGAGGACGCCTGCCGCACGAGCCTCGGCCTTCCCGCCGCCGACGACGAGGAGGAGCCACCGATGGAGGAGGACACCGTCCCCGACGATGGCACCGCGCCGGACGAAGGAGCGCCTCCCGCCGAGGGCGAGGGCGCCAAGCCCCAATAATAGGGGCTAGCCGTAAGCCAACGCTCGCTCGGGCTCGATCGCCGGCCCTGCCGCCTTGCCGCGCAGAGGTAGGCGGCCACGATTATCTTGCCGCGCGCCCAACTCATGACCTTGTTCCGCGTTAAGCATGATTCCTGCCGAGAGGGGATGGGGACAGCGCGGAAGGACGTCCATGCCGGCGAGAGATCGCCGATGCGGGGAGGGCTCTTCCTTAGACCGGACTCAAGAGGGCAGAGGCCATGGCATTGGGCGAGACATTGGGCGAGCACGTCTTCCTCTATTGCGAGCGCGGCACGAGCGAGGCGCTCCTTGCCGAGCCGATTAACGCCGCAAGCAACGGCGCCTTCCTGCTCGCGGCGCTGGGCGGCCTCGCTCTCCTGCTGCTTCGTCCGCGCGAGCAGCGTAGCGCCGATCATTATCTGCTGATCTCGCTCGTGTTCCTGATTGGCCTCGGCAGCCTCGCCTTCCATCTCTATGCGACGAGCGCGACCGAGCTTGCCGATGTGCTGCCGATCTTCGTGTTCATGCTGGTCTATCTCGGCTTCGCGCTGAACCGCTTCCTCGGCGTGCCGGTCGGCTGGACCATGCTGCTGGTGATCGGCTTCACCGCGCTGATGGCGGCCACTACGCAGGTCAAATGCTGGGACAGCGGTATCGGCATTCCCGGCGCCGATGTGCAAGCGGTGAAGCCCTGCCTGAACGGCAGCCTGTTCTATCTGCCGGCGCTCGGCGCGCTGATCGCGGTCGGGCTGCTGCTCGACGAGAGGCGTCATCGCGCCGCGCCCTACCTGTTATGGGCCGCGTCAATCCTTGCCGTATCGGTCACGCTGAGGACGCTCGACATGGCGCTCTGCGACAGGATCGTGCTCGAGGGCCGTAAGATCGGCACGCATTTCGCCTGGCATATGTTGAACGCGCTGGCGCTGTTCCTGCTGCTCAGAGCGAGCCTCGAAGGCGGACCTGACGCGGTAAAAGCGGTCGACCCAACAGGAGAGGCCGAAGCGGCGCTGACCGTCGTGACCGAGGTTCCCGTGGTCGAGCCGGAGGCGCCGGAGAGGGCGGCCGAAAGCGCGCCGGAAACGCCCCTTCTGCTCACCGAAAGGGTTGCGTCCTTGGCCCCCGAGGCGGCAAAGGATGGCGAGGCAGCCAAAAAGGACGAGGCCGCCGACGAAGACGAAAAGGCGCTGTTGCCGGCTTAAGAGGATTCTACACGTCCTCGGGTAGGCTCGGTGCCCAAGCGGACGTGGTGGAACTGGTAGACACACAGGACTTAAAATCCTGAGGGGGAAACCCCGTCCGGGTTCGACTCCCGGCGTCCGCACCAACCTTTCCGAGCAAGCAGCAATGGGCTTCGTCCTGCGGGGTTGAAGATGCGCCGTGAGGCCCTACCTAGGGGTCAGTGGCGGGATGAGTCCCTCCAATACCCGTCACAGGTTCCCTGCGATCATTCCCCCCGCAGAGAAACCGGGAGAAGGCCCAGTGTCGCGCGTGGGCCCTTCTCTTTGCGGGAACCGAACGGGCTGTCCCCGCGTTGTATCCGTATGCCCCCTAACGACTCCAGAGAGTGCCGGCGCCACGCCGACAACTGCCGGCGGCTGGCGAAGATCGCGCCGACTTCGCTGCTCGCCGCTCAGTATCTGAGGTTGGCCACACGTTGGCTGTGCAAGGCTGATGTCCTTGAGCAGGCCGACGCGCTCGTAGCCGCGTTCCGTAAGGTTGAAGCCGCCTAGTCCGTCTTGTGCGGCTCGTGGATTGATCGTGCTCTCGATGCGCGTCCTCGATCGCAAGGCTGCGACCTCCTCACCCCTTGATCGATTTCGGCCCGTCCTGCCCAGTGGGCTAGACTGGGCAATAGGTGAGTGGTCCCTCCCCACCTGCGCATGATCGGCTAGGAGACTCCCCATGCTCACGGGTAAAACCGCCGTCGTCACCGGATCGACCAGCGGCATCGGGCTCGGCATCGCGCGGCGCCTCGCGGGCTCGGGCGTCAATATCCTGCTGAACGGCTTCGGCGATGCCGCCGCGATCGAGGAGACGCGGGCAGGGCTCGCCAAGGACGCCGACGTCAAGGTCGTCTATAGCGGCGCCGATATGAGCAAGCCGGACGAGATCGCCGGCATGATGACGCTCGCCGAGAAAGAGCTCGGCACCGTCTCGATCCTGGTCAACAATGCCGGCATCCAGCATGTCGATCCGATCGAGGACTTTCCGACCGACAAGTGGGACGCGATCATCGCCATCACGCTGTCGGCTTCGTTCCACGCCACCCGCCTTGCCGTGCCGGGCATGAAGCGTCAGAATTGGGGACGCATCATCAATATCGCCTCGGCCCACGCTCTGGTCGCCTCGCCGTTCAAGTCGGCCTATGTCGCCGCCAAGCATGGTCTCGCCGGCTTGACCAAGACGGTCGCGCTCGAAGTCGCCACCAACGGCATCACCGTAAACGCCGTCTGCCCCGGCTATGTCTTGACCCCGCTGGTCGAGCATCAGATCCCCGAGCAGGCCAAGGCCCGCGGCATCTCCGAAGCGGAAGTGGTTCGCGACGTGCTGCTCGCCGCCCAGCCTACCAAGCGTTTTGTCGAGGTCTCGGAGATCGCGAGTTTGGTCGGCTATCTCTGCAGCGACGAGGCCCAATCGATCACCGGCGCGATGCTGCCGATCGACGGCGGCTGGACGGCGCATTAGAGAGCTTGCAGCGTTTCGCTCTGGTTTACGTTGTTGCGCGATCTTGCCGGAAACCGGTTCCGAGTAGTCCGGATCATGCTCTAGGAGTTTCCCATGCGCAAAGAGGACGTGCTGAAGCTGCCGTCGATGCCGGCGGCCGGGCCGAGCTACCCGGCGGGGCCCTATCGCTTCGTCAACCGCGAATACATGATCATCACCTACGAGACCGATGCCCAGGCCATCCGCGCGCAACTGCCAGAGCCGCTCGAGCCGATCGAGCAATCGCTCGTCCACTACGAATGGATCAAGATGCCCGACAGCTCGGGCTTCGGCAGCTACACCGAATCGGGAATCGTGATCCCGTGCCGGTTCGGCGACGAGGAGGTCGGCTTCGTGTCGCAGATGTATCTCGACGACGATCCGCCGATCGTCGCCGGGCGCGAGATCTGGGGCTTCCCCAAGAAATACGCCCACCCCAAGCTCGAGATCGTCAAGGACACTCTGACCGGCACGCTCGAATATGGCGGCCAGCTCGTGGCCATGGGCACGATGGGCTACAAGCATGAGGCGATGGCGGGGAACGGCGAGCGGACGCGCGCCACGCTGTCAAAGACCCAGGTCAATCTGAAGCTGATCCCGGGTGTCGACGGCTCGCCCGAAATCTGCCAGCTGGTCGCCTATAATCTCACCGACATCGCGGTGAAGGGATCGTGGATCGGGCCAGGGCGGCTGCACCTCGTGCCGCATGTCAATGCGCCGGTCGCCGATCTTCCGGTCAAGAAAATCATCGTCGCCCACCATTTCGTGGCCGATCTGACGCTGCCTTATGGGCGGGTGCTCTACGATTACAATCGCGAAGCGCGCTGAGGCCCGCTAGCGCCGGAGCATCAGCCCGCCGCCTTGGGTGACAGGGTTTGGCGGCGCAGCGTTTTGCGGCGGGACGTTGTCGACCGGCGGCCCGGTCTTCGGTGAGGCAATGCAGGCAAAGGCATTGTTGCCGGTTGAATTCGTTGTCGTGCCCTTGGGGCAAACACATCGCCCGTCCTGCACCTTGCCACCTGTGCAGGTGATGTTCGGCACGCAGCCGAAGACATTGTTGCCGATCTGCTTCGGGCTCGAGCCTGAGGGGCAGACGCATTCGTTGTCTCGCACCGTGCCACCCCGGCAGGTCAGGTTCGCCAGGCAACGATAGGCATTGGCGCCGCTCTTCTCGGCGTGCGTGCCTGATGGGCAGGAGCATTCGTTGTCCTGCACCGTGCCGCCGACGCATATCAGCGTAGCCACGCAGGCAAAGACGTTATCTCCCGTCTGCTTGGGCGCCGAGCCTTTCGGGCAGATGCATTCGTTGTCCCGCACCGTGCCGTCACGGCAGGTGAGCGTCGACACGCAGCTATAGGCGTTGTTTCCGGTCTGCTTCGGCTTCGAGCCGGCCGGGCAGACACATTGATTGTTCTGCACGGTCCCGCCCTTGCAAGTCAGGTTCGGCACGCAGCTATAGGCGTTGTTTCCGGTCTGCTTCGGCGATGAGCCCGTTGAGCAGACGCATTCATTGTCCTGCACCGTGCCGCCACGACAGGTGAGCGTCGACACGCAGGCATAGGCGTTGTTTCCGGTCTGCTTCGGCTTCGAGCCGGCAGGGCAGACGCATTGATTGTTCTGCACGGTCCCGCCGGTGCAGGTGATCTCGGGGGGCAAGTGCACGCAGCGATATTTATTGGCGCCGGCCTTCACCTGCTTGGTGTCCGCGGGACAAACGCAAGTGCCGTTCTGCACGGTGCCGCCATCGCAAACGATCTCGGGCGGGCTCTTCACGCAGGCATAGGCATTCGCTCCGGTGTGCTTGACGTCATAGCCGTTGGGGCAGACGCACTCGTGGTTCTTCACCTTGCCGCCATCGCAAACGATCTCGGGCGGGGACTGCACGCAGGTATAGGCATTCGCTCCGGTCTGCTTGACGTCATAGCCGTTGGGGCAGGCGCACGCGTTGTTCTTCACGCTGCCACCGTCGCAAACGATCTCAGGCGGGGACTTCACGCATTCATACGCGTTGGCGCCGGTCTGCTTCGGCTCATAGCCCGAATGGCAGGTACACTTGTCGCCTTTCACGCTGCCGCCTTTGCATGCGGGCGGGGTCGCCGCTTTCGGCCCGAGTATGGTGATGGTGCTGGTGTGCTGGTCGTTCTTCGGATTCTTGTCCTCGACCGCGCGGTCAGGCCAGACCATCGTCTTCACATGGGTGATGGCGTCGGAGGGGAAGTTGGCGGGAATGTCGATGTTGAGATCGATCGTCGCCGCCCCGCCCGGCGGAATGTCGAGGCCGGCGCCCTTGCAGTCATAGGCGCCGTTGCCGCTGACAGAGCAGCTCATCCCCGCAGTGCCGCTCTTGACGCTCGTGATCTTCACCGCAGGCGTGAGCGCGCCATGCAGACCGGCGCTGCCGATGAACGGCAGCTTGCCCTTGTTGTCGATTCGGACATGGAGCTCGCAAGCCTCGCCGCGCCTGCATTCGGTGCCCCCGAACGGCGCGAGGTCGGGGAACGGCACCGAGCCCGTCGCGCAGTCCTTGTCGTTGACGGCGATGGTGTTGTCGGGTGGACCGACCTCGATCTGCGCGCAGTTCTTGACGGTCGGCAGCGCGTAGCCCGCCGGCACCGGGAACGACAGCGAGAAGAAAGCCGCTCCGCCAGCGGCGATGCCGATCGGGTTGGTGCAAGTGTAGCCACCACCGGCCGGTGCGCAGGCCCATCCCGGTGGCGCGACGGTCGGCGCACCGAGGCCGAGATCTGGGATGTCGCTGACGACCATGGGCCCGGCGAAGGGCACGTCGCTGATATTCTGAATCTCGACGAAGAAGTCGCAGGTGCCGCCGGCGAAGCATGGGTCTGACGACACGAGTTTCAGGAGCGCGAGGTCGCGCGGGCAATTGGCAGAGCCAGCGTCGCAGATGAGGGTGACGGCGCAGCTATAGTGCTCCTCGGCGACCCCGTCACCGTCGCTATCCCACCAGATCATGCCGCAATTTTTCAGATAGTTGGGCACGACGACCGCGCCGGCTACGGTGAACTGCAGCAAGAGCTGAACGGTGGCGCCGGGGGGCAGCCCGCCAGGTATCGCTGGGTAGTCGCAGGTGACGTTGCCGCCGCCGCCGTCGACGCAGGTCCAGGGCGGAGTGGCGCCATAGGCGGCGAGCGTCGCCGGAACATTGCTCGCGAGATCGTTCACCTCGATCGGATCGAAATAGCTCGCCCCGCCGCTATTGGTGATGGTGATGAGGAACACGCAATTCCAGTCAGCTCCGGGGCCGGCCCTCACGCATGTCGGCGATGCTTTCTTGCTGATCTCCAGATACGGAACTGCGCCGGGGAAGCCCGGGGGGAAGCGCGAGACCGTGGCGCAGTCATATTCGTTACCGGGGTCGTAGTCGCGCGGGGAGCCGTCCCAGTCGAGCGTCGCGCAGTTCCGAACGTGGGTGTGATAGGCCGCGATCGGCGGCGCGTGGATCACCAGGAAGATCTCGAGATAGTCGCCGGGCGTCAGTGTCACCGCGGCGTGGGTGCAGTCGAATTCGCCGGCGACGCCGACCGGCGTGCAGGTCCAGTCCGGCTGCGGCGACCAGTCGTTGAAGATAGCGCCCGGCTGATCGACGCGATCGTGCACGTGAAGCGGACCGGTATAGACGGCAGGACCGACATTGGTGACGCGGACTACGAAATAGCAGTCGCTCAGCCAGTCGCATTGCGGGTCGACCCAGAATTTCTGCACCTGCAAGTCGGGGCCGTAAGGCGCCACCGGCTCGACCGTCGGCACATAGTCGCACGCCTTATTGTTATAGGCCTTGGCGTCCTTGTCGAAGCCGGGCACGGTCAGCTCGGCGCAATTGCTGTAGACGGGCTTGGACCACCAGCCCGGCACCTCGATCGTTAGCGCGAGCGCGATGTTGTCGCCTGGGGCGAGGCTGATCTCGGCGTGACTACATTCGAGCGTGCCCGCAAATAGGGTCTTGCACGTCCAGTCGGCGGGGGTCGCCCCGACCAGCGCCGCGTTGCCCTCTGCTACATCTCGAAATGAAACCCCGCCTTGATAGGTAACTCCGCCGACATTTTCGATCCGGATCTGGAATGGGCATTGGCTACCGGCAGGACAGCGGTCCGAGAGCGCCTTCTTGCTGATCTTGAGGTCGGGCTTCTTGGCGCCGGGCTCGTAGATGGCGATGTCGCCGATCCGGGTCGCGTCGTTCGGCGGCGGCGACCCTTCGGCCGCGTCGATGTCGATCAGGTAGGAGCGGTCGGGCCCGGAAGCGGGGTAGGCAGGCCCCGGCGCGGGATAAGGCTGAAACGCGGAATCGGGTACGATCTCATCGTAGGTGCTCGCCTCGCGGCCTGTCACCCCGTGCACCTCGGTGACATCGGAGTGGGTCTTGGCGGCGGGGTCGAGGCAGGCGCCTTTGGGCCAACACAATGCGTCGCCGGTCGCCCACAGGAATGCGTCGGGCGCCGCCGGATCGGCGACCCAGCCCGCGCCATAGCCTAGGCCGAATGCGGCCCCGCCCGAAGAATCGGCGCGGATATAAGGCGGGCCTTCGTCCTTGCGGTCGTAGAAGCCGATATCGTAGCGGCCGACCGGCTCCCACACGCCCTTGTCGCTCAGCTCGAAGCGCAGCACGCGCGCCTCGTGCGGCGTGGCGAAGGCGTTTTCGGCGCCAAGCCCGAGATTGCGCACGCCGCCGCGCTCGGCGAGCACCATGACCGGCTGCTTGCCGATCGCCGGGAAGGCGATGTCGGTGACGGGGTTGCTCTTGCCGGCGCGGGCGATCGCCTCCGGCGAGCGGAAGAAATCGGGCAGGAAGAACTCGCGGCGCACGCTGGTTGTATCGAACGCGCCGTCCTGGCCGATGCGCACCGACCAGACCGAGTTGCGCTGGTCGTCGCCTGCGGCGGCGTAGTCCGGATTGCCGAAGCCCTGGCTGCTCCAGACCGAATAAAACAGCCGTACCTCGTTGCTCGCAGGATCGCGCCGGACGCCGACGCCCCACACGCGGCGGCGGAAGTCGGCGAAGTTCCAGCAGGACGGCGCGCGCGCGAAGTCGCCGCTCGGGCAATCGGCGATGTGCGCGGCTGTCGCGGGATCGAAGGCGATGGCAGGAAGCCTAGCCGCGGCACCGGTGGCAGCATCGACGAAGCTCGCGCGGCCGGCCACGCCGTGATCGTAATGACCGAGATCGCTGCCGTCAGAGGCCTTCAGCCGGTGGATCATGCCGGTCTCGAGATCCGACACGTAGAACTGCTTGTTCCATGGGTCGAAAGCGATGTTGCCGAGCGCAGCGCCCGAATTGGCGCGTCCGGCAAGCTTCACGTCGGCAAAAATCGCCGGCTTGTTGGCGTGCGAGCCGTCGAGCTTCCACACCGTGCCGGGCCCGCCGCCAGGGCCCCACATTCCGGCCATCCAATCGGCATTGCCGGGAGCGCGATGCAGGCCGAAGGCCGAGGTGGCGGTGACATAGACGTTGGGCGGCGAGGCGTTGTCGAGCGCCACACCGAACACCTGGCCGACCTCGCCCGCGGTGACGGCAGAGCGCTGTGGCGCGTTCAGCCACCTTGCGCCCTCTGGCGGTACGCCGGGGCGGCGCAAGTCGACGATGCTGCCGACGGTGCCCTGGAGATCGATGACGGGCTGGCCACCCTGGTCGGTTGTGCCTGAAAAACGGGTGACGAACGCCTCGCCCGGCTGGAGCGGGTCTTCGGCGTATGCAGGTGCGGAAGGCGCGAGCGAGGCCGCGAGGAGCAGCAAAAGTCCGGCACGCAAGCGTGACGACAACCGGTCCATAACGAACCCGTGAGCTGCTCTGGCTGCGCGCACTATATCCGCATCGAGGTGAAACAACCATGACTTGTTTCCTCCCGCAGCGCACCCCGTGACGACAGCGGACGCTGTTTGCTAGATTAACCGCCGCTCGATCGTCGGCAACGCTTGGGCAGGGTGCGATGGGCGGAAACATCTTCATCAATTACCGACGGGGCGACGATCCGGGCTTCGCTCAGGCGCTGTTCGGCCGGCTCGAGCAAGTCTTCAAGGGCGACCAGCTGTTCATGGATATCGACGATATCGCTCCGGGGCTCGACTTCGTCGAGGTGATGAACCAGCAAGTGGCGAGATGCGACGTGCTGATCTCGGTCATCGGCCGCGGCTGGTTGACGGCAGTGGACGAAAGCGGAATGCGCCGGCTCGACGACCCGCAGGATTTCGTGCGCCTGGAGATCGAATCGGCGCTGGCGAAGAAAAAGCGCGTCATCCCAGTGCTGGTCAACGACGCCAAGATGCCGCGATTGACCGACCTCCCGGAGTCGCTCCGTCCCTTCGCCAGGTGCAACGCCGTCAAGCTGTCGCATGAGCGCTTCCGCACCGACGTCGCCGGCTTGATTCAATCGCTTGAGGAGGTTCTCGGCGAGGCGGCCGCCAAGCGCGAGCAGGAGGAAAAGCTAAGAGCAAAGGAACTCGCCGCGGCCGACGCGGCACGGCGCCTCGAAGAAGCGACGACGCGTCGCGAGGCGAAGGCGCGCAAGAAGGACAAGACGGATCGCGTGCAGCCGGCGCCGACGACCGTAACCGCAAATGCGACTGTGACGCGTGCGTCATCGCAGGACGGCATCGTGGCCTGGATCGCCGGGCTGCCGTCGGAGATCGCGTGGTTTATCCCGCTCGGCGTGGCCGGCATCTTCCTGTTGGGCTGGCTGCTGCCCGGCAATTTGTTCTCGATGCGCTTTGCTTGGGGTGTCTGGTCGGCCCTTTACGGCATCGCGGGGCTGACTGCTGCGGGCGTCGCGCTCTATGCCCGCCGCGATTTGCTCGGCGGGGCCGAGCTCGCGCTCTACTGGTATGCCGGCATCAGCTCGATGGCGATCATCGTCCTTTCCGCCGTCACCGCGCTCGGTCAGCGCGGCAGCGTCAATTGCGATGCGGTGGTCTTGGCAATCGCGGTCATCAGCGCAGCGCCGCTGCTCTTCATTCGCCGCGAGCAGATCGCCGGATTGGAAGCCTCGGTGTATTGGCTCGGCCTGACGATGGCGGTTGACTGGACGTTGCTGCCTGTAATCACCAAGCTCGATTGGGCCTATGGGGCGAGCGGCGCGGCAACGGTCGGCGAAGCCTATCGCGCCGCAGCCCTTGTCCTCTCCGGCGTGATCTTCCTTATCGCCGCTTCGATCTGTCTTTGGCGCCGCTCGAAGCTCAGCGGACCCGAGATCGCCGTCTATCTGATGGGCACGGCTGCTTTCTTCATTGCCACCCTGCTGCTCGTCTGAACGCCAATAGTCTGTGCCTCAGCTGGCGGTAGTGGACAGCGCTTGTCCGATCTCGATCTTGTCGCCCGCTGGTGTCGCCACGTAGACCTCGCGCGCGAGTTTCGACTGGATGTAGCTGAACGTGCTGTAGAGATCCTCGCAATAGACGGACGGATTGTCGTAGCCGTTCGCCTTGGAGAACCGGTGTGGAAGATAACTCCCGCCGCACGCGAACTTGAATTGGCACCGCTGGCATTTCTCGCACAGCTGAAGCGAGGAAGCTCGCGCCGCCATCCAGCGCGGCTCGCTTTTGATCTCCTCGATGGCGTTGTCGAACAGGTTGAATGTGGTTCGCGTCGAGTCTTCGCCCGCAATACGCAGCACATCGAGCGGCTCCATGCTGCCATCGGTCATGATGGTGCAGACCTCGATTGGTCCGTAGCCAACCACCTCACAGGAGGAAGGACCGGCGAGCAGACCTGACACCATGCTTTCGACGGTGCGGATCCTCACCGCGCGCCGGTCGCGGTTGGCATCAAGCCAGAGATCGAACAGGCTGGAATAAAACGCGGCGATGCTGGGTGGATCGTCGCCATGCACGGCGTCGGGAAAGATGATGTCGAAGCTCTCCAGGCCAAGCGCGCGGAAATAATCGAAGAAGGTCTCGGCCGGATAGGCTGGGTTGCAGACGGCGAGCGTGCCGAAGGAGATGCCGCGGGCCTGCAACAGCCGAATGGCGTGCTCCACGGCTGCGTGAGTAGGCGCGCCTTGAAATGTCCTGCGATGGATGTCGTGGATCTCCGCCGGGCCGTCGATGCTGATCGTCAGGCCGATCTCGTTCCGCTCGAAGCAGTCGATCCAGGCATCGTCGATGAGAACGCCATTGGTGGTGAGCGTGAGCGAGACGACGCAACCGGTGCGCTCGGCGATGGCGCGGCATTCCATGCCCAGCAGATCGTAATTCTCCATGCCCCACAGCATCGGTTCGCCGCCATGCAGCAGAAGGGGAAACACCGGGAGCTCGTGCGCGACGACGTGCTCCTCGACGCGGGCCAGCATCTGGGTGAGCACGGTCCGGCTCATGAGCTTCGGCCGTGCGTATACGGATGGGTCGCGAAACCAGTAGCAATAGGAACAGTCGATATTGCAGCGGGCGGCGACCTTCACCAGCAGATTGGAGATCGGATCGCGAAACCCATCTGCCGAGGCCGCGGGACTGCCTTGTTCCGCCGCAGACACGGCGCTCACCGCTTAAACCGCCTTGGCGTATTTGCCCTTGATATATTTGGCGTAGTTGCCCTTGCCGTAATAATAGTCGTCTTTCAAGTAGACCTTTTGGTACGGCCTTTCGGCAAAACGCTGCTCCGGCGTCGGCAACGCGGCGCCGGTATTATCCGCCAAACTCGCGGTGACGTCGGTGAGGAGGGCTTCGAGGCCTTTATGGTCGCTTGCAAGCGTCGCGTCGGGACCGTGAATCTGCAGGAGGCTCGCCAGAATCTTCAGCGTCAAGGGGGGCATGGAATAGCTCCTCGAAAGCGCGAAATTCGTCCACGGCACGGAAATTGTCCTCCGCTGCGGACGTTGGTGTCAACCGAATTTGCAAAGAGGCCACTCGAGCATCCGACTTTCCAATCGGCGGATCGGAATCCCAATCGACAAGCCGCCTCCCGCTCCGTAGGCTGATCCAGGTCAGCCCCGGCAAGAGGGCGAGGAAGCGCGAGCGAAGGGGTCGAAATCCAATGAACGAGCTGCCGAAGCGCACGACGTTTTTCGGCGGGTGTCCGCATGACTGTCCGGACACTTGTGCCATGATCTACGAGGTCGAGGAAGGCAAGCTCGTCGAGGTCAGGGGCAACAAGGGCCACCCGATGACGCGGGGCGGGCTCTGCGTGAAGCTCAAGGACTATCACGACCATCACTACAATCCTGACCGCGTGCTCTATCCGTTGCGCCGCGTCGGACCGAAGGGCTCGCGCCAGTTCGCGCGCATCTCCTGGGACGAGGCGATCGCCGAGATCGTAAAGCGCTGGAGCGAGATCATCGCGCGTTACGGCAGCCAGGCGATCATGCCCTATTCCTATCTCGGCAATGAAGGCTTGGTGCAGGGGCTGACCGCGGGCGACGCCTTCTTCAACAAGCTCGGCACGACGGTGAACGAGAAGACCTTCTGCGCCTCGGGCTCGTCGACCGCATGGCTGTTGACCGTCGGCCCGACTGGCGGCGTCGACCCCGAGAGCTTCGTCCATTCGCGCTATATCGTGATCTGGGCGTGCAACTCGATCTCGACCAATCTGCATCACTGGCCGTTCGTGCTCGAAGCGCAGAAGCGCGGCGCCAAGGTCGTGGTGATCGATAGCTACCGCTCGCGCACGGCGAAGCAGGCCGATTGGCACATCATGCCGAAGCCCGGCACCGACGGCGCGCTCGCCATGGGCATCATCGCCGCGCTGATCAGAGGCGGGCATGTCGACCAGGAATGGGTCGACAAGCACAGCGTCGGCTTCCCCGAGCTCGCCCAGCGCGCCGCCGATTTCACGCCGGACTATGTCGAGCGCATCACTGGCGTTCCAGGCGAAGACCTCGCCAAGTTCGCGCGTGAATTCGCCACCATCCAGCCCTCGGTCATTCGCATGGGCGTCGCGCTAGAGCGCCATGCCGGCGGCGGCCAGACCATCCGCGCGGTGTGCGCGATTCCGGCGCTGACCGGCTCGTGGCGCCATGTCGGCGGCGGGCTGTTGCAGATGCCGCTGTGGGAATTTCCGGTCGATTGGCCGCGCGTGTCGCGGCCCGATTTCATCCGTCCGGGCACGCGCGTCGTCAACAATCTCCAGCTCGGCCGCGCGCTGGTCGGCGATATGAAGCTCGATCCGCCGATCATGGGGCTCTACATCTACAACACCAACCCGGTCAGCCAGGCGCCCGAGACCAACAAGATCGTGCAGGGGCTTTCCCGCGAGGATCTGTTCTTCGTCACCGCCGAGCATTTCGTCACCGACACGGCGGCCTATGCCGACATCGTCCTCCCCGCGACGATGGCGGGCGAGCACGACGACATGATGTTTTCGTGGGGGCATTTCTATCTGACCCTCAACGAGAAGGCGATCGAGCCGCGCGGCGAGGCCAAGTCCAACGCCGCGATCTTCCGGCTGCTGGCGAACGCGTTCGGCTTCGACGATCCGCAATTCAAGATGGGCGATATGGAGCTCGCCGAGCATTATCTGCAATGGGATGCGCCGCAGATGGCCGGCATCGACATGGAATATTTCCGCGAGCACGGCTATTTCCATCTCGCCGTCGGCACGCCTGACGACCGGCTGCCGCATGCCGAAGGCAAGTTCCCCACGCCGTCAGGCAAGGTCGAGTTCCTGCTGAACGGCGCTAAGAACTTCGTCGCGCCACCATTCCGCATGATGTACGAGCAAATGCAGTCGGGCGAGGACGTCGATCCGCTGCCGGGCTATGTCGCGCCGCGCGAAAGCCCCGCCAGCAATCCCGGCCTCGCCAAGCGCTTCCCGCTCAACGTCATCTCGCCCAAGAGCCACGGCTTCCTCAATTCCTGCTACGCCAACGAGCCGCATAAGATCAAAGGGCAGGGCGAGCAGTTCGTGCTGATCAGCCCCAAGGACGCGGCTGAGCGCAGCATCCGCGAGGGCGATCCGGTGCGCGTCTATAACGACCGCGGCGATTTCCAGGGGCTTGCCCGCGTCACCGACGATGTCGGCGACGGGGTGATCGTGGCGACGCTCGGCTATTGGCGGAGCTTGAACCGCTCCGACGGGTCGGTGAACTCGATCTCATCGGCAGAGTTTTGCGGGCTCGGCCACGCGCCGACCTTCTCCGACAATCTGGTGCAGGTGGTCAGGGTGAACTGACGCCGTTTCACATCGCGCGCTGTTTGGGGTCGGTGTCGATCTCGCGGGTGAGGTCGAACACACGCACGCCCTCCTCGGGGCGCTTGCGGTTCTGCCACGCCGGATGGTTCAGCGTCCGCATCACATCGGCTCGTCCAGCCCGCCAATGCTCGTCGATCGAATAGCGCGAGAACTCATAGTCGTTCGAACTCGGTCCAATAGGCGGCGCGGCGATGGATGAGCTGAACGATGGTGACGGCCGCGTCGCAGCTCAGACTGTCGAGCAGTTGCCAATCGGGATTGTCGTCGAACTCATGCGGCAGCTTACCCCGCAGATGGCGGATGGCGCGGCGCATCGCCTGCAGCTCGCAGAAGATGTCGGTGTTGAGTCGGGTGCGGCTCGAGAACCGGATCTCCTTCTCGCGCTGCGGCACCTCGAACAAGTTTTCCGGCATGCCGCCTCTGGCGCTGAACAGGTCGATCTGGAAGATGCACATGTCCTCGCGCGGGCCGCCATGCTCGAGCACGTGCTGGAGCGGCGTGTTGGAAACGATCCCGCCGTCCCAATAAGGCTCGCCGTCGATCTCGACCGGCGGGAAGCCTGGCGGGAGCGCGCCGCTCGCCATGACATGGTCGGGGCCGATCGTCTGCAACTCCGTATCGAAATATTGCAGATTGCCGGTCAACACCTGCACCGCGCCGATGCTCAGGCGCACGTCGCCTGCGTTGAGCAGGTCGAAATCGACAAGCTCGATCAGCGTTTGGCGAAGTGGGGCGGTGTCGTACACGCTGATCGCTTCGGGCGTGCCTTGCGGGCTGAGCAGGGCAGGGGGGATGCGCGGGGTGAAGAAGCCCGGCACGCCGGACACCGCCGCCAGCGCGGCGCTCGTCTCGTTGAACAGCCGGCGCGAATTGTCGTCATTGCCGAGCGGCCGCCCCGGCAGCCAGCTCGACACGCCGTCCCAGAAGGCACGCAAGCGCTCGATGCGCCGCTCGGGCGGATTGCCGGCGATGATCGCAGCGTTGACTGCGCCGATCGAGACGCCGGCGATCCAGCGCGGCATCTCTCCGGCCTCCGCCAGCGCTTCGTAGGCGCCGGCCTGATAGGCGCCGAGCGCGCCGCCGCCTTGCAATACGAGCACGGTCTTCTCGTCGAACTTTGTCATGACGACCTGGTTTGGCCGCGTTGGGCACTCAAGGCGCGGCCCGCTCTATTCGGCGGCAATGGTCTTGGCGCCTTTGGCCTTGAGCTCTTGCAGCGAGGTGAAGCCTTCGAATTCGGGATGGCCGAGATAGAGGGGCTTGTTGCCGCCGGCGCTCGCATGGGCCTTGCGGAAGGCATCCGACTGCGTCCAGGCGAGGAAATCGGCCTCTGAGCGCCAAGTCGTATGCGAGGCGTAGAGCACGTAGCCCTCGTCCTCGGGGCCCTTCAGCAGATGGAACTCGACAAAACCCGGGACCTTATCGAGATGGCTGTCGCGCTTGAGCCAGACCTGCTCGAAATCGTGCTCGGACCCCGTCTTCACCTTGAACCGGTTCATGGCAATGAACATCACGCACTCCTCAACTCTTGTTGGCCGCTTCGCGCGCAAGGATAGCGAACGCGGTCGGCTTCACGTAGCGGTTTTCCGCGGCAGCGACAGCGATCCGACCCAATCTGCGCCAGAAATTGGCGCAGATTGCCGCATGGAATAAAGCTGAAATTTTGCGCCTTTACGTAAGCGGTCTTGCAAGGGACTGCCTATATAGAGCTTGAATATCCCCGCCCAACTTCGCAAGGAGCTCCCATGAGCAAGGAAACGTCTGTCAAAGAGCGCCGCAAGGCGCCGCTAACGACGCCGACCGATCTTGGCGACAATGCCCGCCGCGACATTACCGGCGCCCTCAATGCGCTGCTCGCCGATGTGTTCGCGCTCTACCTCAAGACCAAGAATTTCCATTGGCATGTCAGCGGGCCGCATTTCCGTGACTACCATCTCTTGCTCGACGAGCAGGCCGACCAGATCTTCGCCATCACCGATGACGTCGCCGAACGCGTGCGCAAGGTGGGCGGCACCACGATCCATTCGATCGGCAATATCGCCCGGCTGCAGCGCATCCCCGACAACGACGCCGACTATGTCGATCCGCTGGACATGCTGGCGGAGCTCAGGTCGGACAACCAGGCGCTGATCGCCAGCATGCGCGAGGCGCACGATCTGTGCGACGAGGAGAACGACGTGGCGACCACGAGCCTCATCGAAGTGTGGATCGATCAGGCCGAGCGGCGCGTGTGGTTCCTGTACGAGGCGAGCCGTAGAGGCGACCCGACCGGGCATTAGCTCGAGCGAAGGCGAGGAATGTGTAAGCCCGGGAAACTTCGGCAAGGTTTCCGGGCTTTTCTTTGCATGGCCCGACCGGGCCGCCACCAGCCCATTTCGGAGTACGTGCCATGAGACGTTTCCCATTGGCCGTCTTGGCCATGCTGCTACCGCTCGCACTTGCCGCCTGTGGGGCGCCGAGCGCGCCGGAATTCGTGCAGACGGCGGCAATGAGCGACATGTACGAGGTCGAGGCCGGCAAGATCGCGGCGACAAGGGGCAAGTCGGACGCCATCAAACAGTTCGGGCAGCACATGGTCGAGGCGCATGCGCAGACTACCGCCGAGCTCAAGGGCATCATCCAGGCGGTCAACTTAGACGTAAAACTGCCGGCCAAACTCGACGAGAAGCATCAGCGTATGATCGACGACCTGAACGCGGCGCATGAGGGCGATTTCGACACGACCTACGCCAAGCAGCAGGTTGGCGTTCACGAGAAGGCCGAGGCGCTGTTCGAGAAATATGCGCAGACGGGCGACAACGCGACCTTGAAGGCCTTTGCCGCCAAGACTTTGCCCGTCATCAAGCAGCATCTCGAGACGGCTGAGACTTTGGCTCAGTAGCGTTGCCCGCTAGGACCCGGCTCGCCATAGAGCCAATCGAGCTTACCGAGCAACCGGCCGCCTGGCTGCGAGCGAAGCACGAGATTGCGGGCGAGCCGCATCGCGCCCGCAAGTTGATAGCGCTTGCCGTAGCGCTCTGACGCTTGGGCGACGCGCGCCCGCGCGGCGCTCGCGTCGGCTCAGGTAAAGCGGAAAGGCGACCGAGGCGTCGCCGCCGCATTCGGCAAGCGTTTCGGCAAGCACGACCGCGTCCTCGATGGCCAGGGCTGCGCCTTGCGCGAGATAGGGGAGGATAGGGTGAGCGGCATCGCCCAGCAGAGCGATTCTGCCGCTCGTCCAACCGCTCGAGCCGGCGAGCCGATGAACCGACCAGCAGCGCCAGCTGTCGCCAGCTTCCACCAGCGATTTCGAGTCCTTGCACCACCGCGTGAAGGCTGAACGCAAAGCTGCCGCATCGCCCGTCCGGTTCCAGCCGCGCGCGTCGGCGCCGCCTGCGGTGATGGCAACGACATTCAAGTCCGAGCCGCCGCGCACGGGGTAATGGACGAGGTGAGCTTTGGGCCCGAGCCACACGCCGACGACCGGTGCGTCGAAGGGATGACCGAGGCGGGCGCGCGGCAGGAGCGTGCGCCAGGCGGTGGCGCCGGTGAAGACGAGGCGCGCGCCGGGCGCGACGCTCTTCCGCACCTCTGACCAGACCCCGTCGGCGCCGATCAGGGCCGACGCCTCGGCCACTTCCCCGTCGGCAGCGATCGCGCGCACCGTTGGCCCGGTTTCCTCGACCTTCACGACCTGGAAGCGCGGCTTCAGCGTGATGGCGTTGGTTGCCTTACAAGCCCCGTACAGAGCGGCGTGGAGATCGGCGCGGTGGAGCGTGAGATAGGGCGCGCGATAGCGCGTCTCGGCATGAGCGCCGAGCGGGATCGCGGCGAGACGCCTGCCGGAGAGCCCGTCGAACAGCCAAACCGCCGATGGCTTGAAGGCCACGCGCTCGATCGCCTCAAGCGCGCCAAGACGGGCAAGCAGCCGGGTCGCGTTCGGCCCAAGCTGGATGCCGGCGCCGCTCTCTTCGCTGAAGCTGGAGCGCTCGAGCACCGTGGCGGCGATGCCTTGCCGTGCGAGCGCAAGAGCGGTGGCGAGCCCGCCAATGCCGCCTCCGGCGATCAGGACCTGGCTCTTGGAGCCGCCGCTTTTCGCCATCTTGGGTGCTCAGGCGGCAGGCGCGCCCGGCGGGAAGGTCGCGACGTAGACGCAGGACGGCGGGTCGCTCTCGCCGGCGTCGAGCGCGCCGTCATGCACGAACAGCGTCGAGCAATAGGGGCAGACGATCTGGGCGTCAGGCCCCATGTCGAGATAGACGTGGGGGTGATCGTGAGGAGGCGCCGCGCCCATGCATTGGAACTCCTTGACGCCGACCATGATCCGGTCGACGCCCTTGTCGTTCACGAGATGTGGCACCTTGGTTTGCGCCATGACCTTGCCGTAGCCGAGCCCTGCGATTGGCGCAGAGCATAGTCAGCCTTGAGGCAAAGCGGTAGAGCGGAATGAACAGCTTCGCGTCCGACGGCATTGAGATCGCCTATCTCGACGAGGGGGAGGGCGAGCCCATCCTGCTCATCCACGGCTTTGCCTCGAACCTCGATCACCAATTGGGTCGATCCGGGCTGGGTGCGCACGCTCGTCGCGGCCGGGCGCCGGGTGATCGCTTATGACAATCGAGGGCATGGCCGGAGCGGCAAGCTTTACGATCCAGCCGCTTACGGTGCGCCGTCGATGGCGGAGGACGGGCGGCGTCTGCTCGATCATCTCGGCATCGCGCGCGTCGATGTGCTGGGCTACTCGATGGGTGCGCGCATCGCCACCTTCCTCGCGCTCGCGCACCCTGACCGCGTGCGGAGCCTGATCATCGGCGGGCTCGGCATCAACATGGTGAGGGGCATCGGCGGCGGCGGCCCAATCGCCAAGGCCCTCGAGGCTCCGCGCATGGAGGACGTGACCAACGACACGGCCCGCACCTTCAGGGCGTTTGCCGAATCCACCCGGAGCGACTTGAAGGCGCTCGCCGCCTGCATCAGGGGGCCGCGCGAGAAGATAGCCTCCGAGCAGCTTGCCACCATCGCCGTGCCGACGCTGGTCGCCGTCGGCAGCAACGACGTGATCGCGGGCTCCGGCGGCGCGCTTGCATCCCTGATCCCCCATGCCCAATTTCTGGACATCAAGGGTCGCGAGCATATGCGGGCGGTGGGAGATGCCGCGTTCAAGCAGGGCGTGCTCGACTTTTTAACCCAGCGGCCTTAAGGCCGTGCTAGTGAACCTGAAAGTTCCCGTGAGCGGGGAAGTCAGTGAGGATGCGATGCAAAAGCCATTCGCTACCGCAGAGCGCGAGATCAAAAGCTACGATCCGGTCTGGAGCCAGGTCAGGCGCGAGGCCGAGGAGATCAGCGCGGCGGAGCCCGCGCTTGGCGGCTTCATCTACGCGACCGTATTGGACCATAAGCGCCTCGAGGACGCGGTCTGCCATCGTCTCGCGCGCCGCCTCCAGCATGCCGCGCTCGACTCGGGCCTGTTGCACAAGATGTTTCACGAGGTGCTCGAAAGCGAGCCCGCGCTCGGCGATGCATTCCGCGCCGACCTGATGGCGGTCGCCAAGCGTGACCCCGCCTGCAGCCGCCTGATCGAGCCGCTGCTCTATTACAAAGGCTTCCATGCGCTTGAGACCTACCGCATCGCGCATGCGCTGTGGAAGGCCGGGCGCAAGGACTTTGCCCTTTATCTGCAAAGCCTTACCTCGCGCTTCCTGCAAGTCGACATCCATCCCGCGGCGGTGATCGGCAAGGGCATCATGTTCGACCATGCGACCGGCATCGTCGTCGGCGAGACTGCGGTCATCGGCGACAATTGCTCGATGCTGCACGGCGTGACGCTCGGCGGCACCGGCAACGAGCGGGGCAACCGGCACCCGAAGATCGGGCGCGGCGTGATGATGGGAGCTGGCGCCAAGATCCTCGGCAATATCACCATCGGCGATTGTGCGCGCGTTGCGGCGGGAAGCGTGGTGCTGAACGACGTGCCGTCGCGGCGCACCGTCGCCGGGGTGCCGGCGCGGGAGATCGGCTCTTCCGGCTGCGAGGAGCCGGCGCTGGCCATGGACCAGATGATTGACGACGAGGACTGCGGCTGCCAGTAGGCCGCTCCAGCGCAGTCCGATTGGAGGAACAGTGACACGGGACGAGATCGTCAAGCTCGAGCGCTACCTCAAGAAGGTGTTCCGCCTCCCTGTGATCGAGGTGAAGCAGCGGCCGCGCAAGGAGGACTTAGCCGAGGTGTTTGTCGGCGATGAGTTCATCGGCGTCATCTACCGCGACGACGACGAGGGCGAGACCGCCTATCAGTTCCAGATGGCGATCCTCGATTACGACCTCAAGGAATAGCCGCCGGCCGTGCTAACGCGGCACGGAAATTAACTACTCCTTAAGAATCCGCGCCAAGCGCGGGGGCTCCCGGCTACTGTGCTCACTCGGGTTACGAGCACAGCGGCAAGGGGTGCCCGATGCAATATCTCGCAATTTATCTCTATGTGACGGCAGTCGGCTTCGTCGCCGCCGGCGTTCTGGCGAGCTTCGTCCAGCTGCTCTCGGGCGAGCCGATGCGTTTCACCATCGAGCCGAAGTCGATTCTGGATTCGCTGGCCGGTGTGCTGCTGCGCGTGGTGGCCGGACCTGCCATCCTGATGCGCAACGCCTGGCGGGGGCAGAAGCTGCGCGAGCGTCCCAAGATCTGGTTCGGCGTCTCGGCCGTGATCGCAGCGGTGTGGAGCCTGTTTTGCGGCGCGCTGTTGCTCGATCTGCTCGGTACTCTAGGCTAACGGCTCTCCCGAAAAAAAGGAGCCGGCCTCTTGCGAGACCGGCTCAAGGAAAGACCCGGTTGGGTCGGGGATGGGTGGGGGATGCTAACCGGGCCTTATGTCGTGTCCCCGCCGGGGGACGTGAGGTCGAAAACTCCTAATGACTGTTGGATGCTGACACCGCGGTCTGCGGCGCGCTGTCGGGCGGCAGAAGCGAGATCCACACGAGCGGATTACGGTCCGACTGCCGCTTGATGTAGGTGTAGGGCGTGTCGCCGAAGCGCACGATGTCGCGACGCTTGTTGTCGAGAACGAAGTCGCCCTTGTCGGAGCGCACGGTCAAGACCGCGTGACCTTCGTTGTTCTCGTCGCGCACGACGGTGATCAGAAGCGTGCTCTCGGGCCAGCCGCGCTCCATCAGGATGCGGCGCTTGAGCAGGACATAGTCCTCGCAATCGCCCTTCTTGTTGGTCGGGTAGGTCCAATACTCGACCTTGCCGTAGAGCTCGAGGTCCGTCACCGGCTGGATCGAGGTGTTGACCGACGTATTGACCTGGTCGAGCTCGCGGAATTTCGCGTCCGTCATCTGAATGCGGTCGGCGAATTTCTTCTCCGGCTGGCATTCGCCCCGATGTTCCCGGCAAAAGGTCACGTAGCCGATGGGCGGCAAGGTGTCGCCGAATGACTGCATGTAAGCGACCTTCTGCGGCTCCATCGCCGGCGCAGCAACGCTGATGGCATGATCGTTCGTCACGCCGGCCGGCAAAGACGAGATGAACATCAAAAACGCAGACCCTAGGATAAACTGTTTCATTGCACCCCCCTTTTATTGGGGAGGACTATGGCAGAGAGCTTTTGAGATCTCGATAAAACAAGCCCGCGTTTTAGATCAGTATTGGTAGTGGTTTTTTAGTGAGAACTACTCAAACCTGAAGATACTAGAGTTAGCGCGATGTTCTCACGATCCCTAAAATTTTAGAGAACTTGAGAACAAATCGTGTTTTTTCGCGGAAATGCGGGCGTTACTCGGCCGCTGCCGGCGTGGAAGCGTTCATCGATGGCGAAGGAGGAGCGGGCTGAGCGCGCCTAGCCGAACGACCTGGCGATGCTGTCGGGGTCCTGAAGCTCGACGAACTTCAGCGCGATGCCCTGGTCGTGATGGCGCACCACGCGGCCGCGCATGCGCCCGAGAATGACCACCGTGTCGACCGGCGGCTTGACCGTACATGCGACCGATGCGCCGCTCAGCGAAACGTCGATGATCCGGCAGGGATGCACCTCGCCATTGGGGAGCATCAGCTTGGAAGCGCTGACGCGCGGCGCGATACGATCGTGCTTGCGCTCCTCGCTCAAGCCGAGCGACTTCTGGTTGATGAGCCAGGTGAGCAGATTGGCGATCCGCTCGCGCTTATAGAGGCTCGCCAGGATGCGCACGGCAAAGCCGCCCTCGAAGGAGCGCACGACGATGCCCTCGATCCGGCCGAGATTGTCGAGGTAAGCGACGATGCGCTCGCCGTCGTCGCAACTGACCGGCGCCAGCAACGCCATGCCGCCGGCCGACATGTTGATCACGTTGCAGGGATATTCCTGCTTGTTCTCGCGCATGAATCGCCCGGCAAGATCGACTGGCACGCGGCGATGCCTGCGCTGGTCGGGCACGATCTTCACGAGCGGGTTGGTGCCGTGGTCGAGTACACGCTTGGCGCGAAGCCGAAACGGCTCCCCGGGCGTCGATTCCTCGAGGATTGGGGCGCTCATGATCGTGCCTGGCCCCGCGCGGGCGTTGCTGCCTGAACAAGCATGTTTAGCGGGCAGGCTAGGCGGCGTTCGGTTAAGGAAGCGTCTAAGCTGGCGCTTCAAAACGATATTTATCAGTAGGCGTCTTTATTTCCGGATCAGTCCCGGCCTTCAGTGAGGCCGCCTTCCAGCACGCGGAAACGACGGGGGGACAGGCGCACGATCTCGGCGCTTTCGCGCGGCGCCTCAGTCGGAGGCCCGTCGGGCCAATGCACATGCAATTCGCTGATCTCGTGACGCACCAGAGGCTCGGCGCCGAGCCAGAAGGGCGGCTCGATGGCGGTGATGACGCCGAGCAGGCGATTGATCGATTCGCCGGTATGGATGAGCGGCATCAGCACGAACTCAAAGCTCGCTTGGCGGTTGCTGGCGGTAAAGGCGTGGAAGATGCCGTGTCCGACCGCGGCTTCGGTGAAAATCGTATGTAAGAGGCTCGCGATCTGCTCGCGGTCGTCGTGGTCCCACAGGGTCAACAGATCGATGCCGCGGAGTTCCTTGCCGAATTGCTCGCAGATCTTGGTGCCGGCGAGGCGGAAGCGGAAGCCGAGCAGGCCGGCGCCTTCGACAATGAACGTCTCGGGCAGCAGGGTCGGGATGCGGGCCGGTTCGATTTCGAACCGGCGCGGCGCAATACGGCCATTGCGTATGCGATCCCAATACGCGTAAAGCTGCCTACTCGCTGCCTGCTGCATAACCCACCCGCCCGAAAACGCTACAACTAGTCCAAGTGCACGCCCATCCTTCCGCCAAGCCAAGGTAAACATCCCGCTTTGGCACAAAGGTTGAGCTTTCCATGCTCGTGGACCGACTAAGCAGGGAGTGTGCCAGCGGCCGGGATCGACGGTGCAGGGTGCCGCTCTGCACGGCATTATGGTTGCTGCGGGCGGCCCGCGGCGCCGTTATCCAGGAGCGCGCGTCGCATGGCTGCGACTGAGCCTATCCTTAATGTGCCACGGGGCGTCATCCTGGCTGCGGCGCTGATGGCGGCGATCCAGCTCGTCAGGGGTTTCCTGCCCGACGATGTCGATCTGACCTTCCTGCTCGCGCTAGCCTTCATCCCGGCGCGGTACAGTGGCGCTGCGCTCCAGCTCCCGGGCGGCTATCTCACCTGCTTCACCTCGTTCTTCACCTACATGGTGGTGCATGCGGGCTGGGTGCATCTCGTGGTCAACGTGCTGTGGATGCTCGCGTTCGGCAGCGCGGTGGCGCGGCGCATCGGAAACGGCAAATTCGCCGTCTTCTCGGTGTTGTGCGGGGTGGCCGGTGCCTTCACCCATCTCGCCTTCCATTTCGGCGACATGGCGCCGGTGGTCGGCGCATCGGCGGCGATCTCGGGCCAGATGGCCGGAGCGCTCAGATTCATCTTCAAGGTCAAGCCGACGACGGGGCGCCAAGCGCCGGACTTCATCGGTGCGCCGCTGATGAGCCTCAAAGACACCTGGCGCGATCATCGCATCCTGCTGTTCCTCGTGCTGTGGGTGGCGATCAACGCCTATTTCGGGCTGAGCGCGGTCAGAATCGCTGGCCAGGAGGGCGGGATCGCCTGGGAAGCGCATATCGGCGGCTTCCTGTGCGGCCTGCTGACCTTCGGCCTGTTCGATAGAGGCGGTCCCGAGCCGGCCGAGCAGCCGCGGACCGCCTAAAGCGAAATCCCTCGACGAGCTATCACGATGTCGCCCTAGCGGATTGTTTGCGCGCGGTCTTTTCCGAACGGAGGCTGCAGGCTCACGGCGCTCGGAACTTTGCCAGCGTGCGGTGTCCCTTGCGCCCGTCGCGACTCCAGGACAGAATGTCGCAGTCACGGGACGGAAGCTTCCGGACTGGAGGAAACGCGATGAACGTCGCTGCAATTCTGAAGGAGAAGGGCAGGGAGGTCTTCACCACCACGCCCGACACGACGCTGCTCGACATCACCAAGCTGCTCGGCCTGCATGGAATTGGCTGCATCGTCATCACCGGCATCGAGGGGAAGGTCGTCGGCATCGTCACCGAGCGGGACATCGTCCGCGAGATCGCTAGGGCCGGGTCGAAGGTCCTCAAGGAGCCGGTCGAGACCTGCATGACCAAGACCGTGGTGACCTGCCGTGACGCCGACACCATCGAGCGACTGATGGCCGAGATGACGGCGCACAGATTCCGTCACATGCCGGTGGTGGAGCGGGGAAGGCTGGCCGGGCTCGTCTCGATCGGCGATGTGGTGAGGGCGCGGATTGCCGAGGCCGAGATGGAAACCGCGGCGATGCGGGATTATATCGCCACCGGCTAGGCATGATGGTTTGCCCTTGACGCATCATCTGATCCGAAAAGTCTGCAACTTTTCGGGATGATGCTTTGCCCCTGACGCATCATCTGATCCGAAAAGTCTGCAACTTTTCGGGATGATGCTTTAGGCGGCGAGCATCCTGAGTGCGTGCTTGATCTCCTCGATCTGCCGCTCGGCAGCCGTGGCGCCAAGCTCGATCGCTTCGCAGGCACGATGAAAGTCGAACAGCCCGATGCCGCCGAGCTTCGGCCCGATGCTGATGTCGGGCGGGTCGCCGGCAAGCCGCGAGCGGGCGATGCGGTCTTGCGTGATATTGACCGCGTCCATCATCACCGCCGACATGCCGGGCGCGCCGTTGTTCCGGCCGAAGATCTGCCGGTGCAGAAGATGCACTGCGGCGCGGCCGTTGGAGCCCGGCAGCTCCTCGCCCTCTTGCGCCGATAGCGGCTCGGCAAGCGCCTCGTGGTCGTGGATCACGCTGCCCTTGCCGAAGATGTCGTTGCTGAGATTGACGGCGATGACGATGCGCGCGCCGAGCGCGCGGCAGACCGACACGGGGATAGGATTGACCAGCGCGCCGTCGATCAGCCAGCGGCCGTTGATCTGCACGGGCCGGAAGATGCCCGGCAGCGCGAACGACGCCTTCAGCGCAGTCACCAGGCAGCCCTTGTTGAGCCAAACCTCGTGCCCGGTGCCGAGCTCGGTCGCGACCGCGACGAACCGCCGGTCGAGCTTTTCGATCTGGAACCCTTCGAGGTGATGCTCGAGCCGCGCGCTCAGGCGTTGGCCGGTGATGAGACCTGAGCCGGCGAAATTGACGTCGAGGAAACCGAAGATGCGGCGGCGCGTCAGAGACGAGGCGAATTCCTCGAGCGCGTCGAGCCTTTGCGTGACGAAGCAGGCGCCGGCCACGGCGCCGATCGAGGTTCCGGCGACGACGTCGGGCTCGAGTCCAGCCTTAACGAGCGTCTTGAGCACGCCGATATGGGCCCAGCCGCGCGCGGCGCCGCCGCCGAGCGCGATCCCAAGTTTCGGTCTTCCAATGCTGCTCATGTCGCAAGCCTCATGCCGGGTAAGGTCCGGCAGCTTGGCCGCAGACGGCCAGGCGCGAGCTTAGCTCGTGGGCTCGATCGGATTGGCCGAATACAACTCATCTAGCCGCCGAGGACCTTACTCCGAACTCTTTAAGGTTCCCTTTGCGGCACCAGCGTGACGGTAAACCGTCTCTGGGTCGAAGTGCCGCTCGGCATCGACCAAGTGCAGCGCAACACCACCCGCGGCGATCGGCTCGCCCACGGGGACGGCGCGATAGAAGCAGGATCGACGCCCGGTGTGGCAGCATGCCTCGACGCCGGTCATCTCGATTCTGAGCAGGAGGGTGTCCTGGTCGCAGTCGGTTCGCATCTCGACCACGCGCTGGCAGTTGCCGCTGGTCTCGCCCTTGCGCCAGAGCTGACCGCGCGAGCGCGACCAGTAATGCGCTTCGCCGGTTTCGATGGTGCGGGCGAGCGCGTCGGCGTTCATGTAAGCGAGCATCAGCACCTCGCCGGTCGCGGCCGAGACGGCGATGACGGGGACGAGGCCGTCGGCGTCGAATTTCGGCGCGAAGACGGTCCCTTCCTCGATCTCGGACTTGCTGCTCGATGGAGCGGGAAAGACGGCAGGCTTGCTCACCGCGATATGTCCTTCGCGGCCGATAGCGTCAGCCGCGTCCGCGTTCCGCAGCAAGCATCATGAAGCGCGCTTGCTGCGCCGGATCTTCCTTGAAGATGCCGGTGAACTGGGTGGTGATGGTGGCGACGTCGGGCTTCTTCACGCCGCGGATCGACATGCATTGATGGACCGCCTCGATCATCACCGCGACGCCCTTGGGCTTCAGCGCCTTGTCGATGGTCTCGGCGATCTGCGCGGTCATGGTCTCCTGCGTCTGGAGCCGGTGGGCGAACACGTCGACCACACGCGCGAGCTTGGAGATGCCCACCACCCGGTCGGTCGGGAAATAAGCGACATGCGCCTTGCCGATGAACGGGATCATGTGATGCTCGCAATGCGAGTTGAGCTCGATGTCGCGCAACATCACGATATCGTCATAGCCGGCCACCTCGTCGAAGGTGCGCGACAGCACCTCGAGCGGGTCCTCGCGGTAGCCCGAGAAGAACTCGTCATAGGCCGATGTGACGCGGCGCGGCGTCTCGCGCAGGCCCTCGCGATCCGGGTCGTCGCCGGCATAGCCGATCAGCGTGCGCACGGCCTCCTCGGCCTCCTCGCGCGACGGCCTGACGATTGCCGGACCGGGGCCGGTCTCAACTTGCGGCCGTGACCTGAGTTTCTTAACCGTTGCGTCCATGACAGTCGAAGCTTTCCTTGTCGGTTACAACGCATGAGGGCCAATTGGCGTCTCAGGAGATAGTATGGTTGGCTCGTCAACCCGATTTTGCCAGAGGACGCGTCGGCGCCCTCTCATTCTTGAGCCCGGTTGCATATATAATGCGTGATTTCAGCCTGCAAGGCGAGCCTGACACGACAGCATGACCTTACCCGAGGACATTTACAGCCAGCGCATCCTTGAGCTTGCCGCCGCTATCCCGCGCACGGCAAGGCTCGCGACGCCGCACGCCTCGGCTACCGCGCATTCCAAGCTCTGCGGCAGCACGATCACCATCGATCTCGCCATGGAGGGCGACGTGGTCACCGACTACGGCCAGAGCGTGAAGGCCTGCCTGCTCGGCCAGTCGGCGGCCTCGGTGATGGCGCGCGAGGTCATCGGCTCGAACGCCGAGGAGCTCCGGGCGGTCGGCGCGGCGATGCGCAAGATGCTGAAGCAGGGCGGTCCGCCGCCCGCGGGCAGATGGGCCGACCTCGCCATGCTCGAGCCGGTCCGCGACTATCGCGCCCGCCATGCCTCGACCCTGCTGGTATTCGACGCGGTCGAGGACGCCATCGCCCAGATCGAGGCGAGGCGCGCGACGGGGGTGGTCGAGTTGGCCGACTCGATCTAGCGGCGGCGGTGTTGGCATCGAGATGGATTAAGCGCATGACAGAACAGACCAGGCGACCTTGGCTCGATCCTGCGAGCGTCACGCCACGAACCGGCAGCAACTATCCGCAGCCGTTCGGCGCTTCGCTCGAGGGCCGGGCGAAGCGCGTGCTGGGCGATCCACTGGACCTCACGCAGTTTGGCGTCAATCTGGTCACGCTCGCGCCGGGGAGCTGGTCGTCGCAGCGCCACTGGCATGCCGAGGAGGACGAGTTCGTCTATGTGCTGGAGGGTGAGGTGACTCTGGTCACCGATGCCGGCGAGCAGGTGCTCGGGCCGGGCATGGCGGCGGGGTTTCCGGCGGGGCGACCCGATGGGCACCACTTGATCAACCGCAGCGATGGACCGGTGCTCTACCTCGAAGTCGGCACGCGCGCGAAGACCGAGGAAGCCCAATACAGCGATATCGACATGATGGCGCGCAAGGAGACTGGACGCTTCGTCTTCATGCGCAAGAACGGCGAGCCTTATGGATGAGCCCGATCGCGCAATTCGCCAAGGCGATCATGCTCGCCCCGATTTCACTTTATCGCTGGACCCTGTCGCCGCTCATCGGGGTCAATTGCCGGCATCTCCCGAGCTGCTCGGACTATGCGCGCGAGGCGGTCGACAGGAACGGGGCATGGAAAGGCGGCTGGCTCGCGCTCGCGCGGCTCTGCCGTTGCCATCCGTGGGGCAGCGACGGCTACGACCCGGTGCCCGATCTCCGCGATGAGCGTCACACGCTCGCGCCCTGGCGCTACGGCAGGTGGCGCTTGCCTCGTGACACTGAAGCGAAATCCAGCTAGAACGCTCGCCTTCGAATACCCCTTACCTGCGCTGGTACGCAGGAGTGAGAGGAGCAAACGACATGTCTGACATCTCCCTGACATTTCCCGATGGCGCGAAGCGCGCGGTGCCAAGCGGCACCACGGGTCTCGCTATTGCCAAGTCGATCTCGCCCTCGCTCGCCAAGCGCACGGTGGCGATGAGCCTCGACGGCAAGCTCGCCGATCTCGCTTCCCCCATCAACTCCGACGCCGCCATCAAATTCCTGACGCGCGATGACGCCGACGCGCTTGCGCTGATCCGCCACGACGCGGCGCATGTGATGGCGGAAGCGGTGCAGGAGCTTTATCCCGGCACGCAGGTCACGATCGGCCCGGTCATCGACAACGGCTTCTATTACGACTTCGCGCGCGACGAGCCGTTCACGCCGGACGATTTCCCCAAGATCGAGGCGAAGATGGCCGAGATCATTGCCCGCGACCGCCCGTTCGCTTGCGAGGTGGTCGATCGCAGCGCGGCCCAGGCGCTGTTCAAGAAGAAGGGCGAAGCCTTCAAGCTCGAGCTGATCGACGCGATTCCCGAAGGCGACGAGGTCAAGCTCTACTCGCAAGGCGACTGGCTCGACCTCTGCCGCGGGCCGCATATGACCTCGACGGGCAAGGTCGGCAAAGGCTTCAAGCTGCTCAAGATCGCCGGCGCCTATTGGCGCGGGGATTCGACCAAGCCGATGCTTCAGCGCATCTACGGCACGGCGTGGGCGAGCGAGGATGACCTCAATGCCTATCTGCATCAGCTCGAGGAGGCCGAGCGGCGCGACCATCGCCGCTTGGGCCGCGAGATGGACCTGTTCCATTTCCAGGACGAGGCGCCGGGAGCCGTGTTCTGGCACGCCAAGGGCTGGGCTCTGTTCACCGCGCTGATCGGTTATATGCGCCGCCGCCAGAACGAATGGGGCTATGTCGAGGTGAATTCGCCCGACATGATGGACCGCGCGCTGTGGGAGCAGTCCGGCCATTGGGAGAAGTTCGGCGACCACATGTACGTCACCGAGACGCCTGACGAGCGCATCTATTGCTGCAAGCCGATGAACTGCCCGGGCCACGTGCAGATCTTCAAGCACGGGCTCAAGAGCTATCGCGACCTTCCCTTGCGCATCGCCGAGTTCGGCAAGGTGCATCGCTACGAGCCGTCGGGCGCGTTGCACGGGCTGCTGCGCGTGCGCCACTTCACCCAGGACGACGCGCATATCTTCGTCACCGAGGATCACATCACCGAGGAATGCGTCAAGCTCAACGAGCAGATGTTATCGATCTATCGCGATTTCGGCTTCACCGACGTGCGCATCAAGTTCTCAGACCGGCCGGAGAAACGGGTCGGATCGGACGAGGTGTGGGACAAGGCTGAGGCGGCGCTGAAGCGAGCGGTCGAGGCAGCGGGGCTCAGCTATGAGCTCAACCCGGGCGAGGGCGCGTTCTACGGACCGAAGCTCGAATACGTGCTGCGCGACGCGATCGGGCGAGATTGGCAATGCGGCACGATCCAGGTCGATCTCAACCTGCCGGGCCGGCTCGGCGCATTCTATATCGCGCCCGACGGCGACAAGCATACGCCGGTGATGATCCACCGCGCCATGTTCGGCTCGCTCGAGCGCTTCACCGGCATTCTCATCGAGCATTATGCCGGGCACCTGCCGCTCTGGCTTGCGCCGGTTCAGGCGATGGTAGCCACCATCGTGTCGGACGCCGACGCCTATGCCGGCGAGGTGCTGGCGGCGCTGAAGAAGGCCGGCTTGCGCGCCGAGGCCGATATTCGCAACGAGAAGATCAACTACAAGGTGCGCGAGCACTCGCTCGCCAAGGTGCCGGTCATGCTCGTGGTCGGCAAGCGCGAGGCCGAGGAGAGGACCGTGTCGGTGCGCCGGCTCGGCAGCCAGAAGCAGGAGGTGATGAGCCTCGATGCTGCCGTCGGCATGCTGGTGGGCGAAGCGGTGCCCCCCGATCTCGCCGAGGCTGCGCCGGCCAAGGCGGCTTAGCCTGCGTCGCGATGGCAGAGCGAAATCCGATCCTCACCATCGGGCATTCGAAGCACGCGCTTCCGCGGTTCATCGCGCTGCTGCAAGGGGCCCACGTGACCGCCATCGCCGATGTGCGCTCGGCGCCTGTCTCGCGCTTCTCGCCGCATTTCAACAAAGAGCGCTTGGCCGCCTCGCTCGCCGAATGCGGCATGGCTTACGTGTTTCTCGGCAAGGAGCTTGGCGGGCGGCCTGAACTGCCTGATTTGTTCACCGGTGGTGTGGCTGACTACGAGAAAATGGCCGCGCTCCCGTCGTTTCGCTCGGGCCTCGAACGTCTCATCACCGGGGCTGAGGGGCATCGGATCGCCGTCATGTGCGCCGAAGCCGATCCGCTCGATTGCCATCGCTGCCTCCTGGTCGGCCGCGCTCTTGCCGGCGAAGGCGTGGAGATTGGCCATATCCTCGCCACGGGCGACGTCGTCAGCCAAGCCGAGATCGAGGACCGCCTGCTCGCGCTCGCCGGCCTTGCTGATGGGGACCTGCTCGCCGCCTCGCGCGACGAGCGGCTGGCGGCGGCTTATCGCGCCCGTGCCGGCAAAGCCGCTTATGCCCAGCGGAAATCGCCGGTCAGCGCGACGGGCGGAAAAGTACGCCCGGATTGATGAGCGGCGCATTGGGGTCTGCCGGCGCGCTCGGCGAGAAGCCGTCGAAGCCGAGGCTCGGACCGCCGCCACCCGACGGCGGGCCATCGCCGGCGACCGCTCCGCCCGAGGGCTGCGACGGCGGCGGCGGGGGCGGCGGGTCGAGCAGCTGTTTAAGCGCCTCTGGCGTGGTCGGGCCGTCCTCGACGACCACCTCGATCTGCTTTGGCTCACCGGATTCGATTGAGAATTTGCGCGTGTAATCGAGCCCGGCATGATCGGCAACCACGGCGTAGCTCCCGGTCGCGAGGATATGGGTCGGAAGCGCGCCGGCATTCTCCTTCACCACGTCGCCCGCCGAGGTGAGGATCTTCCATTTGGTATCGGCCAGAGCCTCGCCGCCGAGAACCTGCACCAGCTTGAAGGTGACTTTGGTGCCGGTCTGCTTGACGGTCGCCTCGGTGACCTTGCCGGGCTCGACCGTCACGTCGCACTTTACGCTCGCATTGGCGTCGCCGTAGAGGCTGACGATGTGATAGGCGCCGGCATTGAGCCTGATGATCACGCCGGGCTTGGCGTTGCCCAAAATCCTGTGGCGATTGCCGAACTGGTCTTCCTCGTCGGTGAAGATATCGAAGCGGACGCTGCCGTCGGGCAGTGCTTCGCCGCTCGGTAGCGCGGCGGTGAGCTTCAGCGCCCCGGTGTTGAGTACGAAGGTCTCCTCGATCGAGCGTCCGCTCTCGACCTTGATCTTCTTGGTGAGGTTGGAGAGGCCGTAAGCAGCATTGACGAGATAGTCTCCCGGCAGGAGCGCGGCAGTCGGTACCGCCTCGCGATGGGTGGCGATCAGCTTGCGCGAGCCGTCCGGCGACAGCGACGCCGCATAGACGCGCCAGACAAGCCCGGAATCGAGCTTCGGTCCCTGCTCGGTGACGAGCGCCTTGAAGGTGACCGGCACCGGCAGCTGGACTTCGGGCGTGGCGGGCTTGGGCGCCGCGGCATGCTGCGACAGCAACGGCTGGGCTTGAGCCGGTATCGACTTGTTCACGGCACTCTCGCCGGCAGGGCCCGGCGCGGGCGATGGCGCAGGCATGAGCCCTGGTCCTGATTTCGACGCCTCGGATTGTCCGGGCGTGATGGTCTCCACCCCGGCAACGCCGGGGGCAGGCTCGATCGCCGGCGCGGGAATGGCGACGGTGCGGACGCGCGACGGCGTGGGCGCACCGGTATCTGACGAAGCAGCCGTCTGCGGCGCGGTCTCGTCGCCGCCGCCACTCTCAGCTTCCCCATCGATAGCCTCGCCCGGCACTGCAGGTTCTGCTTCGCCCGCGCCGGAAGCGGAGTCGAGCACCGTGGTGAGGCCCTGCTTGAGCTCGCTCTGATTGGTCGCGGCGACGAAAGTGCCGCCGGTCGCGGCCGCCACGCAGGCGAGCGGCTTCAGGGTCGCAGCCTTGGCGTCGACGCCGATCACATTGATGCGCAGGCCCTTGGTCTTCTTCTTGAGCGAGGCGGCGGTGGCGCAGATATCGGCGTCGCAGCTGTCGCCGCCGTCGGCGATCAGCACGATGTCGAGCTTGCCGTCGGCCGGCGCGCCCTTGGCGGCATCGCTCAGCGCGGCGGCGACTGGGGCAGCGCCTTTCGGCTTGATCGCGCCCAGCATCTTCACTTGGGTTGCAGGCGTCAGCGCGCCGGGTTTGGCGAGGATCTCGCTGTCGGCGCAGTTCGCTGCCTTGCGGTGGCCGAAAACGACGAGCCCGAACGAAAGCCGGTCGCCATAGCTGCCGATGGCGGTGCCGAGCTCCGACCGGACGGCGGCGATTTTGCTCACTCCGCCGATCTTCTCGTTCATGCTGCTTGAGGCATCGAGCACGATGATCGCAGCCGGAGCGGCGGGATCGGGCGCTTCGGCCGGCGCGTCCTTGGCAGGAGCATCCGCCCCCGCTCCCAAAAGAGCGGCGGTCAGGAGCGCGAGCCTAAGCCCCGCGCAGCGTTTCCCCCGCATGGTCGTTTGCTCCGATAGTCCGGCCGCGGCCTGTTATACCTGCTTCCGCCGCGCATGACGGAGCGAAATTCGGTCGCGATTGAGGCCGATTTGGGGTGCTCGGCCCTCGCTTTGCGCCGCCGCTGATGGCCGGAATCCGCCATTGTTCGGGCCGCGTTTTCGCGATAGGGAACGCGACCCTTCACCTCCCGCGACCGGTTCATGTCCAGCCCCGTCCTCGACCTCCTTCTCACTCGCCGCTCGGTCTCGGCCAACAGCCTTGCCGAGCCCGGGCCCGACGCCGCCGAACTCGAGCTGATGCTGCGCGCCGCCTCGCGCGTGCCGGACCACAAGAAGCTCGCGCCTTGGCGCTTCGTGCTGTTCCAGGGCGAGGCGCGGGCTGAATTCGGCAAGGTGCTGGCGAAAGTTTGCGGCGAGGAGGAAACCGATCCAGGCGCGTTCCGGCTCGAGAACGAGGCGAAGCGGTTCCTGCGCGCGCCGCTCGTGATCGCTGTGATCTCGCGCGTCACGCCGAACGCTGCGGCACCGGAATGGGAGCAGGTGCTTTCGGCCGGCGCCGCCTGCCAGAACCTGATCCTGGCGGCGGCCGCGCTCGGCTACGGGGCGCAATGGATCACCGAGTGGTGCGCCTATAGCAAGGGCGTGCGCCAGGCGCTGCGCCTTGGCGAAGGCGAGCGCGTCGCCGGCTTCGTCTATATTGGCACGGCAAAAGAGAAGCCCGACGAGCGCGAGCGGCCCAAGCTCGCCGACATCGTCGCACCGTGGCGGCCATAACCTCGCCCCGAGAGACCCATGTTCTACGATGCGGTTGCCAACACGCACGGCCTTGCCGCCGATCCGTTCAAGGCTCTGGTGGCGCCGCGGCCGATCGGCTGGATCTCGACGCTTGGCAAGAACGGCGTGGTCAATCTCGCGCCCTACAGCTTCTTCAACGCGGTGTCCGAGGATCCGCATTTCGTGATGTTCGCCTCTGGCGGGCGGAAGGACAGTCAGCGCAATGCCGAGGAGACCGGCGAGTTCGTCTGCTCGCTCGCGACCTACGAGCTGCGCGAGGCGATGAGCCGGACCGCGGCTCCGGTCTCGCCCGACGTCGACGAGATGCAGCTGGTCGGGCTGACGCCGGCGCCGTGCCGCCTCGTGGCGCCGCCGCGGGTGAAGGAATCGCCGGTCGCCTTCGAGTGCCGTTATTGGCGCACCATCGATCTGCCCGGGAAGGACGGCGCCCCCGGCACGCATGCGATCGTGCTCGGCCAGGTGGTCGGCGTCCATATCGCCGATGAGGCGATCGTGAATGGCAGGGTCGATGTGACCAAGCTGAAGCCGATCGCGCGGCTCGGCTACGGCGACTACACGGTGGTCGACAACGTATTCACCCTGAAGCGCTCGGTCGCGACGCCTGAAATCTGAGCCGGGCGGTGAGCACGCTTCGCTCTGCCCACCCTGCGTCAGTAACCGAACTGCTCGGCAAGGATGCGCTCGGCCAGGGTGTGTCCGGGATCGAACATCATGAAGATGTCGATGCCGCTCTCCTCCATCACCTCGACCTTGACCACGTCGCGGTACTCGGTGTGGTCGGCAGTGGCGCTTACCGGCCGCTTGTCGGGCTCGAGCACCTCGATGGTCACCTTGGCGTCGTTGGGAAGCAGCGCGCCGCGCCAGCGCCGCGGGCGGAACGGGCTGATCGGGGTGAGCGCGAGCAGCCCGGCACTGATCGGCAGGATCGGCCCGTGCGCGGAGAGATTGTAGGCGGTCGAACCGGCGGGCGTCGACACCAGCACGCCGTCGCAGATCAGCTCGGCGAGGCGCACCGTGCCGTCGACCGAGATCTTGAGCTTGGCGGCCTGATAGATCTGGCGGAACAGCGACACCTCGTTGATGGCGAGCGCCTGCTGCTTCACGCCCATCACGTCGTGCGTCGTCATGCGGAGCGGGTGGATGACGGTGACCTCGGCATGGGTCAGCCTCTCGATCAGCCCATCCTCGCTGTAGTCGTTGAGCAGGAAGCCGACCGAGCCGCGATTCATGCCGTAGATCGGGATGCGGCTGCCGAGATGGTTGTGCATGGTCTGCAGCATGAGCCCGTCGCCGCCGAGCGCGACGATGGCGTCGGCGTCATCGGGCGAGGCGTCGCCGTAGCGCTTGACGAGCGCGGCGCGCGCCTCGTTCGCCTCTGGCGTGTCGCTGGCGATGAAGGCGATGGTATCGAAGGGAGGCATGACCATGTCGATGCGCTTGGAGCCTGCTTAAGAAGCGGGCACTATAAATGCGACGGCGCCCCTGCAATGCAAGTCCCTCATTTGGCGCTCCAAATGGTAAATCCATGGCCAACGAGGATCGGGTCGTCCTGATCTATACGAGTTTTCCGGGGCTGGACGATGCGAAACGCGTGGGAGAAGCGCTGGTGGCGGCCCGCCTCGCGGCTTGCGTCAACATGTTCCCCGGCATGATCTCGATCTTCGAATGGCAGGGCGCGCGCGAGGAGGCGGGCGAGGTCGCGATGATCATCAAGACCCGCGCGGCGCTTGTCGATGCCGTGCTCGCCGAGACCAAGCGGCTGCATCCTTATGAGCTGCCGGCATTGCTGGTGCTGCCGACCGAGGGCGGCAGCGCCGAATATTGCGGCTGGATCGTCAGCGAGACGGGGGGCGAGGCCGCGCAATGAGCGCCCGCTACGTGCTCGCCATCGATCAGGGCACGACCAGCACCCGCGCCATATTGTTCGACGCCCGCGCGCAGGCCTGCGCCACCGCCCAGGTGCCGATCGCGCAGATCTATCCGGCGCCGGGCGAGGTCGAGCATGACCCGGAGGAGATCTGGCGCTCGGTGCTCCAGGCCGGCCGCGCGGTGCTGGCCGAGATTCGCGCCGACGCGGTCGCCGCCATCGGCATCACCAATCAGCGCGAGACGACAGTCGTGTGGGAGCGGGCGACCGGCAAGCCGCTCGCCAATGCCATCGTCTGGCAGGACCGCCGCACCGCGCCGCTTTGCGCCGAGCTGACACGAGAGGGCTGGGGCGCGCACGTCACCGAAATCACCGGGCTCGTCATCGATCCCTATTTCTCGGCGACCAAGCTTGCCTGGCTGCTGCGCCACGTTCCGGGGCTCGACGCGCGGGCGCGCGCCGGGGAGGTATGTTTCGGCACCGTCGACAGCTTCCTGCTGTTCAAGCTCACCGGCGGCAGGCTGCACGCGACCGATGCGACCAACGCCGCGCGCACCATGCTTTACGACATCAGGTCAGGGCGGTGGGACGAGCGGCTGCTCGACCGGCTACGCGTGCCGCGCTCCGTGCTGCCGGAGGTGCGCGACTGCCAGGGCGATTACGGCGCGACCGAACGAGAGCATTTCGGCGCGGCGCTGCCCATCAGGGGCGTCGCCGGCGATCAGCAAGCTGCCGCCTACGGTCAGGCTTGCTTCAAGCCCGGCATGCTGAAGGCAACTTACGGCACCGGCTGCTTCGTGCTCGCCAATACCGGCGAGGAGAAGGTCGCCTCCGCCACGCGCATGCTGTCGACGATCTTCTATCAGCTGAACGGCAGGCGCATTTACGCGCTCGAGGGCGCGATCTTCATGGCCGGAGCGACGGTGCAGTGGCTGCGCGACAGTCTCGGCCTGTTCGCCTCGGCCGCGGAGAGCGAGGTGCTCGCGCGCGAGGCCGACCCAAGCTCAGGCGTCTACCTCGTTCCGGCGTTCCAGGGACTCGGCGCGCCGTTCTGGGATGCCGGCGCCCGAGGCGCGGTGCTCGGTCTCTCTCGCGCGTCATCCAAGGCCGATATCGTCGCCGCTGGGCTCGAGGCGGTCGCGTTCCAGACCCGCGATCTGCTCCGCGCCATGCTGCGCGACATGGCCGTCAGCGCCATTTCGGCGCCTGAAATTCTAAGAGTCGATGGCGGCATGACGGCCAATGCCTGGTTCATGCAGCGCCTCGCCGACATCCTCGGCCTGCGCGTCGAGGTCGCCGCCAATCCCGAGACGACGGCGCTCGGCGCCGCCTATCATGCTGGCCAGGCCGCCGGTCTTTACGGCGATCAGGCCGAGCTCGAAAGACGGTGGAAGCCTGGAGCTGCGTTCGAGCCCAGGATGGGCGAGGGCGAGCGCGAGGCGCGTTACGGTGGCTGGCTTCAGGCGGTCGCGCGGGTCAGGAGCGAGAGCTGACCCACAGCCGCAGGGCGGCGCACGCTGAAATCGTGTCCCTTCAAGCCTTGTGCAGCGTCATAGAAGCGTCTTGGGGCTGTCATAAACTTCGCTCAGGGCTTGTCCGCAACAGGGTATTGAGGTCACGCGCATGACGATCGCCGCTATCGATTTTCAGCTTCTGGCCAATGCCGGGTTCCCGCCCGCGCAATTCGGGCCGGGTGACGTCGTGTTCGCCGAGGGCGACAAAGGCGACAAGATGTACGTGATCCGCTCGGGTGGGGTCGAGATCCTGCGCGACGGCCATGTGGTCGAGACGCTGGGGCCGGGCGGCATCTTCGGCGAGATGGCGCTGATCGACGGCTCGCCCCGGGCGGCCACGGCGCGGGCCAAGACCGCTTGCGAGCTCGCCCCCATCACCGAAAAAAGCTTCCTGTTCCTGGTGCACGAGACGCCGTTTTTCGCCATCGCCGTGATGCGCACGCTGGCCGAGCGGCTCAGGCGCCACCATTAGACGGCGTTCCGGAGGGACGCGCGGCATTCGGGCACTACCGGCCCGCTAGCCGCCATTTTTGCCTTGCATTGTGGCCGTCCCCAGCCATGATCGGCGGCAACTCAACCTGTAGCCCCCAGCATAACGCCCTTGTTGTCGTTCGAAAACTTGGTGCTCCGGCGCGCGCGCAACGTCGATGTGCCGACCCTGGGGCGTGACGCCGTCGCCGGCGCGATCTCGGCCGTCGTGCAGATCGCCTACTGCATCTCCTTCGCCGCCCTCATTTTCACCGGCGATCTCGCCGGTGGCTTTTCGTTGGGCTTGGCGGGGCTCATCATGGGCGCGGTTGTCACGTGTTTGGTGATCGCGGTCACCTCGACCTTCTCGCCGGTCGTCGGCGGCCCGGACTCGCCTGCCGTGGCGGTGATGAGCGTTCTCGCCTCCTCGATCGCAACCGCCCTTGCCGCCAAAGGCGCGAATAGCGACGCGATCATCCTCAACGTGCTCGTTGCGCTGTCGGTGAGCACGCTGCTCACGGGCATTTTGCTGTACGGCACGGGCGCCCTCAAACTCGGTCAATGGCTGCGCTTTATTCCCTATCCCGTGATTGGTGGCTTTCTTGCCGCTTCGGGCTTGCTCCTCCTCACCGGCGGCATGGAGGTTGTCACCCAGACGAACCTGACCCTGTCGCCGTCGAGTTGGGAGGTCCTCTATTCGGCGACCTACGGGCCTCAAATCATCTTGGGAGCGCTGTTTGCCATCTCGATTCCGATTCTCGGCCGCTTTGTCCCCGCATACCTCGCCCTTCCGCTCGCCTTCTTCGGGTTTCTCATTGCGCTAGACGGCAGCTTGTTCGGATTGGTGAAAGACGAGGCGGAGCGAAGGGCTTGGTTCTTGCCGAGCCTCGGCGAGCTCAGTCTCTGGCTACCCATCAAAGCCGTCATGCATGAACATGTCGATTGGGGCGTCATCGCCCAGAGCAGCGCGGAGATCGGCTCGTTTTGTGGCGTGATGGCGATCGCACTTTTGCTCGACGTCACCAGTCTCGAAGTGGCGCGGCAAAAGACCGCTGATCTCGACCAGGAGTTCCGCTCGAACGGTCTCGCCAATCTGCTGGCCGCCGTGTTCGGCGGATTTGGCGGCTCGCTGTCGATGAATGCCTGTCTGCTGCTCGACGAGTTCGGGCGCCACCACGAGGTGGTCGGGTGCCATCGTCGGCATCGTCTGCGCCATCATTCTGTTCTCGGGTGCCGATGTGGGCAGCGTGGTGCCCAAGGCCATCCTCGGCGGGATGCTCGCTTATCTCGGCGTGATGATCATCGTCGAGCTATGGGAGGCGCCGGCCAAGAGCTCATGGATGGAGTGGGCGCTCACCGGGGTGATGACGCTCGTCATCATCAATTTCAGCTATTTCATGGGCGTGGTGCTCGGCGTAATCGGCTCGTGCCTGATGTTCGCGTTGATGTATAGCCGCATCGGCGTGATCCGCCGCCACCTCACGCGCTACGAGTTCTCGAGCAACGTCGAGCGCTCGCCGGAGCAGAGCCACCTGCTGCGCGAGGAAGGCAAGCGCGTGCACGTGTTCTGGCTGTCGGGCTTCATCTTCTTCGGCTCGTCAAACGGGCTGTTCGAGCGCATCAAGCGGGTGATCGAAGGACAGAGCGACGACAAGCCGGTCGGCTATGTGGTGCTCGATTTCGGCCAGGTGCCTGGACTCGATACCTCGGCGGTGCTGAGCTTGGTCAAGCTGCGCAACTTCTGCGACGAGCAGAGCGTGGTCCTCGCCTTCTCGGGCTTGAGCGAGGTCATGCAACAGGGCTTCGACAAGGCCGGGTTCTTCGGCAGCTCGCGACCGCACCAGGTGTTCGCCAGCCGCAACGAGGCGGTCGAATGGTGCGAGGACATGCTGCTGCTCTATCACGAGGTGGGCGACGCCTCGGTGCACAGCTTCAAATCCTGGCTCGGCAAGGAGTTCGGCGGCCAGCTCGATTTCGAGCGCCTCGCCTCGTTCATGGAGCGCGAGGAGCTGGAGAAGGGCGCCTTTCTGTTCCGTCAAGGCGAGGCGTCGGATTCCGTCGTGCTCCAGGCCTCGGGTTGCGTCGCCATCACCATCATCGACGAGCACGGCCGGCCGATCAGGCTCAGGCGCATGGTCGGCCACACGGTGGTCGGCGAGATGGGCTTCTACCGGCACGTGCCGCGGACGGCGAGCGTGATCGCCGAGGTGCCGACCGTGGTTTACCGGCTCCGCCGCGATGCGTTCGACAGGATGCAGGCGGCAGACCCGGAGGCCGCGGCGGCGCTGCACAAGCTGATCATCCGCCTGCTCTCGGACCGCCTCGAATTCGCCAATCGCGAGATCTCGGCGCTGCTGTAGCAGCTAGGTGGTCGCGCCGGCGGCCATGACCAGCAGGGCGACCAGCGCGAGATAAGTCAGCCCGTGCACGAACTGGTCGGCGCCGAGCGCGCCCCAGAAACCGCGATCCTGAGTGGTCAGCCCGTTGCGGTGCACGACCTGCTCCTTAAACCAGTCGATATGATAGTGGACGGCGAACTCGCCGAGCGCGATGGCGCCGGCAAGCAGAAGCGAGCTCGGCAGCAGGACGAGATAGACGAGCGGGGTGAGCACCACATGGATGCCGGCATGGACGAAGCCGCCAGGATGGCCATAGGTGCCCTTGTTCAAGAACTGATAGGGCGTCTGGAGATAGAAATCGGCCAGCATGTGCTTGAACATGAGCACGGCGAGCGCGGCGAGGATGAGGATGGCGACGTGGGGCATGGGCGCTACTTCGACATGGCCTCCGCGGTGCCGTCCCAATGGGGCGGGGGAGGGTTGTTCCGGAAAAAGGCGATGCGCTCCCGGTACAGCGCGTAGAGGTGGTCGAGGCGGGCGGTGTTCAGCTTCTCGCACTCGCCGGCCAGCGCTTCGGCGCCGTTCCAGTCCTGGGCGCGGAAGCAGGCGAGGAATTCGGCATGTTTCTCGGCGAGCGCGATGAAGCCTTGCGATTGCTTGAGCGCGTTGTCGCCGAGCAGGGCGAAGATGCGCGTCGCCTCGGTCTTGCCCTTCACCTTGAGGAGATCGAGCTCGATGAAGGCGAAGTCGGACGCCCGCGCCGTGGTACTCTCGCCGACCACGGTGCCGACGTCGTAGGTCTTCGATTGTCCCTCGAGCCGCGAGGCCACGTTGACGTTGTCGCCGATCACCGAATAATCGAAGCGCGTCTCAGAGCCGAGATTGCCGACGCAGCACAACCCGGTATTGAGGCCGATGCCGAGCTTGACCGGCTTGAACGACCGGCCCTTGGCGTCGGCCTCCTGCTGCCAGCGCGCGTTCAGCCCTTCCATCTCGCCCATCATGCGGAGCGCCGCGCTGCAGGCGTGGCTCGGATGGAGGCGGTCGTCGAGCGGCGCGTTCCAGAAGGCCATCACCGCGTCGCCCATGAATTTGTCGATGGTGCCTTGCTCATCGAGGATGATGTTACTCAAGGGGGTGAACAGACTATTGAGGAAGTGAGTCAGCTCCTCGGCGTCAAGCCCTTCCGAGATGGTGGTGAAACCGCGCACGTCGCTGAAGAGCAGTGTCATGTCGCGCGTCTCGCCGCCGAGCTTGAGCCGCGACGGGTCGTCGGCCAAGCGCTCGACCAGCGCCGGCGCCATATAGTGAGAGAAAGCATTGCGCACGCGATTGCGCTCCTTCTCGGTGCGCAGGAACACGAACAGAGTGCCGGCGAGATAGATCGCGGTCAGAGCGACGGCTGGATAGACCGGATCGACGAGCCAGCCGAACGCGTTGAAGGCGTACCAGGAGATCAAGATCACGGCGGCCACGGCGAGCGCGCCGACCACCGCGCTGCCCAGAGCTCCCGCCCGGTAGATCAGGACGGCAATGAGGGTGCCGAGCACGAGGATGTAGATGAGCTCGGCGGGCGTGGCGAAGTCGGGCCTGAGCAGGAAAGTGTTTTGCAAGATCTGCTCGACGGCTTGGGCGTGCAGCTCGACGCCGGGCACCGAGGCTTCGAGCGGGGTGGCGCGGAGATCGAGCAGGCCCGCGGCGCTGGTGCCGATGATGAGGATGCGGCCTTCAAGGTCGTCCTTGCCGATCTCGCCGTTCAGCACCTTGTAAGCGGGCAGGTAGCGCTGCTGCGAGGCGCGGGTGAACTTCATCCACATTTGGCCGTTGGCCTCGGTCGGCACCTCGTAGTCGCCGACCTTGACGCCGACGATGCCGGTCTTCTCGCCGAACGCCTTCTCGCCGCTCGCGCCTGACGACTTCACGATAAAGGTCGAGGCGCCTTGGGCCTGTCTGAGCAGATCGGCGGCGAGCGAGGGATAGAGCGTATCGCCGATCCTGACGAGCATCGGCATGCGGCGGATGATCTGATCGTGCTCGGGGATCCAGTTGAGCGAGCCGGTGCCTTGCTCCTTGTCCTGGAGCTCTTTCAGGCTGGCAGCGGCGCCCGCATAATACGGCGCGAACAGCGCCGGGTCGTCGCCGCCGTGGGCGAAGCCGGCCCTGGTCTCGGGCTGCGAGGTGCCTTGCGGGGTCGAGATGAAGCCGAGCACCACCGGGGCATTGCCGATCGCCTCGGCGAAAATCTGGTCGTTGCTAGGGAGCTTCTCGACCTCGGCCTCGAGGGTCGTTAGCAACTCCGACTTCGGCCAGAACCGCAACGCGTTGGCGGGCGACATGCGATCGGGCTCGGGGAACACCATGTCGAAGCCGATCGCGGCAGCGCCGCCGGCCGAGAGCTTGTCGACCAGGTCGGCCAGCACCGTGCGGGGCCAGGGCCACTGCCCGATGCGCTTCAGCGACTCCTCGTCGATGTCGATGATGCGCACCGGCACGCTCGGATCGTAGGCGCGCGGGCTGACCCGCTGATAGGCGTCGAACACGAGCGAGCGGAGCCGGGCCACCGGGCTCGGGTCCCAGACGCGCAGCGCGAGCGCGGCGAAGATGACCGCCCCGACGATGAGGACATAGAGGAGACGAGGGCCCATCCCGCTGCTTGGTTTTGTGTTTTCACTCTGGAGGCGCGCCCGGACAGGGCGCGTAAGACTGCCAGAACCTAGCCAAAGCCGCCTGCCCACTCCAGTGTCATAATTCGTGAGCTTCGGTCAGTCACAAAGGGCTCTGGCATTGAACCGATTGGCGGAATGAACTAGGAAGCCTGCAGCCCGGGGACCCTCGCACCCACTTCGCACCCATCTCGACCTTAAGGGTACGTTTCGTGAACATTTGCATGATTGGGGCGGGCTATGTCGGCCTCGTCTCCGCAGCCTGCTTCTCTGAATTCGGCTGGAACGTCGCTTGCGTCGACAAGGATTCCGGCCGGATTGAGCAGCTCCGCCAGGGCCGCGTGCCGATCTACGAGCCGCGGCTCGAAGAGCTGCTCGAGCGCAATCTGCGCATGGGACGGATCAGCTTCTCGACCGGGCTTGCCCCATCGGTTGGCGAAGCCGACCTCGTGTTCCTCGCCGTCGGCACGCCGATGCGGCGCGGCGACGGCCACGCCGACCTGTCCTTCGTGTTCCAGGCGGTCGAGGAGCTTGCGCCGCATCTGAGCGGCTATACCGTAATCGCCACCAAATCGACGGTTCCGGTCGGCACCAGCCGCGAGATCGAGCGGCGCCTCAAGCTGCTCCGTCCCGACGCCGATTTCGCCGTCTGCTCGAACCCGGAGTTTCTGCGCGAAGGCTCGGCGATCTACGATTTCACCCATCCCGACCGCGTGCTGGTCGGCTGCGACGAGGAGCGCGCGCGGGTCCTGATGGACCGCCTCTACAAGCCGCTCACCTTGCGCAACGCGCTCGTCATGTTCGTAAGTCGGGAATCGGCCGAGCTCGCCAAGTACACGGCTAACGCCTTTCTTGCCATGAAGATCAGCTTCATCAACGAGGTTGCCGATCTGTGCGAGGCGGTCGGAGCCGACGTGCAGGAAGTGGCGACCGCGATCGGCGCCGACGGGCGCATCGGCAACAAGTTCCTGCATCCCGGACCGGGCTATGGCGGTTCGTGCTTCCCCAAGGACGTGGCGGCGCTGATCCGCACCGCGCGCGAGGAGCGCTCGCCGTTATCGCTGATCGAGCAGGTGCAGACGGTGAATTCCGAGCGGAAGATCGCCATGGCCGGGCGCATCGAGCGCGCCGCTGGCGGCTCGCTCGAAGGCAAGACCGTCGCCGTGCTCGGCGTCGCCTTCAAGCCCGACACCGACGACGTGCGCGACGCGCCGAGCCTCATTCTCATCCCCATGCTTCAGGAGAAGGGCGCGAAGGTCCGGGCCTACGATCCGCATGCGCGGGAGAACGCCGAGCCGCTGCTGCCCGGCATCGCCTGGTGCGACAGCGCGCTCGATGCGGCCGAGGCGGCCGACGTGATCGTGGTGGTGACCGAGTGGAACGAGCTTCGCGCGCTCGATCTCGACGCGCTCAAGCGGCGCATGCGGGGCGACGTGCTGGTCGATCTCCGCAATGTCTACCTGCCGGCGCAAGCGCGCGCCGCCGGCTTCACCTATGCCGGCATCGGTCGCTAGCGACGATCCCCTCTCAAGTTGCGGGCGGATACGCTCTTGGCGTCAGCCTCAGCGAAGCGCTCAGCCGCCTGCATCAGCCGGCCGGATTTCAGCATCGCATTTCCCATCGCTCCGAAACGGCGGCGATGCCGCTTCAGCGCGCGGCGGTAGGCGTAGTAGTTCGCCTCGAGCTTGTGGCGGTCGCTCTTCACGTAGGAGCCTTGCACCATCGCTCTGGTGGCCCTGTTTCTTGAGCGCCTTGAACCACTCGGCGCGCTCATGCCGCTCAGCCTGAGCGATCAGATAGCTGGCGACGAGCTGCGACTGGTCGTCGGCCAGCCGCCAGATGCTGCCATTGGCCTGGATCAGCCCGACCGCGAACAGATCGTCGAGCTCGGGGTGAAAGACATTGAGATAGAGCAGCGGCTGGCCGTCGGAGCCGAACAGGAGCGTGTTGTCCATGAACGGGATCGAGATCTCGTAGCCGGTGGCGAACACCACGATATCGGCCTCGACCTCGCTGCCGTCGCTGAAGCGCACTCGGTTGCCGGCGAACTCGGCGATGTCCGGCTTGATGCCGATGCGGCCATGGCCGGCGAGCTGCGGCAGCACCGTGTTCATGGTCGGGTGGGTGTCCATGATGCGATGCTCGGGCTCGGGCAGGCCGTAGCGCTCGTTCTTGCCGACCATCAGCCGGTGCCAATGCGTGTAGAGGCGATTGCGCAGCCAGCGCGGCATCGGAATCTTCTCGCAGAAATTGATGATGCCATCCATCGGCCGACCGAACACGTATTTCGGCACGAAATACGTGCCGCGCCGCATGCTGAGGTAGACTCTTTGCGCGACGCTGGTGCCGTCGACCACGATATCGCAACCGGAGTTGCCAGCGCCGACCACGACCACCCGCTTGTCGGCGAGCTGCTTGACGCTGCGATAGTCGCGCGAGTGCAGAATCTCGCCGGTGAAGGTGCCGGGAATTTTCGGGGTGCGCGGCAAATGGTGATGGCCGTTGGCGATGACCAGCGCGCGATAGAAGCGCGGCCGCTCCTCGCCCTCGACCTGCACCCGCCAGCCGCCGTCGACGGCGCGCTCGGCGCGGGCGACCTTGGCGTTCAACTCGATCTTGTCGAGGATGTCGAAATTCATGGCGTAGGCGCGCAGGTAAGCGAGCGTCTCGCGGTGTGACGGGTAGGTCGGATATTCGTCGGGAAGCGGATAGTCCTCGAAGCCGGTATATTTGCGTGAGGAGACGAGATAGGTGGTGTCGTAGACGACGCCGGTTCCGGTCGCCTCGTTCCACAGCCCGCCGATGTCGCTTTCGCGCTCAAGGCAGTCGAACGGGATGCCGCGCTCGGCGAAGGTCTTGGCCGCGGCGAGCCCCGACGAACCAGCGCCGATGATGCAGACTTTGTCGGTGTCGCTCTTCACATCCATGCGTCGGTCGCATCCTTATTGCCGGCCAAACCGTAGCTTGTGAGCAGAAACGACCGGTGCGATTGCAGCAAAGTTAATCCCCGCTCTGCCCGCTCCGGCATAATATGACGATCATGGGCGCGATTGACAAAAGGCTTTGGTGCCAGTCCGCACGGAGTATTGGCCTTCGGACGAAAACTCATCGTTGCGCGGGGCCGGTCTTGCGCCTCATTGCGGCTGCTATCGCAGCTCTCTGGCTCAATTGCGGCACCACGCAAGCGGGCAGGGGATTGGCGGGCACCGACAATCCCTACTGCGCCATCGCCACCTACACGGTGCGCGACTTGGCCGAGCAGGCGATATCCCTGCTCGACTCGAACGGGCGCCCAGTCATCGTGGTGAGCTCCTTGCTGCTTAACCAGACCCCGGCCTATGGCCGCTTCCTCTTGGCGCATGAATGCTGCCATCACACGCTCGGTCATGTGCAGCGCTACCATGAGGAGTTCGGCCATGTCGGCCCGCAACCGTTCTTCTATATCGCGCCGCAGCTTAAGCAGATGGAGCTCGACGCCGATTGCTGCGCGGTCAGGATGCTGAAGTCGACGCATGAGACCGACAGCATCGAGGCGGCCCGGCAGACGATGCTCGGGTTCGGCGCCTCGCCGACCGGCGCCTATTACCCGACCGGGGTCGAGCGCGCCGACAATATCGACAGATGCGCGGCGCAGGACTGACTCTCTGGCTGGCTCGGTCACTGGCGCGGCTGCGCCCCGATCGCCATATCAGCGGGCCAGCCCACCTCTCTGCTTGTTAATTTGACCTTGAGGCCGTTTTCCGAGAATTGAGGCGCCACGGGTCTCTCCGGGCGTCCGGGCCGATGTGCTATGATCGAGGCTTCCGAGATGACGCTGAAGGGACGGCCGTGCGCTTCACCGCGATCATAGCCAGTCTTGCGGCAAGGCTTGCCTTGCCGCCGCTGCTGCTAGCGGCTTGCCTCTGCGGGCAGGCGTCGGCGGCGGGCGGTTTCTTGCGCGTCTGCGCCGATCCAGACAACATGCCGTTCTCCAACGACAAGGGCGAGGGCTTCGAGAACAAGCTCGCCGAGTTGATCGCGGCGAAGCTCGGCGAGGAGCTGCGATATATTTGGTTCTCGGAATCGAGCGGCTATGTCCCGAACGCGGTCGGCAACGAGGGGTGCGACCTGGTCATGGGCTATGCGCAAGGGACCGGGCTGATCGATGACTCAAACCCCTATTACCGAACGTCCTACGTGCTGATTTACCGGCAGGACGACAACACTCTTGCCGGTGTCGACCGCCTGTCCGATCCGCGCCTTAAGGGAAAGCGCATCGGCCTGTTCGCCCGCACGCCGCCGGCAAGCATTCTCGCCATGAATGGGCTGGTGGCGAACGCGAAGCCGTTCGAGGTCAATGCCGGCGACAGCGCCACCAAGGCGGCGGAAGCGATGATCGCGGAGATTGCCTCGGGCCAGCTCGACGCGGGGCTGTTGTGGGGCCCGGTCGGCGGCTATTACGCGCAGCGCGCCTCGGTGCCGCTGACGCTGATGCCGCTGGTGAAAGAGAATGCCGGGCCGAGCACGATCTACGGCATCACGCTCGGCTTGCGGCCGAACGACCCGCAATGGAAGCACCAGATCAACAAGCTGATCGCCGAGAACGAGCACGATATCGACGAGATCTTGCAGGGCTATAACGTCCCGGTGCTCGACCAGGATGGCAATACGATCGCGCCGGCCGCGGCGGAGCGTTAGGGGCAGCCCGCCCAATCACATCTTGCACTTGCTCTCGGGCTCGTCGATGCCGAGCGTGTCGACCTCGACCTCGGCGTGCGACGCATGCGGGAAGCCGCGCTGCGGCGACAGCGACACCGGGACCTTGTCGGTGGCAATCAAGATCGGCTGGCGGAACTGGCCATCCCATGGGCGGTATTGCTGCTTGATGCCCTTGAACGGGGCGAGCTGGAGCTCTGGCCCATGAATGAAGGCGGCGACCGTGGCGAAATCGGCGCCGTGATTGCGGGTGACCGCCTCGCCGACCGTGCGCGCCGCCACATAGGCCTGATAGTCGATCGGCAACATCAGGCGCTTGAAGTCCTTCTCGAAATGATTGTTGGCCTGGGTCGCGCCCCATTTCTCATGGCCCGGGCTCCAGGTCGTCGCGGTAAGCCCGGTGGTGCCGGCCACGGGCCGCGCGTCGGTGCCGCCGCGATAGGGCATATAGGGACCGAACAGCTGGTCCTCGTCGGCGACGATGATGACTTGGTAATCCGGGTTGGCGATGAAGCTCTGATCGGTGCTGGCCTGCTTGCCTGGCGGGATGGCACCGACGTCGTCGCGCCTGCCGCCTGAATTGTCCTTGTACTCGCGGGCATCGACAATGGTCGCGCCGAAGCGCGAGGCGGCGCGCTTGATGGCATCGACGTAAGCGAGGTCGCCTGGCGTCGTGCCGTAGATCAAGAGCCAATTGGTCCACTTCGCGGTCACGAGATATTGGCCGAGCGCGTCAGCCAGCATGTAGCGGTCGGGCACGACATGCATGACATTCTTGCGGCAATCCTCCTGCCTCAGCGCCACGTCGGTCGCGCGCACGTTGAACAGCAGCGCGTCCTTGTCCTTGGCGTAGTCGGAGAGCTTCAACAGCGTGTCGGCAGAGGCATCGACGATGAAATAATGGTGGCCGCTCTCGATCATCGTGGCCAAGGCCTCGACCGCCTTGTCGGGCGAGGCGACGGTGCTGACATCGAGCGAATAGAGGTCGCCGACGAACTTGCCGCCGGCATTGTTCTCGTCGATCGCCATCTTGGCGCCGGAGATGCCGGCGTCGGCGGGCTCGACATCGACGCGCGAGGCGGGCCGCGGGTGCTCGCCGACCTCGTGGATATAACCGATGGGGAGCGGGGTCAGTAACGGCGATTGCGGGAACTCGACGGCGACGCCGCCGGGCTTGTCGGCGCGCGGCGCGTCCTCAGCCCTGAGCGCGAAACTCGCCGCGACGCCGGCCAGCAGGAACGAAACGAAAAGGGCGGGCGCGTGCCTGGAAATTCGGCGCCTCTTGGTGCGTGACAGCTGCATGGCGATGGGACCAAGGACGCGAAGCGCCGCGCCGGTTATCGAGGTGCTGGAGTGGTGTCATGGTAGCGACAAAAAAATGGGCATTGCAAGGTGGAAATCCAAGCAGGAAAGATTGGCACCAGGCATTGCCGTCGCCTGTCGACGGCGCGCCAACCGCGCGTTAATTTTAGGCCGCGTCGGCGCGGTTTTCTGGGGATATCCGCCGGACAACGGAAACATCGTGCCCTATAGTCCGGCGCATGGAATTGTCGACGCGAGCCTTCCTCAGCTTCGGCTGGGAGACCTTCAAGCGGCGCCACTGGTTCTTCGTCGGCGCGGGCGTCGTCGTCCTGATCGTCTATCTCGTCGCCGGTGGCATCGTCTCGGGCATCGATGCCGCGCTTACCGGCAGCGCCAAGGATTCGTCGCTGATCGGCTCGGTGCTCAATCTCGCCTTAAGCACCCTGATCAACATGGGCGTCACGGCATTTTATCTGGCGGCGCACGATAATCCCGATACGGTCGAGCTGACGTCGCTCTGGCACCCCCAGCCGTTCTGGAAATTCCTCGGTGCGACGCTGCTCACTGGGCTTGCCGTCATCGGCGGGGTGTTGCTGCTCATCGTGCCCGGCATCATCTTCATGCTGATGTTCATGTTCGTGATGTTCATCGTCATCGATCGCGGGCTCGGTCCGGTCGAGGCGATGAAAGAGAGCGCACGCATCACGCGCGGCTACAAATGGCAGCTGCTCGGCTTCGTGCTGATGCTGGCGCTGATCAATTTCGTCGGCGCGCTTGCTCTTCTGGTCGGCCTGTTCGTCACGATTCCGGTCACCTCGCTTGCCTTCGTGCAGGCCTATCGCGCGCTGAGCGCAAATGCCGGTCCGCCGCCCGCGATCATGGCGCCGACTGCGTTGCCGGGTTCCTGACGCGTCCGCGCGGAAACCTCCCGGCAGCTGCGAGTGGAGCGAAGCGGGAGTGTACGCTTATTCGGCGGGGACCAGGGAGACCGGCTCGGACTTGGCGGCTTCCGCGGCGTTGCGCGGATTGCGGTAGATGAACGGCGTCGGCGGCTTGGCGGCCTCCGCGCGGGCGAGCGCCACCATCTCGCCGTGATAGGGCGAGAGCGCGCAGGCCGGATCGGTATTGGCTGCATCGGCGGTGATGGCCATGGCCTGGCAGCGGCAGCCGCCGAAATCGATCTCCTTGAAAGCGCAGGAGCGGCAGGGCTCCTTCATCCATTCGGTGCCGCGGAAAGCGTTGAACGCCTGGCTGTTCAGCCAGATGTCGAGCAGCGGCCGGTCCTGAACATTGTCGAACTGAAGCGTCTTGATGGTCTCGGCGGCGTGGCAGGGGAGCACCTTGCCGGCCGGAGTGATGTTCATGAAGCCCTTGCCCCAGCCGCCCATGCAGGGCTTCGGGCGCTTGGCGTAATAGTCGGGCACGACCATGTCGATGGTGAGCACGCCTTTCAGCCGCTCGCGCTCGCGCTCGACGAGCTCGATCGAGGCAAGCGTCTGGTCGTAGGTCGGGATCAGCGCGGCGCGGTTGAGATAGGCCCAGCCGTAATACTGCACGTGGGCGATTTCGAGCCGCTGCGCGCCAAGCTTGATCGCAAGCTCGATATAGCGGCCGACATTGTGGATGTTCTGGCGGTGGATCGGCGCGTTCACGGTCAGCGGCAGTCCGAGCTCGGTCACCCAGCGGGCGACGTCGAGCTTTTTCTGCGTGGCGCCGGGATAGGCGCCGATCCGCTCGGCATTCGCCGCATCGACGTCCTGGAACGAGATCTGCACGTGGTCGAGGCCGCGCTTGGCGAGGTCCTCGAGGCGGCCGCGATTGAGCGTGACGGCGGCGGTGATCAGGTTCGAGTAGAGACCCGCTCCCGACGCTGCAGAGACGATGTCTTCGAGGTCCTTGCGCGCGGTCGGCTCGCCGCCCGAGAGATGCACCTGGAGGATGCCCATCGCGCCGGCCTGCTTCATCACCGAGACCCACATCTCGGTCGACAGCTCCTTGTTGACGCGCTCGAGCTCGATCGGATTGGAGCAATAAGAGCATTGCAGCGGGCAGCGATGGGTCAGCTCGGCGAGCAGGCCGACCGGCGCGAGCGCACAGAGCGCCGCGGTCGCGGTCTTGGTGCCGACGACGCCCTCGGTCGGCTCGTCATCGACGGTCACCGACTGGCAATGGCCGTTGCCCTTAAGCTCTTCGCTCATCCCTATCGATCCTTGCCTTTATATATCCCTTGTCAGCGAGGCCCTGGAGCAGGTCGAGAACGTCGGCGCGGATCACGTCGGCCGGGGCCGAATAATCCGCGGCGAGCGCCTCGACGATCTCCTCCACGGTTCGCTCGCCGTCGCAGAGCTTGAGCACCGCGACTGCGGTTTGGTCCGGCGTCAGGATACGCTCCGGCGCCAGCAGCACCCACCGGTCGCGCCCCGCATCGAAGCGGAGCTTGAGATAAGCCGGCAGATGGGGCCGCGTCTCCTGCCCGACAACCAGACGTTCAGGGGACGCTGCGTCGTTCATTATGCTTTGGCCGGCACGAAGGCGCCGGGCGGGATCATGCCCGGTTCGACATAGGCGACATGCAGCGCATCGAGCTGCGCCCAAAGCACGCTACATTTGAATCTGAGCGCATCGAGCACGCCGTTCTGCGCCTCTGGCGTGCGCGCATTGCGCTTGACGTATTGAAGAGCGAAATCGGCATCGTCCGGCGCCTGGGTCAAGCGGCGCTTGAAATAGGCCATCACGTCGTCGCTGATGAAGTCGTAGCTCTCAAGCATGCCCGAGATGCGCTCCTTGTGGATCTTGGGCGCGAACAGCTCGGTCAGAGAGGAGGCGACCGCCTCGACCAGGGTCTTCTCGCGCACGAAATTGACATAGGCCTCAACCGCGAAGCGGGTCTCGGGAAGCGCGCCCTTCATCGAGACGACGTAGTCGCGATCGAGCCCGAGGCCGTCGGTCAGCACGAGCCAGCGCTCGATGCCGCCTTCCTCCTCGCCAAAGCCGTCATGGTCCATGATGCGATGGATCCAATCGCGCCGGAGCTCGCGGTCGTGGCAGCGGCTCATCAAGGCCGCGTCCTTGCGCGGCACGGCGGACTGATAGCAGTAGCGGTTCAGCGCCCAGGCCTGCACCTGGCCCTTGTTGAGCTTGCCGCCATGAAGCAACTGATGAAACGGATGCTTGTCGTGATAGCGCTCGGCGCCGATGGCGCGAAGCTCTTGCTCCAGTTCTTCGGGACTCATGATCTTGGTCACGGCGTTACCTCTTGTCCTACCCTAGTGCTGATGAGGAACTCAGCGTAACGGTTCTTCGAAGCGACCGTCTTGATGCGCGTCAACCGCGTGGCAAGCCTTACGATAACTGAAGATCGAAGCTCAAGAAACTTCGGACGCAGTCCGACATGTCCAATATAGGGTGGCGCGATAAGAGTTGCATGAGCGGCCCATGAACGACCCATGAACACTGCCTCTCTGCCGCATTAAGAAATTCTGAAGGGAGGATTCGGCAGCAGGCCTGGCGAGCCTAATTGAGGCGGTCTAAAGCGCCATCGCTCCAAGCCAAACGCGAAACGGCGGCCAAGCTCCCGCCGGACCGCCGTTTGCTTACTTTCCGAGATGAGAAGGGCGGATTAAGCGCGATCCAGCTCAGCCGGCAGGTAGCTCGTCACTTCCATGCCAGACTCCGTCTCCTCAATCGTCGGCTTGTGCCACTCACGCATAACAGGTCTCCTTCCGCGAGTTTGAGCCAAGCGGGGCCGGTGCAGCCGATTTGCGTTTTGCGAACCCGGATTTCGGCCGCCCGGCTCTGCGCTTCAAGCTTGATTGCGGGCTATGATAATTTCCAATCGTATTTCCTTATAGGAAGGATAAGGTCATCTTATCGTCATGGTCTCGCTCAGGCAGCTCCGCTATCTCGAATCCCTGGCTGAAACCCGGCATTTCGGTCATGCCGCCGAGGCCTGCGCGGTCAGCCAGCCGGCGCTCAGCATGCAGATCAAGGAGCTCGAGGACGAGCTCAGTCTGAGCCTGGTCGAGCGACGCAAGTCCGGCGTCGAGCTGACCGGGCAGGGCGAGGAGATCGTGCGGCGGGCGCGGACCATCCTCGCCTCGGTGCGCGACTCTGGTCGACTACGCCAAGCATCAGGAGGGCGTGCTGTCGGGCGTGCTCAAGCTCGGCGCCATCCCCTCGATCGCGCCCTATCTCCTGCCGGCGGCGCTGCCGGAGCTGCACCGGCGTTTTCCCGCGCTCAACCTCCAGCTCCGCGAGACATTGACCTCCAATCTCGTGCGCGAGCTGGTGACCGGCGATCTCGACGTCATCCTCGTCGCGCTGCCGATCGACGATGCGGAGATCGAGACCCTCTATCTATTCGACGACCGCTTCGTGCTGGCGGCCAAGGCGGGGCCGCGCAACAAGCGGCTCCGCCATGCCGATGCCGACATGCTCGGCGAGGAACGGCTGCTGCTGCTGGAGGAGGGCCATTGTCTGCGCGACCAGGCGCTTTCTTATTGTCACATGCTGACGCCAGAGGCGCGCGACTCGTTCGGCGCGTCGAGCCTCGCCACCATCGTGCAGATGGTCGCCAACGGCTATGGCATCACGCTGCTGCCGGAGATGGCGATCGCGAGCGAGGTGCATGATCGAAGCGACATCCGCCTGTTGCCGTTTCGCGCGCCCGAGCCCAAACGCGAGATCGGGCTCGCTTGGCGCAAGACCTCGCCGCGCAAGGCCGATTTCACACAGCTCGCCCAATTGTTGCGTGATATCGCGCCGCGGCAAGGACAACATTCACTGAAGTAGTACGTTAAGAAGCAAGCGCGAAGCGCGATAGCGCATGAAAGAAGGAGGCGGACGACGCTGACCATCCAACTCATGGTCCTGGCAGGGCTCCTGATCTACGCCTTCGCGGGCGCGGTCAGGCTGACGCGGCCGATCACGGAATTCTATGTGGCCGGGGCGAAATTGCCGGCGATCTACAACGGAATGGCGATCGCCGCCGGGTTCGTTGCCGTGCTCGCGTATCCCGCGCTGGCTGGAGCTTTGGCCCCGGGGTGGCGCGGCGCGGCGCTCCTTCTCGGCGGCGGGGCAGGCGGGCTCGTCTTAAGTGGGCTATTGCTCGCGCCTTATCTTCGCAAGTTCGGCGGCTTTACCGTTCCCGATTTCCTAGGCGAAAGGTTTGGCTCGGCGTCCTTAAGGCCGCTTGCCGTGGTGGCAGTGTTTCTGTGCTCGTTCCCCCCGCTTGCCGCTCTGCTGGTCTGCCTTGCTGTCATTATCACGCGCATCTTTGCCATCGATCTCGCGGCTGGAGTCGGCGCCGCCGTCGCCATGCTGCTGCTGTGCACGTTCACGGGCGGCATGCGCTCGGGCTCGCTCACCGGAATCGCCCAATACGCCGTGCTGCTTGCCGGCTCGGTTGTGGCGCTCGCGATCCTGCTTTGGCAGCATGGCGCACCCTTCTCGGGTCCCGACGCCAGCGCGCTGTTGGATGCACTGGCGAGGCTGAGGCTGGATAGCCACGCAGCGCCGGATCGGGTCAACCAAATGGCGCTGGTGTTCTGCCTCGTGACTGGGACGGCGGCGCTGCCGCATCTCGTGATGCGTGGCTTCACCGCGCGCTCGGTCGAGGAGGCGCGCACCTCGTTTCTGTTCGCCGTGCCGCTTGCCGGAGTGGTGTTTCTCGCAGCACCCGCCTACGCCGCGTTGCTCGGCGGAGAGATCGTGCCTTCCGGAGATGTGCCGACGACGGTCCTGATCGGACTTACGGCGACCTCGGCCATCGCGGCGTGTCTCGCGCTCGGCAGCGGTCTGCTGCTCGCCATGGCCAATGCTCTTTCCTACGACATCTATTTCAAGTCCTGGGATGTCACGGCGTCGACGGAGCGGCGGCTGTTCGTCGCGCGGGCGTGTCTTCTCCTCGTGGCCGCTTTTGGCGTAGCCGCCGCGGTCACGCTGCCGCGCACCATGCTGGTTCTCGCCGGTACGGCGTTCTCGCTGGCGGCAAGCGGCCTGTTGCCGGCGCTGCTGCTCGGGGTGTGGTGGAAACGCGCCAACGGGCAGGGCGCGCTCGCCGGCATGATCGCGGGGCTCGCCGTCTGCATCTATTACATGGTGGCGCCGCGTTATTTTCCTTACGCCTTCTACGAAACCTCGAGCGCGTTCTCCAACGCGACCGACCTGCAAGCGGCCGCCTATGCTTCGCTCCGGCAGACATATTATGTCGCCGATCCGCAAACGCGCGACGCGGTCGCGCTGCTGTGGGAGATGAAGGTGCGGGCGATCGCCAATTGGTGGGGCGTGAGCGGCATATTCGCCGGAATGTTCGGCGTGCCGGTCGGCCTCGTGGTGAGCATCGCCGTCAGCCTGTTCACCGCGGCGCCGTCGAAAGACGTGCAGAGCTTCGTCGAGGATCTGCGCAAGGCGCAACCGGCCTAGCGGCCGCGCTGGCGGATCGCTCCGCGTCAACCTTCTCGGCGAGCCAGACCTTGATCAAGGATTGGTAGCGCACGTCGCGCTTGTTGGCTGCGACCTTGATGCGATCGAGCAAGCCTTGCGGCAGGCGGAGCGAGATCGATTTGGTGGAAAATTTGAGATTGGGAATCAACTTGGCTGTGGCCGACGTCCTCCGCGACCATCAGCGGCAGGTTGAAGAAGACCTGTTCCGCCCCTTCTCTCCAGCGACGCCGTGCTTGTCGGGGCTCTTGCGGGCGTTGCCTTCGTCCCACTCGAACCCGACGATGCGCGTAAGATCAAGCACCGACGTATATTACCATGATATACGTTAGGTCCAAGCTGAGTGGATGAAGGCGAAGGCTACTGCGCCGCTGGATTTGCCGCCGACTGGGAGGCGTCGGGCTGAGCGCCGAGCAGGCGGAAGGAGTCGCGGAACTTCTCGGCGTCGTCGCCGGTGGCGAAGCCCTTGGGGCCCGCGGCGACCAGCATGAAGATGCGGTCGCCGGCCGGAACGACATCGACCAGATGATTGAGCTTGCCCTTGCCGCTGTCGCCGTCGGTGATCGCTTCGAAGCCGGAGCGCCCGGCGACAGTCGCCGCGCCCCGCTTGCGCAGCCGCGACACGCTGCCCTTGGCGTAGGCGTTGACGAGCTTCACGTAGAAATCATCGTTGACCGGGCTCGGCCCCTTGCCGGCCGAATACTCGAACACCACCACGGTGTAGACCGTGTCCTCGCCGATATTGACCTGATAATCGTATTGCACGAGCGGGTTCTGACCCTCGACCGGCGCGCTCGTCAGTTTGGGCGTGCCGGGGAAAGACACGACGAAGCCGTGTTCGGGCGATTGGAACTCGGCCCATTGCGGCTCGGGCGCCGGTGCTGGCGTTGTCGTGGCGGCAGGCTGGTCCTCGGCCCATCCGAGCGAGGTCGCCGCGACAAGCAAGAGCGACGCCAAGGTCAAGCTTCTGATCGACATGCCGCATCCCTTCGTCGATTTGCGCCCGATTCACCCATCTTAGAGCCGAACGCGACGAGAGGTCCATCCCGCGAGTTGCCTAGAGCGACGCTTATCCTTGCGGCTGTGTCTTCAGCACCTTCTCATACATCGCCTCGACGTCGGCCTTGAGCGCGCGGCGGGAGTCGGGACGGAGATAGAGCATGTGGCCGCCGGCATAGTCCTCGACCTTGATTGGCATCGCGCCTTGAAGTGGCGTGAGCTGGTTCACCAGGTAGGCCGGCGCGAGATAGGGCGTGATCAGATCTGTATATCCGGTGGCGATCATCACGCCGAGCGAGCGGTTGGCGGCGCGCGCGTCCTGGATGTCGTCGATCACCCCGGCATAGCCCTGGTGGGTCGGGCTCGTGCCGAAATCCCATTTCGAGCGCACCTCGCGATTGAGCAGCCGGTAGGTGGCGTCGGTCTTATAGCCGAGCTCGTCTTGCGCATATTGGATGAACGCCGCGGTCCATAGCGGAACGGTCGCGTCGAGCACCGGGTCCGGCCCGTGCGGCCAGGAGCTGGCGGGGTTCGGGTCCGGGCCGCCGACGCTCCCGTCGTAGCGGCTCAGCACCTGGCCATGGGCGCGGTCGAACTCCTTGATGAACAGATTGGGCTCGATGCGGGCGAGATAGCGCTCCACCACATCGGCGGGAAGCCCGGTCAGCTCGGCGACCTTGGCGCTTGCCGCCTTGCCGCCTTGCTCGGCCCCGGAAGCTAGAGCGACGAGATAGTCGGTGAGCGCATAGTGCTCGGCATCCTTGAGCGCGGCGCCGAGAGCTGTGCGCCCGGCGACGCCTTTGCTCTCGAGATTGACCGCGGCGTAAGAGGGCAGCGACAGTGCCCAGGAGAGCGGATCGTAGTCCTCGGCGTTCAACAGCGCGAATTCGAGCGCGGGCGAGATCAGCACGAGCCCGCTCGGCGACGCGCCACCCTTCTTCTGTAAATCGCGCGTGATGGTCGCGGCGCGGAAGCCGCCATAGCTCTCGCCGGTCAGGAACACCGGCGAGACCATGCGGCCGTTGTCGATGAGATAGGTGCGGATGAAGTCGGCGAGATATTCGGTATCGTGCTCGACGCCGAAGAAATCGCGCTCGTCCTTGCCGGCGCTGGCGCGGCTATAGCCGGTGCCGACGGGGTCGACGAAGACGAGGTCGGTGAAGTCGAGCCAGCTCGAATCGTTGTCGATCAGCCGGGGAGGGGGGCCCTGCACTTCGCCCTTGTCGGACACCGCGATGGTCTTGGGCCCGAGCGCGCCGAGATGCAGATAGGCCGACGCAGCACCCGGACCGCCGTTGAATACGAAGGTGATCGGCCGCTTGGCGTCGCCGGGCTCGCGCGCATAGGCGACATAGAAGATCGCGGCGCGCGTCTTGCCGTCGGGATCGCGCGCGGGCAACGTCCCGGCGGTCGCCGTGTAGCGCAAGGTCTGGCCGGACAGCGTGATGGTGTGATGCGTGAGCGACGTGGCGGGCAGGAGATCGGGCGCCGCCGTCTCCTTGTCGGACTTCGCCTGCTCATCGTGGCCGGGCTCGCTGCCGCTGCTCGCCTGCGGATGAGCCTGTGGCGCGGTCTCCTCGGCCGAGACGGGAGCCAACGAGCCGAGCAGGACGAGACAGGCGCCGAGGACCCAGACGCGAGCGATATTGCGGAAAGCCTCTGGCACTGTGCTCTGCTCCATGTTGGGGAGGGGGTGCGGCGGGATGCTTGTCGAGCCCAGACTTAAGCAGCAGACTGGGCAGTCTCAAGGCGAGCGAACATTACGTTTCAACCATCTGGGCGCCATGATTATGAACGACTTAGCCCAGATGACGCGGGCTGCCCCGATCGCCTTCTTGCTCCTCACGTTGGCCGTAGCCACTGCCGGCTGCGCCGACCGCGAGCAAATCCGCGCCAAACAGGTGGCTGACGAAACCGCTGCTGCCGGCGAGGACGACGCCACGTGCCGGCCGAAGGGTGTGCCCGGAACTCCGGGCTATGACAATTGCCGGAAAGAGCTCGCCCAAGCGCGCGCCGCCCGGAGCGCCGTGCAATATCAGAAGCAGCGGGATTTCGATCGCACGCTCGGCGCCGGCACCTCCGACGCCAGTGGCAGCTACTGACGGCGCGAGCGTCAGCCTTATCTTAGACGTTGGAATCCCCGGGAAAGGTACCGTCGGGGTGCGGGCATTTCACCCGCTTCACGTACCAGCCCGGATGCTCCGACTCCCAGCGCGGCGTCTCCATCAGGCTCGCGCGCGAGCAGACATAGGGGTCGGCGAAATTCGGGGTCGGCGCGCCGGTGCCCATATTGTCGGGATCGTACATCTGCACGATCTCATTCCGGCAGGTCCCCTCGTTGAGCTTGATGCCGTCAACGGGAAAGCCGTTCACGTCGGCCGGCCCCTGATTGGTGAGGGCCTGGCAGACGACGAACAGCAGGGCGGTCGGTGTCATCGGCGGTCATTTCCGAATAGTCGTTGTCGTTATCGCAATCGCCCGTCGCAAGCTCACTGTCAGAACTACCGGTGAGGCTCGCCGGGCTAACGCCCAGCATCGGCCGGCGGTTGCCTAAGCGCAACATGATTGCAGATATTTGGCCTCCGGGAATAGCGTTCGGCCGCATTCGGCCAAAGACCGGCCGCCCGCGTCGCCTTCGCGCAGATAAAATGATAGGCCCCGGCCGGTTTGGCCGTTAATGTAGCCTCTGAGCGGGAGAGTTGACGGTTGCGCGTCCTGCTTGGTTTTCCGGGCATTGTCCTGTTCCCACTGCCTGAACAAGGCGGCCTTTACGGCACGTGCCTCGCTTGCAACGAGGACACTCGGCAGCCTTCTCGCTGACGGGACCTCGACAGCCCGGGACCGGGGCGTTCAGTGTCCTTGGAGTCGGCATTTTCATGCGCCGTGTGAGACATGGGGCTCGCCTGAACCCGGGCTTTAGCGGAGCGTCTTCGCATGGTTAGCCCGAAGCGCGCCTGGCCGCCGCGGGAGAAGGACGCCGAATTCGGCGGAGTCCGCCGCGTTCGAGGCGACCGTCGCCGTCGTCAAGGAGACCGTGGTCAGGTCGGGCGAGGTCCTCGTCTCGGCCAAAGAGGACCTGAGCGACCACAAGCGCTGGCTCGAGATCCAGCGCGCCGCTGGGCAGGCCGATCGGCTCCGGCACGAGCGGTGGCTGGAGCGTCAGCGCGAGAAGCAGGAAGCGCTGCAAAAGCGCGAGGAGGCGAAGCGCCGCCGCAAGCTAATGCGCCAGCGCGCTGTCCGCGCCGTTGAGAATGCGATTTTCACCGTTGTCGATATCGTGCTGTCCGCCTTCTGGCTCGCGGTCGCCAAGGTCGTAGCCTTCTTCAGCTTTATCGGCTCCTCGATCGCCGGCGGCGTCTTCTGGGTGATCGGGCGGCTCAATGCACTCGATGCCTATGTTGCGAGGCTCATACGGTCCGGCGCCTCGTTCCTCGCGGCGAAGGCGCGCGCGGCAGTGGGCTCGACCGGCACCGCCCTGTCGGCTGCCGGCTCCTCGGTCGCGGCGAAATCGGGTGCTTTGGCGCGTTCGACCGCGAGCGCGGTGTCCGGCGCCGGATCTTCGCTCGCGGCCAAGTCCGGCGAGCTGGCGCGCTCGGCCGGCGGCGCTGTGTCAGCCGCGGGCTTATCGTTGAGGCCGAGCGCGTCAGCGCACCTCGCAACCGTCGACGACGGCATTCCGGCCGAGGTCGCGCCGGAACCCGCGCCGGCGACAAGCTTTTCTGCTGAAGTGGGCTCATACGAGCCGGTCGTCGTCGAGCAGCCTGACCGCGTGGTGGCGGAAGCGCTCGGGGCCCCGAGCCTGCGTGCGGTGTTCGGCCTCGACCCTCCGCCGCAGGTTACGCGCCGCGAAAATGTCGAAGCCTTGGTCGAAGGCGCCACCGAGTTTTCATCGGTCGAGGTGACCGAGACGATCGCCCCAGCCGAAACAGCGCCGGGCGAGACCGTGCGAGAAGAGCTGGTCCAACTCGAGGCTGGCTCCGTCGAGACGATGCCAGCCGCGGCGGTTTCGGGGCAGGAGACTGCGGCCGACCGCGCTCGAGCGACCGCCGCCGCGTTCTCCGCACGCTTCGCCTCGGCCTCGGCCGGAATTGCGCGGATCGCGCGCCCGGGCATCGAAGCGATCGCCGCGGCGTTTGCCGCTCTCGCCACCAAAGCCGGGCCGCTGGCGAGCGGCCTCGGCGAAAAGATGTCGGCGGTGGCCTCGACCGTCTCGGCCAAGGCAGGACCGCTCGCCAAGAGCTTTGGCGATAAGATGTCGGCAGGCGCCTCGGCCGTCTCGGCCAAGACAGGGCCGCTGGCGAAGAGCATTGGCGAGAAGACCTCGGCTGGCTTCGCCGGGGTGTTGGCCAAGACGCACACGCTCGCGCCTTCGCTACAGCGGGCGGCCGCAAGCACCTCGCAGATCGCAAGCGCCTATGCGAGCGGGGCCGCCCTGCGGGCGGGCGTCCTTGCGCGCGAGGCGACAAGGCGCGCGAACCAGACGTTTGCGAGGTTCGAGCCAAAACCGGCCAGCCGGTTTCAGGCGACAAGCGAAATCGAATTATCTTCGGCCGCCGACGCGCTATCCTCGCCGATTGAGGGGATCGCCTCGGCCGGCGCAATCGCTCGGCCGGCCCGCATAGGGAGCTTTGACCTAAGCCAGATGCTGATCATCTCGGGGGTTGTGTTGCTCGTGTTCGGCGCCGTCCTGGTCGGGAGCGGCCTCGTGCTGCGTGCCCGACCGGCGGCTGACGCGGTGGCGGAGCCGGCAGCCGATAAGCCGCTCTCGCCGCACGCGGTGCTCTGGTTCTACGAGGAGCCCGAACTTCCGATCGTCGAGCGCTCGGTGTTCAGCGCCGAGCTGTCGCCGAAGGGAGTGCGCCTGACCGGCCTCGCCATCAAGGCCGAGAACAACTCAGACGAGGCGTTGAGCGACCTCCAAAGCGTGGTGAAGCCCGACGCCAAGCGGCTCGACCTCAAGCTCGAGGTGAAGCTCGACGCGGCCCCCGCGGGCGGAAACGGCGCGCAAGGCGTGGAAGTGGCAGTGACGCCCGACGGCGCCATCCCGCCACATGCTTTCTTCAAGCTTGTGTTTCCGTTCCCGCCCGAAGCGCATGGCGAGGAGCCCGGAATCCCGCTCGATGACTTCATTGCCTCCTATGGCGGGCTGCTGATCAAGCTCCGCTATCACGTCGCCGGCACGGAGAAATCGCTGATCCAATATCTGACGCCGGAGATGCTGAAGGCGCAATTGGTCGAGATCCAGCACGAGGCCGACGGCTCATAGCCTCGCCTCGGACAGCCCGGGTGGAAATAAGCAAAGAACAAGGCTAAGACTGCCGGCGGAGTTGCAGCGCGAGCGTGCTTGATCCATTTCTTGCGGATGCTATCCGGCGCCGGCTTAGCTCAGGCGGTAGAGCGGCTGATTTGTAATCAGTAGGTCGGGGGTTCGAGTCCTCCAGCCGGCACCAATTCCAGCCAAGATCGCCAGCCTCTCCCCTCCGTAGGTAACCAGCTAGGTAACACCAGACGGAGGATGACTGATAAAACTGACTGTCGGAAACCGCGACCTCTTTGACTTGGCCACGTCGATCGAAGGCGATGCCGAAAGCGTCAAGGTAATTGCGCATCTGCTTCACAAGCTTTCCGCGAGCGCAGGCCCAATCGACGGGGATGACCATGACGCCGTGTGTTGGTTGATAGCGGAGCTGTTTGACGTCGGTCGCGGCCTCAAGAAGACCGAAGAGGCGCTGTACGCCATGAAAAGAGAGGCGGTGGCAGCATGAAGCCCCTCAGCCGCCGTTCTGTCATTGCCGGCTCTGCTGCCGTCGTGACGGCTATCCCCGCTGTGGGACTTGCAGTCAGTGTCAAGAGCAGCGCCCGGGCCCGCGTCGAGTATCACGTCGAGCGGTTAGAGCGAGCGATGCGCGAGCATTACGGTACCGACCTAGAAGCTTGGGTAAGTCTCGAGCAGATAGGTGACTGCCGGCCCGTCGTCTGGTTCATAGCCAAGACATGAGCGCGCTCGTGTCCGCGTCCGCATCTGGCTCGCGAACCGGCTTATCGACCTCGCCGTCATGGTGGCGCCCGCTGAGGTCAAGACCGAGCGGGATAGGCTGATCTCGCATCGCCGGATATAATCGCAACCGGCGTTCAAGCCTGGACGTCACATGGCACAACTTCCAGCCCCGGTCACTCGCCGGGGCTTTTTCGTGCGGAGTGATAAAACTGGAATTGGCCATTGGAGCCCTCCCCAAAGTTGGTTCCTTTGGCAAGTCGTCCCGGCCGCGGGGAATGACCCTTCTCCTCGGTCGGGGCGCGTGTTCCGCACAGTCTGCGCCCCCCGCTACTTTGTCACAGGCTCTTGCGCTTATGCCGCAGCAACAGAAGTGCGTTCTGGGCGCTTGTTCCCTCGCGCCAGTTAGTGGCGAACCTTGGAGGAGAACTCAAATGAAGAAACTCGTTTCCGTCGTTGTTGCCGTTGGGCTTGCCACCGCTTTTGTCACTCCCGTGCTCGCGGCCGACGCAGTCGTGCCAACGACTAAGCATGCTTGCGTGAAGGCCCACATGAAGTGGGATGCCACCAGCAAGACGTGCTCGAAGGCCAGCATGTAGGCTTTGTTGGATTGCAGAACGATATCGGGCGTCGGCTTCGGCCGGCGCCCCTTTTCTGTTATAGAGTCGCCACCTGTTGCCTGGGAGGTTGAAAATGCTTCAGCGGATTTGTCTGGTCTTATCGGTTTGCGCTCTCGCATTTTTCCTCGGCAGAGGACTAAGCCAGGCTGGCTGGAGCGGATTGGGTCTTACGAGAGCACACGACGCTTCCTCACTCATCATCGCCGTCAAGAAACATAAGCATCAAGATAATACTGATGATGATGCCGACAATGGCCTAGAGCAATGCACCATACAAAAGCCTGGCAGCGGTATGGGCTGCGTCGCACCGCTGGAGCTAAAGTGCCAAAAAATGAAGAATGGGCAAAAGTGTTGCGGGTGCGTCGGCGACAAAAATGCAAACACTCAGACGCCGCCAAAGCAGACCCAGGAGCCAGCGAAGAAGCCGGGTTCGTATTGCAGCCAAGCAGTTCCCCCGAGCATGGAGGCATTGGCTAAACAAACGTGCACCAACAGTCATCCGGGCGGGTGGTTGAATTGCGAAATCCTAACCGCCGGGCCGAACGGGACGATCAAATGCTGCTGCAACTGGCTGGAATAGACCAAGCTTCGGTGCGATCGACCCTCTCCACGCCAAAGATCAGCTCTCTGAAATAGCGGCTCAGACCATGGACGGAGGGTCCGTTCGAGGGCCTTCTCCTTTTTTGTGCGGGGCGGGAAGGAGGCAGCCGCGGCGGTTGGCCTCAGCCGTCTCCTCCACCTGTTTGGATGTGTACTATGGAAGCCATCTCCATCCCAACTTGGCATAACCTTCTTCCAAGACGGGAGTCGGCGGCGCCCTTTTTCGTTGAATGACCTTTAAGTCGCGGGGGTCAGCTTCGCGGCGATCGAGTCGAACACGCCGACCAAACTCTGGCCGAGAGCGTTCACCGCCACGATGATGGCGACGGCGATGCCGAGGGCGATCAGCGCATACTCGATCGCAGTGGCCCCGGACTCATTGTTCAAAAAGCTTCGGATGGCATTTCCCATTCTCAAGCTCCCTGCTTTGTTTTGGATAAGCCAGCGAGCATTACCTCCCATCGGTTGTTCGGCCGTTAAATGAATTCGTCGAATCAATTTCGGAGCATTAACCGAACTTCGGCGGCGGCTGCTTAGGTTGACGCCCTCGTTCACTGGACTCCTTTGCGCCATGACCGTCGATAATAGCGGTCGCGAGACCAAGCTCGTCGGCCGGCGCAGCTGACGCGCAGCGCGCATCCGGGAGCCATTGTCGAAATAGTCCGACCGGCCCCCCTTGGCCGGGGCGCGGATGCGCTCTACGGTGGCTGCGGTCAGGGCTTGGTGCTGAGGTTCGCATCCTCCAGCCGGCACCGATATAAACGCTTCGGGTTGCGGACCGAACGGCGCACAGGGACGACATGTTCAGACGGGGTTTTCTGGTTCTCGCGCTTGTGCTCGCACTGCCCACCGCCGCGCTCGCGCAGGCGGGTGGACAGACTCAATCGGGAGGTCAGCAGCAGGCGCCGTCTGCCGGCAACCCGATCCCGCCCGCGCAGTCGCGCGCGCCGTCGCCTTCGGTCTGCGGCGCGGGCAGTCAAAGCGTGCGCGTCTGCAACAACGATTTTCAGTCGTGCAGCAGCATCTGCACCGCGACCGCGCTCGACCCGACAGCCGACGTTGCCGGCTGTAGCACCCGCTGCTGTAATCAGTTTAGGGCCTGTCTCAGCATCAGGGGCTGCGGCGGGCTCACCTCGGTCAATTGCTTCTGATCGCTTCGCAGCCATGCTGCGGCGCTCTAGAAGGTGGCGAACCTGTAGGTCACGTCGCCGAACACGCCGAAGCGCTCGCTGGTATAATCGTTGAGCGGCACTTTCAGCCCGAAATTTACGAACTCGCTGTTGCCGCGGCCGGCCTCGACATGCCAATAGCGCACGCCCGCGCCGGCCGACCAGTTCGGGGTGAAGTCGTAACGCGCCTCAGCCTCCAGCTGATAGCCCCAGCCCGAGCCTCGGTCCTCGCCGTTAGGCACAGGACCCAGATCCTTGCGCAGATAGTGGCTGTCGTAATTCCACACATAGGTGACAGGAAGGATCGCAGCGTCGCCGATCAGCGTCAGCCGGTCCCAGAACGTCATGCGCAGCTCGCCGCCCAATCTGAGCGAAGCCCAGTTCTGCTCGTTGCCGATGACCTTGGTCGAGAACGGCTCGACCACATCGCCGACCGGGCACTCGACATTGCCGACGTCGTTGCGATTGCAGCGCACCCCATGGCCCAGCACGTGCTCTTGCCAGAAATTGAAACCGACAAACGGGCTGACCGCGATATTGGCGGCGGGCCGATCCATCAGCGTGAAGCGTTGGCCGATATCCGTCGTGCCATAGACGAGCCCGTTGCCACCGAGCTTGCTGTAGGTGTCTGAGAATTTCACCTGGCCGGCGAAGAAGTCCTCGTCGTCAAGGCTGCCGCTGGTGATGCCGCCGCCACCGACAAAGCCCTTGAAGAAGGTGTCGCTCTCGTTCCGCACGTTCCAAAAGAACTCGCCGGTATAGGCCTCGATGTTGTCATAGGTCAGGACCGAGGTCGGGTTGCCCAGTTGCGGGTTTGACCTGCTCGAGTTGATGTTGAAGTCGGTCTTGCCTTCGCTCGCCCAGAAGCGTGCGCCGAGCTCCCAGCGCGGCTCCGATCCCGGCGGAAGCGGGATGGCGTAAGGCCGCGGCACCTCGACGGACTGCGCCCGCGCGCCGCTTGCGATGCACGACGCGGCGAGCGCTGCGAGAATCAAGCTCGTCCGCATGGACCGCCGCCTTGCCTTCTTGTGATTGCGCCGATTGTCAGCGCGAAGGATGCAAGGGGCGTGGTTAAGACGGGATTAAGAAGCGTGCCGCATTGGCACGCCAGCGCTTCCCGGCGCAGATGCTAACGGCGGCGGCTCGCCAGTATCCCGGCGACGAAGGCGATTGCGAGCAAAGTGACGGGTCCGACCTGCTGCATCGCCTTGCCGACGCCCTGCTCGACCAGACCGACGCCTTCGCCGGCTGCCATGGACATGCTCGGCACGCGGCGTTTCGGCCGCGGCGCGAACAAAGGCAAGGTGGCAAGCACCAGCATGGCGAGCAGGAACAGAGCGCCCGCAACGATCGCCGCGGCCTGCGCCGGCGAGAAGCCGTAATGGCCGATCAGCACCTGAAAGATCGCGACCAGCCCGAAAGCGATCGCGCCGAGCAGGATGGCAAGCGCGACAGCGATGACGGCAGCCTGCCGGACCGAGCGCTCAATCGATTCCTTGAGGCGCAGTCCGACTTGCAGCGATGAGAGCAACGCGAGCGCCGAGCGGAGCATGGGGTCTAGCGACGGGTGAACACGCCGAACAGGAAGCCGAGGCCGACAGCGATGGCGACGGCCGACAGCGGATTGCGCTTGATCGCCTCTTCGGCTTCGGCGGCGGCATCCATGGCCTTCTCCTGCGCGCGGTTGACCTGCTTGTTGGCGATGCGGCCGACAGTCGAGCTCAGATTTTGAATGTCGGCGCGGATGGCGTCGATCTGATCGGCGAGCTCTTGAGTTTCTGGGCTGGGCGTGGGCATGGCGGGCTTCCTTCCTTGAGGAGAGAGCTTGGCGGGTTGGCGAGGCAACTCTGCATGGTCGAGGTTCGTTCCACGGCGAGCTTTGCCTGGAACGGCTCAATTCGCCTCAATCTCTTGAACCGCGCGGCGTCACTGTCAAGGGGCGCGTCATCGTGGAAGGCGTCAGGCGTGGGCGATGGTTGCCGGAGCCTTGCGCCCACCGCAGCAGCCTTCTAGACTTTGGCCTTGCCGAGAGGTTGCTCAGAGGGGGCGAGCATGGGCGGTCGCGGGTTCAAGCCAGCATTGTTTGCTGCACTTTGCCTCCTTGTCGGGATCGACTCGGGGATGGCGCATGCCGCTGGCGCCGAGGCGCTGGCCGCATCGCCTCAGGCAGTCGCATCCGGCGCGCCGGGTCACGGCCTATTGCTCGCGGCGCATTTCCGCAAGACGCAGAGCTTCTATTGTTATCCCAAAAACTATTGGTGGTTCTATCGGCCCTACACCACGGCGCCGCAGGGCAACGCACGATGCATGCCCTATTTCCATTATCTCGAGGAGGGCGCCTATTTTCGGCGCGGGGATAGGCCCGAGGGGGCGATCAAGTAGCGGATGCGCGTCCGCCGCGTCGTCGGCTCATTATTGGCAGTCGGAATAAGCGAGGGAAGATTGAACGCCTAACGTGAGGAGCGCTGACAATGCCCAAGCGGACAGGCTGGTTGATCGTCTTGCTGATTTTGCTCGGACTACTCGGTTTAGCGGTAACCATCGACGTCGGATCTGCGCTGCCGATAGCCCAAGGCGATCACGACGCGGCGTTCCAGGCGCTACCCGGAAATTTGGTTGTCCTCGCCAAAACCAAGTGCAGCCCTGGCTTTTGCTACGGCTGCGAGAAAAAGAAGGTATGTGTGGTCTGGAAGCACAACGATCAATGCACCGATCACGACACCTCCGATCTCTCGTGCTGCAAGCTTTCGACTTGGAAAAAGAAATGCTCGTGCGCCGCGAGCTATTGTCCGAATGGCGGCTGCATCTGCAAGGGCGGAGATCCGTCCAGCAACAGCAAGGACAGCTGCGAGAAGTCTGGCGGCACCTGGCTCTGCTGACGGGCCAGGGCCCCGACGCGAGTGTCCGTTGATCGCCAGCCAGGCCGCCGGTCAATCGCCGCTCCCTAAAACTCAGGGGCTGGAATTCAGTCCGCATTAACCTTGCCGATACCTGCGACGCGTAATTTCGAGCGGCCTTCCGCTGGCGATTCTGACGCCAGGAGGGGGTTAGCCCTAGTTCGGAGTTGCAATATGAAGATCCTGTTGAGCCTCGCCGCGCTGCTCCTCGTCGCGCTCGGCCTGAACCTGTCAGTCACCGACGATGCCAATGCCGGCGGCTGCGCGGCCTGGCGCCGTTGCGGTCCCGCCGTCATGGTGCCCGCTCCCAATCCGATCCCGCTGAAGCGCATCAGGCTGAACCGCGCGCCGTGCGCCGTCGGCTGCGGCGCTGTCGCCGTGGCGCCCGTGCCCGTACCGTGCGCAACACCCTGCGGCGCGAGGTCATATTTCTATCAGCCGACGCGGTTCTACGCCTATTGGGCGCAGCCTGGCTTCACCAGCTGCTATCCCGGGCCCGGCAATTGCTACTTCCGCCGGGACTGCTGGTACGATTCATTCGGCCGCCGTTTCTGCAGCTAGTTGATCGTCGTGGCCGGGCTCGTCCCGGCCATGACCGACTCTTAGTTTGCACTCAGCCCTTGGCGTTGAGGCTCGCCCAATGCAGCGCGATCGCCGCGGCGTTGGAGACGTTGAGGCTTGCCAGCGCGCTTTTCGTCGAGATGCGGCAGAGCTTGTCGCAATGCTGCTTGCTCAGCTGCCGCAAGCCGCTGCCTTCGGCGCCGAGCACGAGCGCGAGCGGCCGCGTCAGCGCGGTCGTCTCCAGCGCCTGGTCGCCTTCCTCGGCGAGCCCCACGCGCAAAAAGCCAAGCTCGCCGAGCTCGGCGAGGGCCTGGGCGAGATTCTTGACCAGGATGACCGGCACGATGTCGAGCGCGCCGCTCGCGACCTTGGCGAGCGCGCCGGAGAGCGGCGGGCTATGCCGCTCGGTCAAAACCAGGCCCGACGCGCCGAACGCGGCGGCTGAGCGCAGCACGGCGCCCACATTGTGCGGGTCGGTGACTTGATCGAGCACGATGAGGATGCCGCCAGGGTCGGCCTCATCGAGCCACACGGGCGGCAGTTGCTCGACCTCGAGCGCGATCCCTTGATGCACCTGCTCGGCCCCGACCAGCCGGTCGAGATCGCGCGGCGTGGCGTGCTCGACGCGGACGCCGCGCTTGGCGATCAGCGGAGCGAGGCGCTCCGCGGCATGCTCGGTGGCGATCAGCTTCACGAGCTCGCGTTTGGGATTGGCGAGCGCCGCCTCGACCGCGTGCAGCCCGAACAGAACGATCCCGTCGCTATCGCCGCCGCGGCGGCCGCGAGCTTCCGGCGCCCGCCGCTGCTTACCGCGCCAGCCTCGTCCTGATGGCTTGTCAGACTTCGGTCGCTGTCGGTTCATAGTGGATGGATCGGTCTCTTGTAGGGGCGGGGGCGTGGCGGGGACGGAATGACACGGGCAGGCGCCATGATTCTGGTGCTAAGCTCCTGATTTACAGTTGACACAAAGGAAAGCGCTACCCATAAACCTCCTATTGGCGGACCCTGCCGGCCGACGGCGGGGCGTTTTTGCTTGGTTGCAATCACCAGTCAATCCATCTGGCTCAAGGAGGGGTGCCCGAGTGGCTAAAGGGGACGGGCTGTAAACCCGTTGGCTATGCCTACGTAGGTTCGAATCCTACCCCCTCCACCACCACTCATGAGTGCAGTATGGATGCGGGTGTAGCTCAATGGTAGAGCAGCAGCCTTCCAAGCTGAGGACGAGGGTTCGATTCCCTTCACCCGCTCCAGCAAGACTAGCCGCCGAGGGGATTGATACGGATAGAGAAAAATGGCGGCACGGTTGACCTGGGGCAGGCGATAGGAGTGTAGCTCAACTGGCTAGAGCACCGGTCTCCAAAACCGGGGGTTGGGGGTTCGAAGTCCCTCCACTCCTGCCAAGCTTGGCTAGAACGGCCGGAGAGTTGAGGCGGTAAGGATTTGATTTGAGATGGCGAGGACGAACCCCTTCGAGTTTTTACAGCAGGTGCGCACCGAGGTGTCCAAGGTCACCTGGCCGACGCGCCGGGAGACCGTGATCACCACGATCATGGTGGTCGCCATGTCGATTGCGGCCGCGCTGTTCTTTCTCGCTGCCGACTATGTGTTGAGCTCGATCGTGACGCTCGTTTTAGGATTGGGCCGGTAGGAGGCCAGACGAAAACCAATGACCATGCGCTGGTACATCGTCCACGCTTATTCGAACTTCGAGCGGAAGGTCGCGGAGTCCATCAAGGAACGCGCGGTCGCCGCCAACCTCGCCGACCAGTTCGGCGAGGTGCTGGTGCCTATGGAAGAGGTCGTGGAGATGCGCCGCGGCCGCAAGGTCAGCTCGGAGCGGAAGTTCTTTCCAGGCTACGTGCTGGTGAAGATGGAGCTGAACGACCAGACCTATCATCTGATCAAGGCGACCCCCAAGGTCACCGGCTTCCTCGGCACCGAGAACAAGCCGATTCCGATCACCGAGGAGGAGGCGGGACGCATCCTTCAGCAGGTGCAGGAGGGTGTCGAGCGGCCGAAGCCGTCGGTCACGTTTGAGATCGGCGAGCAGGTGCGCGTTGCCGACGGGCCGTTCGCCTCGTTCAACGGTCTGGTCGAAGAGGTCGATGAGGAGCGGGCGCGGCTCAAGGTTGCGGTGTCGATTTTCGGGCGTGCCACTCCGGTCGAGCTCGAATACGCGCAGGTCGAAAAGCTGTAGGCGAAGCGTCTGATAGGCGGGAAATCCCGCGGGAAGCATAGGGATGGCGAAGAAGATCGACGGTTACATCAAGCTCCAGGTGCCGGCAGGGAAAGCGAATCCTTCGCCGCCGATCGGGCCTGCGCTCGGCCAGCGCGGCGTGAACATTCCGGAGTTCTGCAAGCAGTTCAACGCTGCGACGCAGAAGCTCGAGGAAGGCTCGCCGATTCCGACGGTCATCACCGTCTATGCCGACCGCTCGTTCACCTTCGAGATGCGCACGCCGCCGGCGTCGTATCTGTTGCGGAAGGCGGCGAAGATCGGCAAGGGGTCGCCGGCACCGGGCCGGACCGGCGCCGGCAGCGTGACCACGGCGCAGCTCCGCGAGATCGCCGAGGTCAAGATGAAGGATTTGAACGCCAATTCCATCGAGCAGGCGATGAAGATCATCGCCGGCTCTGCCCGCTCGATGGGACTTGAGGTGCAGGAGTAAGCCATGAGCAAACCCGGCAAGAGATTCCGCAGCGCAGCCGAGAAGATCGAACGCGAGCATCTGTACTCGCTCGAGGACGCGGTGAAGCTGGTCAAGGACGGCGCCAAGGCGAAGTTCGACGAGACCATCGAGATCGCGATGAATCTCGGCGTCGATCCGCGCCACTCCGATCAAATGGTGCGCGGCGTCTGCGCGCTGCCGCACGGCTCGGGGCGCAAGCTCAGGGTCGGCGTGTTCGCCAAGGGCGCCAAGGCCGAGGAAGCCAAGAAGGCGGGCGCCGATGTGGTCGGCGCCGAGGATCTGGTCGAGCAGGTGCAGAAGGGCGTGATCGAGTTCGACCGCTGCATCGCTACGCCCGACATGATGCCGCTGGTCGGCCGGCTCGGTAAGGTGCTCGGTCCGCGCGGGTTGATGCCGAACCCCAAGGTCGGCACGGTCACGATGGATGTCGGTGCAGCGGTGCGCGCGGCCAAGGGCGGCGCGGTCGAGTTCCGCGTCGAGAAGGCCGGCCTGATCCATGCCGGCGTCGGCAAAGCGAGTTTCACCGAGGAAGCGCTGGTGGCGAATATCCGCGCCTTCGCCGACGCGGTCATGAAGGCGAAGCCGTCTGGTGCCAAGGGCACGTTCCTGAAGCGGGTCGCGGTCACTTCGACCATGGGACCCGGCGTCAAGATCGAGCCGGCGAGCCTGACGGGCGGCGCCGCGACGTAGCAGAGAGTTTCGGGGCTGAGGTTCAGCCCCGAAGGATTCGCTTCGCAAGAGGCGGTCCAAACCTGTCCGAGATTGCAGGTGCGGATGTTCCGCTTAAGCCTTTCGGCCTGCATGAGACGGGAGAAGAACGGTTCGATGGTAGCGGGAATTCCGCCGCAACCTGGAGATCGGTTTGACCCTCGTAGTTGGCTCTCGCGCAGATGCGCATGGGCGGACAGGCACCGGAGCGTCGCTCGATGGAGCGGGGCGGCTTATTGCCTGGTCCCCGCCTCGTCTTGCGACAGTGACGTGGCTTGCGGCCTGAAGGTTCGCTTCAGGTCCAAACAGACGGAGTGAGCATTGGAAAGAGCACAGAAGCGCGACGTCGTGACGGCGCTTCATGACGTCCTCGCCAACACCGGCGTGATCGTCGTCGCTCACTATGCGGGCCTGACCGTCGGCGCCATGACCAAACTGCGCAGCGAGATGAGAGGCGCAGGTGGACAGGTCAAGGTGGCGAAGAACAGGCTCGTCAAGCTTGCGCTCGAAGGCACCGACGCCAAGGGCATCGCGGATTTGCTGAAGGGGCCGACCTGCCTCGCCTACTCCGCGGACCCCGTGGCGGCGCCGAAGATCGCCGTCAAATTCGCCAAGGCGAACGAGAAGTTCGTCATCCTTGGCGGCGCGATGGGGACCACGGTGCTCGATGCCAGGGGCGTGAACTCGCTTGCCGATCTGCCTTCGCTCGACGAGCTCAGAGGCACGCTGATCGGTCTCCTTCAGGCGCCGGCGAGCAAGATCGCCCGCACGCTGAATGAGCCCGGCGCTCAGCTGGCCCGCGTGATCGGAGCCTACGGCAACAAGGAAGCGGCGTGAGCCCACCAACAGCTAACATCAGAGTCAAACCTACGAGGATAGATAAATGGCAGACTTGCAGAAAATAGTGGACACGCTCTCGGGCCTCACGGTCCTTGAGGCAGCCGATCTGGCGAAGATGCTCGAGGAGAAGTGGGGCGTCTCGGCCGCCGCTCCCGTGGCCATGATGGCCGCCGCCGCCGCCGCGGCCCCGGTCGAGGAGCAGACCGAATTCAACGTCATCCTGACCGCGATCGGAGCCCAAAAGATCAACGTTATCAAAGAGGTCAGGGCGGTCACCAGCCTCGGCCTCAAGGAAGCCAAGGATCTCGTCGAAGCCGCTCCCAAGGCCGTCAAGGAAGGCGTGAACAAGGAAGAGGCTGAGAAGATCAAGAAGCAGCTCGAGGCGGCCGGAGCCACGGTCGAGCTCAAGTAGACTTTGTTGGTAGGATTGGGTTGAAAGACGCCCGGGCGGATCCCATATTCGAGGGTTCTCCCGGGCCCCCAAACCCAATCAACAATTCGCGCATGTGACGCTTCACCTGAGACTCCGCTTGCCCCACACGGCGGAGTCTCAGGTGAGCCGTCGCGACGAGCCCCGAACGTGGCACGAGCCTAAGAGGACCATAAATGACGCAGCAGACGCAGCAGACGACGAACGGTCATAAGCGCTTGCGGAAGATGTTCGGCAAGATTCACGAAGTTGCCGAGATGCCGAACCTCATCGAGGTTCAAAAACAGTCCTACGATCAGTTCCTGATGGTCGACGAGCCCGAAGGCGGACGCCTGGACGAGGGGCTTCAGGCTGTGTTCCGCTCGGTGTTCCCGATCCGCGACTTCGGCGAGCGCGCCCAGCTCGAGTTCGTCCGCTATGCGTTCGAGCCGCCGAAATACGACGTCGACGAGTGCCAGCAGCGCGGCATGACCTTCGCCGCGCCGCTCAAGGTCACGCTCCGTCTCATCGTGTTCGATGTCAACGAGGAGACCGGCGCGCGCTCGGTCAAGGACATCAAGGAGCAGGACGTCTATATGGGCGACATGCCGCTCATGACCATGAACGGCACCTTCGTCATCAACGGTACCGAGCGCGTCATCGTCTCGCAGATGCACCGCTCGCCCGGCGTGTTCTTCGACCACGACCGCGGCAAGACCCATTCCTCGGGCAAGCTCTTGTTCGCCGCCCGCATCATTCCCTATCGCGGCTCCTGGCTCGACTTCGAATTCGACGCCAAGGACATCGTCTATGTGCGCATCGACCGCCGCCGCAAGTTGCCGGTGACGACGCTGCTCTATGCGCTTGGGCTGGACGACGAGGAGATCCTCGCGACCTTCTACGACCGCATTCCGCTCAAGGCGGCCAAGGAGGGATGGCGCATGCCGTTCCGCCCCGATCGCATGCGCGGCATCAAGCCGACGACCGACCTGATCGACGCCAAGACCGGCAAGGTCGCGATCGAGGCCGGCCGCAAGGTCACCGCGCGTCTCGCCAAGAAGCTCGCCGACGAGGGCCTGAAGGAGCTGTTGGTCAGCGACGAGGATCTGCACGGCCGCTACCTCGCCCAGGACATCATCAACATGGAGACGGGCGAGATCTATGGCGAGGCGGGCGAGGAGCTCGACGCCAAGCTGCTGGTCAAGCTGAAGGACCTCGGTCTCAAGGAGATCCCGATCCTCGACATCGATCACGTCAATGTCGGCGCCTTCATCCGCAACACGCTGAACATCGACAAGAACTCCAACACCGAGGAGGCGTTGCTCGACATCTATCGGGTGATGCGTCCCGGCGAGCCGCCGACGCCCGAGGCGTCGCAGACGCTGTTCAACGGCATCTTCTTCGACTCCGAGCGCTACGACCTTTCGGCCGTGGGCCGCGTCAAGATGAACATGCGCCTCGACCTCGATGCGCCCGACACCATGCGCACGCTCCGCAAGGAGGACGTCCTCGCGGTGATCAAGACGCTGGTCGGGCTTCGCGACGGCAAGGGCGAGATCGACGACATCGACCATCTCGGCAATCGGCGGGTGCGCTCGGTCGGCGAGCTGATGGAGAATCAGTACCGCGTCGGTCTGCTGCGCATGGAGCGCGCCATCAAGGAGCGCATGAGCTCGGTCGATATCGACACGGTGATGCCGCAGGACCTGATCAACGCCAAGCCCGCGGCCGCCGCGGTGCGTGAGTTCTTCGGCTCGTCCCAGCTCAGCCAGTTCATGGACCAGACCAATCCGCTGTCGGAGATCACCCACAAGCGGCGCCTGTCGGCGCTTGGGCCGGGCGGTCTGACGCGCGAGCGCGCCGGCTTCGAGGTGCGCGACGTGCACCCGACGCATTACGGCCGCATCTGCCCGATCGAGACGCCCGAGGGACCGAATATCGGCCTCATCAACTCGCTCGCGACCTACGCGCGGGTGAACAAATACGGCTTCATCGAGAGCCCGTACCGGCGCGTGGTGAAAGCCAAGGTGACCGACGAGGTGGTGTACCTCTCGGCCATGGAAGAGGCGCGCTACATCATCGCGCAGGCCAACGCCAAGCTTAACCCGAACGGCACCTTTGCCGAGGACATGGTGGTCTGCCGCCATGCCGGCGACGTCGAGAACGAGCCGCCGGAGAAGGTCGATCTGATCGACGTGTCGCCGAAGCAGCTCGTGTCGGTCGCCGCCGCGCTGATCCCGTTCCTCGAGAACGACGACGCCAACCGCGCCCTGATGGGCTCGAACATGCAGCGTCAGGCCGTGCCGCTGATCACGGCCGAGGCGCCGCTGGTCGGCACCGGCATGGAAGAGGTGGTCGCCCGCGATTCGGGCGCCGCCATTGGCGCGCGCCGCACCGGCGTGGTCGACCAGGTCGATGCCACCCGCATCGTCATCCGCGCCACCGAGGAGACCGATCCGTCGAAGTCCGGCGTCGACATCTACAATCTGCGCAAGTTCCAGCGCTCGAACCAGAACACCTGCATCAACCAGCGGCCTCTGGTGCGCGTTGGCGATGCGGTGCATCAGGGCGAGATCATCGCCGACGGTCCGTCGACCGATCTCGGCGAGCTTGCGCTCGGGCGTAACGTGCTGGTCGCCTTCATGCCGTGGATGGGCTATAATTTCGAGGACTCGATCCTCATCTCCGAGCGCGTCGTGCGCGACGACGTGTTCACCTCGATCCATATCGAGGAGTTCGAGGTGATGGCCCGCGACACCAAGCTCGGGCCGGAGGAGATCACCCGCGACATCCCCAACGTCTCCGAGGAGGCGCTTAAGAATCTCGACGAGGCGGGCATCGTCTATATCGGCGCCGAGGTGAACCCGGGCGACATCCTGGTGGGCAAGATCACGCCCAAGGGCGAGAGCCCGATGACGCCGGAGGAGAAGCTGCTGCGCGCCATCTTCGGCGAGAAGGCGTCCGATGTGCGCGATACCTCGCTCAAGCTGCCGCCCGGCGTGTCGGGCACGGTGGTCGAGGTGCGCGTGTTCAACCGCCACGGCGTCGAGAAGGACGAGCGCGCCATGGCCATCGAGCGCGAGGAGATCGAGCGTCTCGCCAAGGACCGCGACGACGAACTGGCGATCCTCGACCGCAACGTGTACGGCCGTCTCAGGGACGTGCTGATGCACAAGGTCGTGGCCAAGGGACCGAAGAACTTCAAGAAGGACGCCAAGATCACCGAGGCTCTGCTCGACGAGGTCGCGCGCCAGCATTGGTGGGAGATCGCGCTCAAGAACGAGAAGGCGATGTCCGAGGTCGAGGCGATCCGCCGCCAATACGAAGAGGCCAAGAAGCGGCTCGAGCAGCGCTTCGTCGACAAGGTCGACAAGCTGCAGCGCGGCGACGAGCTGCCGCCCGGCGTGATGAAGATGGTCAAGGTGTTCGTCGCGGTGAAGCGCAAGATCCAGCCCGGCGACAAGATGGCCGGCCGCCACGGCAACAAGGGCGTGATCAGCATGATCGTGCCGATCGAGGACATGCCTTACCTCGAGGACGGGGCGCCGATCGACATCGTGCTCAATCCGCTCGGCGTGCCGAGCCGCATGAATGTGGGCCAGATCCTCGAGACTCATCTCGGCTGGGCTTGCCGCGGCTTGGGCAACAAGATCGGCGAGGCGCTGGAGGCCTATTACAGCTCGCACAAGGTGAAGCCGCTCAAGGACTTGCTCAAGACCATCTATGGCGACGACAAGGCCGTTGCGGCGCTCCGCGACGATCATTTGATCGAGGTGAGCGAGGATCTGAGGGCTGGCGTGCCCGTTGCGACGCCGGTGTTCGACGGCGCGCATGAGGGCGACGTGACGGCTCTGCTCGAGGCTGCCGGCCTCGACTCGTCCGGCCAGGTCACGCTCTACGATGGCCGCACCGGCGAAGAGTTCGAGCGCAGGGTGACGGTGGGCTACATCTATATGCTGAAGCTCCACCATCTCGTGGACGACAAGATCCACGCGCGCTCGATCGGGCCTTACAGCCTGGTCACCCAGCAGCCTCTCGGCGGCAAGGCCCAGTTCGGCGGCCAGCGCTTCGGCGAGATGGAGGTGTGGGCGCTCGAGGCTTACGGCGCGGCCTACACGCTGCAGGAGATGCTGACGGTCAAGTCCGACGACGTGGCCGGCCGCACCAAGGTCTACGAGGCGATCGTCCGCGGCGACGACACGTTCGAGGCGGGCATCCCCGAATCCTTCAACGTGCTGGTCAAGGAGATGCGGGCGCTCGGTCTCAATGTCGAGCTGTTGCAGCCCAAACCCGAGGAGCAGCAGCCGGCCAGGCCGCGACTGCCGCGACCGGCCGCAGAGTGAGCGTGAGGCTCGCCTAAACGACGTAACGATTGAACGCGACCAACTGAAGGGCGGCAGGTCCGCCCGTTGGGAGACAACGAATGAACCAAGAAATCGGCAACATCTTCAACCCGCAGGTCCAGCAGCAGAATTTCGACCAGATTCGCATCGGCATCGCGAGCCCGGAAAAAATCCTGTCGTGGTCCTACGGCGAGATCAAGAAGCCCGAGACCATCAACTATCGTACCTTCAAGCCGGAGCGCGACGGGCTGTTCTGCGCGCGCATCTTCGGCCCGGTGAAGGACTACGAGTGCTTGTGCGGCAAGTACAAGCGCATGAAGTACAAGGGCGTCATCTGCGAGAAGTGCGGCGTCGAGGTGACGCTGGCCAAGGTCCGGCGCGAGCGCATGGGCCATATCGAGCTCGCGGCGCCGGTCGCCCATATCTGGTTCTTGAAGTCGCTGCCCTCGCGCATCGGCCTTCTGCTCGACATGACGCTGAAGGACCTGGAGCGCGTGCTCTATTTCGAGAACTACATCGTGCTCGAGCCGGGCTTGACCGCGCTCAAGCCGCTCCAGCTCCTGTCCGAAGAGGACTACACCAAGGCGCAGGAGGATTTCGGCGAGGATTCGTTCACGGCCTCGATCGGGGCCGAGGCGATCCGCGAGCTGCTCAAGGGTCTCGACCTCGAGCGGCTGGCGGCGGATCTCCGCGTCGAGATCGCCGAGTTCGACCTCCGAGCTCAAGCCCAAGAAGCTCGCCAAGCGCCTGAAGGTGGTCGAGGCGTTCATCCAGTCTGGCAACAAGCCCGAGTGGATGATCCTGACCGTGGTTCCGGTCATTCCGCCGGAGCTTCGTCCGCTGGTGCCGCTCGACGGCGGCCGGTTCGCGACCTCCGACCTGAACGATCTCTATCGCCGCGTCATCAACCGCAACAATCGTCTGAAGCGGCTGATGGAGCTGCGGGCGCCGGACATCATCATCCGCAACGAGAAGCGCATGCTTCAGGAGGCGGTCGATGCGCTGTTCGACAACGGGCGGCGCGGACGCGTCATCACCGGCGCCAACAAGCGGCCGCTGAAGTCGCTCGCCGACATGCTCAAGGGCAAGCAGGGCCGCTTCCGGCAGAATCTGCTCGGCAAGCGCGTCGACTATTCGGGCCGCTCGGTGATCGTGGTCGGGCCTGAGCTCAAGCTGCACCAGTGCGGGCTGCCGAAGAAGATGGCGCTCGAGCTGTTCAAGCCGTTCATCTATGCGCGGCTCGACGCCAAGGGCCACGCCGCCACGGTGAAGCAGGCCAAGAAGCTGGTCGAGAAGGAGAAGCCGGAGGTTTGGGACATCCTCGATGAGGTGATCCGCGAGCACCCGATTCTGCTCAACCGCGCGCCGACCTTGCACCGTCTCGGCATCCAGGCGTTCGAGCCCGTGCTGATCGAGGGCAAGGCGATCCAGCTGCATCCGCTGGTGTGCGCGGCGTTCAACGCCGACTTCGACGGCGATCAGATGGCCGTGCACGTGCCGCTGTCGCTCGAGGCTCAGCTCGAGGCGCGCGTGTTGATGATGTCGACCAACAACATCCTGCACCCCGCCAACGGCTCGCCGATCATCGTGCCGTCGCAGGACATCGTGCTCGGCCTCTATTACCTGTCGATCGCCATGGACAACGAGCCGGGCGAGGGCATGATCTTCGGCAACACGGCCGAGATTCATCACGCGCTCGACGCCAAGGTGGTCACGCTGCACGCCAAGATCAAAGGCCGCTTCCGCTCGGTCGATGAGAAGGGCAAGCCGACCTCGAATATCTACGAGACGACCCCCGGCCGCATGCTGCTCGGCGAGCTTTTGCCGCGCAGCCCGATGGTGCCGTTCGATCTCATCAACCGGCTGCTGACCAAGAAGGACATCTCCAACATGATCGACGTGGTCTATCGCCACTGCGGTCAGAAGGAGACGGTCATCTTCTGCGACCGGATCATGGGTCTCGGCTTCCGCTATGCCTGCCGCGCCGGCATCTCGTTCGGCAAGGACGACATGGTGATCCCGGAGACCAAGGACGCCATCGTGCAGAAGACGGCCGACCTCGTGCGCGAGTACGAGCAGCAATATAACGACGGCCTGATCACCCGCGGCGAGAAGTACAACAAGGTGGTCGATGCCTGGACCGAGTGCACCGAGCTGGTCGCCAAGGAGATGATGAAGCGCATCTCCTCGGTGCAGCGCGATGCCAAGACCGGCCGCGAGAAGCCGATCAACTCGATCTATATGATGTCGCACTCGGGCGCGCGCGGCTCGCCGGCACAGATGAAGCAGCTTGCCGGCATGCGCGGCCTGATGACCAAGCCGTCCGGCGAGATCATCGAGACGCCGATCATCTCCAACTTCAAGGAGGGGCTGTCGGTGCTCGAGTACTTCAACTCGACCCACGGCGCCCGCAAGGGTCTGGCAGACACCGCGCTCAAGACCGCCAACTCCGGCTATCTGACGCGGCGTCTGGTCGACGTCGCCCAGGACTGCATCGTCACCGAGGACGATTGCGGCACGACCGAAGGCATCACCGCGCGCGCCATTCTCGAGGCGGGCGAGGTGACCGTTTCGCTCGGCCAGCGCGTGCTCGGCCGCACCACCGTCGACAACATCAAGAATCCGTCGACCGGCAAGGTGATCATCAAGGCCGGCGAGCTGATCGAGGAGGAGCAGGTCGAGGCGATCGAGACTGCACGGGTGCAAGAGATCCGCATCCGCTCGGCGCTGACCTGCGAGACCAGGAACGGCATCTGCGCCAAATGCTACGGGCGCGATCTCGCCCGCGGCACGCCCGTCAACATGGGCGAGGCGGTCGGCGTCATCGCGGCGCAGTCGATCGGCGAGCCGGGCACCCAGCTCACCATGCGCACGTTCCATTTGGGCGGCGTGGCGTCGTCCAAGGTGGTCGATCAATCGTCACTGGAGTCGAATTTCGACGGCACGGTGAAGATCAAGCAGCGCAGCGTCGTCAAGGATTCGCAAGGGCGCCTCATGGTCATGGGACGCAACACGGCGATCGTGCTGCTCGATGAGGACGGCAGCGAGCGTACGGTGCACCGTATTCCCTACGGCACGCATCTGCGCGTCGATGACGGGGTCAAGGTCAAGCGCGGCGATCGTCTCGCCGAGTGGGATCCCTATACCCGTCCCGTGCTCACCGAGATCGAAGGCTTCGTGGACTTCGAGGACCTGGTCGAAGGCGTTTCGGTCAGCGAGCGGCGCGACGAGTTGACCGGCATCACCAACAGCGTGATCATCGACTGGCGTGCGTCGCCGCGCGGCGCCGATCTTCGACCCGCGATGGTGATCAAGGACAAGAAGGGCAAGATCGGCAAGCTGAGCCGAGGCGGGGAGGCGCGCTATCTGCTCCCCGTCGACGCGATCCTTTCGGTCGAGCCCGGCCATCAGGTGAAGGCCGGCGACGTGCTGGCGCGTATCCCGACCGAGAGCGCCAAGACGCGCGACATCACCGGCGGCTTGCCGCGGGTGGCGGAGCTGTTCGAGGCGCGTCGGCCGAAGGACCACGCGATCATCGCCGAGGTGTCGGGAACGGTGCAGCTTGGCCGCGACTACAAGAACAAGCGACGCATCACCATCGCGCCGGAGGACGGCACCGAGCCGGTCGAGTATCTGATCCCCAAGGGGCGGCATCTTGCGGTGCAGGAAGGCGATCGCATCGAGAAGGGCGAGTTCCTGCTCGACGGCCATCCGGCGCCGCACGACATCCTTGCGATCAAGGGCGTCGAGGAGCTCGCCAACTATCTCGTCAACGAGATCCAGGAGGTGTACCGGCTCCAGGGCGTCACCATTAACGACAAGCATATCGAGGTGATCGTCCGGCAGATGCTGCAAAAGACCGAGGTGAACGACGCCGGCGATACGGAGTTCCTCAAAGGCGAGCATGTCGACCGCATCGACTTGGAGGACGCCAACATCGCCGCGGTGGAGAAGGGCGGCAAGCCCGCGACCGGACAGCCCGTGTTGCTCGGCATCACCAAGGCAAGCTTGCAGACCCGCTCGTTCATCTCTGCGGCCTCCTTCCAGGAAACCACCCGCGTGCTGACCGATGCCGCCGTCAACGGCAAGGCTGACGCGCTGGAGGGCCTGAAGGAGAACGTGATCGTCGGCCGGCTGATCCCAGCCGGTACTGGCGGCATGCTGGCCCGCTTGGCCAAGATCGCCGCCCATCGCGACGATCTGATCCTCGAGGAGCGCCAGCGGGCGTCCGATGAGCGGCTCGATCACGAAGAGGAAGAGACGGCTGAGGAGGGCGCGGCCACCTAGCTTCAGCCGAACGCCGGAATTCAGAAGGTCGGAAGTCGGAAGCCGGGCGCGAGCCGATAGCTTCAGGCTTCCGATTTCTGGCTTTCGGCACCGTTTTTTGGCGTGAACCCTTGACGATGCGAGAATCCGCCTGATACAACGCGGCACTTCCGCGGCAGGCGGTAGCCCCATCTGGTTGCCTTAGGGCGAGGGTTAAACGCTGCCGGACTAACCGGGATCACATCGTGGTCATGATCTTGGGGGCATGCCCTTCAAGATCCTCTGTTTTGAAGCGCCGAAGCGCGCGGGGCAATCCCGCAAGGTTCGGCGCCGGACGATATGGGCGCTTTGCCCTTCTGATATTGCGCTTTGCGCTTGAAGCACGGGCTTTGGCCCCAAGGACGATTGGATTAGGGCAGACGATGCCGACGATACAGCAGCTCATCCGCAAGCCTCGGCGCCAGCCGGGCAAGCGGAACAAGGTCCCGGCGATGCAGTCGTGCCCGCAGAAGCGCGGGGTCTGCACGCGCGTCTACACCACGACGCCGAAGAAGCCGAACTCGGCGCTCCGCAAGGTGGCGCGCGTCCGGCTCACCAATCAGCTCGAAGTGACGAGCTACATCCCCGGCGAGGGGCATAATCTGCAAGAGCATTCGGTGGTGTTGATCAGGGGCGGCCGCGTCAAGGACCTTCCCGGCGTGCGCTATCACATCATTCGTGGCGTGCTCGATACCCAAGGCGTTAGCGATCGCCGGCAGCGGCGCTCCAAATACGGAGCCAAACGACCCAAATAGCGGGTCGTTTTCTCGTTCTAGGAAACGGATCAGACGACATGTCGAGGCGGCGTAAAGCAGAAAAGCGCGAGGTCACCCCCGATCCAAAATTCGGGGATGCGACGCTCAGCAAGTTCATGAACTCCATCATGAAAGAGGGCAAGAAGTCGGCCGCTGAGCGGATCGTCTACGGCGCGCTCGATCAGATGGAGAAGAAGGCGAAGTCGAATCCGGTCGAGCTGTTCCACGAGGCGCTGCGCAACGTCATGCCGGCGCTCGAGGTCAGGTCGCGCCGCGTCGGTGGCGCCACCTATCAGGTGCCGGTCGAGGTCAGACTCGATCGCCGCCAGGCGCTTGCCATCCGCTGGATCATCTCGGCGGCGCGCGGGCGCAACGAGAACACCATGGTCGAGCGCCTGTCGGGGGAGCTGCTCGATGCCGCCAATAATCGCGGCACCGCGGTGAAGAAGCGTGAGGATACCCACCGGATGGCAGAGGCCAATCGCGCCTTCTCCCATTACCGCTGGTAACGAGTGCAAGGATCCTAACGATGCCCCGGGCCACACCCCTCGAGGACTACCGCAATATCGGGATCATGGCGCATATCGACGCCGGCAAGACCACGACCACAGAGCGCGTGCTCTATTACACCGGCAAGAGCCACAAGATCGGCGAAGTGCACGACGGCGCTGCCACCATGGACTGGATGGAGCAGGAGCAGGAGCGCGGCATCACGATCACCTCTGCCGCGACGACCGCTTACTGGAACGACAAGCGCATCAACATCATCGACACGCCGGGCCACGTCGATTTCACCATCGAGGTGGAGCGCAGCTTGCGCGTGCTCGACGGCGCGGTAGCGCTGCTCGATGCCAACCAGGGCGTCGAGCCGCAGACCGAGACGGTATGGCGCCAGGCCGACAAATACGGCGTCCCGCGCATGATCTTCGTCAACAAGATGGACAAGATCGGCGCCGACTTCTTCCTCTCCGTGCAGATGGTCAAGGATCGCCTCGGCGCCAAGCCGATCGTGATACAGCTCCCGCTCGGGGTGGAGTCGAGCTTCAAGGGCATCATCGACCTCGTGCGCATGAAGGCCGTGGTGTGGAACGACGAGGCGCTTGGCGCTGAATTCCACGACGAGGAAATCCCGGCCGATATGCTCGATCAGGCCAAGGAGTATCACGATCTTCTCGTCGAGCTCGCCTCAGAGGTCGACGAGGCCGCGACCGAGGCCTATCTCGAAGGCAAGAAGCCGACCGAGGCTGAGCTCAAGGCGCTCATTCGCAAGGGCACGGTGACCAATCTGTTCGTGCCGATCCTGTGCGGCTCGGCGTTCAAGAACAAGGGCGTGCAGCCGATGCTGGACGCGGTGGTCGACTATCTGCCGTCGCCGCTCGACGTGCCGCCGATGAAGGGCATCGACTTCAAGACCAATGAAGAAGTCACCCGGGCGCCGTCCGACGACGCGCCGCTGTCGATGCTCGCCTTCAAGATCATGAACGATCCTTTCGTCGGCTCGCTCACCTTCTGCCGGATCTATTCCGGCAAGGTGGAGACCGGCACGACGCTGATCAACACGGTGAAGGACAAGAAGGAGCGCATCGGCCGCATGCTGCTGATGCACGCCAACCACCGCGAGGACATCAAGGAGGCCTATACCGGCGACATCGTCGCTCTGGCCGGCCTCAAGGACGTGACCACGGGTGACACGCTGTGCGATCCGGCCAAGCCGGTGATCCTCGAGCGCATGGAGTTCCCCGAGCCGGTCATCGAGGTCGCCGTGGAGCCCAAGACCAAGGGCGACCAGGAGAAGCTCGGGGTGGCGCTGCATCGCCTCGCCCAGGAGGATCCTTCGTTCCGAGTCTCGGTCGATCACGAGTCGGGCCAGACCATCATCAAGGGCATGGGCGAGCTGCATCTCGACATCATCGTCGATCGCATGCGCCGCGAGTTCAAGGTCGAGGCCAATGTCGGCGCGCCGCAGGTGGCGTTCCGCGAGACGGTCTCCAAGCGCGCCGACGTGGACTACACCCACAAGAAGCAGACCGGCGGCTCGGGCCAGTTCGCTCGCGTCAAGCTGACCATCGAGCCGAACGAGGCCGGCAAGGGCTACGAGTTCGTCAACAAGGTGATCGGCGGCAACGTGCCGAAGGAATACATCCCGGGCGTCGCCAAGGGCGTGCTGAGCGTGGTCGAGAACGGCGTGCTCGCCGGCTTCCCGATGCTCGACATCAAGGTGACGCTGACCGACGGCGCCTACCACGACGTCGACTCGTCGGTGATGGCGTTCGAGATCGCCTCGCGCGCCGCGTTCCGCGAAGGCGCGCTCAAGGCGGCGCCGAAACTGCTCGAGCCGATCATGAAGGTTGAAGTGGTGACGCCGGAAGATTATGTGGGCGGGATCATCGGCGATCTGACAAGCCGCCGGGGTCAAGTGCGCGGTCAGGAGTCGCGTGGCAACGCGTCGGTGATCAGCGCCATGGTGCCGCTCGCCAATATGTTCGGTTACGTGAACAACCTGCGCTCGATGAGCCAGGGCAGGGCGCAGTTTACCATGCAGTTCGACCACTACGCGCAGGCGCCCCAGGGCGTCGCCGAGGAGGTCAAGGCGAAGTTCGCCTAAAGGCTGACGCTGCCCGCAAGGGTGGCGGTCGTGACTTTGTTTTTATGTTGAAGGATGGAGAGCCAACATGGCTAAGGAAAAATTCCAGCGGACGAAGCCGCATTGCAACATCGGGACCATCGGTCATGTCGATCACGGCAAGACGACGCTGACGGCTGCGATCACCAAGGTGTTGGCCGAGAAGGGCGGAGCGAAGTTCACCGCCTATGACGAGATCGACAAGGCGCCGGAAGAGAAGGCGCGCGGCATCACCATCTCGACCGCGCACGTGGAATACGAGACCGGCAAGCGCCATTACGCCCATGTCGACTGTCCGGGCCACGCCGACTACGTGAAGAACATGATCACGGGCGCGGCGCAGATGGACGGCGCCATCCTCGTGGTGTCGGCCGCCGACGGTCCCATGCCGCAGACGCGCGAGCATATCCTGCTCGCCCGCCAGGTCGGCGTGCCGGCGCTGGTCGTGTTCCTCAACAAGGTCGACATGGTCGACGACCCCGAGCTGCTCGACCTGGTCGAGCTCGAGGTACGCGAGCTGCTGACCAAATACGAGTTCCCGGGCGACGAGATTCCGATCGTCAAGGGCTCGGGCCTGGCAGCGCTCGAGGGTCGTGATGACGAGATCGGCAAGAACGCCATCAACGCTTTGATGGATGCGGTCGATGCTTACATTCCGCAGCCCGACCGTCCCAAGGACAAGCCGTTCCTGATGCCGATCGAGGACGTGTTCTCGATCTCGGGCCGCGGCACCGTGGTCACCGGCCGCATCGAGCGCGGCATCGTCAAGGTCGGCGAGGAAGTCGAGATCGTCGGCATCAAGCCGACGACCAAGACCGTCGTCACCGGCGTCGAGATGTTCCGCAAGCTGCTCGACCAGGGCGAGGCCGGCGACAATGTCGGCTGCCTGCTCCGCGGCGTTGACCGCGAGGGCGTCGAGCGCGGCCAGGTTCTGGCCAAGCCCGGCTCGATTACGCCACACACCAAGTTCAAGGCCGAGGCCTATATCCTCACCAAGGAAGAGGGCGGGCGTCATACCCCGTTCTTCGGCAACTACCGTCCGCAGTTCTATTTCCGCACCACCGACGTGACCGGCGTGGTGCAGCTGCCGGAAGGGACCGAGATGGTGATGCCGGGCGACAATATCGCCATGACGGTCGAGCTCATCGTGCCGATCGCCATGGAAGAGAAACTTCGTTTCGCCATTCGCGAAGGCGGCCGCACGGTCGGCGCCGGCGTGGTGGCGTCGATCATCGAGTAGGGAGAGATCAGGGGCGCGCTGCCGCAAGCGGCGCGCTCCTTAACTTGAGGCCATCGGGATGCAAAGTCAGAACATAAGAATCAGGCTCAAAGCCTTCGACCATCGCATCCTCGATGCGTCGACCAAGGAGATCGTGAACACCGCGAAGCGCACGGGCGCCGAGGTGCGCGGACCCATTCCGCTGCCGACGCGCATCGAGAAGTTCACGGTCAACCGGTCGCCCCATATCGACAAGAAGAGCCGCGAGCAATTCGAGATACGCACGCATAAGCGTCTGCTCGACATCGTTGATCCCACGCCGCAGACGGTCGACGCGCTGATGAAGCTCGACCTCGCGGCGGGCGTCGACGTCGAGATCAAGCTGTAGAGCGCGGGACGAGGCAAGGACCAACACCAATGCGATCAGGTGTCATCGCGCAGAAGGTCGGCATGACCAGGATCTTCACCGATGCCGGGGAGCACATCCCGGTGACGGTGCTGAAGCTCGAGCATTGCCAGGTGGTCGGCCACCGCACCCCGGAGAAGAACGGCTATACCGCGCTTCAGCTCGGCAGCGGCACGCCCAAGGTGAAGCGCATGAGCCGCGCCGCGCGCGGGCATTTCGCCGTGGCCAATGTCGAGCCCAAGCGGAAGCTCGCCGAGTTCCGCGTCAGCCCCGACAATGTGATCGAGGTTGGCGCCGAGATCACCGCTGACCATTTCGTCGAGGGGCAGTTCGTCGACGTGTCGGGCACGACCATCGGCAAGGGCTTCGCCGGCGTCATGAAGCGGCACGGCTTCCACGGCCTGCGCGCGAGCCACGGCGTCTCGGTCAGCCATAGAAGCCACGGCTCGACCGGCCAGCGCCAGGACCCCGGCAAGGTGTTCAAGGGCAAGAAGATGGCCGGCCATATGGGCGACGTGAACGTCACCACCCAGAATTTGCGCGTGGTGAGGACCGACCCCGAGCGCGGGCTGATCATGATCCGCGGCGCGGTGCCGGGCGCCAAGGGCGGCTGGGTGACGGTCCACGATGCGGTGAAGCGGGCGCTGCCCGAGACCGCGCCGAAGCCGGGCGCCTTCCGCAAGCGCGAAGGCGATGCGCCCAAGCAAGCAGAACAAGAGACGCCGAGCGCCGAAAGCGCGCCGGCAGAGGGTGGGAGCGAAGCGTAATGCAAGCCGACGTCACCACGCTCGACGCCAAGAAGGCGGGAACGGTCGACCTCAGGGACGATCTGTTCGGGCTCGAGCCCCGCGCCGACATCCTGCAACGCATGGTGCGCTACCAGCTCGCCAAGCGCCGGGCCGGCACGCAATACGTCAAGGATCGCGGCGAGATCAATTATACCGGCGCCAAGCTGTACCGGCAGAAAGGCACCGGCCGGGCGCGGCACGGCAGCCGCAGGGCCCCTCTGTTCAGGGGCGGCGGCAAGGCGCTCGCGCCTAAGCCTAGGAGCCACGCCATCGACATGCCGAAGAAGGTGAGGGCGCTCGCGCTCAAGCATGCGCTGTCGTCGAAGGCCAAGTCCGACATGCTGATCGTGATCGACAAATGCGAGCTGAAGGACGCCAAGACCAAGGAGCTCAAGTCGCGCTTCGCCAAGCTTGGCTTCGGCTCGGTGCTGATCATCGACGGCGCCACGGTGCCGGAGGCGTTCGCCCGCGCCGCGCGCAACCTGCCGCAGGTCGATGTGCTCCCGGTTGCCGGCATCAACGTCTACGACATTCTCCGGCACGAGAAGCTCGTGCTGACCAAAGCGGCGCTCGAGGCGCTGGAGGCACGGTTCAAATGAGCGCGCTCGACGCCTATGACGTGATCATTGCGCCGGTCATCACCGAGAAGGCGAGTGCCGTCTCGGAGGCGAACCAGGTGGTGTTCAAGGTGCGCCGCGATGCGACCAAGCCTGAGATCAAGGCCGCCATCGAGCAGCTGTTCGGCGTGACGGTGGTCGCGGTGAACACGCTCGTCCGCAAGGGCAAGACCAAGCACTTCCGCGGAATCAGGGGCAAGCAGCAGGACGTGAAGAAAGCGATCGTCAGGCTCGCCGAAGGCGACAAGATCGACGTGACGACGAGGATCTGACGGCAATGGCGCTCAAAACATATAAACCCACCACGCCCTCGCAGCGCTCGCTCGTCCTGGTCGACAAGAGCCATCTGTACAAGGGCAAGCCGGTGAAGGCGCTGACCGAAGGTCTATCCAAGACCGGCGGGCGCAACAATAACGGCCGGGTGTCGATGTGGCATCGCGGCGGCGGCCACAAGCGCAGCTATCGCATGGTCGATTTCAAGCGCGGCAAGCACGGCATGCCGGCGACCGTCGAGCGGCTCGAATACGATCCGAACCGTACCGCGTTCATCGCGCTCATCAAATACGAGGACGGCGAGCTGTCCTATATCCTGGCGCCGCAGCGGCTCGCTCCGGGCGACATGGTGATCGCCGACGAGAAGGTCGACGTGAAGCCCGGCAACGCCATGCCGCTCGCCAACATGCCGATCGGCACCATCGTCCACAATGTCGAGATGAAGCTCGGCAAGGGCGGACAGATCGCGCGCGCCGCCGGCACCTATGTGCAGCTGGTCGGCCGCGACGCTGGCTACGCCATTCTGCGACTGAATTCCGGCGAGACGCGCATGGTGCCGGCAGAGTGCATGGCGACGGTCGGCGCGGTGTCCAATCCCGACAACTCCAACGTCTCGATCGGCAAGGCCGGCCGGAGCCGCTGGAAGGGCCGCAGACCCGTGGTGCGCGGCGTGGCGATGAACCCGATCGACCATCCTCATGGCGGCGGCGAAGGCCGTACCTCGGGCGGCCGTCATCCGGTCACGCCGTGGGGCAAGTCGACCAAGGGCAAGAAGACCCGCCATAACCGGTCGACCGACAAATACATCCTGCGCAGCCGCCATCAGAAGAAGAAGGGGTAGCTCAAGTGGGTCGCTCGATTTGGAAAGGTCCGTTCGTAGACGGATATCTGCTGAAGAAGTCGGAGAAGGCGCGCGGGTCAGGCTCGAACGCGGTGATCAAGATCTGGTCGCGCCGCTCGACCATCCTGCCGCAATTCGTCGGGCTGACCTTCGGCGTGCATAACGGCCAGAAGCATATCCCGGTGGTCGTCACCGAGGACATGATCGGGCACAAATTCGGAGAGTTTGCGCCGACGCGGACCTTCTACGGCCACGCCGCGGACCGCAAGGCTAAGAGGGCGAAGGCTTAGGATCATGGGTAAGGCGCAGCGGGAACGGACCCTGAAGGACAACGAGGCGCGTGCCGTGACGCGGAACCTCCGCGTCAGTCCGCAGAAGCTCAACCTGCTTGCCGGATTGATCCGTGGCAAGAAGGTCGACCGCGCGCTGGCCGATCTCGCCTTCTCGCGCAAGCGCATCGCCAAGGACGTGAAGAAGACGCTCGAATCGGCCATCGCCAATGCTGAGAACAACCACGACCTCGACGTCGACGCTCTGGTCGTGTCGGAGGCTTATGTCGGCAAGAATTTGGTGCTGAAGCGGATGAGGGCGCGCGCCAGAGGCCGTGCCGGGCGCATCGAGAAACCGTTCGCGCAGATCACCGTCATCGTGCGCCAAGTCGAGGAGTCCGCTTAATGGGACAGAAGGTCAATCCGATCGGGCTCAGGCTCGGCATCAACCGCACCTGGGATTCGCGCTGGTATGCGACCCGCGGCGAATATGCGCGGCTGCTGCACGAAGACCTGAAGATGCGCAAACACATTCTCGAGTCGCGCAAGCAGGCCGGCATCTCCAAGGTGGTGATCGAGCGTCCGCACAAGAAGTGCCGGGTCACGGTGCACACCGCCCGTCCCGGTATTTTGATCGGCAAGAAGGGCTCGGACATCGAGAAGCTGCGCCGCGAGCTCGCCGCGCTGACCAACTCCGAGGTGCATCTCAACATCCTCGAAGTGCGCAAGCCCGAGATCGACGCGACGCTGGTTGCCGAAGGCATCGCGCAACAGCTGGAGCGCCGGGTGGCCTTCCGCCGCGCCATGAAGCGCGCCGTGCAGTCGGCGATGCGCATGGGCGCGCTCGGCATCCGCATCAATTGCGGCGGCCGGCTCGGCGGCGCGGAGATCGCGCGCATGGAGTGGTATCGCGAGGGCCGCGTGCCGTTGCATACGCTGCGCGCCAATATCGATTACGGCACGGCGCTCGGCCGCACGGCCTACGGCATCATCGGCATCAAGGTGTGGATCTTCAAGGGCGAGATCATGGAGCACGATCCCATGGCCCAGGAGAACCGTGCGCTCGAGGCCCAAGAAGGCGGCCGTTCGCAAGGGCGTCGCGAACCCGCCCCGGCATCGGCCTAGGGCGAGAGAGACAGGGCTTAAGTCATGCTGCAACCGAAACGCACCAAATTCCGCAAGGCGCATAAGGGCCGCATCAAGGGCGCCGCGTCGAGCGCGGTCACGCTCAATTTCGGCACGTTCGGGCTGAAGGCGCAGGAGCCTGCGCGCATCACCGCGCGGCAGATCGAGGCGGCGCGGCGGGCCATGACGCGGCAGATGAAGCGCGCGGGCCGGGTGTGGATCCGCCTGTTCCCCGACGTGCCGGTGTCGAAGAAGCCGACCGAGGTGCGCATGGGCAAGGGCAAGGGCACGCCGGAATTCTGGGTGGCCCGCGTCAAGCCGGGGCGCATCATGTTCGAGATCGACGGCGTGGGCGAGGTGGTCGCGCGCGAGGCGCTGCGTCTTGCCGCCGCCAAGCTTCCCATCAAGACGCGCGTGGTGGCGCGCATCACCGAGGTGCAGACATGAAGGCCGGTCAAGTCCGCGGGCTGACGGAAGATCAGCGCACCGACGAGCTGATCAAGCTCAAGAAGGAGCAGTTCAACCTGCGCTTCCAGGCGGCCTCGGGGCAGCTCGAGAACACCTCGCGGGTGAGACAGATCCGGCGCGACATCGCGCGCATCAAGACGATCGCGCGGCAGGAGCCGGCGCCGGCGGCCAAGCCGAAGGCGCAGGCAAAGCCGGCGGTGAAGGCCGAGACCAAAGCGAAGACCAAGACTGCGACGACCAAGACTGCGACGACCAAGACTGCGAAGCCCAAGGCTAAGGCCAAGGCTAAGAGCTAGGACAGGACGATGCCGAAAAGAGTTCTGCAAGGGGTCGTGGTGAGCGACAAGAACGACAAGACCGTGGTGGTCCGCGTCGAGCGACGCTTCACGCATCCGTTGCTGCAAAAGACGGTCAGACGGAGCAAGAACTATCACGCTCACGACGCCAAGAACGAGTTCAAGGTGGGCGAGATGGTGTGGATCGAGGAATGTCCGCCGATCTCGAAACAGAAGCGATGGGTGGTGCTGCCGCGCGAGCAGGCAGCCGTCTAACACAGGATTTGCGGGCCCGTGACCGGGCCTGAGCAAGGGCAAGTGCCATGATTCAGATGCAGACCAATCTCGACGTCGCCGACAATTCCGGCGCCAGGCGCGTCCAGTGCATCAAGGTGCTCGGCGGCTCGAAGCGGAAATATGCCTCGATCGGCGACACCATCGTGGTGTCCGTCAAGGAGGCGATCCCGCGCGGCCGCGTTAAGAAGGGCCAGGTGATGAAGGCCGTGGTGGTGCGCACCGCCAAGGGCGTGCGCCGGCCCGACGGCTCGATCATCCGGTTCGACCGCAACGCCGCCGTGCTGGTCAATCCGCAGGGCGAGCCGATCGGCACGCGCATCTTCGGTCCGGTGACCCGCGAGCTCAGAGGCAAGAAGCACATGAAGATCGTGTCGCTTGCTCCAGAGGTGCTGTAGATGGCCAAGCTGAAGATCCGGAAGGGCGACCACGTGGTGGTCGTCACCGGCAAGGACAAGGGCAAGAAGGGCGAGGTGCTCAAGGTGATGCCGGCGGAGAACCGCGTCATCGTCAAGGGCATCGCCATGGTCAGGCGCCATCAGCGCCAGACTGCCACGCAAGACGGCGGGATCATTTCCAAGGAAGGGGCGATCCACGTCTCCAATCTCGCGATCGAGGACCCCAAGGACGGGAGCCCGACGCGGGTCGGCTACAAATTTCTGAAGGACGGGCGCAAGGTCCGCTTTGCCAAGCGCTCGGGTGAGATCATCGATGTCTGAAGAAACCTACACGCCACGCCTCAAGCAGCACTATCACACCGTGCTGAAGCCCGAGCTCGCCAAGACGTTCGGCTACGGGAACACCATGCAGGTGCCGCGCCTCGATAAGGTGGTGCTGAACATGGGCGTGGGCGAGGGCGTCAACGATTCCAAGAAGGTGACGGCCGCCGCCGCCCATCTCGGCCTGATCGCCGGGCAGAAGCCGGTCATCACGCGGGCGCGCAAGTCGGTCGCGACCTTCAAGTTGCGTGAGGGCATGCCGATCGGGGCCAAGGTGACGCTGAGGCAGAACCGCATGTACGAGTTCGTCGATAGGCTGGTGAACATCGCGCTGCCGCGGGTGCGCGACTTCCGCGGCCTCAATCCCAAGAGCTTCGATGGCCGCGGCAATTACGCGATCGGGCTCAAGGAGCACATCATCTTCCCCGAGATCGACTACGACAAGGTCGAGGATGTGCTCGGCATGGACATCATCGTCTGCACGACGGCGCACACCGACGACGAGGCGCGCGCGTTGTTGCAGGGTTTGAATTTTCCGTTTCGCAGCTAGGCGACTGGCCGCGACAGGAGGACGTGAATGGCAAAGACGAGCATGATCGAGCGCAACAACAAGCGGCGCCGCTTGGCGAAGAAATACAAGACCAAGCGCACGCGGCTGAAGGAGATCGCCGGCGACCGCAAGGTTCCGGCCGAGGAGCGCTTCGCCGCCCGGCTGAGGCTCGCCGAGCTGCCGCGAAATTCCTCGCCGACGCGCATCCGCAACCGGTGCGACCTCACGGGGCGCCCGCGCGGTTTCTATCGCAAACTCCGCATGTCGCGTATCGCGCTGCGCGATCTCTCGAGCCAGGGTCTGATCCCCGGCATGGTCAAGTCGAGCTGGTAAGGACGATCGATGAGCATTAACGATCCACTAGGCGACATGCTGACCCGCATTCGTAACGCGCAGATGCGTTACAAGGCGAAGGTCACGACGCCGGCCTCCAAGCTGCGCGAGCACGTGCTCGACGTGCTGGCGGAGGAGGGTTACATCCGCGGCTACGCGCGCGTCGATTACACGACCGGCAAGTCGGAGTTCGAGATCGAACTCAAATATTTCGATGGCGAGCCGGTGATCAAGGACATCAAGCGGGTGTCGACCCCTGGCCGGCGGGTGTATTCCTCGGTCAAGGACCTGCCGACGGTGGCCAACGGCCTCGGCGTCGCCATACTGTCGACGCCGAAAGGCGTCATGTCGGATTCGCGCGCCCGCACCGAGAATGTCGGCGGCGAGATCCTCTGCAACGTGTTCTAGGCGTTTTGGTAGCGAAGGTTTGACTCATGTCGCGGATCGGCAAAAAAGCGGTGACAGTTCCGGGCGGTGTGACCGCCACGGTGAACGGCCAGGAGGTCGCGGTTAAAGGCCCCAAGGGCGAGCTCAAGCACGTGCTGGCCGATACGATCATGGCCAAGCTCGACGAGGGCCATATCGAGGTCGCCATGCGCGAGGACACCAAGGACGCGCGCGCCATGTGGGGCATGTCGCGGACGATGGTGGCGAACCTCGTCGCCGGCGTGACCGAGGGCTTCACCAGGAAGCTCGACATCACCGGCGTCGGCTACCGCGCGGCGGTGCAGGGCTCGAACCTGCAGCTCCAGCTTGGCTACAGCCACGACGTGAGCTACCCGATCCCGAAAGGCATCCAGGTGGTGTGTCCGAAGCCGACCGAGATCGTGGTGACCGGCATCGACAAGCAGAAGGTCGGCCAGGTCGCCGCCGAGATCAGACGGTTCAGGCCGCCCGAGCCTTACAAGGGCAAGGGCGTGCGATATTCCGGTGAATTCATCCTCCGCAAGGAAGGCAAGAAGAAGTAGGACGAGATCGATGGGCGCTTTGAATGAGAGCTTCATCCGGCGGTCGCGCCGGGTTCGTGGGACGCTGAAGCGTGCGGCCAACGGCCGCGTGCGGCTGTCGGTGTTCCGCTCGTCTAAGCATATCTATGCGCAGGTGATCGACGACCGCGCCGGCAAGACGGTGGCGGCGGCTTCGACGCTCGACAAGGACTTGAAGGGAGGGCTGCCCAAGGGCTGCGACCTCAAGGCTGCGACCGCGGTCGGCAGACTGGTGGCCGAGCGGGCGCTCCAGGCGGGTGTCAAAGACGTGATCTTCGATCGCGGCGGTTACCTCTATCATGGGCGCGTTAAGGCGCTCGCGGAGGCCGCCCGCGAAGCCGGCCTGAATTTCTAGGACGAAAGGACACTTAAGTGGCACGAGGCCCGCAAGGAAGAGATCGCGACGATCGCGAGCGCGACAGCGAGTTTGTCGACAAGCTCGTGCACATCAATCGCGTGGCCAAGGTGGTCAAGGGCGGCAGGCGCTTCGGCTTCGCCGCGCTGGTCGTGGTCGGCGACCAGAAAGGCCGCGTCGGCTTCGGCCACGGCAAGGCGCGCGAGGTGCCCGAGGCGATCCGCAAGGCGACCGAAGCCGCCAAGCGCAACCTGGTCAAGGTGCCGTTGCGCGAAGGCCGCACGCTGCATCACGACGTGACCGGCCAGCACGGCGCGGGCAAGGTCGTGCTCCGCGCAGCGCCTCCCGGCACCGGCATCATCGCCGGCGGCCCGATGCGCGCGGTGTTCGAGACGCTCGGCATCCAGGACGTGGTCGCCAAGTCGCTCGGCAGCTCAAATCCATACAACATGGTGCGCGCCACGTTCGATGCGCTGCGCCATGAGGACAGCCCGAGAGGGGTCGCGGCACGGCGCGGCAAGAAGGTGAGCGAGATCGTCTCGCGCCGCAGAGACGGCGCCGGCGATGCCGCCGCCCAGCCCGAGGCTTAAGGCTACACGCAAGGTTCATGACAATGGCCGATACATCCAAGCGGAAGACGATCGTCGTCGAGCAGATCGGGAGCCCGATCAGGCGCCCCTACGTCCAGCGCGCGACGCTGATCGGGCTCGGCCTCAACAAGATGCACAAGCGGCGCACGCTGATCGACAGCCCGCAGGTGCGCGGCATGGTCGCCAAGATCGCCCATCTGGTGCGCATCGTCGAAGACGACAGACAAGCGTAAGGAACGAATTTCATGCGGCTGAACGACCTCAGGGACAGGCCGGGTGCGACGAGCGCGCGGAAGCGGCTCGGGCGCGGTATCGGCTCGGGGCTGGGCAAGACCTCGGGCAAGGGCACCAAGGGCCAGAAGGCTCGCGCCGGCGTCGCCATCAAGGGCTTCGAAGGCGGCCAGATGCCGCTCCATCGGCGTCTGCCGAAGCGCGGCTTCAAAAATATCTTCGCCAAGCAGTTCAACGAGCTCAATCTCGGCAAGATCCAGGTCGCGATCGACGCCGGCACGCTCGACGGCAACAAGCCGATCACTATCGAGGTGCTGAAGGAAGCGGGCCTGATCCGGCGCGCGAAGGACGGCGTCAGGCTGCTCGGTCACGGCGAGATCAAAGGCAAGCTCGCTTTCGAGGTGACCGGCGCCTCGGCAAGCGCGATCAAGGCAGTCGAGGCCCAAGGCGGCACGGTGACGCTGAAATCGATCACCGGGCGGGAGAAGCCGGCGGCCGACTTCATCAAGGCCGAGAAGCGCGCCAAGAAGCGCGTGGCGGTCGCCGCACTCGCCGAAGCCAAGTCCGGCAAGCCCAAGGCCAAGGCTGCGGCGCAAGACGATGGCGCCGAGGCTGAAGCGCCCAAGAAGGCCAAGGGAGAGGCCGGCGGGGAAGCCAAGAAGGCCAAGCCCGAGGGCAAGGCCGATTCCGGCGAGGCCAAGGCCGAGAAGGCCAAGCCCGCCAAGAAGGACAAGTCCGAGTGAGGTGTGGCGGCAGAGCTGCCGCCTAGACGCCATCCTCGCATTGGGAAAAGAGCGCTCGAATGGTCTCCGCCGCAGAACAGCTCGTCTCCAACCTGAACTTTGCCGCCTTCGCCAAGGCCGATGAGCTCAAGAAGCGCATCTGGTTCACGCTTGGCGCGCTGCTGATCTATCGGCTCGGCACCTATATCCCGATCCCCGGCGTCAACCCGCAGGCGCTGGCCGAAGTGTTCCGCCAGAACCAGAGCGGCATCCTCGGCATGTTCAACATGTTCTCGGGTGGCGCGGTCGGGCGCATGGCGATCTTCGCGCTCAACATCATGCCGTATATCTCGGCATCGATCATCATCCAGCTGCTGACCACCGTCTCGCCGCATCTTGAGAACCTGAAGAAGGAAGGCGAGCAGGGCAGGCGCCAGATCAACCAGTACACCCGCTACGGCACGGTGCTGCTGGCAGCGCTCCAGGGCTACGGCATCGCCGTCGGGCTCGAGGGCGCCGGCAATGTGGTGCTCGATCCCGGCTTGTTCTTCCGCATCACCACCGCCATCACCCTGGTCGGCGGCACCGTGTTCCTGATGTGGCTCGGCGAGCAGATCACCGCGCGCGGCGTCGGCAACGGCATCTCGCTGATCATCTTCGCCGGCATCGTCGCGCAATTGCCGCACGCCATCGCCGGCACGCTCGAGCTCGGCCGGCAGGGGGCGCTGTCGACCACGCTGATCATTCTGCTGCTGATCATGGCGGTCGTGGTGATCGCCGTCATCGTGTTCATGGAGCGGGCGCAGCGGCGTCTGCTGGTGCAATACCCCAAGCGCCAGTCGGGCAATCGCATGTCCCAGGGCGATTCCTCGCACCTACCGCTCAAGCTGAACAGCGCCGGCGTGATACCGCCGATCTTCGCCTCATCGCTGCTGTTGCTGCCGATCACGGTCGCGAACTTCTCGGCCGGGCAGGGCCCCGAGTGGCTGACCACGGTCACCGCCATGCTCGGGCGCGGCCAGCCGCTGCACATCATCATCTATATCTCGCTGATCATCTTCTTCGCCTTCTTCTATACGGCGGTCGTGTTCAACCCCAAGGACACCGCCGACAATCTGAAGAAGTATGGCGGGTTCCTGCCCGGCATCAGGCCCGGCGAGCGCACCGCCGAATATATCGACTACGTGCTGACCAGGATCACGGTCGTTGGCGCCATCTACCTCGCCGCCGTCTGCGTGCTGCCCGAGATCCTGATTTCCTACGCCGGCGTCCCGTTCTATTTCGGCGGCACCTCGCTGCTGATCGTGGTGAGCGTCACCATGGACACCGTCGCCCAGATCCAGAGCCATCTGCTCGCCCATCAATATGAAGGCCTGATCAAACGGGCGCGGCTCAGAGGAGCCAGGCGGCGATGAACCTGGTCCTGCTCGGCCCTCCCGGCGCGGGCAAAGGCACCCAGGCCAAGCTGCTCGAGGACGCGCACTCTCTCATCAAGCTGTCCACGGGTGATATGCTCAGGGCCGCGGTCGCCGCGGGCACCGAACTCGGCCGCAAGGCCGGCGACATCATGGAGCGCGGCCAGCTGGTGCCCGACGAGCTGGTCATCAAGCTGATCGCCGAGCAGCTGGACGAGGCCGGCGTCGAGCAGGGCTTCATCCTCGACGGCTTTCCCCGCACCATCGCCCAGGCCGAGGCGCTCGACGGCCTGCTCAAGGCGCGCCATAAGACGCTCAACACCGTGATCGTGATGCAGGTCGACGACGACGCTCTGGTGGAGCGCATCGCCGGGCGGTTCGCCTGCGCCAATTGCGGCGAGGGCTATCACGACATCTACAAGCCGACCAAGGTGCCGGGCGTGTGCGACCGCTGCAAGGGCACCGAGTTCGTGCGCCGGAAGGACGATAACGAGGCGGTGGTGCGGGCGAGGCTCAAGGCCTACCACGCCCAGACCGAGCCGCTGATCCACTATTATGAGCACCAGGGAAAGGTGAAAGCGGTCGACGGCATGGCCGATATCGCGACCGTCCAGCGCGAAATCGACCGGGCGCTGGCTGGCGCTTCGGCTTAAATGGGAAATCTCCCGAATACGGGCGGTTGACCTTGTCAAGCGGAATCGCTACATAAGCCGGGCTACATCGAAAAGCGGACTGACCGGTCCTCGGGGGTATAGCCTTTCCGCGGTCGGTCTTGTCGTGTTCAGATTGGGAAATCCGGCTTTAGTTTCAGCACGCTAGCGCGTGCGCGAGGAGGCGATTTCGTGGCTCGAATTGCAGGCGTGAATATCCCGACCAACAAGCGGGTCGAGGTGGCGCTGACTTATATCCATGGCATCGGCGACACTTTCGCCAAGCAGATTTGCGCCAAGGTGCAAATCCCGGTGGAGCGGCGGGTGAGCCAGCTGACCGAGTTTGAAATCAGCCAGATTCGCGAGGTGATCGACCACGACTATGTCGTCGAAGGCGATCTCCGGCGCGAGGTTTCCATGAATATCAAGCGGTTGATGGACCTTGGCTGCTATCGCGGGCTACGCCATCGCCGGGGTTTGCCGGTGCATGGTCAGAGGACCCACACCAATGCGCGCACGCGCAAAGGTCCGGCCAAGCCGATCGCCGGCAAGAAAAAGTAGGCAGGCTTCAGGAATCGCGGCCGAAGCTTCAGCTTTGTGCCCGCGCCGTTTCACAAATTCGCAATGCGGGAATAAAGCATGGCCAAGGACAAAGCGCGGGTTCGTCGCCGCGAAAAGAAGAACATCACGTCGGGCGTCGCCCATGTGCATGCAAGCTTCAACAACACGATGATTACCATCACCGACGCGCAAGGCAACGCCATCTCGTGGTCGTCGTCGGGCGCGATGGGCTTCAAGGGCTCGCGTAAATCGACGCCCTATGCCGCCCAGGTCGCCGCCGAGGATGCCGGCAAGAAGGCGATGGAGCACGGTATGAAAAATCTCGAGATCGAGGTGAGGGGCCCGGGCTCGGGACGGGAGTCGGCGCTGCGCGCGCTTCAGGCTGCCGGTTTCAACATCATCTCGATCCGCGACGTCACGCCGATACCGCATAACGGCTGTCGGCCGCGCAAGCGTCGTCGCGTCTAACCAGAAAGGCAAGGCGACCCTCAATGTTGCACGAGGATACTCGGAAGCTGGGGCAGGCGGCCCCGCTCATGGACCAAGAAAGGGCTCACCAGGTGCTGCAGAAGAACTGGCAAGATCTCATCAAGCCCACCAAGCTCAATGTCAATTCGGGCCGCGACCCGCAGCGCTTCGCCACGGTCGTAGCCGAGCCGCTTGAGCGCGGCTTCGGGCTCACCCTCGGCAATGCGCTTCGCCGCGTGCTGCTGTCGTCGCTCCAGGGCGCCGCCATCACCTCGGTGCATATCGACGGCGTGCTGCACGAATTCTCCTCGATCCCCGGGGTACGTGAGGACGTGACCGACATCGTCCTCAACATCAAGGAGATCGCGCTCAGGCAGCATGCCGACGGCATCAAGCGCATGGTGCTGAAGAAGGAAGGCCCGGGCGTCGCCAAGGCCGGCGACATCGAGGGCGGCGCAGACATCGAGATTCTCAATCCCGACCATGTGATCTGCACGCTCGACCAGGGCGCCACGATCCGCATGGAGTTCACCACGACCACCGGCAAAGGTTACGTCCCGGCCGAGCGCAACCGTCCCGACGATGCGCCGATCGGCTACATCCCGGTCGATTCGCTGTACAGCCCGGTGCGCAAGGTCTCCTACCGCGTCGAGAACACCCGCGAGGGCCAGATCCTCGACTACGACAAGCTGACCATGGACATCGAGACCGACGGCTCGGTGCGCCCGGAAGACACCATCGCGCTCGCCGCGCGCATCGTGCAGGACCAGCTCTCGGTGTTCGTCAATTTCGAGGAGCCGAAGAAGGAGACCACGTTCGAGCGCCAGCCCGAGCTTGTGTTCAACGCCGCGCTGCTCAAGAAGGTCGACGAGCTCGAGCTTTCGGTGCGCTCGGCCAACTGTCTCAAGAACGACAACATCGTTTATATCGGCGACCTCATCCAGAAGACCGAGGCAGAGATGCTTCGCACGCCGAATTTCGGCCGTAAGTCGCTGAACGAGATCAAGGAGGTGCTGGCCTCGATGGGCTTGCATCTCGGCATGGAAGTGCCGGATTGGCCGCCGGAGAATATCGAGGAGCTCGCCAAGCGCTTCGAGGACCATTACTGAGCCGAAGCCGGAAGCAAGATCTGAGGGTTATGTCACATGCGCCATCGTAACGCCGGCCGTAAGCTCAACCGTACCGCGACGCATCGCAGTGCGCTGTTCGCGAGCCTCGCCGTCGCGCTGTTCAAGCACGAGCAGATCGCGACCACGCTGCCCAAGGCCAAGGAGCTCAAGCGCGTCGCCGACCGGCTGATCACGCTCGCCAAGCGCGGTGATCTGCATGCGCGGCGGCTGGCCTATTCCCGCATCAGGGACGAGGCCACCGTGGCGAAGCTGTTCGGGACGCTTGGGCCGCGCTACGCCGACCGTCCGGGCGGCTATACGCGGGTGATGAAGGCGGGCTTCCGCTACGGCGACTCAGCACCCATGGCGGTGATCGAGCTGGTCGACCGCGATGTCGATGCCAAGGGGCTCGATTCCGGTCCGGTCCAGGAGCGCGACGGCGGACAGGCCGCCGCCTAGGCTGTCAACTTCGACAAGCGAAAATGGCCGGGTCAAACCCGGCCATTTCCGTTTGTGGCGGCGCGCTACGAGGGGCGCACCAAAATCGAGTGGCGGCTATTTCTTGTCGTCGTCGTCGTCGTCGCTCTTCTGAACCTCGTCGGGGTGCTTCTTATCCCAGGCCTCGATCGCGACTTTCTTGATGCCCTTGACGCCGTCGGCGAGGATGCCGGTGACGACCGTCTTGGCCTCTTCGTCGCTCTTGCCGTTGGCGTCGAAGTCCGACTGCCAGAAGATCACGGTGCGATCCGGCTCGTCGTCCAGCTCAAGCCACAGCTTCGACTTGTAGTTCTTCACCGGCAGCGGGCTCTCGACGATCTCGTAGGTGTAGGCCGTGGCCTCGGTGCCGGTCAGCTTCTCCTTGATCTTGCCGCCATCTTTTAGCGTGAGCGTGCGGAAAGTCACGTCACCCTCTTTGCTCTCCTCGCACTTGGCGACCGCGGGGTGCCATTTCTCGATCGCGCAAAACTCGCCGACGACCGCCCAAACCTCGGCGGGAAGACCAGGCGCCTCGGTTCGCTTCTTGGCCGTGATCGCTGAGGCCGAGCCGGTGCCCACGAGCACGGCTAAGCCGGTGACCAGGGCCAGTTTGATCATACGCATGCGTTTCTCTCCACAGGGTGTATTGTTGACTCTTCTCGCAAAACACGCGGGCGGCATCTTAGTAGAATGACGAGGGTCGGCAAGCCCGAGGGCTTGAATCGGTGTCAAACGGCCCCAGTTCTTCACGATTCGCGTTGAGGTATATGAGAACCCAGACCCCTCCGGGCTTAACCCGGCCAATCAAAGCGAGCGATGGGTATATTGGCAAAGTCACTAGCTAAATCTGGCATAGCGGCGCTGGCGGCGTGGCAAGTTGCCGTGGCGGTTGCTGCGCTCCCGGCCATGGCGCAGCAGCGCACCGTCCCCGAGAGCCAGATCGCGGTCAAGCAATCGTTCGCGCCGGTGGTCAAGCGCGCCGCTCCCGCCGTGGTCAACGTCTATGTGCAGCACAGGGTCGAGCAGACCGTGTCGCCGTTCTTCGACGACCCATTCTTCGGCCAATTGTTCGGCGAGCGCTTCGGCATCCCGCGCGAGCGCATCCAGAACTCGCTCGGCTCGGGCGTCGTGGTCGATCAAAGCGGCCTCGTGGTCACCAACAACCACGTCATCCAGGGCAGCGGCGAGGCCGAGATCACGGTCGCTCTGTCCGACGGGCGCGAGTTCCCGGCCAAGGTCGTGCTCAAGGACGAGCAGACCGATCTCGCCGTGCTCCGTCTCGATGCCAAGGGCGTGCAGTTCCCCTCCATCCAGTTCAGCGATTCCGACAGTCTCGAAGTGGGCGATCTCGTGCTCGCCATCGGCGACCCGTTCGGCGTCGGCCAGACGGTGACCAGCGGCATCGTCTCGGCGCTCGCCCGCACCCAGGTCGGCATTTCCGACTACCAGTTCTTCATCCAGACCGACGCGGCCATCAATCCCGGCAATTCCGGCGGCGCCCTGGTCGACATGGACGGCAAGCTCGCCGGCATCAACACCGCCATCTTCTCGCGGAGCGGCGGCTCGCACGGTATCGGATTTGCGATTCCTTCCAACATGGTGCGGCTCGTGGTTCAGTCGGCGATCAAGGGTGGCACGGTGCAGCGGCCGTGGCTCGGCGCCACGCTCCAGCCGGTCACGCCTGACCTCGCCGAGTCGCTCGGGCTCGCCACGCCGAATGGCGCGCTGGTGTCAAAGGTGCGCGACAAGGGACCCGCCGCTCAAGCCGGGCTCGCCGCCGGCGACGTCGTGGTCGGCGTCGATGACAAGCAGGTCAACGATCCCCAAGCCTTCGAGTACCGCTTCGTCACCAAGGGCATCGGCGGCACGGCCGAGCTCAGCCTGTTGCGCAAAGGCCGGAAGATGAAGGCGACCATCGCGCTCGTCCCGGCGCTCGAGGATCCGCCGCGCGACGCCCGCGAGCTCGAAGGCCGTCACCCGCTGGCGGGCGCCAAGGTCGCCAATTTGTCGCCGGCCGTGGCGCAGGAGCTCGGCATCGACGACGACAGCCGGCAGGGCGTGGTCGTGGTCGAGGTCAAGGACAAGACCCCGGCGGCTCGGCTCGGGGTCAAGCGCGGCGACATCGTGGTCGGTCTCAACAATCACAAGGTCGGCTCGGTGGCGCAGCTCGCCGCCGCGCTGGATTTGTCAGGCGACGGCTGGCGGCTCTCGGTCGAGCGCGGCGGCAAGCTGTTCAATCTGGCGATTTCGGGCTGAACGATGAAGAAGCCATCGGCGAATTTGTTCGAGGCCGCCGGGCTCGCCGAAGCGGCGCCGCGGCCGCTCGCCGACCGGCTCAGGCCGGCCACGCTCGATGAGGTGATCGGCCAGGATCATCTCTTGGGCGAGCAGGGCATCTTGAGCCGCATGGTCAAGGCCGGACGGCTGTCATCGGTGGTGTTCTGGGGCCCGCCCGGAACCGGCAAGACCACCGTGGCGCGGCTGCTCGCGGAATTCACCGAGCTTCATTTCGAGCAGCTCTCGGCGATTCATTCCGGCGTCGCCGATCTCCGCAAGGTGTTCGACGCGGCGAAGGCGCGGCGCGAGGAGGGGCGCGGCACGCTGATGTTCGTCGACGAGATCCATCGCTTCAACCGCTCGCAGCAGGACGCGTTCCTGCCGCATATGGAGGACGGCACCATCATCCTGGTCGGCGCCACCACCGAGAACCCGTCCTTCGAGCTGAACTCGGCGCTGCTGTCGCGGGCGAGCGTGCTCACGTTCAGGCGGCTCGACGATGCGGCGCTCGAAGCTCTGCTCGAGCGCGCCGAGGCTCATGAGAAGCGCAAGCTGGCGCTGACCGACGACGCCCGCCTGGCGCTGATCAACATGGCCGACGGCGACGGGCGTGGGCTCATCAATCTCGCCGAGGACGTGTTCCTGGCGACCGCCTCCGGCGCCAAGGCGCCGCTCGACCGCGAGGCGCTGGTGAAGCTGGTGCAGCGCCGTGCGCCGCTCTACGACAAGGGCCAGGACGGCCACTACAATCTGATCAGCGCGCTGCATAAATCGGTGCGCGGCTCCGACCCCGACGCCTCGCTCTATTGGCTGGCGCGCATGCTGGCCGGCGGCGAGGACCCGCTCTATATCGCGCGGCGGCTGGTGCGCATGGCGATCGAGGATATCGGCCTTGCCGATCCGAACGCGCTGGTCCAGGCGATCGCCGCCAAGGACACCTACGACTTTCTCGGCTCGCCGGAAGGCGAGCTGGCGCTCGCGCAAGCCACCATCTATCTCGCCACCGCGCCGAAATCGAATGCCGGCTACGTCGCCTTCGGCATCGCCTCGCGGGCGGCGACCGAGAGCGGCTCGCTCTTGCCGCCGAAGCATATCCTGAACGCCCCGACCAAGCTGATGAAGCAGGAAGGCTACGGCAGCGGCTACGCCTACGACCATAACGAGGACGAGGCGTTCTCCGGCCAGAATTACTTCCCTGACGGCATGGAGCGGCAGACGTTCTATGCGCCGACCACCTTCGGCTATGAGGCCGAAGTGAAGCAGCGCCTCGACCGCTGGGCGAGCCTTCGCCAGGAGCGGGGCAGGGACTAGCTGCTGCTTTCGGGCTTGCCGTTGCCGTAGCGGATCACCTGCACCTTCTCAGTCGTGATCAGGCCGCTCCCCATGATCGGCTCTATCGCCGCGAGGAAGGCGGCGATCGTTTCCTCGTTGTCGACGATCTCGATGACGAGCGGCAGGTCCTGCGACAGGCGCAGGATCTTGGTGGTATGCAGATGGCTCGAATGGCCGAAGCCCATCGGCCCGCGCAGAACGGTCGCGCCGGCGAGGCCCATCTCGCGCGCCTTGAGCACGATCGCCTCGTAAAGCGGCTTGTGGCCGGCTTTATCGTCCTCACCGATGAAGATGCGCAGCAGCACGGCGTCTCGGCTGAGTGGCATGGTCACACCCATTTCATGGCGTTGATGGAAAGCGCGAGCATATGGCCGAGCCAAACCGCCACCAGGCAGAGCACGACCGAGCCCACCACGTTGCCGCCGGCCTGCAGCCATTCGCCGTCATTGGCAAGGTTGAGCGTCTGGAGGCTGAACGAGGAGAAGGTGGTGAAACCGCCGAGAATGCCGGTCATGACGAATTGGCGCGTCGTGGTGCCGGCGAACATGCGGCCGTCGGGGCCGGTCAGCGTGGCGAAGAAGCCGATGATGAACGAGCCGAGCACGTTCACGAACAGCGTGCCCCAGGGAAAGGTCTCGCCGAACAGCCGCGCGGCGACGCCGGTGCAGAAGAAGCGCGCGGCCCCGCCAAGCGCGCTGCCGAGCGCGACCCACAGATAAAGCGCGAGCGTAAGCGGCATCAGGCACCGTCCATGACGCGTCTATTTAGACTGAGTCGGCCCTGGTGAGGCCGGTGGGAGAGGCTCATGGTCGGTCCTTCCTTCGGTCCGCGAGAGGAGGGTTCGACGGCGGGCAAAACAAAACCCGCCTCGCGGCGGGTTGCGGACCAAGGCTCCCACCGCATATCAAGGACGCGGTAGGAGTCATTATCCAATCGGCGAAGCGATCGGCGGTTCAGGGGGACTCCATCCCCTTCCAATTGTCTCGCCATGCTAGACAAGTCTCGCCGGGGATCAAGTCCCCCAACGCTTATGTTCCCTAGAACTCTAAAGGCTAGCTTCATGGCAGCGCGACCGTCAGAGACGGCAGTGAGAGAGCGATCGGCGGTCGAGACCCTCGCGGTCAGCGAGACCGAGGACGGCATGCGGCTCGACCGCTGGTTCAAGACCCATTACGCAACCCTGCCGCATAGCCGGCTCGAGAAGCTGCTCCGCACCGGACAGGTCAGGGTCGACGGCGGGCGCGCCAAGGCCAGCACGCGGCTTGCCGCCGGCCAGAGCGTGCGCGTGCCGCCGCTTCCCGACGTGGCGCCGCCGCCGGGCCCCAGACAGACGCTGTCCAAGGGCGACCGCGCCTTCCTCGCCTCGATCACGCTCTACGAGGACGACGACCTCCTGGTGCTGAACAAGCCTTCGGGCATCGCCGTGCAAGGCGGCACCAAGACCACCCAGCATATCGACCGGCTGCTCGAAGGCATGGGCGATGGGCCCGAGACGCGGCCCCGCCTGGTGCACAGGCTCGACCGCGATACCTCCGGCGTGCTGGTCATCGCCAAGCGGCGCTCGATCGCCGCCAAGCTCGGCCGCGCCTTCCAGACCCGCTCGGTACGCAAGATCTATTGGGCGCTGGTCAAGGGCGTGCCGAAGCCGACGCAGGGCAAGGTCGAGGCGGCGCTGGTGAAGGCCTCCGGTCCCGATGGCGACCGCGTGCGCAAGGCGCGACCCGGAGAGCAGGACGTCGCGCAATCCGCGGTCACCCATTACGCGGTGGTCGACAGGGCAGGGCAGGCGGCGTCGTTCGTCTCGCTGAAGCCGGTCACCGGGCGGCAGCATCAGCTCCGCGCGCATATGTCGATCATCGGCAATCCGATCCTGGGCGATGAGAAATATCACGGCGCCCGCGACCTGCCTGTTGGCGTGCCGCGCAAGCTGCAGCTGCATGCGCGGCGCATCAGCTTCGCGCACCCTTCCGGCGAAGGCGTGGTCGATGTCACAGCACCGCTGCCCGAGCATATGCGCGAGGCCTTCGCCGCGTTCGGCTTCGATGCGCGCGACGACGCGAGCGAGGACGCTGGCGATGGCGGATAACGCCAAGAGCGCCGTCGGCGCCGCGCAAAGAGCGAGTCTCCCCAAGCGGTTCTATCAAGAGGTTGCCGTCAAGCATGAGGACGGCGGAGCGGCCTCGCTCCTGCTCGACGGCAAGCCGGTGCGCACGCCGGGCAAGGCGCCATTCGTGCTGCCGTCCCGCCCGCTCGCCGAAGCGATCGCCGAGGAGTGGCGGGCGCAGGGCGAGCGTATCGACCCCTCGACGATGCCGCTCACCAGGCTCGCGAACAGCGTCATAGACGGAGTGGCCGGCCGCGAGCCGGCGGTCGCCGGCGACATCGTCAACTATGCCGGCTCCGATCTCATCTGCTACCGGGCCGAGGCGCCCGAGGCCCTGGCGGCGGCGCAAAGCGCGCAATGGGACGCTGTGCTCGCCTTCGCCAGGGACGAGCTCGAGGCGCCGCTCGCGCTTGCCGAAGGCGTGGTGCATGTCGCCCAGCCCGAGGCCGCGCTCGCCAAGATCAGGCAGGAGATCGAGGGGCTCGATGCGTTCCAGCTTGCGGCGCTGCACGTGATGACCGCGCTCACCGGCTCGGCGCTGCTCGCGCTCGCGGTGCTGCGCGGCAAGCTCTCGGCGGAGCAGGCATGGACTGCCGCCCATGTCGATGAGGACTATCAGATCAGTCAATGGGGCGAGGACAAGGAGGCGGCCCTGCGCCGCGCGCATCGCTGGCGCGACTTCGCCGCGGCGGCTGAGATGCTGTCGCGCCTGCGACGCTAGTCTTGTCATTCCCGCGAAAGCGGGAATCCAGTAATCACCGTCGCCGCAATCAATGAAGGTCAGGGGTTACTGGATTGCCCGGTCAAGCCGGGCAATGACGAGTCGAAATGTTGGGTGCTCAGCGATTATTGTCGGAGGTCGTGACGATCTCGCTCCACGGCCCTTCGGGCACCGCCGAGGCGTCGATGAAGCGCCATAGCGTCGGTGCGTTATCGGTCATGCCGAGGTGATGCCAAACTGCCGGCGACACGTCCAAACCGGCCTCGGCCTCGAATGTGTTCCGCGGAACCTCCGCGGCGCCGAACACGAACGGAAAGTCGTCCTCGCCGCTGGGCCCGACGTCTTGCCATTGCGCGAAGCAGGCGCGCCCGGCATAGCGGATTTCCACCCAGCGGTTCTTGAGCAGCGGCACGAGGTCGTCCGGACGATACCAGGGGATGCCGCGCGCCTCGAGCTTCAGCCGGCCATTCGGGCTGAACTCGCCATAGGGCAGCGCCACGTAGAAGGGGTTCTCCTTGGGCGTGAAGCCTGAAGGCCAATGGCCGTTCCGGCGCACCGGATCGTCGACGCCGCCAAAGCTTATGAGCCAGTCCTTGTCCCAATAGCTTTCGTGGTTCGAGATATAGTCGTTCTCGGCGTCGGCGGCCTCGCCGACCCAGAACATGGTGGTCATGGTCTGTTTGTAATCGTCGGGCTTGAAGTCCTCCGATTTGAAGTCGTCCGGTGTCGCCGCCATTAGCGGTCCAATCCCTTGTGCAAAGGCCGCCGAAGCGGCGATCGCGCCCGCCGCGGTCAGCACGCCCCTTCGCGTCAGTTTGGGGTTCGCCATGAGTCGCTCCTTGCCCCAGCGGCGGCGATTATTCCCGCAACTTTGTCAGTAATTTGCTACCGGCCGGCCTCATTGACGCATGCGGCATCGGGAGGCCGGGTGGCCGAACCCGCCTGTGGCGGCCATTTGCGCCATTTGCCGCCCATGCTATTGACCGTTCATGGCGGCGTCACATGGGGAGCCTGCATGAAAGAAGTCCTGGAAGAGCTTGAAATCCGCCGCGATCGGGCCCGCGCCGGCGGCGGTACGGCCCGCACCGAGGCGCAGCACAAGCGCGGCAAGCTCACCGCCCGCGAGCGGCTCGAGCTCCTGCTCGACGAGAACTCGTTCGAGGAGTTCGACATGTATGTCGAGCACCGCTGCATCGATTTCGGCATGGAGAAGACGCGCGTGCCGGGCGACGGCGTGGTCACCGGCTGGGGCACCATCAACGGCCGCATCACTTACGTATTCGCCAAAGACTTCACCGTGTTCGGCGGCTCGCTGTCGGAAGCGCACGCCAACAAGATGATCAAGATCCAGGACATGGCGCTCAGGAATCGCGCGCCGATCATCGGCCTGTTCGACGCCGGCGGCGCGCGCATCCAGGAAGGCGTGGCGGCGCTTGGCGGCTATGGCGAGGTGTTCCTGCGCAACGTGCTCGCCTCGGGCGTCATCCCGCAGATCAGCGTGATCATGGGACCTTGCGCCGGCGGCGACGTCTATTCGCCGGCCATGACCGACTTCATCTTCATGGTGAAGGACACGAGCTACATGTTCGTCACCGGTCCCGACGTGGTGAAGACGGTGACCAAGGAGGAGGTGACCGCGGAGCAACTGGGCGGGGCCATAGTCCATACGACGAAGTCGTCGATCGCCGACGGCGCCTACGACAACGACGTCGAGACGCTGTTGCAGATGCGCCGGCTGATGGACTTTCTGCCGGCGAGCAATGTCTCGGGCGTGCCCGAGCTGCCGACCCGCGACCCGTGGGACCGCGACGAGCATTCGCTCGACACGCTGATCCCCAACCACCCGAACAAGCCCTACGACATGAAGGAGCTGATCCATAAGGTCGTCGACGAGGGCGATTTCTTCGAGATCCAGGAGGCGTTCGCCCGCAACATGGTGACCGGCTTTGCGCGCATGGAAGGGCGCACCATCGGCATCGTCGCCAACCAGCCGATGTTCCTTGCCGGCGTGCTCGACTTCTGACGCCTCGCGCAAGGCGGCGCGCTTCGTGCGCTTCTGCGACTGCTTCAATATCCCGATCGTCACCTTCGTCGACGTGCCGGGCTTTCTGCCGGGAACGGACCAGGAATATGGCGGACTGATCAAGCACGGCGCCAAGCTGCTATTCGCATTCACCGAGGCGACCGTACCGAAAGTCACCGTCATCACCCGCAAAGCCTATGGCGGCGCCTACGACGTCATGAGCTCGAAGCATATTCGCGGCGACGTGAACTATGCCTGGCCGTCAGCCGAGATCGCGGTGATGGGCGCCAAGGGCGCGGTCGAGATCCTCTATCGCGCCGAGCTTTCGGACCCCGCCAAGATCAAGAAGCGTATCGACGACTATCAGGCGCGCTTCGCCAATCCGTTCGTGGCGGCCGAGCGCGGCTATATCGACGAGGTGATCCTGCCGAGTGGAACGCGCAAGCGCGTCGCCCGGGCGCTGCAGATGCTGCGCAACAAGCACATCGAGAACCCATGGAAGAAGCACGACAACATCCCGCTGTGAGTTTCGCGCACGGGCGACCCTGAGCGGCACGCTGTGATAGGCTCCGCTATCACGCGGCGAGATGACTTCGTAAGACGCAAAGTAGCAAGATAGCGGGGGGTTCGATGGATTTCTCGGTCATCGATTTCGGGTTGGTGACGAAGCTCCTTCTGCTTTTGCTTATCGGCATGGGTCCCAAGATCGCCCTCGTGCCATTCCTCGAAAAAACTAAGCACTTCGATGCAGAGACGCAGCGCGCCGTAGGCCGGCGGATGGTCGTGACGGCGGTCATCACCGCGCTCGTGCTATTCGCCTTTGGAGGGCTGTTGATGAAGCTCCTCCATATCAGCGGTGGCGCGGTCGCCGTCGCGGGCGGGATCATCCTTGCCATATTGGCGATCAACATGGTGTCCGGGCCGGGCAAAAAGGTTGTCGAGGAAGCTGGGGTTCCGGAGGATCCACAGCACATCGCCGTCTACCCGCTGGCCGTGCCGTATCTGCTGAATCCTGTCGGCATCACGGTGCTGATCATTGCGTCCGACGAGGTCGTGTCAGTCGCGAGCGTCGGATTGGTGCTAGGGCTCGTGCTGTTGGTCGGGGCATTCGACTACTTGATCTTTGCCAACATCGACAAGTTGGCAAAGCGCCTAAATCCCACCGGTCTGGTTATCTCTGAAGTGGTCTTTGGAATTCTATTGACTGCGGTTGCGGTGCAATTGGCGGTCAGCGGACTGGTCTCACTCGGAATTGTCAGTGGGACGCCGCACTAGGCACGAGGGAACCTCTGGACATGGCTGCGAAGAGCGACTCCAAGCGCGACGAGACCCCGCGCGATCCCGTAAGGCGATGGACGCTTATCGTGCTCGGCCTGATCGTGGTCCTGTTCCTCTATTCGCTGATCGCCGACCGGCTCACGCCTTACACCTCGCAGGCGACGGTTCAGGCCTACGTGGTGCGGATGGCGCCGGAGGTCGCGGGGCGGGTGATCGAGGTCAACGTTGTCGACAATCAGAAAGCGAAGGCCGGCGATGTGCTGTTTCGCATTGACCCGCAACCCTTCGAGATCGCCCTGCAACAGGCCGATGCCAAATTGGCCGGTGTCGGCCAATCCATCGGGGCGAGCACGGCGGCGGTTAGCTCGGCGCAGGAACGTCTCATCGAGGCCGAAGCCAAACGGGACAACGTTCGCGAACAAGCAAATCGGATCCTAGTGCTCGTCGAAAAGGGAGTTTATCCCAAAGCCAGGGCAGATACCGCCAAGAAGGAAATCGAAGTTGCCGAAGCCCAGGTGCGGGAAGCAGAGTCCGAACTGGAGCGCGCCAAGCAAGAGCTTGGGCCCCAAGGCAACGACAATCCTCAATTCCGCGAAGCCCTCGCCGCTGTCGAGAAGGCTAAACTCGATCTCCTTCGAACCACGGTCTCAGCCCCTACCGATGGGGTCGTGACCAATTTGCAGTTGACCCTCGGCCAGTTCGTCGGCGTCGGCCAGGCGGCGCTCACCTTTATCGATGCCCGCGATGTCTGGATCAACGCCAATTTCCGCGAGAACAGTTTGCAGAACATCAGGCCCGATTCACCTGTCGAGGTGGTGCTCGATGTGCTCCCCGGTCAAATCTTTCCCGGCAAAATTCAGAGCATAGGTTGGGGCGTATCGCAGGGCTCGATCGATCCGGCAACGGGGATGCCGAAGATCGGTGAGCCGATGGGGCTCGTCCGCAATCCCCAGCGCTTCACCGTCAAAGTCAATCTGGACGGCGAATACGTCCAAGGCATGCGCTATGGCTCGCAAGCCAACGTGGTCGTCTACGGGACCAACAACTCGATCGTCAACGCGCTTGGCGCTGTGTTTATTCGGCTCGTCGCGGTTCTGACGTATGTCAGCTGAGGCCGCCACCGAATCGGTACAGGTCGAAGAAGCCGGCGAGGGCCATGCGCTGGCGTTCAGGATCGCCTTTGCGGCCGCCGTGGGTCTGACGCTCGGTGAGGTGCTCGGGTGGGACTTTCCGTTCTTGCCGGCGATGCTTGCGGTTCAGCTGTTGAGCGGGCGGGGGCCGATCAGCGTCAAACAGGGGATCGGCTTTGTGGCAGTGATGGTGGCCGCTTGCGCCTTCGCGATTCTTCTCGCCCAGATTCTCGTCGACCGTCCGCTTGTCTTGCTTCTCACCGTATCGCTGTTGATCTTCCTTGAGTTTCTGCTGCTCGCCCGCGGTCAAGCGGTGGGCGCGGCCGCCATTTTCCTCATCACGACAGCTATCGTCCCTCTGCTTGCGATCGAGTCCATGTCCGTGGCTTACGGGTTAATCCATTCGCTGATTGCCGGAAGCGCCCTCGCTGTGCTGCTGGCCTTCGCCGCGCACGCGCTGTTCCCGACGCGAGGCCGCGCCGTGGCCATTCCCGTCACTGCACAGGTGAGCAATCCAACCGCCCTCGCTCTTGCGAATGCCGCGGCACTCATGAGTTTAGTGATCTATTTCATGCTGACCGTCTCGCCGGTCAGCATGGTCGCGGTCTTGACGGTCATCAGCATTCTTCGCCAGCCGGCCGATCTCGGTGGCGGTGCCGCTTGGGGCTTGATCCTGGGCAACCTGGTGGGGGGCCTCGCCGCGACCGTCGCTTATATTCTCATCACCCTGCTTCCTTCCCCGGCCTTTCTTCTGCTTGTCGTGTTGCTCGTCGGGCTCCTCTTTGGCGACCGCATCGCGCGCGGCGGCGACTCGGCGCCGATCTATACGGTCGGTCTCATGACGTTTCTCATCGTGTTGGGGCTCGGGCTTTCGCCGTTACCGCAGGACAGCGGCTCGGTCTTCATCGCCCGCGTTTTCGACGTCATGGTGGCTGCGGTCTACGCCATCGGCATGGCCAGCCTGTTGCGTTCGGCGTTTCGCGCCGGCTGACTCCACGTCATGAGCTCGAAGCATATTCGCGGCGACGTGAACTATGCCTGGCCGTCAGCCGAGATCGCGGTGATGGGCGCCAAGGGCGCGGTCGAGATCCTCTATCGCGCCGAGCTTTCGGACCCCGCCAAGATCAAGAAGCGTATCGACGACTATCAGGCGCGCTTCGCCAATCCGTTCGTGGCGGCCGAGCGCGGCTATATCGACGAGGTGATCCTGCCGAGTGGAACGCGCAAGCGCGTCGCCCGGGCGCTGCAGATGCTGCGCAACAAGCACATCGAGAACCCATGGAAAAAGCACGACAACATCCCGCTGTGAGTTTCGCGCGCGGGCGACCCTGAGCGGCACGACGTCATGAGCTCGAAGCATATTCGCGGCGACGCGAACTATGCCTGGCCGTCCGTCCGAAAGGTGTGCTCACAAAGTTCGTCGAAGAAGAGGGCTAGGGCAGAATGATCTCACCCTTGTATCGGCCGCCTGAGAGTGTGTCGGTGAGACTTTGATACATATACGTACCCCCACCCTTGACACCCTGGTATTTCCCCGTGCCACCGGTCTTGGCGTACGTGTACTCCTTGAGATGCGAGCCCTCTTCCCAAGTTAGGGATATCTTGCCACCCGGATAGTTATCCGTGCAGGTGCCATTCCCTCTCCAACTCTCGTCCGGCATATATTCGTAGTTGCCCACGCAATCCTGGCTGATGGTGGGCTCGGACGCATCGTCGGGGACGAGGACGCAGCGCATAGCAGCGTCGACCAGCTTGTGGCCTTTCTCTGGTTCCTTTACGTCCCACTTGTCGGTGACGCAGGCCATGGCGCCTGTATCCTTAATGGTCTCGCTTGCGTTTGCCGGTGCGGCACCAAGGACGAAAAAAACTAAAGGCAGCGCTATAAAGAGCAGCTTCAGGTTCATCGCGCCCTCCCTGACAGGATGTGTAAACGAGAGTAGCGCAGTGAGTTGGGTGATCCTAGTATGTAACAGGTATCAGCCAGAATACTGGCGGGCGATGCGCTTCATCCGGATTGGAGCTGGGCGTGGCAATCCTTCCGCGCAATAGCTTGAGTGAGATCGAGCAAACAGCTGTTCGCGAGCAACTGAACCGCCTTCTCGATAGTCCCCAGTTCCAGAAATCACAGCGCCGGCGTCAGTTCCTAGCATACCTCATCAGTGAAACTCTCGCCGGGCGCAGCGACCGGCTTACGGGCCAGAAACTGGCTTTGGAAGTCTTCGGCCGTCCTGACACGTTCGACCCCGCTATCGACCCTGTCGTGCGTGTCGAGGCGGGCAGGCTTCGCGATAAGCTCCGCGAATATTACGCTGCCGGCGGTCAAGGCGATTCCATTCACATCGATCTACCGAAGGGCACGTATGCACCGCAAATCTGCGTGCGGCGCGATACGACACGAGAAATCTCGTCCACCGTTCCGTCACTAGCCGTTCTTCCGTTTGATGATCTGAGCGTGGGGCAGAAGTCTCGGATATTTGGGTGACGGCGTAGCCGAAGATATCATTACCGCACTCTCTCGTTTTCCGGACTTAGTGGTTGTCGCCCGCGGCTCCTCATTCGCTTACAAGGGAAAACCCACCGACTTGCGAGAGATCGGGAAAGAACTCGGCGTCGGCTACGTGGTCGAAGGCAGCGTTCGCAAAGAAGGCAATAAGCTACGCATCGTCTCTCAGCTCATTGAGACGACGAATGGCGAACACGTTTGGGCCGAACGTTTTGACAGATCGGGCAGCGACCCCTGGGCACTTCAGGACGAAGTCACTGGGATGATTGTCAGCGCCATGACGGGCGAAAAGGGAGCTTTGAAGCAGGCCCAGTATAGGCGGGCGTGGGGAAAAGATGCGACGACGCTCGAGGAGTACGATTTTTATCTTCGAGGCCACGACCAACTAATGACCTACACCAAGAAAGGGATCGAACGATCGGGCGAGATTTGGCGACAGGGCCTGGAGGAGTTTCCGAACTCAGCGTTGCTCAAAGTGAAGCTCGGCTGGCATCACATGGTTCGTGCATACACATTCGTCAGCGGCGATCCACCGTCGGACTTCCGGACAGCAGGCCATCTTGCTCGACAAGTTCTGGCCACTGAGCATCTCTCCCCACAGGTGGCGCGGCTCGCCAACTGGCTTTTAAGCTACGCGCTTGTCCAGGAGAAAGACTTCGATGGTGCGGTGGCCGCGTCGGAGAAGACCGCTGCTCTGGCGCCCTACGACATGTTCGTGCTCTCTCGCTTAATGATGGTCCTCGTTCAGGCTGGGCAATTCGACCTGGCGCTCGAGTGGGGTGATCAGGTCGCAGCGCGGGACCCGGCATTAGGATGGTCGTACAACTACGGCAGAGGCTGGGTATATTTGGCACTTGGGAAATTTGGCGAAGCGCTGAATGCTTTCGAACAGACCACGTTCAATGACGCTCACCTGCTATTGGCGATCACCTGTGTGCGCCTCGGCCATGTAGCCGATGCCCGCGCCCATGTTGCAAAGGCGGTGAAGAACGATCCTGCCGTCACCCTGCAAAAATGGCGACTCGGGTATTCGTTCAAAGATACTGCACTTCTGGACCGCTATTCCCCCGATCTCTTAAAAGCTGGATTGCCGGAGACCTAACAGCAGTTAGACTAGAAATGCGCAATGTCCGCTTCCAGCACTAACGGACGCACTTATCTCCGCTGCTCGATATCCTGTCATGACCTGACGGTCCCGGCCGATGTATAAGATGCGCGGTTCAGCCAAACAGGACGTGATGGAGAGACGCATGATGCGACGCGTGCATGGAATGATCGGCCTCGTTTCGCTTCTCGGTACTGCGGTGGTCGCGGGGCCAGCCTTTGCGGTCACCGCCTATTCGCCGACCGGCCATCTCAACGTGCGGAGCGGCCCGGGCTTTCAATATCCGCCGGTCGCGCAGATACCGGCCAACACGCCTGCCGAGATCACCGGCTGCGTGCCCGACTACTCGTGGTGCGCCGTCGCGCTGCCGGCCGGAGCGACCGGCTGGGCCTCGGCGCCCTATCTGGTCACCAAGGCGACGGTCCCGCCGAAGAACCTGCAAGTGGCCGGCGCCCAGCTCGGCATCCCGACCGTCACACCGGTCAACACCGGGACCATCGTCGCCACGCCGCCGGTCGGGGCTATGGTGCCGACCGTCGCAGTCGTCGAGCCGGTCGCGCCGCCGCCGAACGTGGTCTCTTACGTGACGACGCAGGCCATTCAGCCGGTGATCGTCAATGGCGAGGTGATGGTCGGCGCGACCTTGCCTCTGGCAGCGCCGGTCTATCCGATCCCGGAATCGCCCTACCTCTATTCCTACGTCAACGGCCAACGCATTCTGGTCGAGCCGACGGCGCGGAGGATCGTCTACGTCGTCAGGTAGTCGCAGATGCGGACATGCGATCGCGGAGCGCTAGCAACGCCGCATCGTCACGCTTTGTGTCGAGCGCATGCCGATGGCTTCCGCCGCTCCGGACGAAAGGTCGAGCATGACGCCCGGCGTGAACGGACCGCGGTCGTTCACGCGCACGGCGACCTTGCGCCCCGTCTTTGGATTGCCGATCAGAAGGCAGGTGCCGAACGGCAACGACCGGTGCGCGACGGTTCTTCCGCCAGGGTTGAAGGGTTCGCCGGACGCGGTGCGATGCCCCCGAAGTTCGTTGCCGTACCATGTGGCGCGCACCGTTTGATCGGCAAGAGAGGGCGTCGCCAAGCAGATCGCAAACAAAGTCACTGACGCAAAACGCTTCATCGTGTTTTCTCCGTGTGTGGTTGGGGGGAGACCGACTGCCACTCAAGTCGGTCTCGGCGCTTCCGCGCGGGTGTCCGAACCTAGCGACAAACGAGACGAAAAATCGGCCGGCATGGGGCCATAGGCGGGTCATTTAGAGATGCCCGGATCGGACATCAGGAGGAATGAAAATGAGCGGTTCCGTCGCGGCCTTGTTTCAACGCCTGACGCAAGGCGTGTACGTGGTGGGCGTGGCGCACGCTGGGATGCGCAATGCCTTCACCGCCGCCTGGGTGATGCAGGTTTCATTCGATCCGCTGCTGCTCGTGTTAAGCATCAATCCGCGCAATTCGTCCTATGCGCTGGTGAAGGGGGGCGGCGCGTTCAGCGTCAACGTGCTGAAGGCTAACCAGCTCGATCTGGCCGAACGCTACGGGCGGCCGGGCCAGGCCGACAAATTCGTTTCGGCCGAGTGGACGACGGGCCGCCGCGGCCTTCCGCTGCTGCGTCAAGCGCTGGCCTGGTTCGAATGCGAGGCCGTGGGAGAATACCCTGCCGGCGACCATGTTCTGGTGCTGGGCAAGGTGCTCAATGGCAAGCTGTTGGATTCCCAAGCCGAGCCCATGTCCTATCGCCAAACTGGCGCTATGGACGGCGCTTCCGCGCTGTTTCCGGCCGCCTTGCCCGATTCATGACGCGGCTTTGAAGTGCGGCGGGCAGAGGGCTCCCGGTCGGCTTTTGGGCACCGCCGGCAGGCCCCGCGCCGAGCCTTTACGATAACCGATAATTACCCACGCATTTCAGTGCCTTAATTGATCGCAGGATCGCTCCTTTCTGGTCATCAAATGAGCGCCTTCCGCGGCGAATCCAACTCCTTCAGCCGACATCCCGCAACAATCTGAAGGAGAAGAGAGTGCGGATTCGCTATTTCCTATTCACGCTTGTCGTTCTCACGGCGGCGACGCCGGCTTACGCCTCGCTCGGCGCCGCGCCCCAATGCGTGGCTCCGGCGCAGGACGTGTCGGCCAACGCCAGCGACGTCAAATCGCCACTGCCTGAGCTAAGAAGAATCACGTCGGTCTATGACCCCGAGGATCGCGACTATTTGATCAGGACGATCGCCTTCGAAGCGTCCGAGGAGCCGGAGGAAGGCAAGGCCGCCGTTGCCCACGTCATTCTCAATCGGGAGCGAAGCGGCCGATGGGGCGAGAGCATCAAGCAGGTCGTGACGCGTCCTTGGCAGTTCGAACCCTGGATGACGCGGCGCAAGCAGATGGTGGCGCTGTCGGAGAACGATCCCCGCTATCGCGGTGCGGCGAGGATCGCCGATGCGGTTCTCTCGGGGCAGATTCCCGATCCGACCGCGGGCGCCACGCATTTCCTCAATCCCACCGTCGTTCGCAAACGGCGCGGCGGCTCTCTGCCGGCATGGGCGCGCGGCGAGGGGCAGCCGATCGGGCAGCACACCTTCTATGCGCCCAACGGCGGTGTTCCCATGATAGAACTGACCGCGCTGCCCATGGACAGTATGGACGCCTCCCTTCCATGCTCGGGGCACGAAGCGGAACAAGCTCCGGAGGCCGGGTTGATAACTCTGGCGGACCAAGGCTGAGGCTGTGATCGCCGCGGGCCGAATCGTGGCAACCTATTGCCGCCGATCGCCGTTAAGCCTTGGCAGAGGCCCTCGCGTTGCCACTTTCGGCAAACCCATATCTAAGGAGACGAGACGTGAAATCGCTGACAGTGCTGTTCCTGATTCTCGGCACCCTGTTCGCCACGCAGGCATTCGCCGAAGACGCCACGCCGCAACCTTTGACGCGGGCCGATTGCGAAACAGCACCGGGCTGGTCGTGGAGCGAGACGGCAAACGTCTGCGAGGGCGGTGCGGAGGATGTAGCCGCGCTCAAGCCCCAGCCGCTTACGCGAAGCGACTGCGAGCAGGCCGGCATGGCGTGGAACGATAATGCGCTCGTGTGCGATGACCCATCGGCAAGGAAGGCCACCGCCGACATAAACACCAATCCGGTCAGCTCCTCGATTCTCGTCACGATCGACAAGGCGACCCAGAAGATGACCGTGCTCGTCGATGGCGTGCAGAAATATGACTGGCCGGTCTCGACCGGTAGGCGCGGCTATTCCACGCCATCAGGCACGTACACCGCCACTTCGATGAACGAGATCTGGTACAGCAAGGAATGGGACAATGCTCCCATGCCGCATGCGGTTTTCTTCATGAAGGACGGCCACGCCATCCATGGCAGCTATGATGTGAAGCATCTCGGCAAGCCTGCGTCGCACGGATGCGTGCGCCTCGCGCCGCAAAATGCCGCCATCCTCTATGACCTGGTGAAGAAGACCGGGTTGGAGAACACCCAAGTTGAGTTGATCGGCGAGACGCCTGGCGGCGAGAGCAAGGTCGCGAGCACCGGCACCGGCACCGGTACCGGCAAGGTTCGCAGCGCTCGCACTTGGCCGGAGAATTCTTTCGTCGAGGCCGATAATAATCGCAAGCGCGGAGGGTTCTTCAAACGCTTGTTTGGTGCTCGATAGTCGTCGCCAAGCGATGAAATCTAGCCGCGGTTGGCGAGTTGCCCGACCATCGACGGGGTGAGGTACAGGATCGAGGTCTTGTGCTGTCCGGCCTGGACGTAGCGGAACGCAAGGATGGCGCCGCCGCGTTGCTCGCCGGCGCTTTCGTTCGGGGCCTCGGTCATGAGGCTGAAGCGCGCGCCCGCCGGGATCATGGCGCCGTCGCCGAGCTTATGTCCTTCGACGTTGAGGACGAGGTCAAATTCCTGTTTGCTCGAATCCGGCTTGAGGACCGCATGGACCTGATCCAGCGCCTGCTCGGCGACATTGGTGCCGCTGATCAAGAATCCCTCCGAGCCGCTCGACGAGATTTGCACATGCGGCTCGCCGATGACCCAAGCGACCGGGTATTGCGACACTTCCCTGGCAGCCTGCTTGGCCGGCGCGGGTTCTGGTTTCGCCGGTTCAGGTTTTACGGGCTCTAGATCGGGCTTTGGAGGCTCGGCCGTCGTGCCAAGCCAGTTCGTCGTTGCGGCAGCCTGCATCACTGGAGGCTCGGCGGGCAGCGGGGTGGCGCTTGCGGTCGCTTCGCAGCCTGGGCGCGGCTCTCGCTCGCAAGACGGCGCCCAGACATAGGCGGCGACCGTGTCGAGGCCGTCAACGGTCTGCTGGTCGAGCGCCGGCTGAATCTTGCTGCCGATCCAGGCAAGCCGCGATCGGAGTTGGATCTGATCGTGGCTGGTGATGACGAACAGGCAGCCGATGAAGGCGACCATTGAAATGATCGTGGAGCCGAGCGCAAGCCAAGTGCTGCGTTGGCTGTAGGATGCAAAGAGGAGCGCCAGAAGAGCGGCGCCGGCAGCGACGAGAACTCAACGTCTCCACCCCCAAATCAGTCGTTATCGCACCCTATCGGTGGCCCCAAACCGTGGCACGAGCACGGCGAAGAACGCTGCAACCTCCGAGAAGGTTCGACTTATCGAATATTAGCACGCAAACCGGTGAAAATTTGCCTACTTGCTTGGATTTGCGGGGGATAAGGCGAAATGACCGGCACCGCCGCGGGGATGCTGCGGTGCCGTCGAGCGAGACTCACGAGCTTGGACTATGGCTATCATTCGGCCAGGATGTGCCGATTGCTTGGGAGACTACGATGCAAGAACGCCATGTCAGTACCACGCCCGATCTCTTCACCCCTGCCAAAGCTGGAGCCTTGACGCTCCGCAACCGCATCGTCATGGCGCCCTTGACGCGCAGCCGCGCCGGCCCAGGGAACGTGCCGCACCAGCTGAACGCTCTCTATTATGCGCAGCGCGCCAGCGCCGGGCTGATCATCTCCGAAGCGACCCAGATCGCGCCCGAGGGGCAGGGCTATATCGCCACGCCCGGCATTCACAGCGCCGAGCAGATCGCCGGGTGGAAATGCGTGACCAAGGCGGTGCATATCGCCGGCGGGCCGATCGTGCTGCAGCTTTGGCATGTCGGCCGCATCTCGCATCCGTCGTTCCAGCCGGGCGGCGCGGCGCCGGTCGCCCCCTCGGCCATCAAGCCCAATACCAAAGCCTTCACGGCAAACGGCTTCGAGCCGATCCCCACGCCGCGCGCGCTCGAAACCGACGAGGTGCCCGCGATCGTCGCGCAATACGCCCAAGGCGCCCGCAATGCATTGGCGGCAGGGTTCGACGGCGTCGAAGTTCACGGCGCCAACGGCTATCTGATCGATCAGTTCCTGCAGGACCGCACCAACAAGCGAACCGACCGCTACGGCGGCAGCATCGAGAACCGTTCGCGCTTCTTGCTGGAAGCCGTCGACGCCGTCATCGCCGCGGTCGGCGCCGACCGCACCGGTGTCCGCATCTCGCCGCAGAACACGATGAACGACATTGGCGACAGCGATCCGCAGGCTCTGTTCAACCATGTCGTCCAGCAGCTGTCGGGGAGGGGTCTCGCCTATCTCCACGTGATCGAGGGCGACACCGGCGGCGCGGTCGTGCCGCCATTCGACTACCAGCATATCAAGGATCTGTTCGGCGGGATGGTCATCGCCAATAACGGCTTCGACAAGCAGCGCGCGAGCAAGGCCATCGCCGACGGCCGCGCCGATCTCATCGCCTTCGGCAGGCCTTTCATCGGCAATCCCGACCTGGTGGCGCGGCTGTTCCTCGACGCGCCGCTGATGCCGCTCAATCCCGAGACTCTGTATGGCGGTTCGGAGCTGGGCTACACGGATTATCCGGTGCTGCGTGCGGTTGCGCCCAATACCTGCTTTAGCGGCGCGGACGGGGCCTGGGGCTGAGCGTCAATCGGCAGCGGCTACTCCGGCTTGAATTTGGTCCCGGGGATCTTGCTGCACTCGGCTTTGGTCAGCTCGAGGTAGCCCTTGCCCTTGCAGGCATTGGTGCCGGCGCAACCATTGGTGGCGCACGCGCTCTGGCCTTTGCAGGCATTGGCGCCCATGCACCGCCCCTTGGCGTCAGCGGCCTGGGAGGGCGCGCCTGGAGCGCCGACGGCGAGGACCAGCGTGGCGACCGCTACAGCGATGGTTGCGCCGGATTTCCTGACGGGTTTCATGTTTCCCCTCCCTTGGACTGAGCTATTGTAGCCTCCTCGGCTCATCTCATGGAAGGAGAGGTTGCCATGTCGCAATGTCTGAAGCTGCCGCTTTGCATGGTCTCCATCGTCGCAGGTTGCAGCGTGCTCGCTGCCGCGCCCGCATTCGCCGCGCAGGAGCTCAAGATGGTCGAGCACGCCACGACCGACGCCACCACCGATACGGGCGCTTCCGGCGACAGCGCCGGCGACATCCTTACCTTCGCCAACGAGGTGTTCGACGCCGACGACAAGGCCAAGATCGGCAGCGACCAGGGCGTCTGCTTCCGCACCGTGCCGGGCAAGGCCTATGAGTGCTTCTGGACGGTCAATCTCGAGAAGGGCCAGATCACCGTCGAGGGGCCGTTCCTCGACAGCGGCGACTCGGTGCTGGCGATCACGGGCGGGACCGGAGAATATGCCGGAGCTCAAGGCGAGATGGCGCTGAGCGCAATAGGCACCGAGGGTAAGGCCTACAACTTCACTTACAGGATCAAGTAGACGCGCTCGCCTCCGCAGCAGGAGGGCAGGGGCAAGCAAAACCTCAGGCGTTTCGATCACCGATCGCGGCGTCCCGATCCTGAAGCGATGCCACTCTAGCGAGGCATATCGCCTCAAGTAAACGATGCGGGCCGGCGAGGGCCATCGCCGGCCCCGCAATCCGCCATTCCGGTCGCGTGCGTCGAGCGCGAGGGCATAGGATAAAATTGTCGCGGCACTTGTGACGCGCCGCTTTTTTCTTAATCTGCCGCGACTATTCCGTCATGCCGTGACTATTGGTCGTAAAAGGCGCTATGCGGCTCTCTTCCGAAGGAACCCACATGTCCCGATCGTCTGCCCAAGCCCTCGTGGCTTGCCTTGCCGGCCTGTTGTCGCTCGCCGCCCATGCCGGCCCCGGCATGGCGGTCTATCTGCGGAGCTATTACACGGAGTACGAGGTCATCCTCGACTGTTCCGGTCAGGATCATTTGACGGCCGCAGATGCGGCGACGGCCAAGGACGCAATGGCCAAGATCGAGGCCTATTACTTGCAACGCGACTCCTCGATCAACAAGGACAAGGTGATGAAGGAAGCCGTCACCAACAAGAACCAGGCCTTCAAGATGATGAAGGAGACCACGAAGGTCGATGCCCGCCAGTTCTGCCGGGCGTCGTTGAACGACCTGGTGAGTAAGCTGAACGAGATCGCCGACGCCACGGCCAAGAAAAGCGGCTCCTGACGCGGGATTGCCTTGAGCGCGCTGAAGCGCGCACTGGAGACAGACTAAAATTTCTTCTAGGCTTCGCGAGGAGCTCGCCGTCTGGAGGGGTTTGGCTCATCCTCAGGGGGAACTTAAGATGTTCCAATTGGGCAACCGCTTTCTCGTTCCTTGCTGCGCCATCTTGCTGCCGCTGGCTCAAACCTCACCGCACCTGTCGGTCTATTTGAGGAACTATTATACGGAGTATCAGGTGGTTAAAGAATGCGCCGTTCGAGCCCACCTACCTACGACAGACGCCGCGACGGCCAAGAGCGCGATAACGAAGATAGAGACCTATTATTTGCGTCGCGACGCGGCGATCGACAAAGCCAGTTTGAAGAAACAGGCGGTCAAAAACAAGAATGCGGCGTTCAAGATGATCGGCACTACAAATAAGGTCGATCCAAGGGAATTCTGTCTAGGGTCGCTGCATGATCTGCTCGATAAGTCCCATGGCATCGTGGCCGATACCGCGCCGCAAGGAAATGGCTCCTAGTAGATTGCCCTCCTGATCGTGCTTGGCTTTCGTGTCGATTGAGTGGGCGGGTGAAATCATAGTGGCCGAACTGGCCGTTCTCAGGCTATTTTCGCCCTCTTGTTCCGAGGGAGAGAGGTATGCGACGGGGCTGCTTGATTGCCGTCCTGTGCACGGCCCAAGCCATAGGTTTGGCGGCCGTTTTCTCGGCGCGCGCCGAGGACGCGGGAGCGCCGAGCCTTTCGCCGCCGTCGCTGACGCCGGCTTTGCAGCCGCCAACGCCGGCGCCCGAGCCCGCGACCACGCAAGATCCCGCGCCTGCCCAGGCAGTATCGCCGCCGCCGGAGCCGGCCCAGCCTCTAACTGAACCGTCAGGCTCGTCCGATCAGCCGCCGCTGGCGGCGGCTCCGCATGATCCCGTGGTGCAGATCGTCCGCACCAAGCTCGCCGATCCTGCCCTGCGCAAGGACGCCAACCCCGACGATCTCGCGGCGCTCGAGGCCTTCTACGCTGGCCGAGCAGGCGGTCCGCTATGGATGACCGACATGGGCTTCTCGGCACGGGCGCAGGCGGCGATCTTCGAGATCGGCAAGGCTGACGATTGGGGCCTGCCGGCCTCATCCTTCGAGCTGCCTGACGCCGATGCGCTGCCGGGCAGCGCCGAGGCGCAGGCCGCCGCCGAGCTCAAGCTCGACCTCGCTGTTCTGAAATACGCCCGTTATGCGCGCGGCGGCCGGTTCGATCCCTTGGCGCTCAGCAAGCTGCTCGATCAGGCGCCGCCGGTGCAAAATCCAAGAGTGGTGCTGACCGAGATCGAGGCCGCGCCTTCGCCCGATCTCTACCTTCAGTCGCTGCATCCGAAGCACGAGCAGTTCGCGCGGCTTCGCCAGGCGCTGCTCAAAGCGCGCGCTGGAGACGGGGACGGGGCCAAGCCCGCCAGCGACCGCGACATCAAGAAGATCGTCATCAACATGGAGCGCTGGCGGTGGATGCCCGAGGATCTGGGCAAGCTCTATGTGTGGAACAACTCGGCGGAGTACATGCTGTACGTCGTCAAGGACGGCAAGCGGGTCTTTGCCGACCGGACTTTGGTCGGCACGCTTGCCTACGCGACGCCGGTGTTCACCACCGACATGAAGACGGTCGTGTTCAACCCCGACTGGAACGCGCCGCAGACAGTGGTGACGGAGAATCTTCTGCCGCCGTTGCGTGACGGGAATTTATCGATCCTGAAGGTGCACAAGCTGTCGGTCAGCCTGAACGGCACGCCGGTGGACCCGGCCCGGGTCGATTGGAACCGCGTCAACATCCTGAATTACACCTTCAGCCAGAAGGCGGGGCCGGAGAACGTGCTCGGCAAGATCAAGTTCCTCTATCCCAACCGGCACACCGTCTACATGCACGACACGCTCGCCTACCGGAAGAAATTCTTCCAGAGGCCGGAGCGCGCGATCGGGCATGAATGCGTGCGCATGGAGAAGCCGCTGGAGTTCGCTGAGGCGCTGCTCGCTGCCGACAAGGGATGGTCCGCCGATCAGGTGAAGGCGCTATGGGACAACGCCGTCAACAAGCCGGTGTCGATCGAGCACCAGATCCCGGTGCACATGGTCTATTTCACCGCGGTGGTCGACGATGCCGGCAAGATTTCGAGCTTCACCGACCTGTACGGGCTCGACAACAAGATGGCCCAGGCGATGTTCGGCAGCACGGCCGGCTTCCCCACGCCGCCGCCCGAGAGCAGGTTGTCCGAGGAGGAAGCCGAAGCGCAAGGGTCGGCGCCGGCACGCGCGGGCAGGACCGCGCCGTCGCATAACGACATCGCCGGCTCGCTCGGCTTCCTCAGCGAGTAGCGCCGCCGCCTGGACCCGCTAGCAAGGCGCCACGGGTTAATCCCTGTCATTCCGGCGCCGGACAAAATCAAGTATCGTCGCTGTCGATCAGGCTTGCATGGAGGCAAATATGCGTTCGTCTATGGTTCTCGTCTCGATTGGCTTCGCCAGCGTCCTGTTCGGCATGCTGTGCGCCACAGCGCCGGCGCGCGCCGGTACTTGCAACGACCTCTGGGTCCAGCGCAATTCGATCTACAAGGATTACGGTTATTGTTTCAAGACTCCCAAGGCGATCGGCTATTTCGGCAATGCCGGCTGCCAATACGATAACGAGGGCGACATTCCCCTATCGCATGCCGACAGGAGCTTGATTCTCGCGATCAAACAAAAAGAGAAGAGTCTTGGCTGCCTCTAGCCGGTCGCTGACCGAAAGAGGAACGGCGATGCGCGCGCTGCCTGCCTGGCTCGGGCTTCTGCTGATCACCGCGATTCCCGGCGGGGCGCGCGCGGCCTGCTACGAGGATATCGGCTGTAGCGATACTGACCTGTTTGTCGCCGGGGACCTGGAGCGGCTCGCCGAATGCGACATCCTGTGGGAGATGAGGAACACCATCTACAAGGAGAACGGCTATTGCTTCCACACGCCGAAGGCGATCGAGGTATTCGGCAATGCCGGATGCAAGTTCGACGATGCCGGCGCCGTGCCGATGACCAGCGTCGAGCGGGACAATGTCGCGGTCATCAAGAATGTCGAGCAGCGAAAAGGCTGCACGGAATAATAAGAACAAATCTGGGAGGATCGGATGGTGCACTTTTCAATGAATGTGGCGGGACGCAAGGGCCGGATTGGATTGGCGGCGATCGCGGCGCTGTCCATCGCTACGTCTGGCGCAACGCTGCTTGTTTCGCCGGCGCCCGCGCGGGCCAACTGCTACGAGCTGATCGGCTGCACCGACAAGGACTATTTCACGGCCGCGAAGCTCAAGCAGCTGAGCTGCCAGATCCTGTGGGAGGTGCGCAACACCATCTACAAGGAGAACGGCTACTGCTTCCATACGGAGAAGGCGATCAAAGCCTTCGGCAACGCCGGCTGCCAAATTGACGACATGGGCAAGGTGCCGCTCAACGCCGCCGAGAGCCACAACGTGATCGCGATCAAGAAGGCCGAGGCCAAGAAGGGTTGCTGATCGGGCGTCAGTTCGTTTCGGCGAGGAAGCGCAGCACCACATCGTTGAAGCGCTCCGGCGCTTCGAGATGGACGAGATGGCCGATGCCCTCGAATATTTCCACGCGGGCGTGGCTCATCTTCGCCGCCAGCGCCTGGGCGTTCTGCGCATTGTGGCCCATCCCGGCGCGCAAGGCTTCAGGCGCGAAATCGCGGCCGGGCGCGAGGTGGTCGTTCGCACCGATGACGAACAGCACCGGCTCGGTCAAAAGCGGGATGTCGTAGACCACCGGCTCGCGCCAGATCATCAGATAGGAATTGGCAAAGGCGCGGAGCCAGCGTGGATATTCGCCGCTTCCTTTCACCCTGGTGCGCGCGTCGATATAGGGGTCGAGCGCGTCTGGCCGGAGGCTCAGCCCGTAGCCTTTCATCAGCTGGTTGCGATAGCTCTCGGCGGTGACCTTATCCTCGATCTCCATGACCCGCTCGAGCGTGACCGGCGGAACGGTGAGCCGATAATCCTCCAGGCCGATTGGTGCCTCGAGGACGATGCGCCCGATCCGCTCCGGGTAGGTCCGCGCGAAGCGGACGGCGAGCATCCCGCCGGTCGAATGCCCGACGAGGTCGACCTTGTCGATATGGAGCTCATCGAGCAGGCCGGCGGTGTTGCGGGCGAGCTGGTCGAAATGGAGGTCGAAGGCGGGCTTAGAGGATTTGCCGAAGCCGATCTGATCGGGCGCGATCACGCGATAGCCCGCGCCCGTAAGCGCCTCGATCACGGTTTGCCAATAGCTCGAAGGGAAGTTTCGACCGTGCAGCAGAAGCACGGTGCGTCCGTTCGCCTCGCTCTTGGGCGCCACATCCATGTAGGCCATGCGCAGTTTCTCGCCATCCTGGGCGAGGCCGAACATCTTGACCGCATAGGGGTAGGGGAAGCCTTCGAGCGCGATGCCGAGCGGCTCCTCGGCCTGTTGCGGCGTTGCCGCAGGTGCGTCTTCCGGCAAAGCGTGTGTCACGAACATGACAATTGCGGCAAAGCAGGCGGCCCCCGTCAGCTTCGCAAAGGTCAGCCTGCGCATTCCGCCACCATCCTGTTGAACACAATTTTGCGATCAAGCGAGGTTAATGCTGGCTCGCGGCTCAAACGTGGCGCCGAGGTGGTTTGCAAACAGCCAAGAGACTGCTATCCCGTTAGTTTCCTGCGCCGGTGGGGCGCAATTTTGCCCTCTCCCAAGGTTAAAGAAACAACCTTGCGAGGCGCGCGAGTTGCGGGCCTTCGGGGCAAAAATAACGAAAAGCCATGATCAAACGCTTCGTCATTGCCGCCATCATCATCGCCGTGTTTCTCGGCGGGGTCGGCTATTTCAACCTCGTGTTCAAGCCGAAGATGATTGCCGAGTTCATCGGCAAGATGGCGCCGCCGCCGGCAACCGTCACGGCCGAGAAGGTGCGGACCGAGCGCTGGATCGACCGGGTGCATTCGATCGGCACGCTGCTCGCCATCGAGGGTGTCGACGTGTCCTCGCAGCTGGGCGGCCAGGTCACGGCCTATTTCTTCGACAGCGGCGACGACGTGCAGAAAGGCGCCAAGCTCATTAAGCTCGACACCTTGGTCGAGGAGGCTGACCTCGCCAACAACAAGGCGACGCTGCTCCAGGCCAATCTCGATTTCGACCGCCAGTCCAAGCTCGTCAAGACCGGCGCGGTCTCGCAAGCGGTGCTCGATGCGACGATTGCCAAGCGCGATTCCGCGGCGGCGGCGGTGGCGAAGATGGAGGCCATCATCGCCGAGAAGAATATCACCGCGCCGTTTGCCGGCAGGCTCGGTCTCCGCCGCGTCGAGAAGGGACAATATGTGACCACCGGGCAGGCGCTCGTCTGGCTCCAGTCGCTCGATCCGATCTGGGTCGACTTCCCGGTGCCCGAGGGCGACATGGGCAAGTTCAAGGAGGGCTCGCCGATCGAGATCGCCGTCGATGCCTTCCCCGGCAAAATGTTCAAGGGCGAGGTCGAGGCGTTCGACGCGCGGCTGTCCTCGGATTCGCGCACATTGATGGTGCGGGGCAGGGTGCCGAACCCCGACCGCACGCTGTTGCCCGGCATGTTCGCCAACGCCGCCGTGCTCGCGGGCGAACCGAAGGACGTGGTCACGGTACCGCGCACCGCGCTGACCTATACGCTCTATGGCGACAGCGTGTGGGTGGTGAAGGAGGGTGCGCCCGAGCCGCCGTCGCCGCCGATCGCATCGAGCGAGCCGGTCGCCTCGGCCGCCGCAGCGGACGCGACGGGGACCGTGCCGCCGGAGCCCAAGCTTACCGTCGAGCGGCGCTTCGTGCGCGTCGGGGCGACCCAAGGCGACAGGATCGCCATCCTCGAAGGCGTGAGCGCCGGCGATGAGGTGGTGACCAGCGGCCAGCTCAAATTGCAGCCGGGCGCCACGATCAAGATCGACAATACCGAGGCGCTCAAGCCGTCGGCGGTCCTGCCCAAGCAATAAGTCGTCCCCATGCACTTCACCGATATTTTTATCAGGCGGCCGGTGCTTGCGACCGTCGTTAGCCTGATGATCCTGCTCATCGGGGCCTGGGCAGGCTTCAAGCTGCCGATCCGGCAATATCCCGAGCTGTCGAACACGACGATCACCGTTTCAACGTCCTATCCGGGCGCCAATGCCGACTTGATCCAGGGCTTCATCACGGTGCCGATCCAGCAGGCGGTGGCGAGCGCCGAAGGGATCGACACGCTGGTCGCCACGTCGACGCAGAATGTCAGCACGGTCACGCTCAATCTGAAGCTCGACGCCGATCCCGACCGGGCGATGACCGACGTTCTGTCGAAGATCGCCCAGGTGAAGAGCATCCTGCCGCGCGAGGCGAACGACTCGGTCGTCACCAAGCAGACCGGCGAGGGCTACGCGCTGATGTATCTCTCCTTCAACTCGAAGGTGATGAACTCGTCGCAGATCAGCGACTATCTCAACCGCGTGGTGCAGCCGAGGCTGCAAACCATCAACGGCGTCGCCAACGCGCAGATCCTCGGCGGCCAGACCTTCGCCATGCGCATCTGGCTCGATCCCGACCGCATGGCCTCGCTCGGCGTGACGCCGCTCGACGTGCGGCTCGCGCTCGCCAGCAACAATTTCACCTCGGCGCCGGGCCAGGTGAAGGGCGACTTCGTACAGACCAATATCGACGCCAAGACCTCGCTCGACGATCCCTCGGCCTTCGGGCGGCTGGTGGTAATGGGCCGCGGCGACTTGCTGGTGCGGCTGAGCGACATCGCCGAGATCGAGCTCGGGCCGCAAAGCGCTGATTCATCCTCGGTGTTCGACGGGCTGAAGGCGGTGTTCATCGGCGTCTACGCAACGCCGACGGCGAACCCGCTGACGGTGATTACCGACGTGCGCAAGGCGTTTCCCGAGATCCAGCGCGAGCTGCCGCCCGGGTTGGAGGCGGCGATCGCCTACGACGCCACCAATTTCATCCGCGCCTCGCTGTGGGAGGTGATGAAGACGCTCGCCGAGGCGGCGATCATCGTTATCGTGGTGATCTTCCTGTTCCTCGGCAATCTCCGCTCGACAATCATCCCGATCGTCACCATCCCGTTGTCGCTGATCGGCGTGCTGGCCGTGCTGGCCGCGCTCGGCTACTCGATCAACCTGATGACGCTGCTCGCGCTCGTGCTCGCCATCGGTCTCGTGGTCGACGACGCCATCGTCGTGGTCGAGAACATCTACCGGCATATCGAGGAGGGGAAGCGGCCGGTCGAAGCGGCGCTGCTCGGCGCGCGCGAGATCGTCTATCCGGTCATCGCCATGACCATCACCTTGGCGGCGGTGTTCGCGCCGATCGGCTTCGTCTCAGGGTTGACCGGCACTCTGTTCAGCGAGTTCGCCTTCACGCTGGCCGGCGCGGTGATCGTGTCGGGCATCATCGCTCTGACGCTGTCGCCGATGATGTGCTCCAAGCTGCTCAAGCCGCACACCGGCAAAAGCGGTGGCCTCACCGGCTGGCTCGACCGCAGGTTCGAGAGCCTCAAGAACCGCTATCAGCGCCGCCTGCACGGAACGCTCAACTACCGCCCGGTCACCATCATGGTGCTGCTCGGACTGATCGCCGGCAGCGTGCTCATGTACATGACGACGCAGAGGGAGCTCGCGCCGGAAGAAGATCAGGGCATCCTGTTCACTCTGGTCAAGACGCCGCAATACGCCAATCTCGATTATCTCGAGGACGCGACGATGCGGCTCTATCGCGCCTACTCGACGGTGCCGGAGAAGGAGCACGTGTTCACCATCAACGGCATGGGCGACGTGCATCAGGGCTTCGCCGGCATCCTGCTCAAGCCGTGGAGCGAGCGGACGCGCAATCAGAAGCAAATTCTCCAGGAATTGTCGCCGCGCATCTCGAGCCTGCCGACGGCGCTTGCCATCTCCTTCTCGCCGCCGGCTTTGCCTGGCTCGACCGGCGGACCGCCGGTGCAATTCGTCATCACCACCACGCGCGACTTCCGCCAACTGGCTGACGTGCTCGCCGATGTCGAGAAGTCGGCGCGCGAGAGCGGGCTGTTCATTTTCTCCGACTCCGATCTCCGCTTCGAGACGCCGCAGATCGAGTTCCATATCGACCACGACAAGGCGAACCGGCTCGGCATCACCATGGCCGATATCGGCAATTCGCTCGCGACGCTGCTCGGCGGCAACTACATCAATTTGTTCGACCTGTACGGGCGGAGCTATCAGGTCATCCCGCAAGTGCCGCGCGAGTACCGCCTGAACGAGGACTGGTTGACCCGCTACCAGATCCGCACGGCTGCGGGCGGTCTCGTGCCGTTGTCCAACGTCGCGACGGTGACCAAAACGGTGCAGCCGAACGCGCTCACCAATTTCCAGCAGCTCAACTCGGCGACGCTGTCGGCGGTGCCGTTCCCCGGGCGCACGGTCGGCGAGGCCATCGACTTCTTGAAGCAGAAGGCGAAAGACAGCTTCCCGGAGGGCTTCTCCTACGACTTCCAGGGCGAGAGCCGGCAGTTCGTGCAGGAGGGCAACACGCTCGTCTACACCTTCATCTTCGCGCTGATCATCATCTTCCTGGTGCTCGCCGCCCAATATGAGAGCTTCCGCGACCCGCTCATCATCCTGATCGCGCTGCCGTGCTCGATCTTCGGCGCGCTCATCCCGCTCAATGCCGGGCTCGCCACCATCAACATCTATACCCAGATCGGCCTCGTCACGCTGATCGGGCTGATCTCAAAGCACGGCATCCTGATGGTCGACTTCGCCAACAAGCTCCAGGAGCGGCAGGGCTACGGACGGCGCGAGGCGATCGAGCATGCCGCAGCGATCAGGCTAAGGCCGATCCTGATGACCACAGCCGCCATGGTGGTGGCCATGGTGCCGCTCCTGATCGCACGGGGCGCCGGCGCCGCGAGCCGGTTCGATATCGGCGTGGTGATCGCCGCCGGCATGACGATCGGCACGCTGTTCACCCTGTTCGTGACGCCGACGGTCTATACCTACCTTGCCCGCGACCATCAGAAGGCGAAGGCGCGCGAGCGCGAAGATGAGGCGATGGCCGTCGCCGCTTACCCGGTCACGGGCGACGCCAAGCTTGAGACGCTCGCAGAGGCCGATGACGAGGCGGAAGCGGGGATGCTATTCCCCAGCGAGCCGGAGCCCGAGGTCGCGAGGTCTGCCACCTCTGCCCCGAGGGAAGAGCGTAGCCCATCGCGGCGGGAGCGGCGGCGCAAGCCCCTGGCGCCCGCTGCCGAGTAGGCAAAAGGCGGTTTCCACCAAACGATTGGGCAGGTCCCCCCGACAATCGCCGGTTCCACCTTTTTGCCGATCATGCTCTAGTTTACTCGCCCCGAGTGAGCCTCTAGAAAGCTCCAGCTAGACGGGGCGGGGACCCTTATATGTTTGCCAAGATACTGATCGCCAATCGGGGCGAGATCGCCTGCCGCATCATCAGGACCGCGCGAAGGCTCGGGATCAAGACCGTCGCGGTCTATTCCGACGCCGACCGCGACGCGCTGCATGTCGACTTGGCCGATGAGGCGGTGCCGATCGGACCGGCCCAGGCGGCGCAGTCCTATCTCGACATCGGCAAGATCATCAACGCCGCCAAGGCGACCGGCGCCGAGGCGATCCATCCCGGCTACGGCTTCCTGTCGGAGAACCCCGCCTTTGCCCGCGCGCTCGAGGCGGCCGGCATCGTCTTCGTCGGACCGAATATCCGGGCGATCGAAGCGATGGGCGACAAGATCGAGTCCAAGAAGCTCGCCGCCAAGGCCAAGGTCACGACCGTGCCGGGCCATCTCGGCGTGATCAAGGACGCCAAGGAGGCGACCAAGATCGCCGACGAGATCGGCTATCCGGTGATGATCAAGGCGTCGGCCGGCGGCGGCGGCAAGGGCATGCGCATCGCCTGGAGCGCCAAGGAGGTGGCCGAGGGCTTCGCCTCGTCGAAGTCGGAGGCCAAGTCGAGCTTCGGCGACGACCGCGTGTTCATCGAGAAATATATCGAGGAGCCGCGCCATATCGAGATCCAGGTGCTCGGCGACAAGCACGGCAACGTCATCCATCTCGGCGAGCGCGAATGCTCGATCCAGCGGCGAAACCAGAAGGTGGTCGAGGAGGCGCCGAGCCCGTTCCTCGACGCCAAGACGCGCGAGGCGATGGGGGCTGAGGCTGTCGCTCTGGCCAAGGCCGTCGGCTACGACACGGCCGGGACGGTCGAGTTCATCGTCGACAAGGAGCGCAATTTCTATTTTCTCGAGATGAACACGCGCCTCCAGGTCGAGCACCCCGTCACCGAGTTCGTCACCGGGCTCGACCTCGTCGAGGAGATGCTGAACTCGGCCGCCGGCAAGAAGCTCACGCTCAAGCAGAAGGACGTGAAGCTCAAAGGATCGGCCGTCGAGGTGCGCGTCTATGCCGAGGACCCGACGCGCAACTTCCTGCCTTCGACCGGACGGCTGGTGCGCTATCGGCCGCCCAAGCTCGGCCTCGAGGGCGACGTCATCACCCGGCTCGATTCCGGCGTCGAGGAGGGCGGCGAGATCAGCGTCTATTACGACCCGATGATCGCCAAGCTGATCACTTACGCGCCGAAGCGCATCCAGGCGATCGAGGCGATGGGCACCGCGCTCGATGCATTCGCCATCGACGGCTTCCGCCACAACATCCCGTTCCTCGCCGTGTTGATGCGGAACGAGCGCTGGCGCGAGGGGCGGCTCTCAACCAAATTCATCGCCGAGGAGTTTCCCGAAGGCTTCAAGCCGCCGCGGCCGGTCGGCCATGTGCGCGACGTTCTCGTCGCGGTTGCAGCAGCGATAGACCATAAGAGCAATCAGCGCCGCCGCGCCATCACCCAGCAGATGCAAGGCGAGCCGGTCCACTTCGCCGAGAAGCGCATCGTCGAGCTCGGCGAGGAGAAAGTGCGGGCGACCGTGGCCGGCGGGCTCGACGGGCCGACCATCGTGTTCATCTATGGCGGGGAGGGCGAGCCTGACCGGCGCGTGACGCTAGAGTCACGCTGGTGGTTCGGCACGCCGGTATTCGAGGGCACGGTCGACGGCACGCCTGTCGCGGTGCAGGTCCGCCCGATCCTGAACGGCTATCACCTGACCTATCAGGGGGTCGAGGTCGCGGTACGGGTGTTCACCGAGCGCGAGACCGAGCTTCAGGCGCAGATGCCGGCGAAGATCCGCCCCGACATGTCGAAGTTCCTGCTCTGTCCGATGCCGGGGTTGGTCGTGTCGCTCGCGGTGAGCGAGGGCCAGGAGGTCGCGGCGGGCGATACGCTCTGCGTGGTCGAGGCGATGAAGATGGAGAACGTGCTCAAGGCCGAGCGCGACGCCAAGGTTGCCAAGGTGCTGGCCAAGCCAGGCGACAGCCTCAATGTCGACGCCGTGATCCTCGAATTCGTTTAGCCCGTTCGGTGTCGTTGCCCGGCTCGACCGGGCAATCCAATAAGAGTTGGCTTCGAAAATAGTCGAGATCGATGGTTACTGGATGCCCGCTTTCGCGGGCATGACTGCGGTAGATTGAAATGGCCGACAAACCACAAGCAAGACGCACCGTCACGGTCATGATCGAGGGCAGGGTGCAGGGCGTCTATTACCGCGCCTGGACCGAGGAAACGGCTCGCTCGCTTGGGCTCGACGGCACGGTGCGCAACACGAGCGACGGCGCCGTCGAGGCGGTGTTCTCGGGCGCCCCCGACGGCGTGGCGAAGATGCTGAAGCTCTGCGAGCGGGGCCCCGGGGCGGCGCGCGTGACCAAGGTCGCCATCATTCACGAGGGCGGTACCGTTGCCCCGGGCTTCAAGGTGATCGCGACCGATCGCTGGCGCTGACGGGCTGCGCGGAGAGCCATGCAAGGACTTGGCTCGCGCTCTGGTCGGGTGGGTGGACCGGATAGAAGACATGCTCGATCAGGCCGTCCCGCACGATCAGCGTTAGCCTCTTGATGAGACGCATGCCGTCCACCTCGAAGACCGGCAAACGGAGCGCCATCGCAAAGCGCAGCTCCGCATCGCTCAACACCTCGAACGGTAGATGGAGGCGCAAGGCCATCTCGCGTTGATGGTCGGTCGTCTGGGTGCTGAGCCCGAAAACGGAGGCACCAAGTGCTGTGAGCTCGCGATGATGATCGCGAAAGGCGCAAGCCTGCGGCGTGCAGCCACGAGCGCCTGGAATGAGGTCCCAGCGGTCCGGCAGCTTCTGTCCCGGGACGCCTGTCATCGGGTAGCAGTAAATGACGCTGCGCCCGGGCGTAAGGACGGCAAGATCCACCCCGCCATCATGCGTCGATGGAAGCTTCATTGGCGGCAGCGCCATGCCGACGAGGTGAGCACATGCGCCATCATCGACCGGCCGAGGCAGGCCGGGCGGCAGCTCGGAAAGGTTAGTCACTTCGCGTTCCCAAGGCGTCCTCGAATGAGGCGCAGAGTGCCGCGTCCACGCGCGCCATGTCGGTCCCGGCGCCGAGCGCGGCGAGACTGGTGATCGGCATGTCGCTGGAGCCCGCAAGGAACGATGCCGGAGAAATGCTCGAGGTCAGGAGCTACGTTGAGGCTGACGCCATGCAGGCTCACCCAATGCCGCACGCGCACCCCGATGCTCGCGATCTTGGCGTCGCCGACGAAGATGCCGACCGAGCCTGCGCGCCGCTCGCCCTCGACACCGAGGCTCGCAAGGGTGGCGATCAACCAATCTTCCAGCGCAACGACATAGGCGCGGACATCGCGGCCGCGCCTTGTGAGGTCGAGCATGGCGTAGGCCACGCGCTGGCCCGGACCGTGATAGGTGAAGCGGCCGCCGCGGCCGCTCCTGAACACGGGGAACCGCGTCGCATCGAGCAGCTCGTTCGGATCGGCGCTGGTTCCTGCCGTATAGAGCGGGGGATGCTCGAGCAGCCAGACGCATTCGGATACCTCGCCCCGCGCGATCGCGTCGACGCGGGCGTCCATGGCGGCTACAGCGTCCTTGTAGGCGACCGGCGCGCCGCTCACCCGCCATTCGACCGGGCCTGCCGGCCGGGCTTGTTCCGACGCCTGCTTGACAGCGAATTCGGCCATGCAACTCATCGCTTTGCCGGCTCGGCCGGTTCCAAGACCATCCTTGCACCCCTAAGGCAGGTTTGCTAAGGCAGCGAACCCCGCGCTTGCCGATGGGGCAGCCTATAGCCATATTCGGGGCGGAAAGCCCCTTAAATTCGCGGTCGTGGCGGAAATGGTAGACGCGCAGCGTTGAGGTCGCTGTGAGCTTGCTCGTGGAGGTTCGATTCCTCTCGACCGCACCAACTTTCCTTCTTTCGGATTAGCCCGCGCGAGCCGATCAACGTTGCCATAACGTTGTGCCGCATCGCGATTTTTGGGCTGGAATTTGCCCGGCAACAAGCGTCTAGTGCCTGCTAGGCCGCGCCTGTCGTCGCAGGCCGGAAGTGGCAGTCCGCGACGCTTTCGAGGCGCCGACTCCCGCTCCCGGATCGCCGGCCCTCCCGCTTGAAGCATATCAACCCGGCGAAACGGACACGCCATGCAGGACGCCGCAGGCGAGGTCGAGCTGCGCGACGAGGAAGGGGGCATTCGCTCCGATTTCCTGCACGCCGTCGTTGCCGCGCTCGATGAGGAGGACGCGGCCAAGGTGCGCGACCTCACCATGAGGTTGCACGAGGCCGACCTCGCCGACCTCATCCAGTTGCTTCGCCCCGAGCAGCGCGGGCTCCTGATCTCGACCCTCGGCGACGACTTCAAGACCGGCGCGCTGTCCGAGCTCGACGAGTCGGTCCGCGACCAGGTGATCGAGGCGATGCCCACCGAGCAGGTGGCGGAGGCTATCCAGCAGCTCGACTCGGACGACGCGGTCTATCTGATCGAGGACCTCGACAAGGAAGATCAGTCGGACATCCTCGCCAAGCTGCCGTCGTTCGAGCGCGCGGCGCTCGAGCGGAGCCTCGAATATCCGGAGGACTCCGCCGGCCGCATCATGCAGACCGACCTGATCGCCGTGCCGCCGTTCTGGTCGGTCGGCCAGACGATCGACTTCATGAGCGAGGCCGACGACCTGCCCGACCGGTTCTACGAAGTGTTCGTGGTCGATCCCGCCTATCATCTGATCGGCTCGGCGGCGCTCAACCGGCTGCTGCGCGCCAAGCGCACGGCGACCGTCGAGACCATCACCGACCGCGACATCCATCCGATCCTGGCCGAAGCCGACCAGGAGGAGGTGGCGCGCCAGTTCGAGCGCTACAATCTCACCTCGGCGCCGGTGGTCGACACCGACCATAGGCTGGTCGGGGTGATCACCGCCGACGACGTGGTCGAGGTGGTGCAGGAGGAGGCCTCGGAAGACATTCTGCGCATGGGTGGCGTCGCCGGCGAGTCGGTCAGCGACTCGGTGTGGCAGACGACCCGGCTCCGCTTCACTTGGCTGCTCGCCAATCTCGCCACCGCCATCCTCGCCTCGGCGGTGATCAGCCTGTTCGACGCGACCATCGAGCAGATGGTGGCGCTCGCCGTGCTGATGCCGATCGTCGCTTCGATGGGCGGCAATGCCGGGACGCAGACCATGACGGTCGCGGTCAGGGCGCTGGCCACGCAGGACCTCGGCGCCGCCAACGCGCTCCGGGTCATCGGCCGGGAAACGGCGGTCGGCATCCTCAACGGGCTGATGTTCGCCGTGATCATGGGGGGGATCGTCTATTTCTGGTTCGGCAGCGACCAGCTCGGTCTCGTGATCGGAGTGGCCATGATCGTCAATCTGATCGCGGCGGCAGTCGCCGGCATTCTCATCCCGCTCGGGCTCGATGCGCTCGGCCTCGACCCGGCGATCGCGTCGGGCGTGTTCGTGACCACGGTCACCGACGTGGTCGGCTTCTTCGCCTTTCTCGGCCTGGCGGCTTTGTGGTTAGTATAGGCGCCAAGGGGGACAATGTTCTTTTATCTCGCCAAGGCGCTGTGGTTCCTGCTGCAGCCGTCGACGCTGATCGCGCTTCTCATCGGTTACGGCTCGATCCTGATCTGGACGGGCTGGGCGCGCTGGGGCCGGCGCTTCGTCACGACCGGCGCCATCCTGTTGCTGATCGCCGGCCTGTCGCCGCTCGGCAATGCGCTGATCCTGCCGCTCGAGGATCGCTTCCCGCGCGCCGATCTCGACGCGCCGCCCGCGCCAACCGGCTTCATCCTGCTCGGCGGCGCAGAAGACAGGCTGGTCGGCACCGCACGGCACGCGCCGACGCTGAACGAGGCCGGCGAGCGGATCGTCGAGGCGGCGATGCTCGCGCGACGCTTTCCGCAAGCTAAGGTCGCCTTCAGCGGCGGCGATGCCGGAATCCTGTACAAGTCAGACAGCGAAGCGGCTGGAGCTGTGACGCTGCTCACCGCGCTCGGCGTTCCGCGCGAGCAGCTGATCCTCGAAGCGAACGCGCGCGACACTTACGAGAACGCCGTGTTCCTCAAGGACGAGCTCGGCAAAGCGGGCGAGCTTGGTCCCGGCACGCGCTGGGTGCTGATCACCTCCGCCTATCACATGCCGCGCGCCATGGGCTCGTTCCGCGCCGCGGGGTTTCAGGTCGAGCCGTGGCCGGTCGATTACCGGACGCGCGGCAGCGCCGACCTGTCGCGGCCGTTCGACAAGGTCTCCGAGGGTCTGCGCCGCGTCGATGTCGCCATGCGCGAATGGGTGGGGCTGGTCTCTTATTGGCTGAGAGGTCGGAGCAACGCGCTGTTTCCGGGGCCGCGCGCCGCCTATCTCACAGGCTGCGATCTGTCGAAGCCGGGAGAGGGCGCCCCGCAAGGCTCGCCAGCATCCCCATGTCGACCCAATCCTTGAGGTAGGACGCGGCTCTGAGCTCGGCCTCGTCCTCGCCGGCGAAGGTCGCAACCATCTCGCACAGCACGCTGAAGCGCACGCCGTTCGCCGCCTCGTTCCACATCATGGCTTCCTCGGCCGAAAGCGGCTTGAAGCGCGCCGTGAAGCCATCGCGCCAGACAAGGATCGCTTGCGGCTCCGGCAGCCTGACCGGTTTGATCGGCGGCTGCTCGTCCTTGAGCGCCGTCCACAGCTCGGCGGCGTTGGTGGCGAAGGTGAGGCGGATCGCGGTTGGATGCGGCTCCAGCACGAGCCCCGGCCAGGCTTCCGGTGGCACCGCGGCAAGCTCGGCCAAGCGCAGCGGCTCGGCGTCGGGCCCGTCGAAGGCATCGGCGAGCGCCTTCTCGAGGGTTGCCAGTTCGGCAACCTCGGGATGCTTGGCAAAGGCTGCGCTCTTGGCGATGAAGGCGGGCATGTGCCGGCCGAACCACCGTGCGCTCCGCCGATCGGAGGGATTGGCGTCGATATAGGCCTTCACCAGATTGGCGAAGCCACGGTCGCCGATATAGGCGTGCACCTGCTCATAGTCCTCGCCGAGAATTTCGGCGAGCCGCGCGATATAGCCGTTGCGATAGACGCCGAACAGGACCTTGCGCTGTTCTCTGGAGCTGTCGTTCACGTCGGCAAGGATAGCGTCGTCGCCGGCGAGGATGCCGCGCTGAAATTCGTCCTGAATGTCTTTGAGGCTTTTCATTCCGCCGCTGCGAGGCGCTCGCTGCCCAGCGCCTTGGTGCCCAGCGCCTCGGTGCCAAGCACCTCGCCGGCGATGCCGCGCGCATGGTCGAGCTCTTCGACCAACTCGGCGAGCGGCGGGATGTTGTCATCGCGTTCGATCATGGTCGAGACCGGACCGAAATGGGCGACCGCCTGGCGATAGAAATCCCACACCTCATCGCACACCGGATGGTCGTGGGTGTCGATGATGTGGGTTTCCTCGTGGCTGTGGCCGGCAACATGGAACTGGATGACGCGGTCGCGCGGCACGCCGTTCAGGAAATCGTCGGTCGAGAAGCCGTGATTGAACGAGCTGACATAGACGTTGTTGACGTCGAACAGGAGCCAGCAATCGGCACGCCTGGCGATCTCGCTCACGAACTCCCACTCGGTCATCTCCGATTGGGCGAAGGTCACGTAGCTCGAGACGTTCTCGAGCGTCAGCCTCCGGCCGAGAAAGTCCTGCACGAAGTTGACGCGATCGACCACGTGGGCGACCGCTTCTTCGGTATAGGGGATCGGCAGCAGGTCGTGCAGGTTGACTCCATGAACGCCGGTCCAGCACAGATGATCGGAGATCCATTTGGGCTTGACGCGCTCGGCGAGCCCCTTCAGCGCCCTGAGATAGTCCATGTCGAACGGCGCGGTCGAGGCGATCGACAGCGACACGCCGTGCATCACGATCGGATAGCGCTCGCGGACCAAATCCAGCATGTGCAGAGGCTGGCCGCCTTCGATCATGTAGTTCTCGGAGATGATTTCGAACCAGTCGACCGCCGGGGCGCCCTCAAGGATCTCCTGGTAATGCTGGGGCCTGAGCCCAAGCCCAAAGCCAAGATAAGGCGGCTTCTCGGTGATCATGCTGGCGCTCCTTCACGGAGTATGGGAGCCGGCGACGGCCGGCTCCCAGCCAAATTGCCTAAGAGACGAACGAGGACCTAGACCCTTAGATCGCTTCCCACTGGCCCTGCTTGTCGGAGCACTCGTCCTGGAGCATCGAGAGCCAGCCCTGGCCCTTGCAAGCGTTCTTGCCCTTGCAGTCATTCTTGGTGCTCTTGCATTCGCCCTGTTGCTTACAGCCATTGACGCCGAAGCAGCGTCCCTTGACCGTCTCGGCCGTCGCTGCGCCGATCAGGGTCGCGCCGGTGATGACGAGCACGGCGGCAGTCATCGCAAGCTTAGCACCAGACTTCCGGTTGAGCTTCATTTTCCTCTCCTGTGCATGAGTTCTAGGCACGCGTGGCGAAACGCCAACATCCGAGCTATAGCGCCTGTTCCGGCAGGCCTTGCGTCACTCCTTTTCAAAGCTCCGTGACCCCTAGGCTTAACCCTGATCACGCGGTCGTTACCCGCGCACGCGATATGTGGTCGGCGGCGAACGCCCGGGATTTCAAGGCGCGCGGGTTCCGGGCTAGGATGCGGGCGAGGGGGCTTGGTGAGAAATGAGCCTTAACGACATCGTCGTCTATGTCGACAGCACGGAGGCGACCAGTTCGCGCGTCGAGTTTGCCGTCGCTCTCGCCAAGGATCACGGCGCGCATCTGGTGGGCGTCGCGTTCGCGCCGACCGCGCTGCTGCCGCTTTATGGCGCCGATGTCGGCTTCGCCGACATGAGCGAGGTGCTGCAAGGGGTGAAAGCGCAAGGCGCGACGGCGCTGCAAGCCTTCAAGGCGCGTGCCGAGGCCGAAGGCTTGAGCGTCGACGCCAGGTTGATGCAGGGCATGAGCGAGGAGTTCCCGCGCGACTTCGCCTGCTCGGCGCGCCACGTTGACCTCGCCGTCATCGGTCAGCCACGGGACGGCGATCCGCTGATCGGCCAATATGCCTTGGTCGAGCGCTGCCTGTTCGCCTCGGGCCGGCCGGTGATCATCGTGCCGTCGGTCACCGACAAAATCGCGATTGCGGGGACCGTAGTCGCCGCCTGGGACGGGAGCGCCGAGGCCGCGCGCGCCTTCAACGACGCGCTCATCTTCCTTAAGCTGGCAAAGCGGGTGGTGCTGCTGGTCGGTGTCGCCGACGACGCCGGCGAGCAAGGCGAGCCCGAGGTCGACGACATGGTCGGGCATCTGGCGCGCCGGGGCGTTGCCGTCGAGGTGTTGCGCTTTGCGACTGGCGAAGGCGACATCGGCAAGACGATCCTGGCGAAGGCCAAGGAGCTTCACGCCGACATGATCGTGATGGGCGCGTTCCACCATTCGCGCTGGCGCGAGTTCATTCTCGGCGGCGTGACCCTGACCATGCTTGAGGAAGCGCACATCCCGCTGTTCATGGCTCATTGATCCTCGATGACCTTGCATCTCCTCAAGCTCTGTGTCGGCGTCGAAACCGTGCAGGAGCTTGCCGACTGGCAGACCGAGCGGCTGAAGCGGCTGAAGCGCGAGCGCAAACAGGTCGAGCTGTGCCATCGCACCTTGCAGACGCCGAAGCGGCGCGACCAGGTACTCGACGGCGGTTCGCTCTATTGGGTAATCAGAGGCTTCGTGCTGGTGCGTCAGCGCGTGCTGGATCTTCGGCCCGACACCAAGGACGACGGCACCGCATGCTGCGGCATCGTGCTCGATCCCGCGCTGGTCACCACGCGCGCCCATCCTCGCCGCGCCTTCCAGGGCTGGCGTTATCTCGACGTTGCCGATGCCCCCAACGACCTCAGAGGCTTCGAGGACGCTGCCGACGACATGCCGCGCGCCATGCGCGAGGATTTGCGTGAGCTTCGTCTGATCGATTGGTAGCCGAGCGCCGCACGACCAAATCACGCTTTAGCCGGCACGGCGACGTTGTCGATCAGCCGGGTCTTGCCGATATAGGCGGCGGCGAGCACGCGCGTGCCGGGTTTGACCGGCCCCGACAGCGGCTTCAGCGTGTCGGGGTCGCGCACGGCGACATAGTCGACGCGGAACCCCGCCGCCTCGAGCTTGAATCGGCCCGCCTCTGCCGCGGCATCGGCGCCTTCGCCCTCAGCCAAGACGGCGGCGACGTCGTGGATGGTCTTGTAGAGCAGGGGAGCGGTTTTGCGCTCGTCGGCCGAGAGATAGGCGTTGCGCGATGACAGCGCGAGCCCGTCGCCCTCGCGCACGATCGGCCCGCCAATGATCTCGACCTGCATGTTGAGGTCGCGCACCAGCCGCCTGATGACGAGCAGCTGCTGATAATCCTTGTCGCCGAAGATGGCGATGTCCGGAGTGCATTGCAGCAGAAGCTTGGCGACCACCGTGGCCACGCCCTCGAAATGATTGGGCCGTGCCGCGCCGCAGAGATCGTCGGTCAGGTCTGAGACCTTCACATGCGTGCTGAAACCCTGTGGGTACATCTCGGCGGTGTCCGGGATGAACACGAGGTCGGCGCCGGCCGTGGCGAGCTTGTCGAGGTCGGCCGCCTCGTCGCGGGGATAGGTCTTGAAATCCTCGCGCGGGCCGAACTGCATCGGGTTCACGAAGATCGAGGCGACCACGCGGGCGCACTTCGTCTTGGCGAGCGCGACCAGCGACAGATGGCCCTGGTGCAGCGCTCCCATGGTCGGCACCAGCGCGATGCTCTCCCCAGCCTTGCGCCATTTGGCGAGGTGGCTTCTCAGGTCGCTGATCGTGCGGACGGCGATGGGATGGGTCATGGCTTCTCTCAGGCGGTCCTTTTTTACGTCATTCCGGCGCGAACCGGAATCCTGTTCGGGGTGGTGTGCCGGATATAAGCTTTCGTGGACTTGACGGAAATCAACCTGCCTCGAACCGTTGTCGGCAAAGGGTTAAGCTTGCGTCATGGGCGAGCCAAGATGCGACATGGGGACGATTGCCGCATTGCCCGGACGCGAGGCAATCGGAGCGGCGCTGCTTGCCGACGAGACCGCGACGATCGAGGCGCTGATCGAGAAGGCGCGGTGCAGCGAGGAAGAGCGCGCCCGAATCGAGCGGCTCGCGAGTGACCTCGTCAGGCGCGCGCGCGAGGGACGGCATGAGCAAGGCGGCGTCGATTCGCTGCTGCATGAATATGGCCTGTCGAGCGAGGAGGGGGTGCTGCTGCTCTGCCTCGCCGAAGCGCTGCTCCGCATCCCCGACGCCGCGACCGCCGACCGGCTGATCGCCGGCACGATCGGCAGTGGCGATTGGGCGCGCCATCTCGGCCATTCGGACTCCCTCCTGGTGAACGCCTCGACCTGGGGGCTGATGCTCACCGGCCGCATCGTCGATTGGGGCGAGAGCCAAGACACCAATCTCGGCAGCTTCGTGCAGCGGCTGATCGCGCGGAGCGGCGAGCCGGTCATTCGCCAGGCGCTTCGCCAAGCCATGCGCATTCTCGGCCGCCAGTTCGTGCTGGGAGAGACCATCAAGGACGCGCTCACCAATGGCGAGGCGGAGGCCGCGCTCGGCTATCGCTTCTCGTTCGACATGCTGGGAGAGGCGGCGCGCACCGACGACGACGCCAAGCGCCACGCCGCGCGCTACAGCGAGGCGGCACAAGCCATAGCTGCGTCGGCTGGCGATCCCAAAGCGCTGACCGATGACGAGCTGCATCGCCGCCCCGGGCTCTCGGTCAAGCTTTCGGCGCTGCACCCGCGCTATCAGCCCTCACAACAGGCGCGGCTAAAGCACGAGCTGGTGCCGCGCGCTCTCGGCGCTGGCGCATCAGATGCGCGAGGCGTGGCTGCCGCTCACCATTGACGCCGAAGAGGCCGACAGGCTCGATCTCTCGCTTGAATTGCTCGGGCCGCTGTTCGCCGATCCTGCTCTGTCGGGGTGGAACGGGCTCGGGCTTGCGGTGCAGGCCTACAGCAAGCGGGCGCTGCCCCTGATCGACTGGCTCGCCGCGGTCGCGCAAGCCACTGGCCGGCGCATCCCCGTCCGCCTGGTCAAGGGCGCCTATTGGGACAGCGAGATCAAATGGGCGCAGGAAGCCGGGCTCGCCGGCTATCCGGTGTTCACCCGCAAGGTCAATACCGACGTCGCCTATCTCGCAGCTTCGCGCGCTCTGCTGGCGCGGCCCGACTGCTTTTATCCGCAATTCGCCACCCATAACGCGCACACGGTCGCGTGGATCGCCACAATTGCCGGCAATCGGCCCTACGAGTTCCAGCGGCTCTACGGCATGGGCGAAGCCCTGCATCGCGAGGTCGTGCATCCCGAGGCTCTGGGCAAGCCATGCCGCATCTATGCGCCTGTCGGCGGCTATCGCGACCTGCTTGCCTATCTCGTGCGGCGCCTCCTGGAAAATGGCGCGAACACCTCCTTCGTCAATCGGCTTGCCGACGACGCGGCGCCGATCGCGGCCATTGTGGCCGACCCGGTCGAGAAGGCGGCCGGGCTGTCCGACAAAGCCAATCCGTTGATCAAGCCGCCGCCTGAGCTGTTCGTGCCGGAGCGCCGCAACAGCCTCGGGCTGCCGCTGTTCGAGCCGTCGGTGCGCGCACCACTGCTCCGCGCGATGGAAGCGGCTTTGACCAGTCCCGCCGCCGCCAACCCCATCGTCTCAGGCGAGGAGGTGGAGGAGGGCGGCGAGGTGTCCTGGATCACCTCGCCACACGACCGCCGCATGGTGGTTGGCACCTGCCGCACGGCCGGCCCCCAAGCCATCGACCGGGCGCTCGGTGCGGCGAAGGCGGCCAATGGCGAATGGGATCGGCTCGGCGGTGAGGCGCGCGCATTGCTGCTCGACCGTGCCGCCGATCTGTTCGAGGCTGACCGCGCCGGCCTCATGGCGCTGATGGTGCGCGAAGCCGGCAAGACGATCGCCGGCGCCCAAGGCGATCTTCGCGAGGCGGTCGATCATCTCCGCTATGCGGCGGGCGAGGCGCGACGGCAATTCGCTGCGCCGCGCCTGCTCAAGGGCCCGACTGGCGAGCGCAACGCGCTCTCGCTGCATGGTCGCGGCGTGTTCGCGGCGATCTCGCCGTGGAACTTTCCGCTCGCCATCTTCACCGGGCAGATCGCCGGCGCGCTCGCCGCCGGCAATGCGGTGGTGGCCAAGCCCGCCGAGCAGACGCCACTCACCGCCGCCCGCGCGATCAGGCTCATGCATCGCGCCGGCATACCGCCTGACCTGCTGCATCTTCTCCCGGGCAAGGGCGAGATCGTCGGCGCGGCTTTGGTCGGCGACCCCCGCGTCGATGGCGTCGTATTCACCGGCGGCACCGACACCGGCATCGCCATCAACCGGGCGCTCGCCGCGCGCGACGGCAAGATCGTCAAGCTCATCGCCGAGACCGGTGGGCAGAACGCCATGATCGTCGATTCATCGGCTCTGCCCGAGCAGGTTGTCGACGATGCGCTCGCCTCAGCCTTCGATAGCGCCGGGCAGCGCTGCTCGGCGCTACGCGTGCTGTATCTCCAGGACGAGGTTGCCGAGCCGATCCTGAAGATGCTGCTCGGCGCCGCGCGCGAGCTCAGAATCGGCGATCCACTCGATTACGCTACCGATGTCGGTCCGGTGATCGACGACGACGCCAAGCGAGCGCTCGAAGCTCACAAAGCGCGCATGCGCAAAGAGGCGCGCGAGCTACTCGACCTGCCCTTGGGGCCCGAGCATGCGCAAGGCAGCTACGTGGCGCCCGCCATCTATGAGATCCCCTCCATCGCCATGTTGCGCCGCGAAGTGTTCGGGCCCGTCCTCCATGTGGTGCGTTACGCGGGCGACCGGCTCGGCGATGTCTGCGATGAGATCAACGCCACCGGTTACGGCCTCACGCTCTCGATCCATTCGCGCATCAAGGCGACGGCGGAGTTCGTCGCCGGGCGTGTGCGCGTCGGCAACGTCTATGTGAACCGGAACCAGATCGGCGCGGTGGTCGGCGTGCAGCCGTTTGGCGGCGAGGGCCTGTCGGGGACCGGGCCAAAGGCCGGCGGACCCAATTATCTGCAAGGCTTCGCGCTTGAGCGGGTGCGCTCGACCAACCTCACAGCGTCGGGCGGCAATGCGAGCCTGCTCGCCGCGGGGACCGACGAGCCTTGAGGCGGAAGCCGGCGCCATTGCCGCAACGGGCAATAGGGTCCATCTATAACGCCAACACACAGACTTGAACGCCAACACAGACCTGGCGCGGAGCTCGCGTGACCATGGCGGAGCCGAAAGCCCCGGCAAAGACTGACAAAAGCGAGGTTACCGAGAACCGCTCGAGCCGCGCCGAGGTCGATACCTTTCTCACGCAGATGCGCGGGCTGCAGCCGGCAGGCTCGGGGCGCGGCCGGCTGATCTTCGCCATGGATGCGACCATGAGCCGGCAGCCGACCTGGGACCTCGCGCTCGAGCTCCAGGGCGACATGTTCGAGGCGGTCAAGCAGGTCGGCGGGCTCGACGTGCAGCTCGTCTATTTCCGCGGCTTCAGAGAATGCCAGGCCTCCAAATGGGTCGGCGACCCGGCGGCGCTCGCCCGGCTGATGCGCAAGGTCCACTGCGAGGGCGGTCATACCCAGATCCGCAAAGTTCTGAGCCATGCGCGCCACGAGAATGAAACCGCCAAGGTCAACGCGCTGATCTATGTCGGCGACTGCATGGAGGAGGATGTCGACCAGCTGAGCAAGCTTGCCGGCGAGCTCGGCTTGATCGGCGTGCCGGTGTTCCTGTTCCAGGAGGGTCACGACCAGAGGGCCGAGCGCGCCTTCAAGGAGATCGCGCGGCTGTCGCGCGGCGCCCATTGCCGCTTCGACGCTGGCTCGGCGCGGCAGCTCCGCGAGTTGCTGACGGCGGTCGCGGTCTATGCCAGCGGCGGGCGGAAGGCGCTGCAAGACTACCGCGCGTCGACGCAGAGCAGCGTGGCGCTTCGCCTGCTCGAGCAACTCGGCTGACGGCTGGGCGATGGTCTATTTCCTTGCCGGTTGCGCGGTCCTTGTCGGTCTCATCCTGCTCGCCAGGCTGCTGGTCGGCGCCGACCCGCGCAAGCTTGCGGGCGCACTGCGAAAGGTGGCCGGCGTCGCTGCCATTGCCGCCGCAGGCTTTCTGCTGATGCGCGGCGCTCTGCCGCTCGCTATCCCGCTCGCCGTGTTCGGGCTCGCGCTCGTCGGACGGAGCAGTGGGCTCGGGCTCGGCAGCCCGTTCGGCTCGGCGCAGAAATCGCCCGGTCAGGCCTCGCGCGTTCGCACCGCCAAGCTAGAGATGGAGCTCGACCACGATTCCGGCCGCATGGACGGCAAGGTGCTGGCCGGGCGTTTCACCAACCGCGCGCTGTCATCGCTGAGCGACAAGGAGACGTTCGAGTTGCTCGACGAGCTCCGGAGCGAGGGCGCGCAGGAGGCGGCTCTGATCGAGGCCTATCTCGACTGGCGCCTGCCGGGCTGGCGCGACCAGAGCGAGGCCAAGGAGGCCAGGGCCGAGCCGCCGCGCGGACGGGCGCGAAGCAACCGCATGAGCGTCGAGGAGGCTTACGCCGTGCTCGGCATCAACAAAGGCGCGGGCGAGGACGACATCAGGCAGGCGCATCGGCGGCTGATGATGAAGATGCACCCCGACCAGGGCGGCTCGACCTATCTCGCGGCGCGGATCAACGAGGCGAAAGAGGTCCTGCTCGGGCGGAAATGAGCCGCTAGCGGCCTATTCGGCGCGCATCACCACGCAATCGACGGACATCTTCTTGAGCGATTCGCACACGCTCTGCGCGTCGCCCTTAGAGAAGCCGGCGAAGCGCGCCCGGTACCACTCCGAATTGTCCTTGGTGAACGAGGTGGTGAAGGGCAGGTGGCCGTCGAGCAGGTTGGAGGCGCGGCTCTGCACCACGCCGAGCCGGTTCTCGGCCTCGGATTCGGAGGTATAGGCGCCGACCTGGACGTGGAACGCGCCGATGACTTTCGGCTTCGGTCCCTTTCTCGCCTGAGGCTCGCTCGACGGCAGACCGGCATTGTCCGGCTCGGACGGCTCGGCGGTATCGCCTTGCGCCTCTTCATTGGGCGTGCCGACGGTCGACGGCTCAGGCGCGACCGAGGCCATGGCGAAGCTGGGCTTGTTCGCCTTTGCGGGCGACCGGGTCACGTAAGTTTCAAGCTCGGCCTCAGCTGACGTCAGTGCCGGCTTTGTCGCTGCGGACGGCTTGACCGTTTGTGGCGCGGGTGCCTGGGCCAGTACGGCGGGCTTGACTACTTGCGGGACAGGCGCCGAAGTGGGGACAGCGCCGGAGGTCGGAACCAGGGCGGCTACCAACTGCTCTTTGGTCGGCTTCACCTCGGAGGCGTTTGCGAAGTTCTTGTCGAGGAGCGCGCGCATGGCGGCATCGCGCTGGCTGCCGGTTTTGCCGCCGAGCACCACGGCGATGAGGTGCTTGTTGCCGCGATGGACCGACGCGGTGAGGTTGAAGCCGCTCGCCTGCGTGTAACCGGTCTTGATGCCGTCGGTGCCCTTGTAGCTGAACAAGAGGCGGTTGTGGTTGCGGTACTTGCGACCGCTATAGGTGAAATAGCGCGTCTCGAACACGCCGTAATATTCCGGGTAGTCGTGGATCAGGTGGGTGGCGAGCGTCGCCATGTCGCGCGCGGTCGTGACCTGCTCGTCGTTGGGAAGGCCAGAGGCGTTGCGGAAGGTCGTTTTGGTCATACCCATGCTGCGCGCCGCCTGCGTCATATAGCGCGCGAAATTTTCCTCGGTGCCGGCGAGGTTCTCGGCAATGGTCACCGCGGCGTCGTTGGCGGACTGGGTCACCAGTGCCTTGATCGCGTCCTCGACCTTGATGGTCGAGCCCTGCTTCAACCCGAGCTTGGTCGGCGCCTGAACCTCGGCGTGCTGCGTCACAACGAGATCTGAGGTCAAGGTGATCTTGCCGTCGCGCAGGCAGCCGAACAGGACATAGAGCGTCATCATCTTGGTGAGGGAGGCCGGGTAGCGCGGCGTGTCTGGCGCCAGCGAGGAGAGAATGACGCCGGTGTTCATGTCGACGACGATGGCCGCCGCGATCGGTGGCGTGCTCGATCTCGATCGCCGGGCGGCCGAGGCTTCGCCGAGAGGCGCCGAGACTGACGCAAGAATGAGCACGAGCGCGAGCAGCAGCTGACCCGCCCGCCCAAGAAACGCCCAACCAAGACGATTGCCGATTCCCACCAGATCCGAAGGCTTTGGCCTTCCCCCTTTGACGACCCTTCCCCGCGCACGATTCAGTCCGTGCCCGCCCCGTCCTGGCGCGAAGCGCGCCACAGTTGAGGTCGGAAACAAGGCTAAAATCCGCCCATTGCCAAAGTGTTAAGTCTGGACAAGTAAGTTTATTGTGCAGTGCAAAAAAAATTTATTGACGTTTTTTGTGCAACGCATATATATCGCTCGCGTTCGCAGCAATCGCGCAACCCGGTTTATGACGAGAAGAGGGCTTCCCCATGCTCAAAGGTTTCGAAGAGTTCCAGAAAGTAGGCAAAGACGGTTTCGATGCAACCGTCCGTTCGTTCGGCGAAGTCAACAAGGGCTTCCAGGCCATTGCCGCCGAGATCACCGACTATTCCAAGAAGGCGTTCGAGGATTCGACCCGCGCTTTCGAGCAGTTGATCGGCGCCAAGTCGATCGAGCAGGCGATCGAGATTCAGTCCCAGTACGCCAAGAAGGCTTACGACACCTACGTCGCCGAGATGTCCAAGCTCGGTGAGATGTATGTCGGCCTCGCCAAGGACGCCTACAAGCCGGTCGAAGTTGCCTTCACCAAGAAGGTCGTCTAACGGCGCTCCACGCTCCACACTTTCCCAAGCGAAAAGACCCGGGGCCGTTCCTCGGGTCTTTTTTTTTCCGTTTTCCTGTCCCCAACTCACACTATGTTATGCAGAGACGGCGCGCGCGATTTGCGGTTGGCGGCGCTATGGCGCTACAATGTACGAGGATGGTCGCTTGCAAGTGCGGCTAGCGCTCCCTTGGCAGATGAAGAACGAGACGCCACATATAGGCTGACGATGGCGCGGAACGGCGATCCTCGCCGGGGCGATGACACCGGCACCCATATCATCACCAAGACGCGGCCGAAGACCAAGCGGCCGAGCCTCTACAAAGTGCTGCTCCTCAACGATGACTACACGCCGATGGATTTCGTCGTGCTCGTGCTGGAGCGCTTCTTCAACAAGCCTCCCGAGGAGGCGACCCGGATCATGCTGCATGTCCACCAGAAGGGCGTCGGCATTTGTGGGGTCTACACTTACGAGGTGGCTGAGACTAAGGTAGCCCAGGTGACGAGCTTCGCGCGGCAGCACGAGCATCCGCTGCAATGCACGATGGAGAAAGAGTGAGGACTAAGTGGCTTCGTTTTCGACCAGTCTAGAGCAGGCTCTCCGGCGCGCTCTGCAATATGCCAATGAGCGCAGCCATGAATATGCGACGCTGGAGCATCTGCTTCTGTCGCTCCTCGACGACCGCGACGCGGCGGCGGTGATGCGCGCCTGCGACGTCGATATCGACGTGCTGCGCGACAAACTGAGCTCCTATATCGACAACGAGCTGTCTGGCTTGGTGCTCGATACGCATGGCGACGCCCAGCCGACGGCAGGCTTCCAGCGCGTCATCCATCGCGCCGTGGCGCATGTGCAGTCGAGCGGCCGCGAGGAGGTGACCGGGGCCAACGTGCTGGTTGCCATCTTCGCCGAGCGCGAGAGCCACGCTGCCTTTTTCCTGCAAGAGCAGCACATGACCCGGTTCGACGCGGTCAACTATATCAGTCACGGCATCGCCAAGCGGGCCGGGATGTCGGAGCCGCGCGCCGTCAGGGGCGTCGATGAGGATGCAGCGACAGTGGAAGGCGGCGAGGACAAGAAGCGCGGCGCAGACGCGCTCGAGACCTATTGCATCAACCTGAATCAGAAGGCGCGCGCGGGGCGGATCGATCCGCTGATCGGCCGCGGGCCCGAGATCCAGCGCACCATCCAGGTGCTGTGCCGCCGCCAGAAGAACAACCCGCTGTTCGTCGGCGATCCCGGCGTCGGCAAGACCGCCATCGCCGAAGGTTTGGCGCGCCGCATCGTCATGGGCGACGTGCCGGACGTGCTGGCCGATTCCACCATCTTCCAGCTCGACATGGGCGCGCTGTTGGCCGGCACCCGCTATCGTGGCGATTTCGAGGAGCGGCTCAAGGCCGTGATGCGCGAGATCGAGGCCTATCCCGGCGCGATCATGTTCATCGACGAGATCCACACGGTGATCGGCGCCGGCGCCACCTCGGGCGGCGCGATGGATGCCTCGAACCTGCTGAAGCCGGCGCTCCAGTCGGGCACGCTGCGCTGCATCGGCTCGACCACTTACAAGGAATACCGCCAGCATTTCGAGAAGGACCGCGCTCTGGTGCGGCGCTTCCAGAAGATCGACGTGAACGAGCCGTCGGTGCCCGACGCGATCGAGATCTTGAAGGGACTCAAGCCCTATTTCGAGGACTTCCACCGCGTGCGCTACACCAGCCAGGCGATCATTTCGGCGGTCGAGCTGTCGGCCAAGTACATCCACGACCGCAAGCTGCCCGACAAGGCGATCGACGTGATCGACGAGACTGGCGCCTCGCAGATGCTGTTGCCCGAGCGGCAGCGGCGCAAGACGATCGGCGTCAAGGAGGTCGAATCGACCATCGCCACCATGGCGCGCATCCCGCCCAAGACCGTGTCGAAGACCGACCAGGAAGTTTTGCGCGCCATCGACCAGGACCTGAAGCGGGTGGTGTTCGGCCAGGACAAGGCGATCGAGGCGCTGGCTGCGGCGATCAAGCTGTCGCGCGCCGGCCTGCGCGAGCCCGGCAAGCCGATCGGCTCCTACATGTTCTCCGGCCCGACCGGCGTGGGCAAGACCGAGGTCGCGCGCCAGCTCGCGCTGCTGCTCGGCGTCGAGCTGCTCCGCTTCGACATGAGCGAATATATGGAGCGCCACACCGTCTCGCGGCTGATCGGCGCGCCGCCCGGCTATGTCGGCTTCGACCAGGGCGGGCTCTTGACCGACGGCATCGACCAGCATCCGCATAGCGTGCTGCTGCTCGACGAGATCGAGAAGGCGCATCCCGACCTGTTCAACATCCTGTTGCAGGTGATGGATCACGGCAAGCTGACCGACCATAACGGCAAGCGCGTCGACTTCCAGAACGTGATCCTGATCATGACCACCAATGCCGGGGCGAGCGACCTCGCCAAGGCGGCGATCGGGTTCAACCGCTCCAAGCGCGAAGGCGACGACGAGGAGGCGATCAACCGCCTGTTCTCGCCCGAGTTCAGGAACCGGCTCGACGCCGTCATCACCTTCGCCAATCTCTCGCCCGAGGTCATCTCGCAGGTGGTGGAGAAATTCGTGTTCCAGCTCGAGGCGCAGCTCAGCGACCGCAACATCACCATCGAGCTGACGCCGGAGGCGAATCAATGGCTCGCCGAACGCGGCTATGACGACAAGTTCGGCGCCCGGCCGCTCTCGCGCGTCATCCAGGAGCACATCAAGAAGCCGCTGGCAGAGGAGATCCTGTTCGGCGCGCTGAAAGATGGCGGCATCGTGCGCGTGCTGGTCGAGGACAAGGCCGGAGAGAAGGCGCTTGGCTTCGAGTACATCAAGCCCGACGCGCCGATCAGGCCGCGCGATCCCGAGGATACCGATGCCGAAGGTGAGGGGCCTGACGACGGCGATGGCGTGAAGGTCGCGGCAAAGACAAAGACCGGCTCTGCCAAGCCGCGCGCCAAGCGCGGACCGCGGAAAGCCCGCGGCGGCCGGCAGCGGGCGAGCGGGCCGAGCCTCGTGCCGAAAGTCCCGCTTGGGTCTAAATAGCGCTTTCGAGAGCTGACGCTGATGCGCGTCAATTCGTGGATGCCGGCTCAAGGCCGGGCATGACGGTCCTGTGTGGGCTCGATTAGCTTTTCAGCCGCTGTTTGATCTTCTCGGCGGTGGCGGCGAGTTTGGCGTCATCTTCCATCTGGCCGGCATGGGGCTTGGGCGCTACGCCTTGCTTGATCGGCACGATGTGGACGTGCAGGTGGAACACGGTCTGGCCGGCAGCGGCGCCGTTGAATTGCTGGATCAGCACGCCGTCGGCGCCGACCGCTTCCTTGATCTTGGGCGCGAGCTTCTGCACCACCGCCATGAGCTTCGCCAGCGCCTCCGGCTCGATGTCGAACAGGTCGCGCGCCTTCTCCTTGGTGATGACCAGCGCGTGGCCTTCGGTGCGCGGCATGATGTCGAGGAAGACGAGCGTGTCGTCGTCCTCGTAGATCTTGTGGCAGGGGATGTCGCCGCGCAGGATCTTGGCGAAGATGTTGTCGGGGTCGTAGGCCATCTCATTGCTATAGCCGAACTGGTCATACCGGCGAAAGCCGGTATCCAGCGCTTGCGCCGGAATGACGGACCCAGGGGCGCGGGGCCATCAGTCGCTGTTGCGAAACGGCGAGTCCTCGGAGAGCAGCGCGATGTCGCGGGCGACGGCTCGCCGCTCGCGCTTCAGGTAATCGGCGACGGCGCGGCGAAGCGCGGGATCGGCGATGTAATGCGCGCTGTAGGTTGCGCTCGGCAGATAGCCGCGCGCGAGCTTGTGCGCGCCTTGAGCGCCGGCTTCGACACGCGCAAGCTTGTGCTGAATGGCGAAGTCGATCGCCTGGTAATAGCAGACCTCGAAATGCAGGAAAGGGTGCTCCTCGATGCCGCCCCAATAGCGGCCATAGAGCGTATCGGCGCCGATGAAGTTGAGCGCGCCGGCGATGTAGCGCCCTTCGCGCCTGGCGAGCACCAGCAGCATCTTGTCCGCCATGCTCTGACGCAGCAGGCTGAAACAGTCGCGCGTGAGATAGGGCGTGCCCCATTTGCGCGAGCCGGTGTCCATATAGAAGGCGAAGAAGGCGTCGAGATGGGCCTCGGTCAGCTCGCTCCCGGTCACCCATTCGATCTCGATGCCGCCGCTTAGCGCTTCGCGCCGCTCCTTGCGCACGGCCTTGCGCTTGCGCGAGGCGAGGCGCCCTAGGAAATCCTCGAAGCTCGAATAGCCCTCGTTCTGCCAATGGAACTGCTGATCGGTGCGCTTGAGCAATCCGAGCTCGCCGGCAAGCTGCCACTCCGGCTCGGTGAGGAAGGTGATGTGCAGACCCGAGACGCCGAGCCGGTCGCTGACCTGCACCGCCGCCTGAAGTAAAAGCGCCTTGCGCTCGGCTTCGCCTTCGCCGGCGCGCACCAGCAGGCGCCTGCCGGGAACGGGCGTGAACGGGACCGAGGCCTGGAGCTTCGGATAATAGTCGCCGCCGGCGCGCGCATAGGCGTCGGCCCAGCCATGGTCGAATACGTATTCGCCTTGGCTGTGCGACTTCAGATAGCACGGCATCACGCCGAGCAGAGTGCCGTCACCGTCCTCCAACAAGAGATGCCGCGGCAGCCAGCCGGTCTCGCGCACGGCCGAGCCGCTGTCCTCCAACGCCTTTAGAAAGGCATGTGAAATGAATGGGTTAGAAGGAACCTCGTGCTCCCCGCGGGCGCAGTCGTCCCAGTCGGCAGCCGGCACTTCGGCGATGCTTGAGGCGGTACGGACGGTGAGCGGCTTGGCGGTCAAGTCCTGCTCGGCGTCCGGTCGCTGTGGTCTGTCAATGTCGCCCATCGCTAGAACGAAATTCCTTGGGATTGAATTATGATTTTATCGGAAAACCGGTTCCCACTTTTCCGGATCATGCGCTAAGGCGTAATCCCTTCGAAGATCATGGCGTCGGCATAGCGCAGCGCGCGGTCGCGCTCCTCCTTGGTCCGCACCGTCCACGTCAGCAGCGGCAGCCCGAACAGGGTCTGCGCGACGAGCGGCGCTAGCGCCGGCAGCGCCCTGATATCGTAAGCGATGAAGTGGGGCCGGGCGATGGCGGAGGTCAGCAGGTTGCGCATGGCGAAGCGCTGCTTGAAGCTGAGCTCAGACCAATAACGCGCGTCGCTGAAGCGCTCGGAGATCAGTCCGCGGGGGAGCGTGGGCTCGATCTCTTTGAACGACGCGATGCAGTAGGGGTCGAACGACATCACCGCGACGGGCCCTGGGTAAGAGGCGAGCAGCAGAGCGATATTCGCCTCGTATTGGCCCTCGCGCGTCCAGGTGCTCTTCACCTCGATCACGAGCGGCACCCGCCCGTTGATGAGCGCAAGCAGCGCGGGGAGCGACAAGATGCGGTCCTCGCTGTTGCGCAAGCGGAGCGCGCATAGCGCCTCGGCATCGCGGGCGATTACCGGGCCGGTCTCGTAGGTCAGCCGGTCGAGCGTCTTGTCGTGGAACACGACCGGCATGTGACCGGCCGCGCATTGCAGGTCGACCTCGATGGCGTAGCCCGCACCCATGGCGGCTTTGACCGCCGAGGCGCTGTTCTCGACGATGCCCTTGGCGGCATCGTGCAGGCCGCGATGGGCGATCGGCCGCTTCAGCCAATAGAGCTCTGACATTTTGGCCACCGGGCCATGGGATCGATCATCGGATCATTCCACGGCGAAGATCGCATCGACCTCGACGGCGGCGCCGAGCGGCAGGCTCGCGCAACCGACGGCGATGCGGGTATGGCGCCCTTTATTGCCGAGGACCTCCACGAGAAAGTCGGAGGCGCCGTTCATGACTTTGGGATGGTCGGTGAAATCGGGCGTTGCGTTGACGAAGCCGTTGAGACGGATAAGCTGCACGATGCGGTCGAGATCGCGCAACGCGGCCTTCGCCTGCGACAGAATGTTGATCGCGCAGAGCCGCGCCGCCGCTTGCCCGACGGCGAGGTCCGTATCGGCGCCGAGCTTGCCGGCGAAGGCGAGCTTGCCGTCTTTCATCGGCAGCTGGCCTGAGATGAGCAGCAGGCGGTCGAGATGCAAAAAGGGGACGTAGCTGCCGATCGCCGCCTTGGCCTCGGGCAAGGCGAGGTCGAGCGCCTTCAGCCGTGCCTCGATCTCTCCCGCCATGATCGCCTCCGCGTCGCTCGCAGGCCGCACCGTGCCGCTTCACCCGACCATTGAGCAAATTGGCCTTTCCTGCAAGCTTGTGCCCTGGCACTTGTCCGGCTGCGCGGTTGGTGCCAAAAGTTCCTTTCCGCCAGCGTCTTGGCATGTCCTTGGCGCGGCGCAAGCATCGAGAAGCGAGGCTATGACATGTTTGGACGGGTGACGCTTGCGGTTCTGGCGGTGGCTTCGCTCCTCGAAATGAGGCTCGCGTCGCCGGCAGAGGCGCTCGCGGCGAAAGAGCCGACCAAGCTTGTCGCCCATCGCGCCGTCTACGAGATGACGCTGGACGACGCCCGCTCGGCCTCGGGCATCACCGGCATCGATGGCCGCATGGTGTTCGAGTTCACCGGCTCGGACTGCGACGGCTACTCGCTCAACATGCGCATGGTCACGCAGATGACCGACACGCAAGGCCAGACCAATTTGACCGATCTTCGCTCATCGACCTGGGAGCAGGGCGATGGGCAGAAATTCCGCTTCCAGTCGTCGCAATATCTGAACGACAAGCTTGGCGACGTCACCATGGGGCGGGCGGTGCGCGCGGCTCCCAGCGCCGACGTCAAGGTCAATATCAGCCAGCCCGCTCATGGCGAGCTCGATCTCCCGGGCCGCGTGCTGTTTCCGACCCAGCACAGCCTCGCTCTGATCGATGCGGCGCTGTCGGGCCAGTCGATGTTCCAGGCGCAGATCTACGACGGATCGGAGAAGGGTCGGAAGGTCTATGACACCACCGCCTTCATCGGCAAGATGATCCAGCCCGGCGCCGACGCCGCCAAGCTCGAAGCACCGGCCAAGGACAAGGGGCTCGGCGATCTCGCCTCATGGCCGGTGTCGATCGGCTATTTCGAGGCCAAGGGCGGAGATCTAATTCCGAGCTACCAGATCGATTTCCGCCTTTATGCCAACGGCGTCAGCCGCGAGCTGCTTATCGATTACGGCGACTTTTCCATTCACGGCACGCTCACCTCGCTCGAATATCTGAAAGCGACAGAGTGTCACTAGGCGAGGCGTAGCCTCCCGCTTTCCGCCCCCGTTGGCCGAGCCGCGGCCTGCAAATCAGGCCAGTTCAGGGTTAACGCCAGGCGGCCTCAGGGTCGGCGTCGGGCATTAGTCCTGCCGAAAAATTCCGATTTCCCCAGAGCTTTGCCACGTCTCTAAAGAGTTTGGTTACGGGTTTACGGTGAAATCAGCGAGGCTCAGGCGTCATCACCTTAGGGTTGCATTGAGCTGGCGCTAGCGCGCCTTGTTCGAGCATGATCGGCCGGAAGAACCGGCAGTTTGGTTCAGATCATGCTCCAGGAGGATGGGAGCGATCAAATGTTCTGGAGGCTCAGGCCGGCTCCGAGCGCGACGGCATATCGTGCCGAGATCCCGCGTGCGCCAATCGCGCCGGTCCATCGTGCCGAGATGACGCGTGCGCCGATCGCGACGGTAGACCGTGCCGAGATTGCCCATGCTCCGAGCGCGATGGCACGTCGCGCCGAGATCGCCCATCATGTGCCGACCGAATCGCCAGGGCCGAGGCCTATGACCAAGACCGTTCTAATCGTGGAGGACAACGAGCTCAACATGAAGCTCTTCCACGACCTGCTCGACGCGCACGGCTACAAGACCTTGCAGACGCGCAACGGCATGGAGGCGTTGGCGCTCGCCCGCGAGCATCGCCCCGACCTCATCCTCATGGACATCCAGCTGCCGGAGGTGTCGGGGCTCGAAGTCACCAAATGGCTGAAGGAGGACGATCAGCTCCGCATGATCCCGGTGGTCGCCGTCACCGCCTTCGCCATGAAGGGCGACGAGGAGCGGATCCGCGAAGGCGGCTGCGAGGCCTATATCTCCAAGCCGATCTCGGTCGCCATGTTCCTCGACACGGTCCGGCAGTTCATCGGTGAGGCACGGTAGCAAGTCATGACCGCCCGGGTACTCGTCGTCGACGATGTCGATGCCAATGTGAAGCTGCTCGAGGCGCGGCTGACGGCCGAATATTTCGAGGTGCGCACCGCCCGCAGTGGGCCCGAGGCGCTGCATATCTGCGCGCGCGAGCGGGCCGACGTGGTCCTGCTCGACGTGATGATGCCCGGCATGGACGGGTTCGAGGTGTGCCGCAGGCTAAAGTCCGAACCGCGCACCCAGCATATCCCGGTGATCATGGTCACCGCGCTCGACCAGCCGTCAGACCGGGTGAAGGGGCTCGAGGCCGGGGCCGACGACTTCCTCACCAAGCCGGTCGACGACATCGCTCTCATCACGCGGGTGAAGAATCTCGCTCGCCTCAAAATGCTGACCGACGAGATGTTGATGCGCGCCACGACCGAGGAGCAGATGGGCTTTGCCGCGACGCTCGGCATCAGGCTCGATCAGCTCGGCAGGGGCGGGCGCGTCCTTCTGGTCGAGGACCGCGACCGCTCGGCAGAGCGGATTATCGAGGCGCTGAAAGCCGAGCATCAGGTCGAGCGCGAGGCCGACCCGGCGCGGGCGCTGATTCGCCTTCCCGACGGTAATTTCGACCTGATGATCGTGAGCCTCAGCCTCGATCACGCCGATGGCCTGAGACTCTGCTCCCAGGTCCGCTCGCTCGACCGCACGCGGCATTTGCCGATCATGATCATCATCGAGCCGGGCGACGACACGCGGCTGCTGCGCGGCCTCGACATGGGCGTGAACGACTACATCGTGCGCCCGATCGACGGCAACGAGCTGCTGGCGCGCGTGCGCACGCAGGTCAAGCGCAAGCGCTATACCGACCATCTGCGCATGCGGCTCGAGGAGACGGTCGAGATGGCCATCCTCGACCCGCTCACGGCGCTGCACAACCGGCGGTATATGACGAGCCATCTGAAGACGCTGTTCGAGGAGTCCTCGCAGCGCGGCAAGCCGCTGTCGGTGCTGGTGCTCGACATCGATTATTTCAAGGCGGTCAACGACAGCCACGGCCATGACGCCGGAGACTCGGTGCTGCGGGAATTCGCCTCGCGCGTCCGCCGCAACATCCGCGGCATCGACCTTGCTTGCCGGCTGGGCGGCGAGGAGTTCGTCGTGGTGATGCCCGATACCGACCTGGCCAAGGCTTATCTCGTCGGCGAGCGCTTGCGCCAATGCATCGCCGCGGCGCCGTTCTACGCCGGGGAGAGGATTGGCACGCTGGAAGTCACGGCAAGCGTCGGCGTAGCCGCGCTCGAATTCGCCGATGATACGCCCGAGCTCATCCTGAAGCGTGCCGACCAGGCGCTCTATTGCGCGAAGCGCGATGGACGTAATCGGGTCGTTGCCGACGCCGCGTAGCGACGCGGCCGGCGCTCACGCGAATCACTGCAAGCGGAATCCGTGGGCTGAACGTCTCGGGAAGAGCGTTGGCGCCTTGAGGCGGCACCTGAGCGCTTAACCTTAAGGCTTTACACTGACTAGCATTTTGTCGTATTAAGCGGATAAATAAGGTTGATTTCGTCCCTTTGTTGGCTGTTTTATGCTGTGACTGAAATCGATGAAGCGGCTTGGGAGGCAATCGGGGTAGGGGGTATTAGCGCGGCGGTCGAAGGCCCGCGCCTCTGAACTCGGTTTCCCCTCGTATAGAGATAACCCTGCGGAATGCTCAGGTCCGCCGCATCTCCTGGGTCCGTAGGGTTCGGCTGGCCGGACCGCGGTTGAGTGGCCTCCTCGTTAGCGCCGCGTTCCGGCCGGCCACCCTTATAGTTTGATCGCCGCGGTTCGCATCGCGGGCAGCGCTCGGCGATCCGGCGCCAATTCCTATTTGATCTTGGCTTCCTTGAACTCGACGTGCTTGCGCGCGACTGGGTCGTATTTCTTGAACACCAGCTTCTCGGTGTGATTGCGCGGGTTCTTCTTGGTCACGTAGTAATAGCCCGTGCCGGCTGTGCTCACGAGCTTGATCTTCTGGGTGACGGGCTTGGCCATGACGTCCTCGGAAATCCTATTCGGCGAATTGGCGCGAACCTACTCGATCAAGACTTGAAGTCAAGACCGGGGGAGGTGGACGGCGCGAACCTGCTCGTCGTCGGGAATGACGAAGCGCTCGACATCCTCAGTGGCGTTCGGGTCGAAGCCATGCATGCGCAGCGCCCATTGCAGCCCGATCAGGGCGCCTTTGATCGACGGCAGCAGCACGAGGGCCAGGATGACCGTCAGCGGCAGCCAGAGCGCGGCATGCACCCAGAGCGGCGGCCGGTAGGCCATCTCCACGGCGAGCACCAGGCCGACCACGACATGGCCGACGATGACGATGGTGAAATAAGGCGGCGCGTCGTCGGCGCGGTGATGATGCAGCTCCTCGCCGCATTTCGGGCAAGCGTCCGCGACTTTCAGGAACCGCCAATAGAGCGCACCCGTGCCGCAGGCGGGGCATTTGTGCATCGCTCCGCGCAGCATCGACTGGAGGACCGGGCGGTCCGACTCTGCGTCGGCATTCCGGTAGACGCCTTCCGTCACAACGCTTTTTTCCATCACGCGATCCTTGCTCGCCTCTATCTAGTCATCTAGCGGCGCTTCTTGAAGTGCCCGCGTCCTTGTGGCTTGCCCTTGTAGCCGCGCGGCTGCGGCCTGTCACTTCGCGACCGGGCGCCCTTCGGTTGGGGGCCGAGCGGCCGTCCCTCGCTCAGCAATTTGAACCGAAGCGCGCCGGCGGTCGGGATCGCCTCGACCAGGCGCACCTCGACGCTATCGCCGAGCCGGTAGCCGTGGCCGGTGTCCTCGCCGACGAGCGCCTGCCGCACCTCGTCATGATAAAAATATTCATGCCCGATCGAGGAGGCAGGTACGAAGCCGTCGGCGCCGGTCTCCATCAGCCTGACGAACAATCCCGAGCGCACCAGGCCCGAGACGCGCGCATGGAAGTGCGCGCCGATGCGGTCGGCGAGATAGGCGGCGATCAGGCGGTCGGCGGTCTCCCGCTCCGCCGCCATGGCGCGGCGCTCGGTGTCGGAGATCGATTGGGCGATCACTTCGAGCTCGCCCATCTCGGTGTCGGTCATGCCGTCGCGGCCGAGCCCGAGCGCCCGCACCAGCGCGCGATGCACGATGAGATCGGCATAGCGGCGGATCGGCGAGGTGAAATGCGCGTAGCGGCGCAAGTTCAAGCCGAAATGCCCGAAATTGCCGGGAGCGTACTCGGCCTGGGCCTGACTCCTCAGCACCACCTCGCTAACCAGCTCGGAGGTCGGCGTCGACCGCGTGTCGGCGAGGATGCGGTTGAAATGAGCAGGCTTCAGCGTGCCCGACTTCGGCAGCTGCAAACCGAGCGTACTCAAAAACTCGCCAAGCGAGGCGATCTTCTCTTTCGAGGGGGAATCGTGGACGCGATAGATCAGCGGCGAGCGCTTGGCTTCGAGCGTCTCGGCCGCGGCGACATTGGCGGCGATCATGAACTCCTCGATCAGCCGATGCGCATCGAGCCGGGGAGGGCTGACGATCGCCCGCACGCGGCCCGCGCCGTCGAGCAGGATCTTGCGCTCCGGCAGGTCGAGGTCGAGCGGCGCGCGATCGGTGCGCGCGAGCGTGAGGCTCGCATAGGCGCCCCATAGCGGTCGGAGCACCGTGTCGAGCAGCGGTTCGGTCGCCTCGTCGAGGCGGCCGTCGATCGCGGCTTGTGCCTGCTCGTAGCTGAGGCTTGCCGCCGAGCGCATCAGGGCGCGGAAGAAGCGGTGCTCACGCTTCCTGCCATCCTTGTCGAACACCATGCGCACGGCGAGGCACGCGCGCGGCTCGTCTTCTTTCAGCGAGCACAGGTCGTTGGAGATGCGCTCGGGCAGCATCGGCACCACGCGGTCGGGGAAGTAGACCGAGTTTCCGCGCTTGCGCGCTTCCTTGTCGAGCGCCTTGCCAGGCGTGACATAGGAGGCGACATCGGCGATGGCGACGATGACCACCCAGCCGCCTTTGTTTTTAGGGTTCGGGTCGGCTTCGGCCCACACCGCGTCGTCATGGTCGCGGGCGTCGGACGGGTCGATGGTGATCAGCGGCAGATCGCGCAGATCCTCGCGCCGTCCGCCAAGCTCGGGCTGTTTGGCGGCTTCGGCCTCCGCCAACACGGCGTCGGGGAAGGTGTCGGGGATGCCGTGGGCATGGACGGCGATCAGGCTTGTCATCTGCTGGGCTTCGGGATTGCCGAGCCGCTCGGTGACGCGCGCGGTCTGCACGCCGGCGCGGCCGCCGCGCGCGAGCTCGAAGCGGACCAGCTCGCCGCTCTCGGCGTCGTCGGCGCCCCCACGCGCCACCGGCCACTCTTTCAGCTGCTTGCGGTCGATGGGGTCGATGACCCCGGTGCCACCCGGCAGCGAGCGAAAGATGCCGAGCATCCGATTGGCGGCGCGCGCGAGCTTCTTGATGGTGCGCGCTTGATAGGGATAGTCGGCGTCGGCGCCCTGCGCCGTGATGCGCGCGAGCACGCGGTCGCCGATGCCGGCGGCCGGACCCGTATCGCGCTTGCTCTCGGCCATGAGGATGCGGGGCGCGGGCCCTTGCTCGGCGTCCCAGGTGGCGGGGCGCGCCACGAACTCGCCATCCCGGTCGCGGGACACGATCTCGATCACCGTCACCGGCGGCAACACTCCGGGCTTCACCAGCTTGCGGCGCGAGCCCGAGATCAGCCCGTCGTCGGTCATTTTGCGCAGCAGCTCCTTGAGCGCGACGCGGTCGGCGCCCTTCACGCCGAAGGCACGCGCGATCTCCCGCTTGCCGGACTTGACGTTAGCGGTCTCGAGAAAATCGAGAATCTGTTGCTTGGATGGTAATTTGCCCACGGTCGCCTGGCGCGGAGCTCCCTTAGTCTTTGCCACTGGCGCCGCTCAGCCCGCCGTCTCCTCGACGGTCTCTTTGTCGCTTTTGCCAGCGCTCTTGCCGCCCTTGCGCGGCGACTTCTTGGCAGCCGTCTTGCTCGCCTTGGCGGGTTTCTTGGCCGCAATCTTGCTGGCCCTCGCGGGCTTTTTAGCAGGTCCCTTGGCGTTCCGGGCGGCGATCAGCTCGACCGCCTGGGCGAGCGTGGTCTCCTCAGGCGCGATGTCCTTGGGGATCGTGGCGTTGATCTTGCCATGCTTCACGTAAGGACCGTAGCGCCCCGACAGAACCTGAACCTTGCCGCCAAGCTCGGGATGATCGCCGAGCTCCTTGAGCACGCTCGCGCCGCGCGGGCTGCGATTGGCGGCCTTCTCGGCCAGCAGGCTCACGGCGCGGTTGATGCCGACCTCGAACACCTCCTCGGGCGCCGAGAGGCTCGCGTATTTGCCGTCATGCTGGACGTAAGGTCCGTACCGGCCGAAGCCGGCAACGATCGGTTTGCCAGTCTCGGGATGGGTGCCGATCTCACGCGGCAGCGCAAGCAGCGCAAGCGCCCGGTCGAGCTCGAGGGTCTCAGGGTCGGTGCCCTTGGGGATCGAGGCGCGCTTCGGCTTCTCCTTGCCGTTGCCCTCGCCGAGTTGGACGTAAGGTCCGAAGCGGCCGGTGCGGAGCGTGACGTCGAGCCCGCTCTCGGGGTCTGTGCCGAGCAGCTTTGCCTCGGTCTGCGGAGCTTTGTCGCCGGTCTCGGCGAGCTGGCGGGTGAAGCGGCACTCCGGATAATTGGAGCAGCCGATAAACGCGCCAAACTTGCCGACCTTGAGGCTAAGGCGTCCCGCCGCGCAGGAGGGGCAGGCACGCGGGTCGCCGCCGCCTTCGGGCTCGGGGAAGATATGCGGACCGAGCAGATCGTTCAGCGCGTCGAGCACCTGGGTGATCCTGAGGTCGCCGATGTCGTTCACCGCGGCGATGAAGTCGCGCCAGAAGTCGCGCAGCACGTCCTTCCATTCGAGCTTGCCCGCCGAGATGAGATCGAGCTTCTCCTCGAGATCGGCGGTGAAGTCGTACTCGACATAGCGGCTGAAGAAGCTTTCCAGGAACGCTGTGACCAGCCGGCCCTTGTCTTCCGGATAGAGGCGCTTCTTGTCGAGGCGGACATATTCGCGGTCGCGAAGCACGTTCAGCGTCGAGGCATAGGTGGAGGGACGGCCGATGCCGAGCTCCTCCATCTTTTTGATCAGGGTCGCCTCGCTGTAGCGGGGCGGCGGCTCGGTGAAATGCTGCTTGGCCTCGATCTTGCGCAGATCGAGCCTCTCGCTCTTGGTCATGGCGGGCAGCCTTGCGCCGTCTTCGCCCATCGCGTCGTCGAGCCCTTCCTCGTAGATCTTGAGGAAGCCGTCGAAGCGGACCACCGAGCCGGTCGCGCGCACGCCATAGGCCGCGCCGTCCTTGGCGGTCACGTCGATATCGACGGTGGTACGCTCGATATCGGCGCTTGATGCCTGGCTCGCCAGCGTCCGCTGCCAGATCAGCTTGTAGAGCCGGGCAGCGTCGTCCTCGAGATAGCGGGCGACCTTGTCGGGCTCCTTGGAGAAGTCGGTCGGCCTGATCGCCTCGTGCGCCTCTTGGGCGTTCTTGGCCTTGGTCTCGTATTGGCGCGGCGAGGCGGGGACGTAACGCTCGCCATAGAGCTTGGTGACGACGCGGCGCGCGGCAGCGGCCGCCTCGGGCACGATCTGCACGCCGTCGGTTCGCATATAAGTGATCAGCCCCTCGGCCTCGCCGCCCATATCGACGCCCTCATAGAGACGCTGGGCGAGCTGCATGGTGTGGCGCGGCGAGAAGCCGAGCTTGCGCGAGGCCTCTTGCTGGAGCGTCGAGGTGGTGAAGGGCGCTGCGGGGTTGCGGCGCTGCGATTTGCTTTCGATGCTCGACACGGTGAAGCTGCCGCTTTCAAGCGCGGCCTTGAGGCGCGCGGCGGTCGCTTCGTCGGCAATGTCGAACTTATCGAGCTTCTTGCCGGCGACCGAGAACAGCCTCGCCTGGAAGGTCTCGTTCTTGGCCGTGGCAAGCTCGGCCAGGATCGACCAATATTCCTGCGCCCTGAATTTCTCGATCTCGAGCTCGCGGTCGCAGACGAGCCTGAGCGCCACCGACTGGACGCGGCCGGCGGAGCGGGCGCCCGGCAGCTTCCGCCACAGCACCGGCGACAGCGTGAAGCCGACGAGGTAATCGAGCGCGCGGCGGGCGAGATAGGCGTTGACCAGAGGCCCGTCGATCTTGCGCGGATGGCGCATGGCGTCGAGCACCGCCTCTTTGGTGACCGCGTTGAACACGACCCGCTCGACCGGAATGCCGACGAGAGCCTTCTTGCGGTCGAGCACCTGGAGCACGTGCCAGGAGATAGCCTCGCCTTCGCGGTCGGGGTCGGTGGCGAGGATCAGCTTGGTCGCCCCCTTGACCGCCTTGGCGATCTCGTCCAAGCGCTTGGCGGCCTTGGGCTCGATGTCCCAATGCATCTCGAAGTCGTTGTCGGGCACGACCGAGCCGTTCTTTGAGGGCAGATCGCGCACGTGGCCGTAAGAGGCGATCACGTGGTATCCGGGCCCCAGATACTTATTGACGGTCTTGGCCTTGGCCGGCGATTCGACGATGACGATGTTCATTGAGATGTTCCTAGCCCCGCAAATTGCGTCAGGCTGAGGGCGGCGGGCCGGATTGGCCCCTCGGTAGCCGCCCGAAAATGGTGTGTCATCGTGCTGGTGTCAAATTTGCCAGTCGGCAATTGACAACTTCTAGAGGTATAGACTAGCTAAGACAACCTAGAGCTGTTGACACTACCGACGGATTTGAAAACTGAATTTATAGCGGCAGCGGCGCCAAAGTCAGAGTTCGGCGAGGCGACGGCTGGTGCGTAATCGGCGGGAAAATAAGGCACAACGCAATGGCAGGGTCCCGCGCCAGGCCTCCTTCAGGGGGTCCGAGCCCATCCGTCGAGGGGCAAGAGCTAAGCCGAAAAGAGGCTGCAGAATATATTGCCTCTCTGCTCGAGGGTTTAAGGGTTGTCGCCCACAACTCCCAGTTGCAGTTTCTTGCCTACCTCATCAACATCGCCCTCGAAGAGGCGAATAATGAGAAATCGAACTCACAAGCCTGACGGCGGTCGCGGGCCGCGATTCTAGCGGTCGATCAGCGAGACCAGCTGCTGTCCGTGGCGTTGCAGCCTCCCGGCGAGATCGAGCTCAAGCAGCACGATATGCACTTTGCGGGTCGGAAGCCGCGTGCTTCGGATCAACTCGTCGATATCCACCGGGCTCGGGCCTAGAGCGCCGATGACGCGCTCGCGCTCGCTTGCGCCGATGTCGGGCAGGGTGGGCATCCCCTGATCCTCGGAGGCGAGCTCCACCCTTGGCGGCGCAGGCGGGCGCCCCATGATCGGAGCGAGCGCGTCGACGATGTCGGCGGCGCCGGTAACCAAGCTCGCGCCCTGCTTGAGCAGATTGTTGGTGCCGGCCGAGCGCGGATCGAGCGGACTGCCTGGCACGGCGAACACCTCGCGGCCCTGCTCGCCGGCAAAGCGCGCGGTGATCAACGAGCCCGAGCGCTCGGCGGCCTCGACCACGACCACGGCAAGCGAGATCCCGGAAATCAGGCGGTTGCGTCGCGGAAAATCCTTGCCGCGCGGCGAGAAGCCTGGCGAGCGCTCGCTGAGGAGAAGGCCGCGCTCGCCGATCGCCCGCTGCAGCTCCTCGTTCTCCGGCGGGTAGACGATGTCCAGGCCGCCAGCGAGCACGGCGATGGTGCCGCGCTCCAGCGCGGCAAGGTGCGCCGCCGTGTCGATGCCGCGGGCGAGGCCGGAGGCGATGACGAAGCCCTCGAGCCCGAGATCGGTCGCAAGCCCCCGCGTGAATTTCTGACCGATGGCCGAGCCGTTGCGCGCGCCGACCAGAGCGACGATGGGCAGAGATGCGAGGTCGAGATTGCCTTTGACGTAGAGCAGCGGCGGCGGCGCGTCGACTTCAGCCAATGAAGGAGGGTAGCCTGGCTCGCCGATAGCGACGAGATGGGCGCCGAGCGCTTCGGCCGCTTCGAGCTCGCCCTCGGCCTCGTCCGCGCCATAGAGGCGGATGTCATGAATGCGGCCGCCACGGCGCGACAGCATCGGCAGCGCGTCAATGGCAGCCTCGGCGCCGCCGAACTCGTTGACCAGCGCGCGGAAGGTGGCCGGGCCGACATTCTCGGTCCGGATCAAGCGAAGCCACGCGATGCGCTGGCGGCGGTCGAGCCTGACCTTGGCGGCCGGCTTGTGCGGGGTCTTAGGAGTGGCTCTTGCCAATCCGCGCCTCCTCGCCTCTCACCAGCCGCCCGATATTCGAGGCATGGCGGATGTAGAGAAGCATGGTGAAAAACAGGAACAGCGCCGCAAGCTGCCACCGTCCCGTCAGCGCGAGAAGGACGACGCTCGCCGCGCTCGCGACAAGCGCAGCGAGCGATGAATAGCGCGTGGCGAAAGCGGTGATAAGCCACACCGCGCAGAAGGCGAGGCCGCCAGGCCAATAGAGCCCGAGCAGCACGCCGATGAAGGTGGCCACTCCCTTGCCGCCGCGAAAGCCGAGCCAAACCGGGAAGAGATGGCCGAGGAAGGCGCCAAGTCCCGCAAGGATTGCCGGTGTCTCACCCCAATGCGCGGCGAGCAGCACCGCCGCAGTGCCCTTGGCGGCATCGAGCAGAAGCGTTGCCGCGGCGAGCGGCTTGGAGCCCGCCCGCAAGACGTTGGTCGCCCCGATATTGCCCGAGCCGATCTGGCGCAGGTCGCCGAGCCCGGCGAGCTTCGTCAGGATCAGACCGAACGGGATCGAGCCCAGCAAATAGCCGAAACCGAACGCCGCGAGACAAACAGCGGCGCTACTCCAATCGGCGGGAGGAGACATCGATCACCCTGAAGACGCGTCACGTCACGGCTGTAGCTGATCAGCGTAATTGTAGACGAGCCGTCCGGCAACGAAGGTGAGGAGCGGGCGCCCTTCGAGCCGTGCGCCGTCGAACGGGGTGTTCTTCGACTTCGAGCGCAGCGCGTCGGGCTCGACCACCCAGGGCGTGGCGAGGTCGATCAGCACGAGATCGGCGGGAGCGCCCTTGGCGATGCGGCCGCTGTCGAGGCCCAGCAGCGCGGCTGGCGAGGCGGTCATCGCCTCGAGCAGGCGGTTTAGCTCGACCTCGCCATTGTGATAGAGCCTGAGCGCCGCGCCGAGCAGGGTCTCGAGCCCGACCGCGCCGTCGGCGGCCTCGGCGAACGGGCGGCGCTTGCCCTCGGCGCCGCGCGGGTCGTGCGCCGAGACGATGACGTCGATATCGCCGCTCGCCACGCCTTCGACCATGGCCCGGCGGTCATCCTCCGAGCGGAGCGGGGGCTTCATCTTGAAGAATGTGCGGTAGGGGCCAATGTCGTTCTCGTTCAGCGTAAGGTGATTGATCGACACGCCGCAGGTGATGGGAATGCCTCTCGCCTTGGCGGCGCGCACGATGTCGAGCGACGCGCGGGCCGAGATCTGGCCAGCGTGGTAACGCCCGCCGGTCAGCTCGACGAGGCGGATGTCGCGCTCGAGCATGATGGTCTCGGCCGCCGATGGCGCGCCGCGCAGCCCGAGCCTGGTCGCTACCTCGCCTTCGTTCATCACGCCCTCCGGCGCGAGGGTCGGGTCTTCCAGGTGATGCACGATCAGCGCGCCGAAATCCTTGGCGTAAGCGAGCACGTTCCGCATCACCTTGGCGTCGGCGAGGCTGGTCTTGCCGTTGTTGAAGGCGATCGCGCCGGCCTCGTGCAGCAGCCCGATCTCCGTCATCTCGGCGCCGAGCAGGCCCTTGGTCATGGCGGCCATCGGATGGACGTTGATAAGAGCCGTGTCGCGCGCGCGCCTCAAGATGAAATCGACCAGCGCCACGTCGTCGATCACCGGCTCGGTGTTTGGCATGCAGATGATGGTGGTGACGCCGCCTGCGGCCGCGGCGCGGCTCGCCGTGGCGAGCGTCTCGCGATGCTCGAGCCCGGGCTCGCCTGCGAACACCATCATGTCGATGAGGCCCGGGGCGAGCACGCGGCCGCCGCAATCGATGATCTCGGCGTTGCCGACATTGCCGGCGGCGATGTGCGCACCGAGATCGGCGATGACCCCGTCAGCAATCAGCACGCCACCCTTCCGGTCGAGGCGGGAGGCGGGATCGATCAGCCGCACATTGACGAGCGCCACCGGGTAGGCGTGGGGAGGGCGGTGTTGGCTTGGAGCGCGCATGACGGTCACTGGTTGGGCAGATGGCGAGCGAGCGCTTGCAGCACGGCCATGCGCACCGCCACCCCCATCTCGACCTGCTCGCGGATCACGCTGCGCGCGTCGTCGGCGACGTTGGAGTCGATCTCGACGCCGCGATTCATCGGCCCCGGATGCATGATCAGAGCGTCGGGCTTGGCGCGGGCGAGCTTGTCGTAGTCGAGGCCGAAGAAGTGGAAATATTCGCGCTGGCTCGGCACCAGGCTCGAGGTCATACGCTCGCGCTGGAGCCTGAGCATCATGACGATGTCGGCGTCGGCAAGGCCCTCCCACATCGAGGTGTAGACCTCGACGCCGAGCCGTTCGATGCCCGCGGCGAGCAGGGTTGAGGGGGCGACGACGCGCACCCGGGCGCCGAGCGCGTTCAGGAGCAGAATGTTGGAGCGGGCGACGCGGGAATGGAGGATATCGCCGCAGATGGCGACGATCAGACCCTCGATGCTGCCCTTGTGGCGGCGGATGGTGAGCGCGTCGAGCAGCGCCTGAGTCGGGTGCTCGTGACTGCCGTCGCCGGCATTGATGACCGAGCAATCGACCTTCTGCGCGAGCAGCTCGACCGCGCCAGCGGCGTGGTGGCGGACCACCAGGATGTCGGGGCGCATGGCGTTCAGCGTCACCGCGGTGTCGATCAGGGTCTCCCCCTTCTGCACCGAGGAGGTGCCGACCGACATGTTCATCACATCGGCGCCGAGCCGCTTGCCGGCAAGCTCGAACGAGCTTTGGGTCCTGGTCGAGGCCTCGAAGAACAGATTGATCAGGGTGCGGCCGCGCAGATCGTCGCGCTTCTTGGCGATTTGCCGGCTGAGCTTGGCGGCCTCTTCCGAGAGGTCGAGCAGGGCGACGATCTCGCCCCGCGAAAGGCCTTCGATTCCAAGAAGATGGCGGTGGGGGAAGGAGACGTCGGAGGCTGCGGCGGCAATGCTCATTAAAGGGCACTGTATAGTCCGAGTTTCCTGGGGCGGCAAGCGTGCGCAGGGGATAACTTGCGGAATGGTCAAGCGAACGCGCCAGTTAATCGGGGTCAAAGCGTTAACGGGGGCGGCGTTAGAGGCTTGTCAGCGCGGCGAATTTCAATACCTTCCGAGGTCGGTGATTTGTTTTGCGAGTTGGCGATCTCAGATGACGGCAAAGGCCGGCGAGCCGGGCCTTTGGAGAGGCGGCGCCATGATGAGCTTACCTTTTCTCTTGTTTGCTTGCGGACTCGGTGCGGCCTGGCTTAGACAGCGCGCCGCGGCGATGGGTTTCTGGGTTGCCGGTCTCGTGGTCCTGCTCGTGCTGTTCCGCATGACCATGGGCGACGGGTTGAACATCGCGCTTTGATCTTTACGGGGGCTTGGCGTGCCGGGTGACGTGGCGAAGCTCCTCAACGCTCTGGCACTGATCGCCGTCGACACGGTGCTCACGCTCGCGTTCATCGACCAGCTTTGGTTCAGCGATCTACCCTGTCCGCTCTGCATCCTGCAACGCGCCGGGCTGACAGCTGCCGGGTTCGGCTTCGCGCTCACCATCCTGTTTGGTCCGAAGCCAAGCCATTACGCCGCGACGATCCTGGGTGCGGTGGTCGGCGCCGCCATCTCGGCCCGGCAGATCCTCGACCACATCGTCCCGGGCACTGGCTCCTACGGCAATCCCGTGTTCGGTCTGCACCTCTACACGTGGGCGTTCATCGCCTTTGCGCTGATGATCGTAGGCTCTGCCATCATGCTGCTCGACGACCGGCAGTTCTCCCGCGCCGAGCCGATTTCGAGCCGGCTAAAGCCGCTCGCGCTCACCGCGTTCGTGACTTTCTTGGTGCTGGCAATCGCCAATATTTTCTCGACGGTGCTGATCTGCGGCGCCGGTTACTGCCCGGAAAATCCCGGCGGCTATCTCATCTTCAACGACAATCTCCGCGTCACGACGTCATTCGCCGGCTCGCTTTAGCCGGTCGAGTGCGCCTTGCAGGATGTAAGCCGCAGCCATGCGATCGACCACCTCGGCGCGGCGCTTGCGCGAGGCTCCCGCCTCGATCAGATGGCGCTCGACGGCGGCGGTCGACAGCCGCTCGTCCCAGAAGGCGATCGGCACCGCGACGTGATGGCCGAGATTGCGGGCGAAGGCGCGGGTCGACTGCGCGCGCGGGCCTTCCGAGCCGTCGAGATTGATGGGAAGGCCGATGACCAGGCCGCCGACCCCCATCTGCTCGACGATGCCGTTGAGGGTCTTGGCATCGGTCGTGAACTTGCCGCGCCTGATCGTGTCGTAGGGGGTGGCGATGCTGCGCGTGACATCCGACAGCGCAAGTCCGATGGTCTTGGTGCCGAGGTCGAGCCCGAGTAGCCTCGCCTCGGCCGCGAGCCCGGCGGCGAGGTCCTCGACGGCCATGATCGGTGCTGACGTCATTTGGAGATTCCGGAGAGCGAGACGATGAAGATCATTTGGTTCGGCCATTCCTGCTTCCGCATCGACACGGGCGCATCGAGCATCCTGATCGATCCGTTCCTCACCTTCAATCAGACCTTCGAGAATTCGGGCATTGCCCTGCACCAGGCGATCTCGGGCGTAACCCATGTGGCGCTGACCCACGGCCATGAGGACCATACCGGCGATACGGTGACGATCTGCAAGGACACCGGCGCCCCGCTGCTCGCGGTGCACGAGCTTGCCACCTTTCTGGCAGGGGAGGGTGTTGACAAGATCGATCCCGGCAATACCGGCGGCACGCTCTACCACGAGGACTTCGATCTGACTTTCGTCCCGGCCTGGCATTCGGCCTCCCGCATGATCGACGGGCGGCCGCTCTATCTCGGCGCCTGCTGCGGCCTCGTCATCGCGCCCAAGCAAGGCAAGACCGTCTACCATATGGGCGACACGGCAATCTTCGCCGACATGGCGCTGATCGCCGAGATCTACGCGCCGAAGGTTGGTTTCGTGCCGATCGGCGACCGTTACACGATGGGCGCCAAGACCGCGGCGCTCGCCTGCAAGCGCTTCTTCAAGTTCGAGACCATTGTGCCCTGCCATTACGGGACCTTCCCGGTGCTCGATCAGACCGCTGACAAATTCGTCGCCGAGATGGGCGGCAACGGCGTGCTCGTGCCCAAAGTGGGTGTTCCGTTCGAGGTCTGAACCTCGCCTTTCGGACCGTCATGCCTGCGAAAGCCGGCATCCATTGGTGATTTTATGCTGGATTCCCGCCTGCGCCGGAATGGCCAGCCAGATCGCGAGCTACGTTGCCGCTTGGCCGCCCCGGTGCTACTCCTCTGGCCAATTCAGCCAATCGCCGCCGAAGCCCCATGGACGCCCCATGTCAGTCGATCGCGCCACCGTCCGCCGCATCGCCCATCTCGCCCGCATCGCCATTTCCGGCGAGGAAGAGGCGCGGCTCGAGCATGAGCTGAACGGCATCCTCGACTTCGTCGCCCAGCTCGACGAGATCGACACCAGCGCGGTCGAGCCGATGACCCGCATCGCCGCCATGACCATGAAGCAGCGCAAGGACGAGGTGACCGACGGCTTCTGCGCCGACGACATCCTCAAGAATGCGCCCAAGACCGACGACCATTATTTCGTCGTGCCGAAGATCATCGAGTAGGGGGAAGCATGCAGCGTATCGCATTGTGCATGATTGCCGTCTGGCTGATCGGCGCCGCTCCGGGGCACGCGCAAGGGCTGCCCGAGGGGACCTTCGCCTCGAGCAAGGACGGCTGCGCCAAGCTCGTGAGCAAGACGCCGGCGGAGCTTGGCGCCGACCTGGATTTCTATGTGCTGAACAAAACGGGCGTGACCTCTTATTTGCAGCGTTGCGATTTCGTCGCCGTCGCGGCGCACGACGCCAAGAGCTGGGTCGCGACCGCCTTCTGCGACGAGCAGGGCTATGTCTATCCCGATATGTTCGCCATCGCCGAGAGGGCGGGCGGCGAGCTCAGCGTCACGCGGGTCACCGATCTCACGCAAGAGCCGCTCGAAGGGCCGAGCGAGGATCAGTCAGCCACGTCCGACGATCTCAACCCGTCGCAGCTCGACCGTGACCAGGATCAACCGGGTGGCGACGACACCGCATCCTCAGGCCATGGCGACGCCGACACCAGCTCAGGCGGCGATGCCTTCAACTCCTATGTCCGCTGTGAAAACGTCAAGCCATAGCGCCGCGCCGAGAAGCTTAAGGGCCGCGCGCGCCGTCCCGCTCGCGGCGCTCATGCTCTCGCTCCTTCCCGGTGGCATCGCCAATGCGGGGAATCCCGAGTCGGTTCTGCCCGACGGCGTGTTTGCGACCGGCGAGGGCTGCACCATGCTCGCCCAGTCCGGCACCGACGAGATCGACGTGATGGATTTCCTCGTGCTGACCAATGGCGAGCTGACCGGAATGGACTTCGCCTGCAAATTCACCGACGCCGAGGCCGGCACGACCGATGACCACAAATCCTATGTGGTGAAGGCCACGTGCGAGTTGGGAGCCCCCGGGGTTCCGGCGGTCATCACCATCGAGGAAATGAGCGACGGCGAGCTTCACCTCACCATGAAGTCAGAGGGCGATGTCGACGATCTCGGCGATTTCGCCCGTTGCCCGAGCGTGGCCGAGTAGCGCACGTGACCGAGCTTACCGATCTCACTCTGGCAGAGGCGCGCGACCGGCTCCGCGCGAAATCCGTCTCGGCGCGCGAGCTCGTCGAGGCGCATCTCGCCGCGATCGAGGCGGCCAACGCGGCGCTCAACGCGTTCGTGCTGCCGACGCCCGAGCGCGCGCTCGCCATGGCCGACGCGAGCGATGCGCGGCTGAAGAGAGGCGAGGGCGGCGCGCTCGAAGGCATTCCGCTCGGCATCAAGGATTTGTTCTGCACCAAGGATGTGCGCACCACCGCCTGCTCGCACATCTTGAACGGCTTCACGCCGACCTATGAATTGACCGTCACCGCCAATCTCTGGGCCGAGGGCGCGGTGATGCTGGGCAAGCTGAACAATGACGAGTTCGCCATGGGCTCGTCGAACGAGACGAGCTTCTACGGCCCCGTGGTCAGCCCCTGGCAGCGCAACAACTCCAACGCCAAGCTCGTGCCGGGCGGGTCGTCGGGCGGCTCCTCGGCCGCTGTCTCCGCAAGGCTCTGCATGGGGGCGACGGCCACCGATACCGGCGGCTCGATCCGCCAGCCCGCCGCAGTGACCGGCACGGTCGGCATCAAGCCGACCTATGGCCGCTGCTCGCGCTGGGGCATCGTCGCGTTTGCCTCATCGCTCGATCAGGCCGGGCCCATCGCCCGCACCGTTCAGGACGCAGCGATCCTGCTCAAGGCGATGGCGAGCCACGACCCAAAGGACACGACCAGCGTCGATCTGCCGGTGCCAGACTTCGAGGCGGCGGTCGGCAAGGGCGTTAAGGGGCTCACCATCGGCATCCCAAAGGAATATCGCGTGCCGGGCATGGCGCCTGAGATCGAGGCGCTGTGGCAGAAGGGCGTCGCCTGGCTCAAGGACGAGGGCGCAACCATCAAAGAGGTGAGCCTGCCGCATACCAAATACGCGCTGCCGTCTTATTATATAGTCGCGCCGGCGGAGGCCTCGTCCAACCTCGCCCGCTATGACGGGGTGCGCTACGGCTTGCGCGAGGCGGGCTCCGACGTGATCTCGATGTATGAAAACACGCGGGCCGCGGGGTTCGGCCAGGAGGTCAAGCGGCGTATCCTGATCGGCACCTACGTGCTGTCGGCCGGCTATTACGACGCCTATTATCTCAAGGCGCAGAAGGTGCGGACGCTGATCAAGCGCGACTTCGACCAGGCCTTCGCGACGGTCGATGCCATCCTGACGCCGACCACGCCGGGGCCGGCCTTCGCTCTCGGCGAGAAATCTGGCGATCCGGTCGAGATGTATCTGAACGACATCTTCACCGTGACGGTGAACATGGCCGGGCTGCCGGGGATGAGCGTGCCGGCAGGCCTATCGTCGGAAGGGACGCCGCTCGGCCTCCAGCTGATCGGCAAGCCGTTCGACGAGGAGACGTTGTTCCGCGCCGCGCGCGTGATCGAGGAGGCGGCCGGGCCGCTTGCCAAGCCCAATGACTGGTGGAGCAAAGCCGCATGAACGATGTAGCGACCAAACGCGTCCTGGTGTCCTCAGGCAGCCCTTACGAGCCGATCATCGGCTTCTCGCGCGCGGTGCGCGTCGGCAATATCATCGCCGTCGGCGGCACGACCGCAGGCTCGAGCGGCAAGCCGGTGGCGATCGGCGACCCGGCGGCGCAGACCCGCGTCATTCTCGAGATCATCGACAAGGTGCTCAAGGATGCGAGCGCGAGCCTCAACGACGTGATCCGCACTCGCGTGTTTCTCACCGACATCTCCCATTGGGAGGCGGTCGGCAAGGTGCATGGCGAGTTCTTCGGCGACATCCGCCCGGCCTCGAGCATGCTCGAGGTGTCGCGTTTCATCAATCCGGACTGGCTGGTCGAGATCGAGGCCGACGCCGTGGTTTCCGGAGGCTAGAGGAGGCTGCCATGGCGCCGCGCGAGCCCAAGGACTGCCGCAGCATGGACGAGGTGAGGGCCGAGATCGACCGCATCGATCAGTCTCTGGTCGATCTGATCGGCGAGCGCTTCGCCTATGTCGATCGCGCCTGGCAGCTCAAGCAGTCGCCGGCCGAGGCGCGCGTGCCGTGGCGCATCCAGCAGGTGATCGACAAGGTGCGGGCGCGGGCCGCCGCCAAGGACTTGCCGCCCGAGCTCGCAGAGGCCTTGTGGCGGCAGATGATCGGCTGGTTCGTCCAATATGAGGAGGAGAAGCTCCGCCAGTCGACGGACGACAAGGATTAGCCGAGGCGATGGATCAGAAAGCCGACAAGTCGAATTTGATCGAGGGAGAGACCGGGCCGTTCGAGGTGGTGATCGGCCTGGAGGTGCACGCCCAGGTCATCTCGAACGCCAAGCTGTTCTCGGGCGCATCGACCGAGTTCGGCGGCGAGCCCAACTCCCATGTCAGCCTGGTCGATGCCGCCATGCCGGGCATGCTGCCCGTCATCAACGCGGGCTGCATCGCCCAAGCCATCCGCACCGGGCTCGGGCTCAAGGCCAAGATCAATCTCAATTCGGTGTTCGACCGGAAGAACTATTTCTATCCCGACCTGCCGCAGGGCTACCAGATCAGCCAATACAAGAGCCCGGTGGTCGGCGAGGGTGAGGTCATCGTCGATCTGCTCGGCGGCGAGCGTGTCGTGGTCGGCATCGAGCGGCTGCATCTCGAGCAGGACGCCGGCAAGAGCCTGCACGACCAGCACCCGCAATTCTCCTACGTGGATTTGAACCGCTCGGGCGTGGCGCTGATGGAGATCGTGTCGAAGCCAGACCTGCGCTCGTCAGAGCAGGCGCGCGCTTACGTCACCAAGCTCCGCTCGATCCTCCGCTATCTCGGCACCTGCGACGGCAACATGGAGGAGGGTTCGCTCCGCGCCGACGTGAACGTGTCGGTGCGGCGCCCAGGCGACAAGCTCGGCACGCGCTGCGAGATCAAGAACGTCAACTCGATCCGCTTCATCGGCCAGGCGATCGAATACGAGGCGCGCCGCCAGATCGAGATCATCGAGGGAGGCGGCGCCATCCGCCAGGAGACTCGGCTGTTCGACGCCAAGACCGGCGAGACGCGGTCGATGCGCTCCAAGGAGGAGGCGCACGACTATCGCTATTTCCCCGACCCCGACCTACTGCCGCTCGAGCTGAGCCAAGCCTATGTCGATGCGCTGGCGGCGAACCTGCCCGAGCTTCCCGACGCCAAGCGAGCGCGGTTCATCGCCGATTATGGGCTAACACCCTACGATGCCGACGTGCTGATCGCCGAGCGCGAGTCCGCCGATTATTTCGAGGCAGTGGCCAAGGGGCGCGATGCCAAGCAGGCGGCGAACTGGGTCATCAACGAGCTGTTCGGCCGCCTCAACAAAGAGGGACGGAGCACGCTCGACAGCCCGGTCTCCGCCGCGCAGCTCGGCGCCGTGCTCGACCTCATCAAGTCAGGCACGATCTCCGGCAAGATCGCCAAGGACGTGTTCGACATCGTGTGGAGCGAGGGCGGCGACCCCACGGCGATCGTCGAGGCGCGTGGCCTCACCCAGGTCACCGACCTGAGCGAGATCGCGGCGGCGGTCGATCAGGTGATCGCCGCCAACCCCGAGAAGGCCGAGCAGGCGAAGCTGAAGCCCGCGCTCGCCGGCTGGTTCGTCGGCCAGGTGATGAAGGCGACCCAAGGCAAAGCGAGTCCGCAAGCAGTCAACGAGTTGCTGAAGAAAAAGCTCGGCATCGAGTAGGAACATTCTTCTTGGATGGCCGCTGCGGCGATCCACACTCTTGTCATTGCCCGGCTTGACCGGGCAATTCAGTAACCTCCGCGTTCGTCGATGATCGGCATCAGTGGTTACTGGATGCCCGCTTTCGCGGGCATGACAGCGTTTTGCTTTGAATTTGGAGCGAGTTCAATGACCTACGCGATCCGTGTCCACGAATATGGCGGCCCCGATGTCTTCAAATGGGAGGAGGTCATGGTCGGCGCGCCAGACCCCGGCCAGGTGAAGATCAGGCAGACGGCGGTCGGCCTCAACTTCATCGACATCTATCAGCGGACCGGCCTCTACCCGCAGCCGTCCTTGCCGTTCATCCCGGGCTCAGAGGCGGCCGGGGTCGTCACCGCGGTCGGCGAGGGCGTGCGCGACCTGAAGGTTGGGCGCCGCGTTGCCTATGCTGGACCTGTCGGGGCCTATGCCGAGGAGCGGCTGATCGCGGCCGACCGCGTGGTCAAGATCCCCGACGGCGTCGACGATCAGACGGCGGCAGCCATCATGCTGAAAGGCATGACCGCGCAATATCTCTTGCGCCGGACTTACAAGGTCGGGCCCGAGACGACGCTCCTGTTTCACGCTGCGGCGGGCGGCGTCGGGCTGATCGCGTGCCAATGGGCCGCCGCGCTCGGGGCGACGGTGATCGGCACGGTCGGCTCCTCGGGCAAGGCACTGATCGCGCGCGCGCATGGCTGCAGCTATGTCATCAATACGCGCGAGGAGGACTTCGTCGCCAAGGTGAAGGACTACACCAAGGGCAAGGGCGTCGACGTGGTCTACGACTCGGTCGGCAAGGATACGTTCCCGGGCTCGCTCGATTGTCTCAAGCCGTTCGGGCTCTGGGTCTGCTTCGGCCAATCGTCGGGACCGGTGCCTCCGTTCAACATCACGCTCCTGTCGCAGAAAGGCTCGCTGTTCGCCACCCGGCCCTCGCTCAATACTTATACGGCTTCGCGCAAGGACCTGGTGGCAGCCGCCAACGACCTGTTCGACATCGTCGGCAAGGACAAGGTCAGGATCGCGGTGAACCAGACCTATCCGCTCGAAAAGGCGGGAGTGGCGCAAGCCGATCTCGAAGGCAGACGCACCACCGGCTCGACCGTGCTCCTCCCTTAGAAGACCGCGCGGATTTTCAGGTCTTATTGGCGGCCGATTGGCTGCTGCCGCCTTCGCTAAACCGACATATGCGGAGGCTAGTGTCTTGCGTCTGACATAGCGCAAACGCTCGAAGATCCGGGGGAATGTCGGTTCAAGGTTCATTAGCGGGCTCGCTCGAGGCCGATCGCGCCGAGGCGGCCGCGTCGCCGGATTGGGGGCTGCTCGGCGTCATCTCGCGTCGGGCTCTGCTACGGGCTCGCTTACTCTTTGTTGCGGCTCGCCATCTCCGACAACCTGCCGCAGGACGACGTCACCTCTAACATCCTGACCCAAACGCTTCAGCTCGGCTATGTGCCGCGCCAGCCGCCGCTCTACGAGTGGCTGCTATGGCTGGTGCAGCTTCTGACCGGGCCGACGCTGCCGAGCTTCCTCATCATCAAATACGGATTGCTCACGGCGACGCTCGCCTTCCTCTATCTCGCCGCCACGCGCATGTTTCGCGAGAAGAGCTTCGCCGTGATCGCGGGCCTGTCGCCCTTCCTGCTCTATCAATTCGCCTGGAACCTGCATGAGGGCGTGACCCACTCGATGGTGCTGACCTGCGCAGTGGCCGCGAGCCTGTGGGCGTTCATGCGGATCGCCGAGAGCGGACGCGCGCAGGACTATCTCCTGTTCGGGCTGATCGCCGGGCTCGGACTGATCAGCAAATGGGGTTATGCCGGCTTCCTGATACTGTTGCTGGTCGGCGCGATGCTACAGCCGCCGCTCCGGGCGCGTATTCTCGACCGGCGTATCCTGACGAGCCTCTGCGCCATAGCGGTCGTCGGTGCGCCAGTCGTCTATTGGCTGATCGCGGGCGAGCACGATCTCCTCGCGCTGTACGGCAATTCGGTCGCGCCGATGGCCTCCGACCGGCTGCATGCGACGGCGATCGGACTCGGGCTCACCGTCTACGCGCCGCTCGCCTTCCTGTTTCCGCTCGACATCCTTTTGCCGGTGTTATTTCCCGCGATGGTGCCAAAAGCGTGGGAGAGCCTGAAGTGCGCCGTCGATCCCGCATCGTGGCGAGAGAAGGCGCCGGCCTGGCCGCTGCTCGTGCTGCACATCACGCTTGGCGGATTCATCCTGCTCATGCTCGGCGCGCTTTTGACCGGCGCGACGCATTATCTCGAACGCTACATGCACCCGTTCTTTCTGCTGGCGCCGCTCTGGATGCTGTGCATGGTCGAGCGCTCGGGGAACGCGCCGCGCAAGGCGAGGGTGCTCGGCGTCATCCTCGCCGCCTCGCTCATCCTCGTGCTTCCGGTGCGGGCGAGGGACCTGCTGCACGCCATGGCAGCCGACTGCTACAAATGCCGCGTCGGTATCCCCTATGCGGGACTCGCAGCGGAGCTCAGGGCGCGCGGTTTCGAAAACGGCACCATCATCGCGCTGAACCGCCACGACGCCGGCAATCTCCGCCGCTTCTTTCCGCAAGCGAGGATCGTCTGCCTCGACCGGCCGAATTACGGCCCGCCGGTCCGCGCGGCCGATTACGCTTCCGAGGCGGTCGTGCTGTGGCGCCCCGAGCAGGGCGCGGGCCGGCCCGAGGAGGCCGAAAGCGAGCTTGCTCGGATCAAGGCGAACGCCGAGGGCGCGCCGGAGAAGGTGGAGGCTCCCTGGCAGCCTTATCCCAGCACCGCGCCCGAGCGGGAATGGGAGTGGATGATCCTGGTGGCTCATCCTGCCGTCGCCGCCAGTAACTGACGCGCTTCAGTCTCGCGTGTCCGCCGCGGCTCCGCGGGAAACCTGTTCGTGGTTATCGGCGCGTGAGCGGGAATGGTCAAAGAATTATTGCCAATCTTGGAGATTAACTAATTGGCCGCGGATTACCGTGCAATGTAAACCAATATTACCTCGTGTTATAGATTTGGTGAGTTTGCATTAATCACGAAAATTCAGAAGTTATTCAAGGCAGTCTCTCATGATCTCCCGCAGTTAGGGGACATCAACAACTCAAGCGAACTTGTCGTATTTCCCAAGACTTCGACAAGCCGCGAGACGAGTGATACAAAGGGGGACGTAAGATGGCACGCACGGAAACTTCGATGGAGCAGGCTGAGCTCGCGGTACAGACTGCCATGCCGGACGCACTGTTCGAGCTTGGGATGCTGTATGCGACCGGGCGCGACGTGGCGGCAGACCTCGTGGTGGCGCATAAATGGTTTAACCTCGCCGCTGCGCGGGGCAATTCCTCGGCGCTCGACTATCGCGTCGAAGTCGCCCGCGAGATGTCGTCCGAGCAGATCGCCGAGGCGCAGAAGCTCGCCCGCGAGTGGCTCCAGACCCACTAGAATTTCAGGCGGAAATCTTCTTGTAAGGGCAGGGGATACCGCCAGATTACTGCACGGTGCTCCCGGATGCAGTCTCGCCGCTGCAATTGAAGAACAGGGAGCGGAGACAGCGGTAGCTCTTGCGCGCCGCGCTGCCCATCGCGGCACTGGCGCGCCGCATCCGGCTCGGCGAGTTGACTCCCGGTGCGGCGGCCGCGGCCGCCTCAGTGCTGCCGGTTGGCGGCGGCGAAGCCGGCAAAGGCTGTGGCACGTCGCTCGATCCGCCGCCAATCGCCGAGCGGGCGTTGCGCAGCCCCTGGCGCGAAGCGCTGTACGCGCGTCCGGTCAGCTCGACCATGGTCTGTGGCCCATCGCCTTTGGGCTTGGTGAACGCCTTGTTGTCGTGCTCGACCTTGCTCATCATGCTCTTGACGCGCGGTTCCTGGGCGAGATTGTCAGGGATGTCCGGCCCGTCATAAGCATAGACCTTCTCGACGCCGGCGCAGGCTGGCGTTGCGTTCTCGGCCGAGCAGGAGGCATGATGGCCTTCCTTGGCGGTCCGAATGACGCAATAGAGCTTCAGCGCATCGCTCGGCTTGGAGCCTTCGCCGGTGACTCGGCAGCGGTAGGTCTGGTCGGGGCCCGAGCAGGTGACGCAGTAGCTCGCCTCGCCGGCATGGGCGCTCGCTGCGAGCCAAGCAAGCACGCCGACGGCAATGGCCGCGGTCCCGAGCAGTGCTCCGCAGGCGTTCCTGTCCATCACGTGACGCTAACCCCCGTTTTCATTGCTTAAAAGTCTAGCACATCGACAGGTCGGGACATACGATTCTGCTGTCATCTTCGCCATCGATCAAGAGGCCGACGGGCGGCGCCCGAGAGGTGGGCCGCGCCCGCTCTGCGCGGCGGGTCAAACTCCTCTCTTGCCCTCGAGGGCGTCCGGAGCCTTATCTAGCGCCAACCACCTCGCGCGAGTTGACCCGCCTGCGCCGGATCAGTAAGCCTTCACTGCGTCGGAGACGTGGCCGAGAGGCTGAAGGCGGCGGTTTGCTAAACCGTTATACGGTCAAAAGCCGTATCGAGGGTTCGAATCCCTCCGTCTCCGCCAGTTCATTTGCGAGCCGCTCGCGTCACAGAAATGTCGACCAGGTCTCGAACAAGCCGGCAGGTCGCTTCGGTTTCTCGTCATAATGCGACCAAACGAAGGTGATGATGACCAGCATGCCCCCTAATTCCAGCTATGAGAGCGACCCAAGGGTTGAAAGCGCCTTCGTCGAGCGGGAGCAGAATCGGCTCGCCGGGCGCGCGCTTCTCGTCCTCGTGCTCTTGAACGGCGCCGCCTCGCTCGTGCTTCTGGCGATGTTGGCGCGGGCTCCGGACGCCTCCGTTGAGCCCAAGATCGCAGCGGCGATGCTGTTCTTCGCTGGCGGCGCCGTCGCGGCGCTACTCAGCTCGTTCCTCGCTTATGTCAACCGGGCCATCAGGATCGAGGCGCCCGAGCGGCGGTCGCTCCAGCGCGTGCTCCGCATCGTCGCCATCCTCGCGGTGATCGGCAGCGGCATTGCGTTCATGACCGGCATGAACATGGTCGGCGTCGCCGCCTCGGAGAAATCGAGCTCGCACCCCAAGGCTGCAAAGGAGAAGCCGCTGGCGCCGGACTCACCCAAGTCGGAATCGCCGGACTCGGAGGCTCCGCCGGACTCACCCAAGTCGGAAACGCCAGACTCCGAGACTTCGCCGGACTCACCGAAGACGGAAACGCCGAAGGATAACGCGCCGACGGGCTCGCCCAGCGAGAGGATGCAACTCCAACACGAAGCGAGTGTGATCACAGACTGAGCGCGCCAAGAATGCGTCCAGGTCTAGGGCGGACCGGTCATCTGGCGGGTGAAGTGGTCCCACAATTGCCGCGCGTCCGCCGTGAGCACGTCAGCCTTCTGCTCGACCACGTCCCAGTTCACCATGGGGTGAGGCGCGGCGGCGCTCTCCTGCTGATCGGCGACATATGCGGCCCCGATCGTCAGCAAGGACCCCAAGATCATCCCAAGCAAGAGTCGCATGCCGCCCTCGAATAGACGCCGATCATAGGCTGCAACAGCGATCAGAGAAAGGTCGATCGGCGTCTACTGGACGGCCGGGCTAACCTCAATCGCCGCGACCCGCCTGACGCGTCCTCCTGCTGCCCAGCGGTGACCGCGAGGTCCAGAGCCACTCCAATCTTTGATCCGCGTCAAAGTGGGCACGGGCTTCGGCGCGCATGGTGCTCCGCAAAAGGGGATCCAGACCATGCCGGCATTGCTTGAGCGCGAGGAGTGGAAGGCGTTTTCGGACTTTACGGCGCTCGCGGCGGCGGCGTTCTGCAGCCTCATCGGCCTGATCCTCGCCATTGCCGGGAAGGACCCGGTTATTGCGTTCCACGGTTGTGTGCTGCTCGGCGCGGCTGGCCTCGCCTTCCTTTATATCCTCACCAATATCATCGAGAAGAAAGAGCCGCACGACGCGACGGGCTATGCCGACGGCGTGATCCGCGCCGGGGTGATCGCGACCGTGTTCTGGGGCGTGGCCGGCTTTCTGGTTGGCGTCATCATCGCCTGGCAGCTCGCTTATCCCGTGCTCAATCTCGATCTGCCATGGACGACCTTCGGGCGCTTGCGGCCGCTGCACACCTCGGCCGTCATCTTCGCCTTCGGCGGCAACATCCTGATCGCCAGCTCGTTTTACGTGGTGCAACGGACGAGCCGCGCGCGGCTCGCCGGGCGGTGGGCGCCGTGGTTCGTGTTCTGGGGCTACCAGCTGTTCATCGTGCTGGCGGCGACCGGCTATCTGCTCGGCGTCACCCAGTCCAAGGAATATGCCGAGCCCGAATGGTACGTCGATCTCTGGCTGACCGTCGTGTGGGTCACCTATTTCCTCGTTTTCGTCGGCACGCTCGCCAAGCGCCGCGAGCCGCATATCTACGTGGCGAACTGGTTCTATCTCGCCTTCATCGTCACCATCGCCATGCTCCATATCGTCAACAATCTGGCGATCCCGGTGTCGTTCCTCGGCTCGAAAAGCTACGTGATCTATTCCGGCGTCCAGGACGCCATGACGCAATGGTGGTACGGGCATAACGCGGTGGGCTTCTTCCTCACCGCGGGCTTTCTCGGCATGATGTATTATTTCGTGCCGAAGCGCGCCGAGCGGCCGGTCTACTCCTACCGCCTCTCCATCGTGCATTTTTGGTCGCTGATCTTCCTGTACATCTGGGCAGGCCCGCATCACCTGCATTACACGGCGCTGCCGGACTGGGCGCAGACGCTCGGCATGACGTTCTCGATCATGCTGTGGATGCCGTCCTGGGGCGGCATGATCAACGGTCTGATGACGCTGTCAGGCGCGTGGGACAAGCTCAGGACCGATCCCGTCATCCGTTTCCTCATCGTGTCGGTTGCGTTCTACGGCATGTCGACCTTCGAGGGGCCTCTGATGAGCATCAGGTCGATCAATGCGCTGTCGCATTACACCGACTGGACCATCGGCCACGTGCATTCGGGCGCGCTCGGCTGGGTCGCTTTCATCAGCTTCGGTGCCGTCTATTGTCTCGTGCCCTGGCTTTGGCACCGCAAGGCGCTTTATTCGCAGCGCCTGGTCGAATGGCATTTCTGGATCGCGACGCTCGGCATCCTGCTCTACATCACCTCGATGTGGGTGTCTGGCATCCTCCAGGGGCTGATGTGGCGCGCCTATGACAGTCTCGGCTTCCTCGAATATTCCTTCGTCGAGACGGTCGAGGCCATGCACCCGTTCTATATCATCAGGGCGACCGGCGGCTCGCTGTTCTTCATCGGCGCGCTGATCATGGTCTACAACGTTTGGCGAACCATTCGCGGCGACCAGCCAGTCGATGCGGCGGAGCAGCCGCGCATCGCCGCCGCGCCCGAGCTTCGCCCCGTTCCGGCCGAATAGGAGGGGCGCATGGTCTGGGCCAAACATCAAATCCTGGAGAAGAGCTCGATCCTTCTCCTCCTCGGCATCCTGCTTACGGTGGCGATCGGCGGCATCGTCGAGATCGCGCCGCTGTTCTGGCTGTCGTCGACCATCGAGAAGGTCGAGGGCATGCGGCCTTACACGCCGCTCGAGCTCGCCGGACGCGACATCTATATCCGCGAGGGCTGCTATGTATGCCACAGCCAGATGATCCGCTCGCTGCGCGACGAGGTCGAGCGCTACGGCCATTACAGCCTGGCCGCCGAGAGCATGTACGACCATCCCTTCCAATGGGGGTCTAAGCGCACGGGCCCCGACCTTGCCCGCGTCGGCGGCAAATATTCCGACGAGTGGCATGTCGCGCACATGACCGACCCGCGCGCCGTGGTGCCGGAATCGGTGATGCCGGGCTACCCGTTCCTCGCCAGGCGCGAGCTCGACTACAAGGACATCGCCGATAAGCTCACGGTGCTGCGTGAGGAGGGCGTTCCCTATACCGACGAGGAAATCAAGGATGCCAAGGCCGATCTGGAGCGTCAGGTCGATCCCAACGCCGAGGGGCTCAAAAATTTCCTCGCGCGCTATCCCAAGGCGCAAGCGCGCCAGTTCGACGGCGACCCACGCTATGTCTCCGAGCTCGATGCGGTGATCGCCTATCTGCAAATGCTGGGCACGCTCGTCAACTTCGCGACGTTCGACGCTGCCGGTCCCAATCTCAGGTGAGGCTTGCCATGACCTATGAGCAGGTAGCTGCGATCTCGCAAGTGTTGGCGCTGGTGTTCTTCGTGGCGCTGTTCGCCGTCGTGCTGGTCTATGCCTTCTGGCCCGGCAACAAGAAAGTTTTCGAGGAGGCCGCACAGCTGCCACTCGAGAAGGACCCCGACAGCGACGAGAAAGACGGTTGAGCCCCATGGCCAGCAACAAGCACGATGCGGCGCATGAGCCCGAGACGACCGGCCATGAATGGGACGGCATCCGCGAGCTGAACAAGCCGCTGCCCAAATGGTGGCTCTATACGTTCTATGCATGCATCGTCTGGGCGATCGGCTATTGGCTGCTGATGCCGGCGTGGCCGCTGGCGACGGGCTACACCAAGGGCATGCTCGGCTACAGCCAGCGCGAGGTGTTGGCCGAGCAGATCGAGGCGGCGAAGGCCGCCAAGACCGAGTTTAGGCAGAAGATCGCCGCGAGCGATCTCGCCGCCATCAACGACGACCCCGAGCTGCTCCGTTTCGCGCTCGCCGGCGGCGAGGCAGCGTTCGGCGACAATTGCGCGCCGTGTCACGGCAGAGGCGCGCAAGGCGCGTTCGGCTATCCCAATCTCCGCGACGATTCCTGGCTGTGGGGTGGATCGCTCGACGCCATCCATCAGACCGTCACCCATGGCATCAGGGCTGACGATACGCAGACGCGGAGTCCCGGCACGCAGATGCCGGCGTTCGGCAAGACCGGCGTCTTGAACGAGGCGCAGATCGCCGACGTCGATCAATACGTGCTGTCGCTGTCGGACCGGGCCGACGACAAGGATGCCGCCGCGCGCGGCGGTAAGATCTTCGCCGCGACCTGCGCGCCCTGCCACGGTCCGGAAGGCAAGGGCAACCAGGCGCTCGGCGCGCCGGACCTCAGCGATCAGCTCTGGCTCTACGCTGGCGACAAAGCGACCATCGCCAACACGATCAGGGGCGGCAGAAGCGGCGTGATGCCGGCTTGGGGCAGCCGGCTCGACCCCGAGACGATCAAGGAGCTTGCCATTTACGTGCATTCGCTAGGCGGGGGCCAATAGGCAAGGCTTGCACGAATGTTGATGAGGAACGTGCAAAACTTCGTGGAAGGCGCGGCTGAGCCGGGCCGGATGAGCGTTGGGGACATGGCCGAAGCAGCGCCAGGCGTCGAACGCAGCGAAGCGCCCACCGTCAATCGCGCCGCAACGTCGCTCTATGCTCCGCGGGTCAAGATCTACCCGAAGCGAGCGCATGGTACGTTCCGCACCATCAAGTGGATCGTCATGGCGGTGACGCTGTCGATCTACTATCTCGTGCCGTGGATTCGCTGGGACCGCGGTCCGTATCTGCCCCACCAGGCAGTGCTGATCGACTTTCCGTCGCGGCGCTTCTTCTTTTTCTTCCTCGAGATCTGGCCGCAGGAATTCTACTACATCACCGGCCTCCTGGTGCTCGCCGCGCTCGCGCTCTTCCTCGTGACCTCGATCGCCGGGCGCATGTGGTGCGGCTATACCTGCCCGCAGACGGTGTGGACCGACCTGATGATCGCGGTCGAGCGCTTCTTCCAGGGCGACCGCAACGCGCGCATGCGTCTTGATAAATCGCCGCGGTCGTTCGAGACGCTGTGGCGCAAGGGCGCGACGCACCTTTCCTGGCTGTTGATCGCCATCACGACCGGCGGCGCCTGGGTGTTCTATTTTGCCGACGCGCCGACGCTCGCCCGCCAGCTCGCCTCCTTCGACGCGCCGATGCTCGCTTACGTGTTCATCGGGCTGTTTACCGCGACCACCTATCTGCTCGGCGGCATCGCCCGCGAGCAGGTGTGCATCTATATGTGCCCGTGGCCGCGCATCCAGGGTGGCATGGTCGACCACGACTCGCTGCTCATCTCCTATCGCACCTGGCGCGGCGAGGAGCGTGGACCGCATAAGGCCGACCAGACATGGGAGGGCAGGGGCGACTGCATCGATTGCCGGCAATGCGTGGCGGTCTGCCCGACCGGCATCGACATCCGTGACGGCTCGCAGCTCGAATGCATCCAATGCGCGCTGTGCATCGATGCGTGCAACGAGATCATGGACAAGATCGGCAGGCCGCGCTCGCTGATCGCCTACGAAACAATCCGCAATCTCGAAAGTGTCGGGCCCGAGATCCTGCCGGTCCGCTGGTTCCGCCCCCGCGTTATTCTCTATGCCACCCTGATGGCGATTGTCGGCGTGATCATGCTGACCGCGCTGTTGCTCAGACCCGAACTCGAGGTCAACGTGCTGCACGACCGCAATCCCATCTATGTCAGGCTGTCCGATGGGGGCTTGCGCGACGGCTACACGGTGAAGATCCTCAACAAGCTCTATGAGCCGCGCTCTTTCAAGATCGGTCTGACGGGTCTGCCGGGGGCCAAGCTCAGCATCATCGGGCATGAGAAGGACGCCGATCCGCGGGTCCCGGTTGCGCCGGACGAGCTCCAGTCGGTGAGGATCTATGTCGCCCTCGACAAGGCCGGGGTCGCCGCTCTTCCCGGGGCCACCCAGGAATTCTTCTTCACCGTCACCGACAGCGAGAGCGGCACGCAGTCGGAGCACCGCGCCAACTTCCAGGGACCAGAGCAATGACCGGCGAGGGCTGGTTCACCAAGGAGCTAAAAGGGCGCCATGTGCTGTTGGTGCTCTCGGTTTTCTTCGGCGTAATGTTCATCGTGAACGGCATCTTCGTTTATTTCGCCCTCTCGACGTTCAGCGGCGGCGATACGTCCAACCCCTACCAAAAGGGCCTCCATTATAACGACGCGCTCGAGGCCGACGAGCGCCAGGCCGAGAGAGGCTGGCAGACCGACGTCGCCTATGACGGCAAGGCCCGGCAGCTCCGCGTCAGCCTTCTCGACAAGGCTGCGGCGCCGGTGTCGGGCTTACGTGTCGCGGTGCAGCTGAGCCGGCCGGCGACGAGCAAGGACGACCGCCATCTCCGCCTGAAGGAAGTGAAGCCGGGGGTCTATGAAGCCGATGTCGGGCTCGCTCCCGGGCTCTGGGTGTTCGCCATGGCCTCGCGCGAGGTCGACGAAGGGCGCGAGAACTCCTATCGGCTGAAACAGCGCCTCTACGTCCCGGAACAGCCAGCGGACCAGCCATGACCGTGCAGGCCTCGCCCCGGCGCCTTGCCAAGGAGGCCGAAGGCGCGAGCCCGGTCGGGGCCCACACACTCTTGACGTTCGCCATTGAGAATATGCATTGCGGCGGCTGCATGCGCTCGGTCGAGCGGGCCGCGCTCGGCGTTCAGGGCGTCGAGACGGCACGGGCCTCGCTTGCCGCCAAGCGACTCAGCGTCACCTACGACGCGAGCGTTGCCGGCGAGGTCGACCTGGTCGCCGCGCTTCGAGCGCGCAGGGTTCGCGGCGGCGCCGATCGAGTCCGCCAAGCAGGATCGCGACACCGCGCGGCAGAATTATCTGCTTCGGCGCGTGGCGGTCGCGGGCTTCGCGGCCATGAACGTCATGCTGCTGTCGGTCGCGGTTTGGGCGGGGACTGCGAGCGACATGGAGGCACCGCTCGCGGGACTGTTCCGCTGGCTCTCGGCGATGATCGCGCTGCCCACCGTCGCCTATGCCGGGCAGCCGTTCTTCGTCTCGGCGCTCGGCGCACTCAAAGGCCGCCGCTTGAACATGGACGTGCCGATCTCGGTCGCCATCCTGCTCGCGACCGGGATGAGCCTCTATCAGACCATGGTCGGCAGCGAGCAGGTCTATTTCGATGCGGCCGTGTCGCTGCTGTTCTTCCTCCTGGTCGGCCGCTTTCTCGATGAGTCGTTGCGGGTGCGCGCGCGGAGCGAGGCGCAGAATCTGCTCAGCCTGCAAAGCGGCATCGCGACGCTGCTCGAAGCCGGTGGCGCGCGGCGCCTGGTTGCGGCGCATGCGCTCAGGTCCGGCGACCGCGTGCTGGTCGCGGCCGGCGAGCGGGTCGCCGCCGACGGCGTCGTGCGGTCGGGCAAGGGGCAGATCGACCAGAGCCTGATCACCGGCGAGACCGCTCCGGTCAGCGTGGCGGCTGGCGCGGAGATCTATGCCGGCACGCTCAATCTCACCCACCCACTCGTGATCGAGGTCACCGCCGCCGACAGCGCGACGTTGCTCGCCGAGATCGGCAGGCTGATGCTCGCCGCCGAGCAGGGCAAGGCGCGCTACCGCAAGCTCGCCGACCGCGCGGCGCAAATCTATGCGCCGGCCGTGCACGCGCTCGGGCTTGCGACCTTCCTCGGCTGGCTGTTGCTGGGGGCGACGTGGCAGACGGCGTTGACCTATGCCATCGCCGTGCTGATCATCACCTGCCCTTGCGCGCTCGCGCTGGCCGTGCCCGCCGTGCAGATCGCGGCAGCGAGCCGGCTGTTCCGCCAGGGCATCATGGTCAAGGTCGCCGATGGGCTCGAGCGCATCGCCGAGGCCGACATGGTGGTGTTCGACAAGACCGGCACGCTCACGCTCGGTAAGCCCGAGCTGCTCGGCGCAGAGGAGATCTCGGACACGGTGCTCGCGGCGGCGGCGGCGCTTGCCGCGGCGAGCCGGCATCCTTACGCGCGCGCCCTCGTCGCCGCTGCCGAGCGGCGGCTCGGGACCGTGGCGGCCGCCTCGGGCATCGAGGAGACGCCGGGCGAGGGGCTCAAGGCGACCACGGCTTCCGGCACCGAATGGCTCGGCTCTGCCGCCTGGTGCGGGCTTGCGAGCGGCGGGGAGGGGAGCGAGGTCTGGTATCGCCGGAATGCACGAGGCGGGGGTCTGCTTCCGCTTCGCCGACCGGTTGCGGAGCGATGCCGGCGACGTCGTCGCCACGCTCATGCGCCAAGGCTATTCCGTTGCGTTGCTGTCGGGCGATCGCAAGGGCGTGGTCGAGACGATTGCGCGGGAGCTCGGCATCGAGACGTGGCTTGCAGAGCTGAAGCCCGCCGGCAAGATCGCGTGGCTTGAGAGCCGCATAAGCGAGGGCCGCAAGGTGCTGATGGTGGGCGACGGCCTCAATGACGCGCCGGCTCTCGCCACCGCGCACGCCTCGATCTCGCCGGCGAGCGCCGCCGATATCAGCCAGCGCGCCGCCGACTTCGTGTTCCAGGGCGAAAGGCTCACGCCGGTGCTGACGGCGATGAGCATCGCGCGGCGCGCGCGCGCCATGGCCATGCAGAACTTCGCGGTGGCGTTCGTCTACAACATCGTCTGCGTGCCGCTCGCGATGGCCGGCCTTGTCACGCCGTTGATCGCGGCCATCGTCATGTCGAGCTCATCGATCCTCGTCACCGCGAACGCGCTTCGCTTGGCGGGAAGGCCGCGATCATGACCGCGCTCGCCTGGCTCGTGCCGATTGCGCTGCTGCTGGGTGGGATCGGCTTGTGCGCCTTCATGTGGGCGCTCCGCTCCGGCCAGTTCGAGGACCTCGAAGGGGCGGCCTATCGCGCGCTCGAGGACGACCCACCGGAAGACCAAGGCCCCGCCAAAGGATGAGCGGCCTCAAGGACATCGACTATGTCCTTCGGCAAGCTCGACTTCATGCGCGCGGAGCGGATCTGGCCGAATGGGCTCCGCTATCTGCTGGACCGATGCCTTCGGCGTCGTCCTCCTCGTCTCGCTCTACCAGGCGCTGAAGGAAGATCGCTATCTCGACGAGGCCGAACGGCTGGTCGCGGAGGTCGAACGTGTGCTGGGGCGGAGGCGCGGCATCCGCATCGGCGAGGAAGCCGGACCGCGACGGCCAATATTTCCATTATCTCGCCATGTGGCTCTACGCGCTCGCCGTGCTCGGCCGGTTCAATAGCGAGTATCGGGAGCGCGGCGTGGCGCTCGCCCGCGACATCCACCGCCCGTTCGTCGTGCCGGGGCGCGGCGTGTTGTGGAAGCTCAAGGAGGATTTGAGCGGGCCTTATCCCGGCTACGGCTTCGGCGCGCTCGATGCATTCGACGGCTATGTCTCCTACCGGCTTCTCGACGAGACGGACTTGGTGGGCGAGAGCGGACGGCGGAAAGAAATGATCGAAGGGCGCCCGCTCCCAATCAAATATTCCGGTAACGTAATAGAGTGCTCGGTGTCTTTTGGGCCGTAATAGATACAGCCGCTAACCGCGAAATCGAGGGTGTCAGCGGTTGACCAAATCCCGCAATCGCTGGAGGTGGTCGGGAGTCCAAATATCGTCGTGGCCGACATAAGCGATCCAATCGCCGGTGCCTGCGCAATACCGAAATTGTTCGGAGTACTCTGGCTGCCACAATGGCTGTCCAGATTGTGCCACCGCACGCCGCGCGACGCGTATCTGCCGACGACCTCCGCGGTTTCATCATCGCAGCCGTCACCGACCACGATCAGCTCGAAGTCGGCGCAGGACTGACGAAGCACCATCGATGGTCGGGACGATATGCTTGCCACGGGCGTAGGTGGACAGCACGACTGAGAAATATGGACTTGCGTTCATCCCGGCCCCAGTCCGAGGCTTACCAAGCGCGGCTTCCCCTAACGTTAGAGGCTACCACGAAGTAATCACGGGCCAAAAGATCGGCCGAATGGCGACCGACAGGCCGAAATCAGATGGCTAGCCCGCCGCGGCGCGGCGCTGGTCGTCAGAGGCGACCGGCGCCACGCCTGGCTCGGCAACGGGCAGGGGCTCGAGCGCCGCGGCGATGGCATCGTCCACGGTCGACAGCCAGACGAAGCGCACGGCGTTGCGCGCGGCCTCCGGCACGTCCTCGAAGTCCTTCTTGTTGCGCTCGGGCAGCATCACCGTGGTGATGCCGGCGCGGACCGCCGCCAGCACCTTGTTCTTGACGCCGCCGATCGGCAGCACGAGCCCACGCAGCGAGATCTCGCCGGTCATGGCGGTGTCGCTCCTGACCGTCCGCCCCGTGAGCAGCGAGACGAGCGATGTGAACATGGCGACGCCCGCGCTCGGGCCGTCCTTGGGGATTGCCCCAGCAGGAACGTGCACATGGATGTCCGACCGCTCGAAGCTCGCCGGGTCGACGCCGAGCGACGCAGCGCGCGCCTTGACCAGGCTGAGCGCGGCCTGGGCGCTCTCCTTCATCACCTCGCCGAGCTGACCGGTCAGGATCAGCCTGCCGCCGCCCGGGACGCGCGCCGCCTCGACGAACAGAATGTCGCCGCCGGTCGGCGTCCAGGCAAGCCCGGTCGCCACGCCCGGAACCGACGTGCGCATCGCCACCTCGCCTTCGAACCGGGCGGGTCCAAGAATTCCGTGCAGGTCCTTTGCCTCGATCCGCATACGCGGCTCAAGGCCTTCAGCCACGCGCATCGCCACGCGATGGAAGATCGCGCCGAGTTCGCGCTCGAGATTGCGCACGCCCGCCTCGCGCGTGTAGTCGCGGATGACGGAGCGGATTGCATCCTCGGTCACCTCGGCCTGCTCGGGCGTCAAGCCGGTGGCGGCGAGCTGCCGCTTCACCAGATAGCGCTTGGCGATCTCGACCTTCTCCTCCTCGGTGTAGCCGGGGAGCTCGATCACCTCCATGCGGTCGCGCAACGGCCCGGGAATCTGGTCGAGCACGTTCGCCGTGCCAATGAACATCACCCGCGACAGATCGAACGGCACCGCGAGGTAATTGTCGCGGAACGTCGAGTTCTGCTCCGGGTCGAGCACTTCGAGCAGCGCGGCAGACGGGTCGCCCTGGTAGCTCGCGCCGAGCTTGTCCATCTCGTCGAGCATGAACACGGGATTGCGCGTCTCGGCCTTACGCAGAGCCTGGAGAATGTTGCCGGGGAGCGCGCCGATATAGGTCCGCCTATGGCCCCTGATCTCGGCCTCGTCGTGCACGCCGCCAAGGCTGATGCGGCCGAACTTGCGGCCCGTGGCGCGCGCGATCGACTGCCCAAGCGAGGTCTTGCCGACCCCAGGAGGGCCGACGAAGCAAAGGATTGGGCTCTTGCCGTCAGGCTTCAGCTTGCGCACCGCGAGAAATTCGAGGATGCGCTGCTTGACCTTGGGCAGACCGTAATGGTCCTCGTCGAGGATGCGGCGCGCCTCGGCGATGTCGATCCGCTCGTCTGAGAGCTTCGACCAGGGCAGCTCGATCAGCCAATCGAGGTAGGAGCGGATCATGCCGTATTCGGCCGAGGCTTCGGGCATGCGCTCGAGCCGCTTCAGCTCCTTCTGAGCCTGCTTCCCGGCCTCCTCGGACATGCCGGCCTTGTCGATCGCCTCGCGCAGCTCGGCGATCTCGGCCTTGCCTTCCTCGCCCTCGCCAAGCTCCTTCTGAATCTGGCGAAGCTGCTCGCGCAGGATGTGCTCGCGCTGCCGGCCGGAAAGCTCCTCTTGCGTCTGCTGGCCGATCTGTTTCGACAGGCGCAAAACCTCGATCTGCTGGGCGAGATAGCGCAGCAGCTTATCGAGCCGGTCGGAGACATCGAAGGTCTCCAGAACGTCCTGCTTCTCCTTGGGCGTCAGGTCGGAGACGTTGGCGACGAAGTCGGCGAGCTGCGATGGCGACTGAATCTGATCGACAGCGGCGGCGATCTCGGTCGGCTCGTTGGGCAAAAGCGAGATCGCCTCGCGCGCGCGCTCCTTCAGCTGGTGCATGCGCGCCGCGATCTCGGTCGAATAGATTTCGGCCTCGCCGATCTCATCGACGAGGGCGACGAGGAACGGATAGCCGGGGATGAACTCGCGCACGCGAAAGCGCCGCGTGCCGCGCGACACGAGGTGATGATTGCCGTCTGGAGAGGTCACGTAGCGCAGGATCTCGGCGGTCGTACCGACGTTGTGCAGATGCTCAGGCCCCGGCGTCTCGACCGACGGGTCGTTCTGGAGGATGATGCCGACCGGCTTGTCGGCCTTGGCTGCCGCCTGGGCGCCGGCGATCGATTGCGGGCGGCCGAGCGCGAGCGGCGCCACGATGCCCGGAAACAGCACGACGTTCCGCGTCGGCAGCACGATCAGCGCGCCCTCGGGCAGCTCGAATTGAGCATCGCCGATCGAGCGCGCCGCCGTCTGGGCAGCATTATCCGGCGCCAGGATGGGCTCCCGGGCTTCGGTAGATTGTATTGGCTTCTCGATATCGTTCATGACTTTGCGACTTCGAACCTCAGAGCGGCTTTGCGCTCAACCAAGCTTGGCGAAGGTCAGCACCAGACATCCATGCTGGAGCTCCCTGGTGGACAAACGAAGGCGTGGCGACAACGGTACCCGGCGCTCGAAACATCCGTAAGGGATCTCCAGTCTCACTATATTGGCATTCCGCTCCTTGGATGGCAGGGGGCGGGTGCCGGTGATGATCAAGAGCTCGCCCTCGATCTCGACGTGAACCGCCTCCGGCGCTACGCCAGGGAGAGCGGCGATGATCCACAGCTGCCGCTCGGTCTCGAACACGTCGATCGGCGGCTCCCACCGCGCGCCACCACGCGACGGCTCGAAGAATTGCCGGTGAAGATGCTCCGCTTGCTTCAGCAGCGCGCAAGCCTCCGCGAACATGTGGTTTTTCGGGTAACGCATCGGCGCCAACCTCAATGAACTTAGGAAAAACGATCTTAGCGTTTGGCCGATCCCCCGGAATTGATCGCGCGCAACGAACCGTGGTCGCGCGGATCGACGGATCAAGCTGGAAGGACCGCTTATATTGGCTTCGGGGAGCGTCGCGACAAGGGGTAACCGGCGCCTAACCGGCTAGCTCAGGGCTCGGGGGCGTCCCCGGCAGGTACAGCGGGAGCAGGGACCCCCGCGCTATCGATGTTCGCTTGGCAGTTGTCGAGCGGCTCCCAGGGACCGTCATTATCTATGTCGTCGGGAAAGAGCGCGAGCGCGCAGATCGGCGTCGATAGCGGCATCGTTGCGACCGCCTTCCACCCGATCGGGCCGAGCGAAGTCGCACCCTTGGCGCGCTCGATATCGGGCCGTTCCGACACCGAGGCGCCGGCGCCGATCACGGTCCGGCTGCCATCGACGACAACGACGCAATCGGCCTCGGACCCGCCTTGCTCGGCCCAGCCGGTGAGCTCGATGGCGCGGGCGGTGCCGTGCCAGACGGGGTAGTCCGACATGGTTTCCACCGCGCCGCTGGCAGGGCCTGAAGTCTCCGGCAAGCGCGTGCCGAGCAGCTCCTCGCAGGCGGATTGCCAATGGAACGGCGCATGCTGGGCAGCGCGCAACTCAGGCAACATGTTTTCAAGTTCCACAATCACGGGCGTCACCACCTTGAGATGATGCTGGCCCTGGATGCCTTGGCGCAGCGCAATTTCGGCGATCGCTTTGCGCTCGTTGCGGGCGACATTCTTGCGAACGAAGGCGCGGTTGGCGGCAAGCACCACGGCGACCGCAATCATTGCGACGACGACCGCACCGCGCGCCAAGCTTGCGCGCCGCGACACGCGGCCGTTCGGCAGGGCGGCGAGCACGAGCGTGATGGCGGCGATCAGGCTGATGGCGGTGACGGACTGGTAGCGGCTGCTCGACGCCGTCTCGCTGCCGAGACCGAGCCGGCCGATGGCCGTCGTCAGCCCATTGAAAGGGGCATAAAAGAACAGAACGATCCAAGCGAGTGTCTCGCCGACCCGGCCATGGATCGCGAGGTGAAGGATGGCCGCGGTACCTGCGGCTAGGATGGCGAAACCCGCGATCCAGCGGAGATGTCCTGCGGCCAGTGCGGTGCCGATATAGAGCAGGACGTAATGGGCGAGCTCGACGAGATCGAAACTCCAGGGCGGATTATGCGGTGGAAGGTTGCGATAGACGGCGCCGAGCACGAGCACGAGGAGGGCGGCGCAGGCGATCGCCGCGGGAACCGCCCAGCTCATGGCGCCGCGGAGCCTCGGCAAGAGCAGAAGTGCCACGCAGGCGATCAGCAGGGTGAGCAGCGAATAGATTGCAGTGCTGTAGGAGAGCACGCCGAGCAAGGTCGCCAGCAGCGCCGCGAATAGCCAGCAAGCGCTTTGCTGCGCCACCGCTTTAGCGAGCGCCGCAGCGCTCAAGATCACGAACAGATCGGCGGTGAGCCAGATGGTGCCGCTCATGCCGAGGAAATAGCTGTGCGAGAGCTTGGCGCTGAACATGGCGAGCGGGAACAGCACCGCGCACAGCATCATGCGGATCGGCGCGTCTAGGAACAGCGGCAGCGCGAGCCAGAGGAGAACCGCCGTGCAGGCCGCACCGAGCGCGAGCGAATAGACGATGAGCCCGACATTACTCCCTGACGTCAGCCAGTAATTGGCTGCGTAGACGAGCTTCGGGATGACGATGATGTGCTCGTTGTTGTGGCGAAACAGATTGCCGAGGGTAAGTTTGACGCCGTCAGAAGTGATGAGCCCGGTGACGTTGCTCCAATAGTCGTTGTCGGGAAGGGTGGACCAGGGCGTCGTGGCGCGATTGAACGTCGTCAAGGCGCAGATTGCGGCGAGGCCAGCCGACAGCGCGAAGAACGCCGCTGGTCCGGCGGCGGGGCGCCGACCCCCCGCGTCTGCTCGAGCCGAGCGACCGGTTGGGGCCTCTGATTTGAACGAAGCGCGGTCAGTCCCTGCCATGGCCGACGTTCTTTTTGGCTGTCGAGCCGAACTTAAGCAGGAAATTCGGCGGCGAGACACCCCTCAGCCGGCGCGACGGCCGGCGACCTCAGCGGAGGAAAGGACCGCCGGTCGGAGACACCGTCGGAATGATGACCGGTGGGGGCGTGGGTTGCACCACCACGGGCGGCACGACGAGAGTGGGCGTCGGCATGGGAATCGGCACCTGCTTCAGGCTGCTGCGGGCGATGTCGCCGGCGGCGGTGTCGTAATAGAGCTCCTTAATGAACGGCTGGTCCGGATAGCGGCCAGTAGGCTGGATGCCGTAGTAATAGGGCCAGCGCTTCCCCTTCACGGGAATGGCGCTGGCATATTTGAGCTTCTTGCCGGAGACGGCGGCGAGCAGGAACGCGGTATCGGCGTCATTGACGGGCCTGATGACCGGCGCGCCGGAACCGGAGATGGCGAACACGGTGCCGGTTTGGCGCAAGGTGTAAAGCTGGCCGCCGCGCGACAGCGACAGATGATTGCCGTAGAGAAACGCGATCAGCGCCTTGTTCGGACCGGCGATCCAGCCCTGGAACATGCCGCCGCGCACGGTGAGCACGCCGGCCGGAGTCTTCACCGCAATGCCGGGCTCCTCCTTCGACAGCTTGCCGCCGACAAATCTGAGAGCGCCCTTGGAGAAGCTCGCGACCAGCGAGCCTTTGCCGCTTTTCGGGTCGTAGACGAATTTGTCGATGACGAGGCTCGAGCCGGGCCCGACCGTGAAGGTCGAGCCGTCCAGCAGGAGCACCTGCACAACGCCCGAACCAGACGTGTCGATGCGCTCGTTATAAACGACAGACTTGCCGATCTTGAGCGTGCTCATGGCGGCGCCGGGCGGCTGGCTGGTCGCAGCCGGCGTTACGGCAGCGGCGACGCCGACGCGATCGCCGGCCTGCGCGCTGTCATGTGTGGATGTTGCGATCAGGAGACCGGCCAGAGCAAAGGCCGTAAGGGCGGGAGCCGCTAAGAAAGGCGTGAAGCCGCAAGACGCTGACGATTTCCGCATGATTCCCCGTCGCAAAAGTGACAGGGGTTATATGGGGTTACGGGAGCCTCGCGGCAAGGTCGAGCACGATCAGATGGTCAGCGCGGTACCGCCGTGCCACCAAAAATACCGGTGGCCTGATAGACTGGAGCTCCCGACGCCGAAATTGCCGATGACGCCCGGGGGCCCATGTCCGGCGATGCCCACGAACATCCGTTGGCTGCACCGATGAGGCCGCTTCCAGCCAGAGCGCCTGAAAACTGCCACTTGCTCCGGGAGCGACCATCACACCCGAAAAGCCCCGACTTGGTGTCGAAGTTGCTGATCGTAAGCAGATCCCCACCGCTTGCCGAAATCCCAGCCCATGTTCATATTGCCGGTCGCGACATATTGCTGGCCACTGTTGGTCACGTTGCCGATCGCATCGCCAACATAGGTCGCGGTACCTCTCGTCGGCATGTCCGAGACCGGGACAACGTTGCCGGCGATCCACCAGCCGAGCGGAATGTCGGCAGTTGCCGTCTGGCCGTTATGCTGCGTGTAATCGACACGAGCGCCCCAAGCGCCCCATTTTATGAAATCGCAGGATTGACAGAACGCTCGCTTCTGCATCAGGCCTGGTCCGTCTGCACGGTCTGGCCGGAAACAGTATCTCGTTCGCCTCGATCGCGTCGGCGCTCACGATAAAGCCCTGCACGTCGGCGGATGGCGTATGACGTCGTGGTTTGGAGACCAAGAAATCCCGAGCTGGACAGCCTCGACCACGGTCGATCCGCTTTTCTCGATTGCCGCGAAGGTATTATTGTCGATGAAGGCAGAACGGCCATTGCCGCCGAAGCCGAGGTTGAATTGTGGGCTGCGGTTCAGCAAGGTTTGAATGACCCCTAACCCCGAGGGATTGATCTCCTTGAGCTTGAAGGAGCCAGTCATGGTATTGGTGGTCGCGTCGAAATTGAGAGTGACGTCGCTCGGAGAGAAATTGGCGACGATGTCGGAACTGCCCGCCCGGATGTTGCGCGAATCCCGGCCGCGATACCGGTCAGTGTCCGCCGAAGTTTGCGTGACGACCGGCTGTACTGGCGCCTGGCCGATGCCGACGTGGTAGGTCGCGCCCGGATTGTTGTTCGGGCCTGGAATTGCCGTTATCGCCGGAAATCGGATTGAGTGGAGTGTCCCTGAAGATGTTGTGGCCGTTACCGGTGGAGTCAGCGCCGATCACGATGTTCGGATTTTGGCTGCCGAGGAAGTGCGATCCATTCGGTCCGGCAAGGCTCGCGACGTCGCCGCTGAAGCTGTAAGTCTGCTGCGTTGAACTTTCGTTAGGACCCAAGACGATGGAGCCTCCGCGTCTGAAGCCGGTGATGCCGGTTTGAGGGTCCCATTCGCCAAGAGCGACGTTGATGAAGGACGAGCCTTTGTTGTCGCCGCTTCCAACGAAGAAATTGGTCTGTAACCAGACGGCGTGGCTCCGATCCTCAGGTCCGCCATCCTTCTCGAGAAGCACCAAGTGGCGAAATGAAACCAATCCCCTGGCTGACGTGTTCAACATTTCTCGTAGGAATTCAACCCAGTGAAAGCTGCAGCGCCACCTGCGAAGAATTGCTCGATGCAAAAGGCCCAAACGCTCCGCCTTCTAAGATATCGGGAGTCAGGCAGAAGCTATAAATCTTGCCGCTCGGGGCGGCGAAACTATAGCCCGCGCCGCCGAACGCGAGCAGGCGTTCGGGATGATCATGCGAGGACTCGTCCGACACGTTAGCGATGTTATAAGCGAAGAAGTCCTTCTCAAAAACAGAATAGCCCGCGTAGGTCGTCGTCTGCCCAGCCTCGGTGATTGTCGCTTTGTCGGCAGTGGTGATCGGGCAAAAGCCCTCAGGCGAACATTGCAGTGTGGCCGGGAAATCGAGGATTGCCGGCTGGAAGCTCCCAGAACCGTCGTTGAGACCCGTAACAGTGCCCTGGAAGCGACCTTTGCTTATGGTGAAGTTCTGGTTGAAGTCATCGGCGTTGACCTCCGGGCGATCATCACCACCTAGGATTCCGTTCTCACGCGGATTCGAAAACTGGGTGTTGTAGGCAGTGTACGAATTCGGTGGCGACAGTACCCGTGCGGTGACCGTAACGGTGGGTCGGCGGCGGCGTGTGGTGGTGGTGTCAACTGGCGTACCCGGCGGCTTCACGCCCGGCGTTTGGGTTGGTGTCGTTTCGTCCTTCTTCTCCTGATTATTGAGGTCATCATTGATCTGCGTCTGGGTGGCATCGGAGATCAGGTCTTGGAGACTGAGGGTTTCAACCAGTTTTTGTTGAGGCGCGCCTTGGCTATTAGTCGCGTTCGTGCCCGAGGTGTTGCCGTTGGTGAGCTGCGCCATTACCGAGTTGATGTCGGCGGTCGTGGTCGGCCGGATGGTCGGCGTGCCGCTCGAGAGGTCGATCGAGTTGCCGGGCTGGAACACGGTATAGGTCTGCCCATTCCTGCCGTGCAGCGTCATGTTCTCGCCAAACAGGAACGAGTAGACCTTGCCGTTGGTCTGGAACATGCCGCCGCGAATGGCGAGCGCACCGGCCGGCGTGTTGACGGTAACGCCGCCCTCGTTCTTCGAGATCTTGCCGCCGACAAAGCGCATCACGCCCTTGGAGAAGGTGGCTGCCACTTCGCCCGACTTCTTGTTGGGGTCGTAGACGAATTTGTCGATGACGAGGTCTGAGCCCGGGCCCACGGTGAAGGTCGAGCCGTCAATGAGCAACACCTGCACCAGCCCTTTTCCGGTGGTGTTGATCCGCTCGTTGAAGAAGATGGACTTGCCGATATTCAGCTGCGAGCGCTCAGAGCCGCTGAGGCTCGAAAAGGCATCGGGATTGACGGCGGCGGCGACGCCGACTTTGTCGGCCTCCGCCGGCGAGATCGAGGCGGCAAATCCGAGCGTAAGCCCGAGTACGACGACAGCCCCTGCGCCGTAAGGGACGCGCGTCCGAAGCCCATTTGCGCGTGGCTTAGCCATCCCTCAGAACCTCTTCTGGACGCCGAGAAGGGCGGTCAAATCGGTGAATTTATATATATCATAATTCGAGTTCTGATCGCGATACTCGACCTGGGGCACCAAGGCCCAGGTTTCCGCCACCGGCAGAACCAGGGCGCCGCGGGTCCAGAACACCTTGTCGCTTTCCGCCACGTTCGGATTGATGGTCGGATCGGGGTCATCATAGTTTCGGCGAATCGCACCGGCGCCGAACTGGAACGTCCAGGGATATTGGGCCTGCCGCAGCGGATTGTTGAAGGTCCAGGCGAAGCCGCCGGAGACGGCCATCTCCCAGTCGGAGTAAAAGTCTGCCTTCACATCCTCGCGCTGGGCATAGCCTTGCGTGGTGATGACGAAGCCGGGCGTCAAATAATACGAGTAGGTGGCGCCGAGGCGGGTCTGCGGACCGTTGCGCAGCGTGTTGGTGGGCAGCTCCGAAGTGTTGTTGAACTCGCGCACGCGCGTCTCAAGCCTTGCATCGAGCACGCTCTTCTCGGCGGCGAAGCTCAGGAAGCGCACGCCGGCGCCCGGTGCGCTGAAATAATAATCGTAGCCGAGATAGGCCAGGTCGGCGATGCCATAGATGAACGCGCGGGAATTATCCGCGCCCCAGCGCTTCAAGTTGAAGCTGGGACCGAGTGTGGCCTCGAAGAAGTCGAGGCTGACGTCCTTAAGCTGGTTGTCGAAATAGGCGGTCGAATAGGCAAGCGCATCGAGCTCGATGCGGTCGCCCTGCTTCAGATTCCAGTTGTAGTGCAGCGTGCCGATATTGAGCGCGCTCCAGCCGTCATGGCCGACGGATTGCTCGTTGATGGTGAAGTCGATGCCGTTCAGCACGATGCTCTGCGTGCCCGGGCCTGAGTTCGCGTTGCTTTCCCAGCGGATAGCCGAGAAGAACGTGGCGGAGAAAGGCGGCGGGTCGGCGGTGAGCGCGAGCTGCGAGAGGTAGAGCTTCACCTGATTGGCCACCTCGGGCGGGATATTCGGATTGGCCAGAGCTTGCGCGAAATAGGAGCGCGCCACTTCATAGGCGCCGATCCGGTAATAGAGCACGCCGAGCTCGAGCTGGATGCGCGGGGTGTTCGGCGCGTAGATCAACATGCGCTCGAGCGTCGAGATGGCGCCTTCGTAGTCCCCGGCCTCCGAGGAGAGCGTCGCATATTCGAAGGCGAGATCGAGATCGTTGGGCCGCGCCAGCATCTGCTTGAGCAAGGAGTCGCGGCGGGCATTGATGTCGCCGGACTCGGCAGCCATAGACGGCGCGGTCGCGCTCGCGACTAGAGCGGCGACCGCAAGCGCGATCGCGCACTTCATCCACCCCGTCATCTGAACCGCTCGGCCTTTCCGAGAGGCGCTCGCGGGTTGATCCCCGCAAATCCCGCCCGTCCCGCTGAGACGTTAGCCAGTTAACCCTTTGCCAGCAAGGGTCGGCGGCCATTTTCTGAATATTTTCAAAGGTCCTGTGGCAGAGTAGGCACGCGATTCGTGGGCTATGGTTAACGGCGTGGCAGAAACCCAATCCTCCCAGACCAATGTGTTGAATTTCCTCGCTCTACCCGAGGCGTATGCCGAGCAGCCGGCAACCATCGAGCGCATCGAAACCCACGCCTCCATCGTTTTTCTTGCTGGATCCTTCGCCTATAAAGTGAAACGGGCGGTGCGCTACAATTTTCTCGATTTTTCGACTTTGGCGAAGCGGGAATGGGCTTGCCGCAACGAACTTCGAATCAACAAACGCACCGCGCCTCAGCTTTATCTCGAGGTCGTGCCGATAACCGTTGGAGCCGACGGTGAATTCGCCATTGGCGGCGCTGGAACCGTGGTCGAATGGGTGCTCCGCATGCGCCGGTTCGATCAGGCGATGCTCTATGACCGAATGGCCGCCGAGGGCCGGCTCGACATTTCCGCCATGCAAGCGCTCGCCCGCGAAATCGCCGCTCTCCATGCCTCTGCCGACCGCCGTCTCACCCCGGAGCAGGCCGTGCTGCCGCTACTTGGCGTGCTCGAAGACAACGATCTGGTGTTGACGGCAGCGGCCGATCTGATCGCGTCTGAGCAGTTGCACGCGCTCGCCAAGTCGAGCCGTGACGCGCTTGCCGCGCTTGCGCCGCTGCTCGAAGCGCGGGCGAGGGGAGGCTATGTGCGCCACTGCCACGGCGATCTTCACTTGCGCAACATCGTCGAGATCGACGGCAAGCCCGTCCTGTTCGACGCCATCGAGTTCGACGATGCTCTCGCCACCATCGACGTGCTTTACGATCTCGCCTTCCTGCTCATGGATCTCGGCAAGCGCGGCCTCGGCGCGCATGCCAGTGCCGTGCTCAATTCCTACCTCGATGATGAGGGGAGCACGGCCAACCTGCTCGGCCTTGCCGCGCTGCCGCTGTTTCTCTCGATGCGGGCGACGATCAGGGCGAAGGTCGAGCAGTTGCGTGCCGGCAAGGCGGTCAACGACGCAGCCGAGGTCGCGCGGCGGGAGGCGCGCGCCTATGTCGAGCTCGCGCGCGGCTTTCTTGCGCCAGCGCATCCGCCGCGCCTGATCGCCATCGGTGGATTGTCGGGGAGCGGCAAGTCGGCGGTCGCGCGGGCCATCGCGCCCTCCATCGGCGCGTTTCCCGGTGCCATCCATGTCAGGAGCGACGTCGAGCGGAAGCGTCTGTTCGGGGTGGCGCCCGAGGAGAGGCTACCGGAGCAAGCTTATGCAGCGGACGTGTCGGGCGAGGTTTATGCCATCTGCCGCAAGCGTGCGCGGCTCGCGCTTCGCGCCGGGCGCACGGTGATCGTCGATGCGGTGCATGCGCGGCCAGATGAGCGCGCGGCAGTCGCGGCGGTCGCGGCCGAGGCCGGCGTTCCATTCACGGGGCTCTGGCTCGATGCGCCGCGCGAGGCGATGCGAGCGCGGGTCGCCGCGCGGACAGGCGATGCGTCCGACGCCACGCCCGGGGTGATCGATGAGCAGCTCGGCTACGACATCGGCGCGCAGAGCTTCGCGGTGATCGATGCGAGCACGAGCCTCGATCGCGTGGTCGAGCGGGCTCGCCAGGCGATCGGCAAATGCCGGTAGCGAAGCCGGATTCATCGTTTCCTAACCCTCTTTGGTCGACAGTGAATTGAGCGCCGGCTGCGTGGACTTCGCTGTTGCGACCAGCGAGGCCTTCCGGTGCTTCAGCAGCCCTCACGGGGGTTCTCGAAGTGGGTTCGGTGGGTCAGCGTAAGCCCGCGACGATAGCGGGGGACGTGAGTGCGTTTGCGGGTCTGTCGGCCGGCGGCCGCTGGTCCTTGTCGCTTGCTCTCATCGCAAGTCTGACGGCCTTCGTCGCCGGGTGCCGGGGCGAGGGCGAAAGTCTCGGCGAGCGCGTCGTCCCGCTCGGCCAGCCGGTGCCGAAGGGCGGCGGCGCTTACATGCTCGGCAAGCCCTATCAGATCGGTGGCACGTGGTACACGCCGCGCGAGGAGCCGGGCTACAACCACGTCGGCAAGGCGTCGTGGTATGGCGAGCTGTTTCATGGACGCCGCACCGCCAATGGCGAAATCTACGACATGGAGCGGCTCTCGGCGGCGAGTCCGACGCTGCCGCTCCCGACCTACGCGCAGGTGACCAATCTTGCCAATGGGCGGACCATCGTCGTTCGCGTCAACGATCGCGGTCCTTACGCCAATGACCGGATCATGGACCTGTCGCGCCGCTCAGCCGAGGTGCTTGGCTTCCGTGGCAACGGCACGGCGCTGGTGCGCGTGAAATATCTCGGCCGCGCGCCGCTAAACGGCGACGACCATTACGAGCAGAGATTTCTCGCAAGTCAAAGCTTCATGCAGGTGGCCGCCAAGGGCAAGTCGCGCAAGGGCGACGCGGCGCCGGCACCCGCCGTGGCGAGCTTGCCGGCCGAGAACCCGGAAAACCTGCAGACGCCGTGGAAGACGGTTGCCTCCGCGCGGGCAGCGGCCGTTCCCGCTCCCGCACCGGTGCTGCAAGACGCCGCCGCCTATAATGGCTTCACCACGGTCTCGCCGCCGAAGGAGGCGGAAGCCGTGCCGCCTGATGCTCCGCTTTATTGGCAGGCGAGCCCGCACGCCGCTGAAGGGCCGCAAATCGCCGCGACCGGCTCGCTGCCGTCGCCAAACAAGCCCAAGGTGCGGCTCTCCGGCGGCCTGCTGGTGCAGGCAGGGTCGTTCAAGAGCCGCGATAACGCCGACAGGGCCCGCGCGGCGCTCGCCGCAATCGCGCCCGTTGAAATGGCCGAGATCGAGGCCGGTGGAAATATTTATTTCCGCGTCAGAGTTGGCCCGTTTGCCGACCAGACAGGGGCTGAAGCGGCGCTGGCCAAGGTGACCCAGGCGGGCTATCAAGGCGCCAAGATCATCGCGAAGAACTAGGGCGCTGGGGCTCGCGAGTTGCTTTTTTGCCCAAGTCGCTCGATATTGGCTGAGGGATCGGCAAGCCATGGCCGCCCGCGTATCCAACTCGATTCTGCGTCGTCACACCGTGCACGCCTGGCGTCTTGATAGATGGGTCAAGCTCGCGGCCGCGGCCGCCGTCTTCCTGGTCGGCGCGTCTTGTGCGGCCGTCGCCGCGCGTGACGCGGCAGCGCCTCCCGGCTCGTTTGAGACCAAGGCTAAGCATGCCCTGCTGATGGATGCCGACGCCAATCTCGTGCTGTTCGAGAAGGATGCCGACACGCTCGTTCCGCCGGCGAGCATGAGCAAGCTGATGACGCTCGCGGTCGTGTTCCGCGAGCTGAAGGCTGGCCGGCTCAAGCTCGACGACCAGTTCAAGGTGAGCGAGCATGCGTGGCGGACCGGCGGCGCGCCGTCGGGAAGCTCGGCTATGTTCGCGCCGCTTAACTCCATGGTGAGCGTGTCCGACCTGATCCAGGGCATCTCCGTTCAGTCGGGCAACGACGCGGCGATCATCCTCGCCGAAGGCATCTCCGGCACCGAGGACGCCTTCGCCAAGGAGATGACCAAATATGCGCGCGAGATCGGTTTGGTGAAATCGACGTTCGTGAACTCGACGGGACTGCCCGCCGCAGGCCACCTGATGACCGCGCGCGAGCTCGGCATGCTCGCCCGCTACCTGATCTACACCTATCCCGAGTACTACCCGTTCTTCGGCGAGAAATCCTTCACTTTCAACAAGCACACTTTCAACAATCGCAATCCGCTGATCTTCGCGCCCGAGCTTGGCGTTGACGGCCTCAAGACCGGCTTCATCGAGGAGGCCGGCTATGGACTGGTGGCCAGCGCCAAGCGCGGCGACCAGCGTTTAATCCTCGTCGTCAACGGGCTGAATTCGAAGCAGGAGCGCGAAGGCGAGCCGCGCAAACTGATCGAGTGGGGCTTCAAGAGCTTCAAGCCTTTCCGGCTGTTCGACCAGGGCCAGAAGGTGAGCGACGCGCTGGTGTGGGGCGGCACGCAGCATTACGTGCCGCTGGTCGGCGACGGCGACATCAACATCATCCTGCCCGTCTCCTCGAGCGGCAAGGTCTCGGCGTCGATCGTCTATCAGGGCCCGATCAAGGCGCCGATCAAGAAGGGCGAGCGCGTTGCGGTGCTGCGCATCACCTCCGCTGAATCCTCGGCGACCAACGAAATCCCGCTTTATGCCGGCGACGACATCGATCAAAGCAACTTCGCCATGCGCGGACTCGATTCGTTGCTCGTGCTCGCGTTCGGCTGGCTGCTGTAGACGCATCAGATGCAGCGCGAAGCGGTCGAGACCGGCAGGTTCATCACATTCGAGGGCGGCGAGGGGGGCGGCAAGTCCACCCAGGCCGGCATCCTCGCCAACCGTTTGGCCCGCGCCGGCCGCCAAGTCTACTCCACACGCGAGCCGGGCGGGTCGCCCGCCGCCGAGGAGATCCGCGAGGCGCTGCTGTCCGGCAAGGTCTGGCAGTTCGGGCCGTTCGCGGAAGCCTTGATGTTCTCGATCGCGCGCGCCGACCATGTCGAGAACGCCATCGGGCACGCGTTGCTGTCGGGCAAATGGGTGGTGTGCGACCGCTTCCTCGATTCGACGCGCGCCTATCAGGGCGCAACCGCCGGCGTGCCGCGCGGACTCATCAGCGCGCTCGAGCGCATCACGCTGAGCGGGCTTCTGCCCGACATCACTTTCATCCTCGATATTCCGGCCGAGGAAGGGCTCGCACGCGCGGCCGAGCGGCGGGGCAGCCAAATACCCGACCGCTTCGAGAACCAGGAGCTGATGCTGCACGAGCGGGTGCGCCGCGCCTTTCTCGACATCGCCGAGGAGGAGCCCGACCGCTGCGTGGTGATCGACGCAAGCCAGCCGGAGGCGATGGTCGCCGAGGACGTTTGGGAAGTCGTGCTCAATCGTCTGAGCCCATGAGTCCGACAAGACAATGAGCGCCGCGGCTGAACGTCAGCGTATGGCGCAAGCGGAGCCTGACCGGCTCGATGGATTTTCCTCGCCGCGCGAGGTCGATCGCGTGTTCGGGCACGACGCCGCGATCGCCGAGTTCACCGACGCGCTCAGCTCAGGGCGCATGCATCATGCCTGGCTGTTGGTCGGACCCGAGGGAATCGGCAAGGCGACGCTCGCTTATCAATTCGCGAGGATCGTGCTCGCCGAGGGCGATGGACACGCTCACGGCGCGGCAAGCGAGCAAGCCGTGTTCCGCAAGGTCGCGGCGCTGTCGCATCCCAATCTGCTGGTGCTAAAGCGCGCCTTCAACGATAAGACCAAGCGCTACGGCCAGTGGATCGGCGTCGATGAGGTCAGGCGCTTGCGCGCCTTTCTCGGCAATACGGCGGGCGAGGGTGGCTGGCGCGTCGTCATCGTCGACCGCGCCGACGAGCTCAACCAGAATGCCGCCAACGCTCTGCTGAAAGCGCTGGAAGAGCCGCCGCCGCGGACGCTGTTTCTGCTCATCTCCGGCGCCGAGGGACGGCTGCCCGTCACCATCCGCTCGCGCACCCGCACGCTTCGCGTGCCGGCTCTTGGCGATGACGATCTGGCGAACGCCGTCGGCGCGGCGCTCGTGCGCGACGATCACGACGCCGACGCCACGACGCTCGCCACCGCGCTTGCGCTCAGCCAGGGCGGCGTGCGGCGCGCGCTCGAGCTGATCTCGGGCGAAGGCATCGAGCTTTACGGCGAGATCGTCGAATCTTTTGCCGCTCTTCCCGAGCTTGAAGGAGCACGCCTCCATGTCCTGGTCGAGAGTCTGTCGAGCACGGCCGAGACCGAGCGGCTCGAGCTTTACCTCTCGCTCCTGCTCGGGGTGATCGAGCGGCTGATCCGCTTCAGCGCGACCGGAGAGGGGGCGACGGAGCAAGAGCGCGCGCTCGCCAAGCGTTTGGTATCGCCGGGCAATCTCGCTCATTGGGCCGAAGCGTGGGAGGCGATCTCGCTCGCAAGGTCCGAGGCGCTCGCGCTCAATCTCGACCGCGGCCTGCTTGTGCTCGAGACCTGGTTTCGGCTCCAGGCGCTCGCGCGCGAATAGCCTGTTTAGCCACAGAAGCGAGCGTGCTTGCCGATCCTCCCGCGCGAGGATATTCAAGCCGCCATGGCCGACACGCGCCCCTACTACATCACCACCGCCATCTCCTACCCGAACGATGCGCCCCATATCGGCCATGCCTATGAGGCGGTCGCCACCGACGCTCTGGCGCGGTTCCGGCGGTTGCAGGGGCGCGACGTGTTCTTTCTCACGGGGACCGACGAGCACGGCATCAAGATGCTGCAAACGGCGAAGGCGCAAGGCATCACCCCCGCCGAGCTTGCCGACCGCAATACGCCGAAGTTCCGCGACATGGTGCGGGTGCTCGATTGCTCCAACGACGATTTCATCTCGACGCGCGAGGCGCGCCACGCCCACGCCTGCCAGGAGCTATGGCGGCGCATGCAAGCCGCCGGCGACATCTATCTCGACAAATATGCCGGCTGGTACTCGGTGCGCGACGAAGCCTATTACGACGAGAGCGAGCTGAAAGAGGCGGCCGACGGCCGCAAGCTGTCGCCGCAAGGCACGCCGGTCGAATGGGTCGAGGAGGAGAGCTATTTTTTCAAGCTGTCGTCCTATCAAGATAGGCTGCTTGCCTACTACGACGCGCATCCCGAGTTTATCGGGCCCGACACGCGGGCGAACGAGGTGAAGAGCTTCGTGCGCGGCGGCTTGCAGGACCTGTCGATCTCGCGCACGACGTTCGACTGGGGCATTCCCGTCCCAGGCGATCCCAGGCACATTATGTATGTGTGGGTCGACGCGCTCACCAATTATCTGACCGGTGTCGGCTTCCCCGACGAGACGTCAGACAGCTTCAAGCGCTATTGGCCGGCCGACGTGCATATCATCGGCAAGGACATCGTCCGCTTCCACGCCGTCTATTGGCCGGCCTTTCTGATGTCGGCCGGCGTTGCGCCGCCGAAGCGGGTGTTCGGGCACGGGTTCCTCTACAGCCGCGGCGAGAAGATGTCGAAGTCGATCGGCAACGTGGTCGATCCGTTTACGCTCGCCAAGGAATTCGGCGTGGATCAGATTCGCTACTTCCTGCTGCGCGAGGTGCCGTTCGGCCAGGACGGCAATTACAGCCGCGAGGCGATCATGCAGCGCATCAACGCCGATCTCGCCAACGATCTCGGCAATCTCGCCCAGCGCTCGCTGTCGATGGTCGCCAAGAATTGCGGTGGTGTCGTGCCCGCGCCCGGCACGCTGACCGAGGCGGACCGGGCCATCCTCGCATCGGCCGACGGTGCGCTCGCCCGCGTCACCGAGGCGTTCGAGGATTTCGCCATTCACCGCGCGCTCGAGACCATCTGGGCGCTGATTGCCGACGCCAACCGCTATTTCGCCGGCGAGGAGCCTTGGGCCCATAAGAAGACCAACCCTGAGCGCATGGGCACGATCCTGTATGTCACGGCAGAGGTGACGCGCCAGATCGCCATTCTGGTCCAGCCGGTGATGCCGAACAGCGCCGACCGGCTGCTCGATCAACTCAGCGTAACGAACAATGCGCGCGATTTCGCGGCGCTCGGACCCAATGGCAGGCTCAACCCCGGGACGAAATTGCCGCCGCCTCAAGCCGTCTTTCCGCGGCATGTTGAGGCAGAGGAAAATCCGGCGGCGTGACGTCGATTGGCGTGGGCTCGATCCCGCTTGGGCGGCAAAGCTCCTTGATGCGCGCCTCGTCGACACCTTCGACCACGACGCCGCCGATCACGGTGCGGGGGACCGCGGTGTCGCCGAACCGCTTGCGCATGATGGCTTGGACCTCGGGCGTCGTCGCATCGAGAGCGGTGTAGCCGATCTGATTGCGTGCAAGGATGGCCCTGACCTGTTTGCAGTAGCCGCACCATGAAGCGTTGTAGAGAACAACGCTCTTGCTGCAGCCGGCCTCGACTGGAGCCGGAGCAAGCGTAAGGAACAGGCCAGCCAACACTCCAGCAACGAGACGGCAGTTGAGGATAGAAACAGGTATCGGCATTTGCTCTCCTCGCAATCTTGCCCCGTCAGTCTATATGCTACAGATAGTGCGCGACACCATTGTCGTAACAATCGAGCAGCTAAAGACCATTAAATTTTTGACATCTTCCAATGCTCATCGACAGCCACTGCCATCTCGATTTTCCCGAGCTCGAGACCGATCTCGACGGCGTGCTGGCGCGCGCGCGCGGGGCCGGTGTCGGGCTGATGCTTACCATCTCGACCAAGGTCGCGCAAATTTACCGCGCTCCGGGCTATCGCCGAAGCCCACGATAACGTGTTCTGCTCGGTCGGCACTCATCCGCATCACGCCGCCGAGGAGCCCGACATCATGGTCGAGGAACTTGTCGAGCTATCGCGCCATCCCAAGGTTGTGGCGATCGGCGAGGCGGGTCTGGACTATCACTACGACAACAGTCCGCGCGACATGCAGAAGAAGAGCTTCCGCACGCATATCGCCGCCGCGCGCGCGACCGGTCTGCCGCTCGTCATCCATGCCCGCGAGGCCGATGCCGACATCGCCCGCATGCTGGAGGAGGAGACCGAGAAGGGCGCGTTTCCCTTCGTGCTGCATTGCTTCACGAGCGGTCCGGAACTTGCGCGAGCCGGGCTTGCGCTCGGCGGCTATGTCTCGTTCTCCGGTGTCGTCACCTTCAAGAGCGCCGATGCCTTGCGCGACATTGCGCTCGCCATTCCCTATGACCGGTTGCTGATCGAGACCGATGCGCCTTATCTTGCGCCTGAGCCGATGCGGGGCAGGTCCAACGAGCCAGCCTTCGTCGCCCATACCGCCGCGCGACTTGCAGCCTTGCGCGGCGTCAGCCAGGCCGACATGGCGCGCACCACGAGCGAGAATTTCTTCCGCTTGTTCAGGAAAGTGCCGCGCCCGCGCCTCGACGTGCCGCAAAGCGCCGCATGAGTTTGAAGGTCACCATTCTCGGCACCGGTCCGTCAGGCGGCGTTCCGCGCATCGGCGATGTCTGGGGTGCTTGCGACTCCGCCAATCCTAAGAACCGGCGGAGGCGCTGCTCGCTGCTCGTGCAGCGCGAGGGGGATGAGGGCGTGACCAATGTCCTGGTCGACACGCCGCCGGACTGCCGCGACCAGCTGCTCGACGCGGGCGTCGGCCTGCTCGACGGGGTGCTTTACACCCACGACCACGCCGACCACACGCACGGCATCGACGATCTTCGCGTCGTCGCCTATAACGGGCATCGCCGCGTCGAGACCCATTGTGACCGTGCGACCCTGCAGATGCTGCGCCAGCGCTTCGACTATTGCTTCGAGACGCCTTCGGGCAGTGAATATCCAGCGGTCCTGGTCGGCCACGAAATAGCATCCGGCGATACCGTGCATATCGTGGGGCCGGGCGGTGCGATCGATGCACTCGCGTTCCGGCAGATCCACGGGCGCGGCGAGACACTCGGCTTCCGCTTCGGCTCCCTTGCCTATTCGCCCGATGTGAGCGATCTGCCCGAGGAGTTGCTTGCCCATCTGCAGGGGCTCGACGTGTGGATCCTCGATGCGCTCCGCTATACGCCGCATCCAAGCCATTTCTCGGTCGGCGAGGCGCTTTCGTGGATCGACAAGCTTAAGCCGAAGCGCGCCGTCCTCACTCATATGCATATCGATCTCGATTACGCGACGCTTGCGGCGGAGCTGCCGCCGGGCGTCGAGCCGGCCTATGACGGCATGGTGCTCGAGGTCGAGGAGTGAGAGGGGTAGCCTCGCAGACGCGGCCTTCGGCTATTCCTCGGGATGAGGCGTTAGCTCCTCATGGTAAGGAAGACCCGAAAAGTCCCTCTCGAACTATGTGGCCGATCAAGCCTCAACGACCTCGCCGGTCTTCATGAAGGACGGCAATGCGAGCTCGACGAAGGCCTCGGCGACCTGCTCGGGCGTGCGCAATTCCGCCTGATCCTCCCCTGGATAAGCTTCGGCGCGCATGCGGGTGGCGGTCGCGCCGGGGTCGATGAGATTGACCTTGATCGCGCTGTCGGCGGTCTCGTTGGCATAGGTCCTGGCCAGGGTCTCGAGCGCGGCCTTGGACACCGAGTAGGGCGCCCAATAGGCTTTCGCGGTCTCCGCCACGCTCGAGGTGACGAAGATCACGCGCCCCGCATCGGAGCGGCGGAGCAGGGGATCGAGCGTGCGGATCAACCGCCAGTTGGCGGTCAGGTTGGTGGCGAGCACGCGCTCCCAATGCTCCGACGGGACGTGGGTGAGGGGCGAGAGCCGCCCCAGAATGGCGGCGTTGCCGACCAGCACGTCGAGCCTGCCGAAACGCTCGTAGAGCGTCGGCCCCAGCGCATCGATCCGCTTGCCGTCGGTCAGGTTGAGGGGAATGAGCGTGGCCTTGCCGCCGCTCTCCCTGATCGCATCGTCGACCTCGTCGAGCGCCTTGCGCGCGCGGGCGACCAGCAGCACATGCGCGCCTTCGCGGGCAAAGGTCAGCGCCACGGCGCGGCCGATGCCGCGCGACGCCCCGGTAACGAGCGCGATGCGATCCTTGAGACGGTGTGCGGGCATCTTCCGGTTTATCGCAGGCCCAGCAACGAAGAAATGGCAGCGGCTAAGCGAGGCGGAAGCGCGCGGCCGACCCGCGAGCGAAAACGCCGCCAAAGCGGGCGCTTCTCCGGTCTAGCGGGCGCCGGCGGCGGCGCTGGAGCGACGGAGGGCGATCGGGCCGTGGCGAGGCTCGAGTAGAAGAGCTCGATTATCGATCGCAGATCCGGCCGCATGAGCAGACGGTCGCGGATGCAGACCACGTTGTATTGAGGCGGCCACCATTCGAAGTCCCGCGCGACCGGGACCAGACCAAAACGCGACAGAAACTCGAGCACCCGGCCGGAGAGCCATTGATCTTCCCAGAGGGGGCTGTCCTCGACCTCGACCATGACGAATTGCACCTGGCCGAGCACGCGTTCGGCTCCCGATAGGACTCGGCCAGTTGAGCCCTCAACGTCTACCCAGAGACAGCAATGCTCGGTCTCGTCGGGCGCGAAGTAGTCGTCAAGGCGGACGACCTGTACTTTCGCTTCTTCATAGATCGTGTTCGGAGCAGTGCGCTTGAGAAGTGAGTTTTGGCCGATCACCAGAGGCAGCTCCATGCCGTCGACCGATTTGCGGATGAAGAAGGAAAGCTCGCCTGCCGCCTCGGCGAGCGCCAATGGTGTGTAGTCGATGCGGCTGCCTGCGTAATCAAAGTGCTGGCGATAATGCTCTAAATTATAGGGGCTCGGCTCGAAGGCGACGATGCGCGCATTGGGAAGAACCCCTCGCGCGCGGAAGGAGACGGAAGCGTCGCGGGCGCCAGCTTCGATGAACAGAGACGGGTTCGAAGCGCTCATCAGGGTGAAATAGAGGTCGGTAAGCGTGGTGGCTGATCGCGCGCGGTCATGCGGATCGGCGAGATCGAAAAGCGCATGATGCTTCTGCATACGCCCATCGTATTGCCGGACGATCTCGTCGACCGATGTCATTACCGCATTGTTGCAGCAGGACGCCGAGCGCTCAACGTCAATGTTCCCCATGTTGCTTCGGGGGTGGCATTGCCGACGGCCTCGAGGAGTGTGCGATCCCCCTAAGCTCCTAGCCGACCTCGGCGAGGAAGGAGAGCTGCTTCTGCTGTGGCGGGCCTTCGCGGTCTCTAAGCCGGGTCGGATATTCGCCGGTAAAGCAATGGTCGGTGAATTGCGGATGGGCGGCGTCGCGGCCTTCATAGCCCATGGCCTTGTAGATGCCTTCGACCGAAAGGAAGGCGAGCGAGTCGGCGCCGATGAACACGCGCATCTCTTCCAGCGTGCGATTGGCGGCTAGCAGCTTGTCCTGGTCCGGCGTGTCGATGCCGTAGAAATCGGGATGGGTGATGGGCGGGCTCGAAATGCGCATATGCACTTCCTTAGCGCCAGCCTCGCGCATCATCTGCACGATCTTCACCGAGGTGGTGCCGCGCACCACGCTGTCGTCGATCAGCACGATACGCTTGCCCTTGACCTGGCCCTCATTGGCGCTGTGCTTCAGCTTGACGCCGAGTTGTCTGATGCGCTGCTCGGGCTCGATGAAGGTGCGGCCGACATAGTGATTGCGGATGATGCCGTATTCGAAGGGGAGCCCGGATTCTTGCGAATAGCCGATCGCCGCCGGCACGCCTGAGTTGGGGATGGGGATGACCACGTCGGCGTCGGCCCGCGCCTCGCGCGCCAGTTGCCGGCCCATCTCCTTGCGCACCTCGTAGACCGAGCGGCCGCCGACGATCGAGTCGGGCCGCGAGAAATAGATGTATTCGAAGATGCAGAGTCGCGCCGGGTATTTGGGCACGAAGCGATGGCTCTCGATCCCTTCACGGGAGATCACGACCACCTCGCCGTTCTCGACCTCGCGCACGAACTCCGCGCCGATGATATCGAGCGCGCAGGTCTCGGACGCCAGCACCCAGGCATCGCCGAGTTTGCCGAGCACCAGCGGCCTGATGCCGTAGGGATCGCGCGCGCCGACCATCTTCTTGTTGGTGAGGCCGACAAAAGCGTAAGCGCCCTCGACCTGGAGCAGGGCTTCGATGAACTTCTCGACGAAGCGACGTTTCTCGCTCCGCGCCACGAGATGCAGGATCACCTCGGTGTCGGTGGTCGATTGACAGATGGCGCCCTTCTTGATGAGCCAGTCACGCAAGGTGAGCGCATTGGTGAGGTTGCCGTTATGGGCAAGGGCGAAGCCGCCCGAGTCGAGATCGACGAACAGCGGCTGCACGTTGCGCAGCACGGGATCGCCGCAAGTCGAATAGCGGACATGGCCGATTGCCACGTCGCCCTTGAGCCGCTCGATCACCGGACGCGAGGTGAAATGATCGCCAACCAGCCCGACACGGCGCTCGGTGTGGAAATGGGCGCCGTCGAAGCTGACGATGCCGGCGGCCTCCTGGCCACGATGCTGGAGAGCGTGCAGACCGAGCGCGGTCAACGCCGCGGCGTCGGGGTGATTGAAGATACCGAAGACCCCGCATTCCTCATGGAGCCGGTCCTCTTGGAGCCAGCTCAAGTCGGGATCGTTAATGTCGATTTGCTCTGTCACGGGCGACCGCCTCCTTCAAGTAAATAGGCGCCCTGAGAAGCGCTTCAATGCCAAGGGACCGTTACGCTCTCCTTACTAATACGCGTTCCTCACGATTTCTGACCGGGCGCGGCAGGAGCGCTTTCTGCGGGCGCTTCAGGTGGCTGCTGGCCTTCGGGTTGTGTTTCGGGCTGCGTTCCCCCCTGCTGCTGCCCGTCATGGCTCGGCAAATATTGCTCGGGGTTCATCGGCAGCAGGGATTCGATGGCGACCTGGGTCTGCTGGAGGATGGGGTAGGAGCGTGCGTTGCGCACCCATTCCGGTTGGTCGCGCGCGAGCGCGGTGAACAGAATGAAGACGATGGCGACCAGCAGGAAGCCGCGCGCCAGGCCGAAGACGAAGCCGAGGGTGCGGTCGAGCGCGCCGACCCGGCTGTCCAGAACCTTGTCGGAGATGCGGAAGGTGATCAGGCTCACCACGATCAGCGTGACGACGAAGACGCCGGCGGCGAACACCATCTGGGCGATGCTCGGCTTGTCGATATAAGGCTGGAGCACTTCCCAATATTTGGGGGTGAGATAGAGGGCGGCGACGGCGGCGACGGCCCAGGAGAAGACCGACAGCACCTCGCGCGTGAAGCCGCGCACCATGGCGAGGAAGCCCGAGATGAGCATGATGACGATCAGAATGATATCGAGCCAGGAAATTGGCATGGCGCGAGGGCTCCTCCGACGAGCGAGCGGACACTATCACGATTCCCGGCGATGAAGCACGAATGGGCGGGCTCGCGCAATAACCGAGCCGCGCCGTCCGCGTGATTGTCGCAGGGCTTTTTTTGGGCAGCACGGCGGCGCCTTGCCCTAGTCGGCGGACGGGGCGCCGAACCAGGCCACGAGCTCGTCCAATTGCGACATCGCCTGGAGCCGCAGGCCTTGCGCCTGAGTCTGTCTCGCGCCGGCGGCGGCGGGCACGGCGGCGCGGGCGAAGCCGAGCTTGGCCGCCTCCTTAAGCCTCTGATCCATATGGCCAACGGCTCTGATCGCACCGGTCAGGCTGACCTCGCCGAAATAGACGGTGTCCTCGGGTGCGGGGCGTCCGGTGAAGGAGGAGAGGAGCGCCGCCGCCGCGGCGAGATCGGCGGCCGGCTCATTCAGCCTGAGCCCCCCCGCGACATTTAGATAGACGTCGTGGCCGGCGAGCCTCACCCCGCAGCGCGCCTCGAGCACGGCGATCAGCATGGCGAGGCGATTCGTGTCCCAGCCGACCACGGCACGGCGCGGCGTGCCGAGCGCCGAAGGTCCGACCAGGGCCTGTATCTCAACGAGAATCGGACGCGTGCCCTCCATGCCGGCGAACACGGCGGTGCCCGGCGCGCCGCGATCGCGGTCGCTCAGGAACAGCGCGGAAGGATTGTCGACTTCCTTGAGCCCCTCATAGCGCATCTCGAATACGCCGATCTCGTCGGTCGGGCCGAAGCGATTCTTCACCGCGCGCAGGATGCGGAATTGGTGGCCACTCAAGCTCTCGAAATAGAGCACGGTGTCGACCATGTGCTCGATGACCTTGGGCCCGGCGATCTGCCCGTCCTTGGTGACATGGCCGACCAGCACCAGCGTCGAGCCGCTGCTCTTGGCGTGGCTGATCAGAGCGGACGCGCAGCCGCGCAGCTGGGAGATGGTGCCGGGCGCGGCCTCGATGCTCTCCGACCACAGCGTCTGCACCGAATCGATGACGACGAGGGCAGGGGGTGCCGAGCTCGCGAGCGTCGCGATGATATTGGCGAGATTGGTCTCGGTGCCGAGCGCGACCGGCGCCTGCTCGAGTCCCAAGCGCTTGGCGCGCATGCGCACCTGTGCGGTCGCCTCCTCGCCCGAGAGATAGACCACGCCCGCGCCGGTCGTTGAGAGTTTGGCTGCCGCGTCGAGCAGGAGCGTCGACTTGCCGATGCCGGGGTCGCCGCCGACCAGCACGGCCGATCCCGGCACGAGGCCGCCGCCGAGCACGCGGTCGAACTCGGCGATTCCGGTTTGCAGCCGCGGCGCGTCGAGCGTCGCCTCGGCAAGCGTCTCGAACGATGCGAGCCTGCCTGAGCCGCCCCGGCCCTTGCCGCCCTTGATGGCGATCAGGGCAGGGGAGCCGGAGGGCGCCGTTTCCTCGACGATCGAGTTCCACTCGCCGCACGAGCCGCATTTGCCCGACCAGCGGGCGGTCACCGCGCCGCAGGCCTGACAGACAAATGCCCTGGAGGTCTTGGCCATGGAATGCTAGCCGCCAATGTATCTACGGAAGGCGCGGGTGCCGAGATTGGTCAGCACCTCGTAGTCGATGGTGCCGGCATGATGGGCGAGCGTCTGCGCCGGCACGTTAGGTCCGATCAGCTCGACCCACTCGCCGCGGCGGGAGGCTGCCTCCGGCACGCCGGTAACATCGACGGTGATCAGGTCCATCGACACGCGCCCCAAGATCGGCGCGGCGTGGCCGCTCGCATAGGCGACGAGTCCGGCCTCGCCATCCTTGGCCGAGAGCGAGCGGAAGAAGCCGTCGGCATAGCCGACCGATACGATGGCGACGCGCGAGGGCCGCTCAAGAGTCCGCGTCGCGCCGTAGCCGACTGTCTCTCCGGCGGGGACGTCGCGCACCTGGAGGATGCGGCCCTTGAGATGCACGACGGGTGCGAAATCATGTTTGCCGAGGCGCTGAGGCTTGCCGCCGTAGAGCGCGATGCCGGGCCGCACCAGATCGTAAGCATAGGCGCGGCCGAGCAGGATGCCGGCCGAGTTGGCGAGGCTCGCGATCGCCTTGGGCAGAAGCGCGCGGAGACGGTCGAAGGTCTTGCGCTGCACCTCGTTCTTCGGGTGCTCGGGCTCGTCGGCGCAGGCGAGGTGGCTCATCACCAGAGAGAGCGTCAACGCCGACCAGAGATCGCGGGCTGCCGCTACCGTTTCGACCTCTGCCGCTGACAGGCCGAGCCGGTTCATGCCGCTATCGATATGAACCGCGCAAGGGAGTGCCTCGCCGACGCTCGCCGACAACGCGGCCCATTCCCTGATCTCGGCGGTGCTGTTCAGCACCGGGCGAAGATTGTGCTCGCGGAGTGCACCGGCCGTGCCGGGCATCAGCCCCGCCAGGACATAGATGATGGCGTCGGGCAGGAGCTTGCGCAGCGCCTTGGCCTCGCCGGGCGTCGCCACGAAGAAGGTCTTGCAGCCTTCGCGTCGGAGCGCCGGGGCCGCTTCAGCCATGCCGAGCCCGTAAGCGTCGGCCTTGACCACCGCGGCGCATTCGGCCGCGCCGGCAAGCTCGCGCAAGCGCCGGTAATTGGCGATCAGCGCGTCGAGATCGATGGTGAGGATCGCGGTCTCTACCGCATCTTCGCTCGGGTGGTGCGACTTGGCTGGTGCCGGGCGGCCGCCCGTCACTCCCGCCGCTCCGGCATCCGCTCCGCCGCGGCGAGATTGCCGAACCGCGTGAATTCGGGCGTGAACTGGAGCTGCACCGTCCCGGTCGGGCCGTGCCGCTGCTTGCCGATGATCACCTCCGCCTTGCCGGTGACCGCGTTCATCTCTTCCTGCCACTGCCTGTGCTCTTCGGTGTTCTCGCGGGGTTGGCTACGCTCCAGATAATATTCCTGGCGGAACACGAACAACACCACATCGGCGTCCTGCTCGATCGAGCCGGATTCGCGCAAATCCGAGAGTTGCGGGCGTTTATCCTCGCGCTGCTCGACCTGGCGGGAGAGCTGGGAGAGGGCAAGGACCGGCACGTGGAGCTCTTTGGCGAGCGCTTTCAGCCCGGTGGTGATCTCCGAGACCTCCTGCACGCGGCCCTCCGCGGCGCGCCTGGATGAGCCTGAAAGCAGCTGAAGATAGTCGACGACGATGAAGCCTAAGCTCCGCTGGCGCTTCAGCCGTCGCGCGCGCGCGGCGAGTTGGGCCACGGTGATGCCGCCGGTCTGGTCGATATAAAGAGGCAGGTTCTGGAGCTCCTGCGACACCTCGACGATGCGGTCGAACTCGTCGGAATCGATGCGGCCGCGGCGGATACGCTCGGACGGAATGTAGGCTTGCTCGGCGATGATGCGGGTGGCGAGCTGCTCTGACGACATTTCCAGCGAGAAGAAGCCGACGACCGCGCCGTCGACGGCGTTGTCGCTGCCGCCGTCGCGACGATACGTCTTGGCCACGTGATAGGCGATGTTGGTGGCGAGTGCGGTCTTACCCATCGACGGGCGTCCGGCGATGATGATCAGGTCGGACGGCTGCAGCCCGCCCATGCGATGATCGAGATCGCTAAACCCGGTGGCGAGGCCCGACAGGCCGCCGTCGCGCCGATAGGCGTTGGCGGCCATGTCGATGGCGTCGGTCAGGGCCGAGGAGAACGGCTCGAAGCCTGAGCCGTATTTGCCGGTCTCGGCCAGCTCGTAGAGCTTCTGCTCGGCGTCCTCGATCTGCACCGCCGGCTCGGCATCGATCGGCGAATCGAAAGCGGTGTTGACCATTGTCTCGCCGATGCCGATCAGTTGGCGGCGAATGGCGAGGTCGTAGACCGTGCGCCCGTAGTCCTCGGCGTTGATGATGGTGGTGGCGTTGGCGGCGAGCCGCCCGAGATATTGCGGAACGGTCAGCTCGCCGACCGGCTCGGCTGCCTGGAAGAAGGTCTTGAGCGTGATCGGCGTCGCGCGTTTGCCGCCAAGGATCAGCTTGGAGGCCGCCTCATAAAGCCGCCCGTGCAGTGCGTCAAAGAAATGCGTGGGCTTCAGGAAACTCGAGACGCGGTCGATCGCCTCGTTGTTGACGAGGATCGCGCCGAGAAGGGCTTGCTCGGCTTCGAGATTATGCGGCTGCGCGCGGAAAACCGGCGTCTCGGGGCCGACGGATCGAATCAGTGCGCTCATGACTCAAGAGTAACCAAAACGGTTCGGCTCGCCAGCCGGGAGGTCTGTGGACAACTGGGACATCGTCCAAGCGCCCACAGGAGAGACACGCAGCTGTCATGGACCGGGACCTATCCGGCCCATGACAAGTCATGGCTGCTCGATGTCTACTCGGTCTCGACGTCCTCGGATTCAGCTTCGCCTTCCTCGGGCGAGGCGCCGTCCTCGAACAAGCCCTCGGCGGCGCGCTTGGCGTCCTCTGCCTCCTCCTGGGCGTCGCTCAAGGCTTTGGCGGTGACCGCCTCGCCTCGCGCCTGGCGCTCGGCCTCGTCGGCTGAGCGGGCGACATTGATGCTGACATGCGGCACGACCTCGGCGTGGAGCGCGACGCGGACGTCATGTACACCCAATGTCTTGATCGGCCGGTCGAGCAGCACCTGGCGGCGCTCGACGGAGAAGCCGCCCTCGGTCACCGCCGTGGCGATGTCGCGGGTCGAGACCGAGCCGTAGAGCTGCCCGGTGTCGCCCGCCTGGCGAATGACGATGAAGCTTTTGCCGTCGAGCTTGCCCGACACGCCTTGTGCCTCTGATTTCAGCTCGAGATCGCGGGCCTCGAGCTGCGACCGATCGCGCTCGAAGCGCTTGCGATTGGCTTCGGTGGCGCGGAGCGCCTTGCCTTGCGGCAGGAGAAAGTTGCGGGCAAAGCCGTCCTTGACGTTGACGACATCGCCCATTTGGCCGAGGCGCCCGATGCGCTCGAGCAGGATGACTTGCATGGTGTGACACTCCTATCGTTTGTCCTAGTTCGTTGCGTCAGATGGTTCCGCCGGTCGGGGGTGGCTGCCCGCGCTCGCGCAAGCGAAACAAAGGCTCACCGAGGCCGAGAATGGCGACGGCTATTGCAACCCAGCCCAGCAGCAAAATTCCGAGATAGACGGCGGCGAGCAGGAGTGCGCGCAAGGGCACGCCCCGGCTATAGACGTGGATCACCGCAAGTCCTTGCAGCACGTAAGCGAACAAGAGCGCGCCGGCGAGCCCGGTGGCGACCAGCCCCGGCAGCCCCGGAATGAAGGATGCGAGCAGGGCGGCGGCGAAGATCAGCACGAGCGCATTCGGCAGCTCGAGCGCATGAAGGTCGGGCCACGGCCTCAGCGCGCGCCCCGAGGCGTCGACGATCAGGCCCGCCATCCACAGATTGAATAGCGTGATGGTGAGCCAGACGATGGCGAAGGCCGCCGGCAGCGCGCGGGCGATCATGGCCGAAAGGCTGGTGATGGTCTCCTCGGTGAACAGCGTGCCGTCGCGGTCGAGCTCCTTCAGTGAGCTGTGCTCGAGCATCTGGCGGATCATTTCGCGGTAAGAATCCTGGTCGTAGCCGAGGATGAGCACGAGGATCGCCGCCAGCGCGCCGGCCATCAACGCGGCCCAGCCGACGATGCGGCCGGCCGGATACCATTCGACCGCATTCATGGCCTGTCCTTGCGGGGTCGGGGCAGGGCGCGACAGCAGCACAAGATGGGAGAGGAGCGCGGTCGGCGCCCCGATCGAGAGTGCGAAGATGGCAGCTGTCGCCGGGCCCAAGCTCGCCGCGATCACGACGGTTCCGGCGAGCGCCGCGACCAGAGCCGCCTTGCCGCCCCAGCCGAGCCCCGCCAGGCAGAGCGGCAGCGGCGCGAGATAGAACAGCACGCCGGCGAGAGCGGTGGCGGTTGCGGCCGAGCCGAACAAGGCCGCCGAAACGAGGCCCGCGCCCGCGCCGATGAGAAGTGGTGTCGGCATTTGTCGCTGTCCCGGCTCCTTACAAGAGCGGTTAGGGGTGGGTCATGTCCCACCCCAACTTTGCTGGGTACCCCGAAGTTCGGGGCGCCTCTCGTCTACTGAATCAGATAAGGCAGAAGGCCTAGGAAGCGCGCGCGCTTGATGGCGCGGGCGAGCTCCCGCTGCTTCTTGGCCGACACGGCGGTGATCCGGCTCGGGACCATCTTGCCGCGCTCGGACACGTAACGCTGCAACAGCTTCACGTCCTTGTAGTCGATCTTAGGCGCCTTATCGCCGGAGAACGGGCAGGTCTTGCGGCGCCGGTAGAATGGGCGGCGGGCCTGGACTTGGGTCATGCTCATCAGGAAACCTCCCCGCCTTCGGGCGTGCTGGCCGGAGCGTCGATCGGCCCGCGCGCCTCGCGGGGCGCATGATCGCGGTCACGGTCGCGGAAATCGCGTCTGCCGCCACCGCCACCACCACCACCGCCGTAGCGTCCACCACGATCGCCGCGGTCTCCGCGGTCGCCACGATCACCTCGGTCGCCTCTATCGCCACGGCCGTCGCGATCGTCGCGGTCGGATCGGCGCATCATCGCCGAAGCGCCGGCCTCGTGCTCGTCAACCCGGACGGTCAGGAAGCGGATGATATCCGTCGAGAGCCGCATCTGCCGCTCAAGCTCGGAGACGGCCGCATGCGGCGCGTCGATGTTCAGGAGCTCGTAATGCGCCTTGCGGTTCTTCTTGATGCGGTAAGAGAGGGACTTGAGCCCCCAATATTCGGCCTTGCCGATCGAGCCGCCATTCTCCTCGAGGATGGTACGGAAGCTCTGTACAAGGGCTTCGACCTGCTGGGTCGAGATATCCTGGCGCGCCAGGAAAACATGCTCGTAAAGAGCCATGGATCGCCTTTCCTTCGTCGTTGTTCCGGCGCTAAGCCTCGCATGGGCGCTTTAGAAGGAAAGGCCCAAGAGACCCTTGAGAGCGGAGACACTGGAGGGCGGCTCCTTCGAGCCTGCCGCGCCGATTGCCTGGCGCAGTCCTCCGTTCAGCCTCCGACCGGAACGGTTGCTTGTGGGCCGTCTTATAAGACTTCGCGCAGGCTTTGCAAGGCCGGCGAGGGGCTCAACCTATTGCTGCGGCACCGACTGCGAGCTGCACTCGACCGTCTTGTTATCCTTGACCGAGAACGCCTTGCAGTTCGACTGGGTGTATACCTCGATCACGCCGACCTTCTCGATCGGCGCGCCGCTATACTCGGCGGTGAAATTGACCGGGGTGATGACCTGGGTGTTGAAGTCCTGCGGCGGACGGCCCTTGGCATCGAAGGCGAAAATAAGGTCGTTGCGATCGCCGACCCGCGGGGTGAGCTGGAGCTCGGTGAAGTTCGGGGTCGGTGCCGAGGCGGACACGGTGATCGTCACGGTCGGCGGATCGGATTTGTTGATGGCGACCGTCACGTCCTCGACGCTCGAGAGCTGCACGAGCGCGGGATCCGATGGGGTCTTGTCCTTCCACGGCCAGGTCAACGGCGCGGCAAGGAGCGGCACGGTCCCGGTCAGGATTGCGATTGCGGCAAAGGCGCCGACAAGCTTCACGCGGTTCATGGCGAATTCTCCCTTAGGCACGATCGTTTCGTGCCGGTCTTATGGCGAAGACCCTTCTAGCACGCACGATTTGGCGTACGCGTGACTTTTCCGCGCGGCTGACGCGGGTCAGCTCCGGAGTTGGCGTGCCGGTTTCGGCCTCGCTTGACATAAAAGATTGAAACAGTGTCTTTGGCCGGGCTTTCCAACCACGTCTTTCAAAGCCGTCCCTCGTATGAGCATCGCCTTCATCTTCCCGGGTCAAGGGAGCCAGGCTGTCGGCATGGGGGCCGAGCTCGCCAAGGCTTACCCGGCCGCGCGCGCAGTGTTCGCCGAGATCGACGAGGCGCTCGGGCAGGATTTGTCGCGGCTGATGTGGGAAGGGCCGGAGGGCGAGCTCATCCTCACCGAGAACGCGCAGCCCGCTTTGATGGCGGTGTCGCTCGCGGCGATCAGGGTGCTCGGCGAGACCAAGGGCGTGCAGCTCGAGGACCGCGTGGTTTACGTGGCGGGCCATTCGCTCGGCGAATATTCCGCGCTTGCCGCGGCGAGCGCGCTCAGCGTCGCCGACACGGCGCGGCTGCTCAAGATTCGCGGTCGCGCGATGCAGGAGGCGGTGCCGGTTGGGCAGGGGGCGATGGCCGCGCTGCTCGGCGCCGATCTCGAGCACGCGCAGGAGCTCGCCAAGGCCGCCGCCGACGGCCAGGTCTGCGAGGCCGCCAACGACAATGCGCCGGGCCAGGTGGTGATCTCAGGCGCCAAGGAAGCGATCGAGCGTGCCGTAGTGCTCGCCCCGAAATTCGGTGCGCGCCGCGCCGTGCTGCTGCCGGTGAGCGCGCCGTTCCATTGCGCCTTGATGAAGCCGGCGGCAGAGGTGATGCGGCGCGCGCTGCAATCGGTCGAGATCAAGACGCCGGCGGTTCCGCTCATCGCCAACGTGCTCGCCAGTCCGATCTCAGACCCAGAGGCGATCAGGGCGCGGCTCGTCGAGCAGGTGACGGGCATGGTGCGCTGGCGCGAGACGATGCTGTTTCTCAAGGCAAATGGAGCGAGCACGGTCTATGAGATCGGGGCGGGGCGCGTGCTCACGGGCATCGCGCGGCGCTTCGACGGGATCGAGGCAAGGAGTGTCGGCACGCCGGATGAGCTCGAAGCGGCAGCGGAAGCGTTGAGCGCTTAGAAAAAGGATAGTCATGATGTTCGACCTCAAGGGCAAGGGCGCGCTCGTCACCGGGGCGTCGGGTGGGATTGGCGGGGCGATCGCCAAGGCGCTGCACGCGCAAGGCGCTACCGTCGCCATCTCCGGCACAAATAAGGAGAAGCTCGACGCGCTCGCGGCCGAGCTCGGCAGCCGCGTGTTCGTGCTGCCTTGCGATCTTCGCGACCGAGCCGCCGTGACCAAGCTTGGCGAAGAGGCCGAGAAGGCGCTCGGCCAAGTTGACATCCTGGTCAACAATGCCGGCATCACCCACGATAATCTGTTCATGCGCATGAAGGACGAGGAGTGGGACGACGTCATCGCCGTCAACCTCACCTCGGTGTTCATTCTCACCCGCTACATCCTGCGCAACATGATGCGCCGACGTGCGGGTCGGATCGTCAATATCGCCTCCATTTCCGGCGTTCTCGGCAATCCGGGCCAGCCGAACTACGCCGCGTCCAAGGCCGGGCTGGTTGGCATGACCAAATCGTTGGCGCGGGAGGTGTCATCCCGCGGCATCACCGCCAATTGCATCGCGCCGGGGTTCATCTCGACGCCCATGACCAACGCCTTGACGCCGAAGCAAACCGAGGCTATTGCCGCCGCCATCCCAGCCCAAAAGTTCGGCAAGCCCGAGGATGTGGCGGCGGCGGTGGTGTTCCTCGCCAGCGACGAGGCCGGGTATGTCACTGGCGAAACAATGCATATCAACGGCGGGATGGTGATGATGTAAGCTCAATAGGGCAAAGACTTCGAGCAAAGACTTCAGCAATTCTGGCAAGCAGTTTTCCCGCAATGAGGGCTCCTGGCATCCTCTTATAAATTATGCTACGGAAACGGCCGCTCCGTGGGGGCTTGACAAAAGCTAGCCCCACCGCGATCAACCCTCATAAACTTACCGCTCGGGGGTGTGTTTGGCCTTGCGCCGCAAGCTCGGGGGGACATCTGCGAGGCCTAGGGACAGGTAGTAAGGGACGGTGAGGCGGAAATGAGCGATATCTCGGAGCGCGTAAAGAAAATCGTAGTGGAGCATCTCGGGGTTGAGGCCGACAAGGTCACCGACAACGCGAGCTTCATCGACGACCTCGGAGCCGACAGCCTCGACACCGTCGAGCTGGTTATGGCGTTCGAGGAAGAGTTTGGCTGCGAGATTCCCGACGATGCGGCTGAGACCATTCTGACCGTCGGCGACGCCATCAAGTTCCTGGAGAAGAATACTGCCGCTTGACGCGACTCCGCCGCGGGCGCTTTCGAGCCGCCCCATGTCGTGACAATCTTGGCCTTAGCGGCTCGACAGCAGTTCCCGCAGCTCCCGCGAGGATCACGGCAAAAGCGCGATGCGACGTGTCGTCATTACAGGCTTGGGTCTCGTCTCGCCGCTCGGCTGCGGCCATGAGCTCGTGTGGGAACGCCTGACCTCCGGCAAGAACGCCGCCCGCCGCATCGAGAGCTTCGAGGTTGCCGACCTCTCCTGCCAGATCGCCTGCCAGGTGCCGCATGGTGATGGCAGCGACGGCACGTTCAATCCGACCGACTGGATGGAGCCGAAGGAGCAGCGCAAGGTCGACGACTTCATTATCTACGCAATGGGCGCCGCGACCCAGGCGCTGCAGGACGCGGGCTGGAAGCCAACCGCCTATGAGGACCAAATCCGCACCGGCGTGCTGATTGGCTCGGGCATCGGCGGCCTTCAGGGCATCGAGAAGACCTCGCTCCTGTTCGCCGAAAAGGGCCCGCGCCGCGTGAGCCCGTTCTTCATCCCGGGACGCCTGATCAACCTCGCGGCCGGTTATGTCTCGATCGAGCATGGGCTGAAAGGTCCGAACCATGCGGTGGTTACCGCCTGCTCGACGGGGGCGCATGCGATTGGCGATGCCTCGCGGCTGGTCGCGCTCGGCGATGCTGATGTGATGCTAGCCGGCGGCAGCGAGTCGCCGGTATGCCGCCTGGCGATCGCTGGCTTCGCCGCCTGCCGCGCGCTGTCGACCAATTTCAACGAGCAGCCCGACCGCGCGTCGCGCCCCTATGACCGTGACCGCGACGGTTTCGTCATGGGCGAGGGCGCCGGCGTCGTGGTGGTCGAGGAGCTCGAGCACGCCAAGGCGAGGGGCGCGAAAATCTATGCCGAGATCATTGGTTACGGACTGTCGGGCGATGCTTTCCACATCACCGCGCCGGCCGTCGACGGCGACGGCGCCTATCGCTGCATGACGGCGGCGGTGAAGCGCGCCGGCATCGAGCCCGCCGACATCGACTATATCAACGCGCACGGCACCTCGACGCCGATGGGCGATGAGATCGAGCTTGCCGCGGTCGAGCGGCTGTTCGGCAACGCCGCCGGCAAGGTGTCGATGTCCTCCACCAAATCGGCGATCGGCCATCTGCTCGGTGCGGCCGGCGCGGTCGAGGCGATCTTCTCGGTGCTGGCTATCCGCGACAACCTCGCCCCGCCGACGCTGAATCTCGACAATCCCTCGGTGGCGACGGCAATCGACCTCGTGCCGCACCAGGCGCGGCGTCGCACCATCGACACGGTGCTCTCGAATTCGTTCGGCTTTGGCGGCACCAACGCCTCGCTGATCATGCGCCGCTACGCCGCTTGATCGCGACGTGCAGCGCGCGGCCGCGAACCTCCCTTTCGCCATATTTCGACTTCAAGTGGTTAGAGTAATTCGCGGGGCTTATCAGCGATGTCTTTGACCAGGGACATTCCGTCGACGGCCAACGACAATAGGGAACTCGTTACGGCCACCCCTCCTGGCCGGCAGCAGGTCGCTCTGGCGCCGCGCAGCCCGACCGAGACGCTGGAGCCGATGCGTCCGCCCTCGCTGCCCGACCGCGAGCCGCCGGAGGAGCGCCACCATCCCTTCCTAAGTTTTCTCGACGGGCTGGTGAGTTCTTGTCTTCATCATGGCGGCCCTTGCGGCCGCTCTCTATTACTTCGTCAGGGTGCAGTTCGACCAGCCCGGGCCGCTCGCCACCTCGTTGGTGTTTGCCGTGCCGAAGGGCGAGGGGGTGAGCGCGATGTCGGAGCGGCTCGAGCGGGAAGGCGTGATCGACGATCGGCCGATCTTCATGACCAGCATCCTTTATTTCAAGTATCTCAGGGGCAAGGGGAACGTGAAGGCCGGCGAGTACGAATTCCGCAAGAACGCGACGATGCGCGAGGTGCTCGATACGCTCGTCGAGGGTAAATCGATCGAGCACAAGGTGACGGCGGCCGAGGGCCTGACCACGCAGCAGATCGTCGATAAGATCAGGGCCAATCCCGATCTCCACGGCGACATCGCCGAGATTCCGCCTGAGGGCAGCCTGCTTCCCGATACCTATAAGTTCGGCCGCGACGACACGCGCCAGGAGATCGTCGAGCGTATGCAGGCGGCGCAGGCCAAGTTCCTCGCCAAGATTTGGGAGCAGCGTGACGAGGGCATCGTCGTACAGACGCCCGAGGAGGCGCTGATCCTCGCCTCGATCGTCGAGAAGGAAACCGGGCGCGCCGACGAGCGCCCGCACATCGCGAGCGTGTTCCAGAACCGCCTGCGGAAGAACATGCGGCTCCAGTCCGATCCGACCATCATCTACGGGATCGTGGGCGGAAAGGGCGTGCTCGACCATCCCATCCAGCAGGACGAGCTCGATCGCGACACGAAGTATAACACGTACAAAATCAATGGCTTGCCACCGACGCCAATCGCCTGTCCAGGCCGCGCCGCGATCGAGGCCGTGCTGAAGCCTGCCAAGACCAAAGACCTCTATTTCGTCGCCGACGGCAAAGGCGGGCACGTGTTCGCAGCCACGCTCGAAGACCACAACCGGAATGTCGCCAAGTGGCGGCTGGTCGAGCGCGAGATCCGCGCGAAGCAAGCTCAAGAAGCCGCCGCCGCGGCGGCAGCAGCAGCCGCTGCCGGTACGACCGGCGAAGCCGAGGCGGCGAGCGCCGTTCCCGTTGCCAAGGGTGCCGCTACTCCAGCCCTTGCCCCAGACGAGACCGGCGCGGCGGGAACCGTCGCCGCCGACATGCCGGGCGCTTTCGCCGATCCCGAGGCGATGACCGGCGCCGCTGACGGCGCTCCGCCTGCGGCACAGGCGCCAACCACGGCCAAGGGCGAGGCGGTGCCCAAGCCCTTGCGCAATCCCAAGCGCTAGATTTCGTTCTAGCCTTTTTGGTGGAGCATGATCTTTTTCGGAAAGCCGGTTGCCACTTTTTCCGGATCATGTTTTCAGCTTCACGCCCGCAACGCTCCCGACTCGGCTATAAAAGCCGCCGAGCAGGCTCCCTCCCGGTAAGGCCCGTCGCGCCATGACCCTGAAAAGCATGACTGGCTTCGCCCGCGTCGACGGCGTGCACGCAGAGACGAGTTGGTCTTGGGAGGCGCGCAGCGTCAACGGGCGCAACCTCGATCTTCGCCTGCGCCTCCCGTCAGGCTTCGAGGCGCTCGAGATCAAGGCACGGAACCTTTGTCAGGAGAAGCTCGCGCGCGGCAATTGCACCGTCAATCTCGCCGTTAGGCGAGAGGGGCGCCAAACCGAGATCCGCCTGAACGAGGCGGCGCTCGCCGAGGCGCGCGAGGTGGCGGACCGAGCGAAAGCCCTAACCAAGCTGAAATCGGCGCGGCTCGACACGCTGCTCGGCATGCGCGGCGTGGTCGAGGCGGTCGAGGCCGAGGAGAGCGAGGAGGCTCAAGCCGCTCTGTTCCATGCGCTGATCGCTGGGCTAGCGGGCACGCTTGATGAGCTGGTGGTGGCGCGCGGGGCCGAAGGATTGCGGCTCGAGCGGGTGATCGAGAAACAGCTCAGCACCATCGGCAGCCTGGTCGAGCGCGCGGCGAATGCGCAAGCCCGCCAGCCGCAGGCGATCGCCGCGCGTCTCGCCGAGCAGATCGCCCGGCTCACCGAAGGAACCTCCACGCTCGACCCCGAACGGCTGCATCAGGAGGCTCTGCTGCTCGCCGCCAAGGCCGACATCCAGGAGGAGCTCGACCGTTTGCGCGCGCATGTGGCCGCCGCCAATGAGCTGGTCGGCGCCGATCAGCCGGTCGGGCGCAAGTTCGAGTTCCTGGCGCAGGAGTTCAATCGCGAGGCGAACACGCTGTGCTCGAAGGCCTCCGACATCGAGATCGGCCGGACCGGGCTCGAGCTCAAGACGGTAATCGATCAGTTGCGCGAGCAGGTCCAGAACATCGAGTGAGGCGCGATGGAGACGATCGCCCGCAGAGGGCTGATGCTGGTGCTGTCGTCGCCGTCGGGGGCCGGCAAGACGACGATCTCCCAACGGCTCCTCGGCAACGACAAGGACATCGCTTTGTCGGTATCCCATACCACGCGCGCGAAACGCAAAGGCGAGACCGACGGCAATGATTATCATTTCGTCGATAAGGACACCTTCGCCCGGATGCGCGACGAGAGCGCGTTCCTCGAATGGGCGGTGGTGTTCGACAATTATTACGGGACGACGCGGGCGCCGGTCGAGCGGGCGCTGCTTGAGGGTCGCGACGTTCTGTTCGATGTCGACTGGCAGGGCGCCGAGACCTTGCGCAAGGCCGCAGCCGGCGACGTTGTCTCGGTCTTCATCCTGCCGCCATCGGCGGAGGCGCTCGAAGACAGGCTGAAGACCCGGGCGGAGGATTCTGATGAGGTGGTGTCGCGACGCATGCGCGGCGCGAGCAACGAGATCCAGCACTGGCGCGAATACGAGTACGTCGTCGTTAATTACGACATCGACCGCTCGGTGGCAGCGGTGCGCGCTATCCTCGCCGCCGAGCGGCTGCGCCGCACGCGGCTGACCGGGCTCCAGGATTTCGTGCAGGGCCTGCTCGCCGCGCTATAGCAGCGCGTTGGCAATGCGACAGAACTCTCCGACACCGAGCTCTTCGGCGCGGGCCGTCGGTTCGATCCCGAGGCGTTCGAGCAATGTCTCGCTGTCGGGGGTGAGCTGGCGGAGCGAGGAACGGAGCATTTTGCGTCTTTGGCCGAACGCCGCCGCTGTGACGCGCTCGAGCCGCTCGACATCACACGCAGGCTCGGGCGCATCCCGGGGAACGAGCTCGACCAGGGCAGAGTCCACCTTGGGGCGCGGGGTGAATGCCTCAGCCGGGATGGTGAACAGAATGCGCGGGCGCGTGCGCCACTGACAAAGTACGGCGAGCCGCCCGTAATCCTTGGTCCTCGGCTTGGCGACGATGCGCTCCGCCACCTCGCGCTGGAACATCAGCACGAGCCGGTCGAACCAAGGCGGCCAGGGATCGGTCTTGAGCCAGCCGATGAGCAGCGGCGTGCCGACGCTATAGGGCAGGTTGGCGACGATGCGGGCAGGCGCGGGAAGGCGGAGCGCGGCGTAGTCGACCTCCCGCGCATCGGCGGCGACGATGTCGAGCCGGTCCGGATAGAGCGCGGCGATGTCGTGCAGTGCGGGCAGACAGCGCTCGTCTTTCTCGACGGCGACGACACGCGAAGCGCCCTCGATCAGCAATGCGCGGGTGAGGCCGCCTGGGCCGGGGCCGACCTCGACGATGGTTGCGCCTTCGAGAGGGCCCGCGGCGCGGGCGATACGCCGCGTCAAATTGAGATCCAGCAGGAAGTTCTGGCCGAGGCTCTTCTTGGCCGAGAGACCGGAGGCCCGGATCACCTCGCGAAGCGGCGGCAATCCGTCCGGCGTGGTCACGCGCGCCCCTCGCCGGCGCGGCTCATGGCGTCGGCCAGGCGAAGCGCCTCGATCAGGCTGCGCGGGCTCGCTTTGCCGGTTCCGGCGATGGCGAACGCCGTGCCGTGATCGGGCGAGGTACGAATGAAGGGGAGGCCGAGCGTGACGTTGACGCCGTCGGCGAAGGCGAGCGTCTTGAACGGCACCAGAGCCTGGTCGTGATACATGCAGATGGCGACGTCGTAGCTGGCGCGCGCGGCGTCGTGAAACAGCGTGTCGGCGGGATGCGGACCGGTCACGTCGAGCCCCTTCGCCCGCGCCGCTTCGATCGCCGGCGCAATGACATCGATCTCCTCGTGGCCTAGGCCGCCGTCCTCGCCGGCATGCGGATTGAGACCGGTCACGGCGAGACGCGGTCGCGCGATGCCGAAATAACGGCGAAGGTCGGCGTCCGCGATCTCGATGGTGGCGAGCAGCAGTGTCTTGCTCAATGCGTCCGGGACGTCCTTAAGCGGGATGTGGATGGTGACCGGCACGACGCGCAACTGGCCGGCTGCGAGCATCATCACCGGATGCGGGACCTTGCCGTCGTCGGCGGCGAGCGAGGCGAGATATTCAGTGTGCCCCGGAAAGGCGAAGCCGCCGCGATAGAGCATGGCCTTGCTGATCGGGTTGGTGACCACGGCGCGCGCCTCACCGGCTTTGACGAGACGCACCGCCGCAACGATCGACTGCTGCACGGCCGGGACCGCGGCCGGGTCGGGCTTGCCGGCGACGACCGTTCCGGCGACCGGGATCGGCAGAACGGGAAGCTCCTCGGCGAAGCGGCCTTCGGCGGCTTCGGCCTCGGCGATGGTGGCGATCGGAACTCGTAACCCGAGCGCTTCGGCGCGCTCGTCGAGCACGGCGGGGTCACCCAGCAGCACGAAAGGCGGAATCGCCTCGTGCCCGCGCGCCAACCAGGCGAGCAGGGTGATGTCGGGCCCGATCCCGGCGGGATCGCCAAGGGTGAGCGCGAGTGGACGTTCGGCATGTTCCATGCCGTTCGGCTAGCACAAACCGGCCGCTCTAGCGATATTCGATGAAGGCGTCGGCGCGGAGATCGCGCAGCAACCGCTCGGCGCGGATCATCATCTCAGTGTTCATCAGCTTGCGCTGGATCTCCTCGCGGACCTTGTCGTCGCCCCGCACCGTGCGCTTGCCGCAGACCGCGTAAACCTCGACGGCGGACTGAGTGAGCGTCGGCGGCGTCATTTGACCGACCTTGGCCGACATCACCAGGAGCCGCGCCGGCTGCACCAGCGAGGTGGGCTGCTGGTCGGCAAGAGACTTCACGCTCGCGCCTTCGATGCCCTTGGCGAGATCGGCGATGTTGGCGCAATTGTCGAAGCGCGCGCGCAATGCCTCGGCGGCGGCGAGCCGCGAGGCGATGGTCCTTTGATCGGCGCCCGCCGGAAATTGGAACGACACCTGGCGGAGCTGGAGCGAGGGGGCAGCGGCGGCCTCGGTGCCGCCGCTGGCGCCGGCTTCGGACAGCGCCTTGTCGACCTCGACATCGCCGACCTGCACCTCATGCCGGAATTTCGCCCGCACCACGCCCTGCCAAGCGAGCTGCGCCCGAATCCGATCCTTGAGCGTCTTGACGCCGACGCCGGCCTTGCCGAGCGCGGTCGTCAGTCCGTCGACGGAGAGATTGTTCTTCGACGCCATGTCCTCGAGGATGCGCATCATGTCCTCGTCATCCGGAGTGACGCCGAGCTTGCGCGCCTGCTGGGTTTGCAGTCGCTCGTCGATCAGGAGGTCGGTTGCTTCCTTCTTCAGCTCGGGCGAGGGCTGCCGCTGAGTGGTGATGGCGAGAAAGCGGGTGCGCTGATCGATGTCGTAATCGGAGATCGGCTCGTCGTTGACCAGCACCTTGATCGACAGCTCCTGCGCGGAGGCGCGGTCGGGGCCTTTCGGCAAAGCAAGCAGGAGCACGAGCGCCACGATCACCGAAGCGACACAGAACAGAGTGGCGGCCGTCACGGGCTTCGCCGTGACGAGAGCGAGATGGCCGGGGGCGCGACTGCGCTCTGACATGTGTCCCATCATCCCTAGCGGTTGGTGTCGGAGCCGTCGGCGCCGAACGCGCCGTAATCGGCCTGGGTCGCGAGGGAATAGCTGCCGAGATATTTCAGCGCCAAGTTCAGCAGGAAGCGCTGATCGGGCTTGATGTCCTGATCCTGGATGAAGGACCGCTGATAGGTCACGCTCGCCGTCAAGCAATCGTTCTGGTACTGCACACCAAGACCATCGGTGATGGTCTGATCGGTCGCGAGGTCGTAGCGGATATTGCCGAGCAGCGACCAGTCGGTGGTGAGCGCGAGCACGCCGGCAGCCAAGATTTCCTCGCGTGGCTGCCCGAGAGCAAGCCCGGGCTCTGAGGTCACATCGGCATAGTTCACCCGCACCTGGCCCGGGCCATAGTGGGCGCTGGTGGAGAGGTCGGTGCGCTTTATGTCGAACGTGTCGTGGTCGAAACGCGACTGGGCAGAGAAGCCGATATAGGACGAAGCCTGGACGTACAGGCCGCTGACGAAGTCCGAATCGTCGGTGGCGAGGCCGGCCGAGCGGTAGAAGTCGGTGTCGTACTCGTTCTGCCCGGCGATCTGATAGCTCTGGCCGAACACGCCGCGGGCATAAGCGCCGGAGGCGAGCTGAGCGGTGTATTGGAAGCCGACATTGGCGCGCGTGCCGGTCTCGACCCGGTCGTAACCGGAGAACTTGTCGATGTCGAACAACAGTGTGTCGTCGAACACGAGGCTGAGCGCGTCCTCGTTCGGGATGTCCTGCTGATTGCCCATCGAGTTCGGGTCTGGCGATGATCTGCCCGATCGGTTCGAACACGTGCGTGATCGAACCGGTGGTGGCGACGAACGGATAGCGATAATCGAAGCCCGCTACTGCGGTGCCGCGCACCACGCCGCCGTCGTGCGGCTCCTGGGTGACGAGATCCTCGGAACCGTTGAGCTCGGTATTGTCCACGCCGCTGACATTGTAGACGTCGCCGCGCAGCTGCGCGAACGGCGTGTAGACTTGACCGATGCCGTCGATCATCTGCCGCCGCCAATTGGCCTCGACGATCGCCCGTTGGTCGTCGATACCGTCCTTACTGCTGAAGGCCATCGCGTTCGAGTTGAAGCTGAGCTCGCCGCCGAGGATCGGCTTGTTGACGATGTAGTCGTAGTCGACGATCGGATAGACCGTCGCCTCCGAGAACGGCTCGTCGGTGAACAGCAGGCTCTGCGTGTCGTAGAAACGGGTCGAGATGTAGTTCCGGTCATGCAGGCCTTCGAGATAGATCTGCGAGACGCGATCCGTCTTCAACCGCGAGTCGAGATTGTAGAAGCGGCGGAACGTCTCGTCGGACTCGCCGATGACGTCCCACCCCCAGCTGTAATACGGATCGAGCGCGAACTTGCCCTGGGTTCTGACGCTGCCGCGGAAGTCCTGATTGGCGGGGCTGCTCGGATCGTCCGGATTGTTCCACACGCCGGCGAGCTCGACGCTGTAGCCGCCGCTCCCGGTGCGCTGCCGCCAATTGCCGATCAGCACTGTTCCCGCCTTCTCGGTGACCATCGGCGCGAAGGTGAAGTCGTAATGGTCCGACAGCGCGAAGTAGTACGGAATCTGCACCACAGTGCCGAGCTCATCGGAGTGGCTGTAGCTCGGCATGAGGAAGCCGGACTTGCGCTTCACCGTCGGGTCGGCGCTCTGGAAGTACGGCACCCACAGCACGGGCACGCCAAAGAAGTCGAAGAACGCGTTCTTGTAGGTGAGCGTCGCCTGGTCTTTGCGATGAATGATCTCGTTCGCCCTGATGCGCCACGCCGGCGCACGGTCCGGATGGTCCTCGCAGACTTTGCAAGGTGTGAACCAGCCCTTCTGGAACACCGTAACGTTGCCGGCCTCGCGTGAGGCCGACTGGGCGACGATGCGCGTGTCGTCCTTGGTGACGAGCCGCAACGCGTCGATAAATCCGTCGCGGAAGTCATCGGTCAGCGTGATGTGGTCCGCAGTGATCACCGCGCCGTCGGGATCCTTGATGCGGACATTGCCAAAAGCGGTCAGCGTGTTGGTATTGCGGTCGTACACGATGCTGTCGGACAGCAGCGTGTAGTTGCCGTAATAGACCTCGACATTGCCCTTGGCCGTGATCTTGGAGTTCTCGTTGTCGTAGACCATCTGGTCGGCCTGCAGCAGCATCGGATCGGCCGCGTCGATCTTGGGCGGTGCGAGGATCTGCTCGAGGCCGGTCTGCGCCTGGCCAAAGGCCGGCTGCCAGGGCGATAGCAGGGCGAGGAAGCAGGCGAAAACCCAGGCGGACAGCGGCCAGCGCGAGGCGTGCGGCGACCGCCCCATAGACGCGGCGAAGCCGGGCAGGGCCCGGCGCGATCTCAGCTCTTTGTCCCCCGTGCGCAGCATCAGCCGTCCTCTTTGTACAAGAGCACGGTCAGCGCGATCGACGCCGCGATGATCACCGGGACCCAGGCCGCAGCCACCGCCGAAGTCAATCCAGCCATGGCGAAGTTGCGCGACATTTCCGAAAACACGAAGAAGCCAAAGCCGCAGGCGAGGCCGATGATGGCGTTAATCTGCACGTTGCCGAAGCGGAAGCCCTTTAGCGAACAGGTGGCGGCGATCAGCACCATGGTCACGAGCAAAAACGGACGCGACAACAGCAGCTGGTACTGCACGCGATATTGCGTGGCGGGAAGCCCGGCGCGCTCGGCGATCTCGATGAAGTTAGGCAGATCCCAGAACGAGATCGACAAAACCGTGCCGAGGCTGTCGCGCACTTGGGTCGGGGTGAGATAGGTGCTGAGCAGATAGCGCTTGTAGAGCTCGGGCTCCTGGCCGACGGCGCTCACCCAGGCATCTTCGAGCTCCCAGCGTCCCTCTTTCAGCCTCGCGCGCTTCGCCTCGATGCGCTCGGTCAAGCCATGGTCGCGATCGTATTGGAACGCGCTGACGCCGTTCAGCTCGAGACCCTGGTTCAGAACGTCGGCGGCATGGATCACGGTCGGACCGTCGGTGCCATCCTCGCGCAGCCAAGCGCCGGCGTTCTTGTTGGCGGTGAGCAGCGACTGATCCTTGCCGAAGGCGACGGCGTAGAGGCTCTCGGCTTGGCCGCGCGCGACCGCGGCGATCGGATTGTAGATCAGCACGAATACGATCCCGAGCAGGAAGGCGACGACCATCGCCGGCAGGGTGAACTGCCACACCGAGATTCCGGCGGCGCGCAGCACCACGAGCTCGGAGGAGCGGCTCAGCATGAGGAAGATGCCGATGCTGCCGATCAGCACGGCGAAGGGAAGCACGAGTTCGGAGAAGGAGGGGAGGCGAAGCAGCGTGATCCAGGCGAGCAGGAAGCCCGGAATGTCGCCCGCATAATTGCCCGCGCGGCGCAGCATCTCGATGAAATCGACGAAGAAAATGAGGACGCAACAGACCAGGAACATCGCCATCATGGCGAGGAAGAACCGCGCGGAAAAATAGCGCGCAAGGGTCCAACCTGCACTGATGCCTGGCATCTGCGCTTTCACTTCGCTCTGATCCCTCTGGCCCAAAGTTTTATGTTTTTTGGCTTGAACTTAAGTTCGAAGCTGAGCTTGGACCGCAGCTCTGGCGACATTCTAGCGTGGGCCATGTAGGCCGCAAATAGAATCGCCCCCACCGGAATAATATACACGAGGGGTGTGGCCCACGGGTTCATGGCCACTAGGTTGCCCGCCGTCAGGCCTGCAACCCTGAGCCCCACGGCAATGCCGAACGCCAGCAAAATTTGGCCCCAGCGGCTCTCTCTGGTGGTCCGGGCATGGCCTAAAAGGGCGATAGCGATGAACACGAAAGCGATGGGATAGAGTGGCGTGGAAAGCCGCTCATTCAGCTCAGAGCGCATCTGCCCGGCGGCCGCCAGGGCGGCCTTGTCCTTCGGATCTGGATAGATGAGTTCACCAATATAGCGCTCACGAGGCCTAAGCTCTTTATCGTCGTCATCTTGCGGAGCGAACTCGGAAAGGTCGAGCATATTTTGGTCGAAGGCGATAATCCGAACGGCTTTACTGACATCCTGCTCATTAAATCTTTGGACGTAGCCATCGAACATCACGAGGTAGGAACCCTCATCGTTGCTGATGATGCGCCCGCGCTCGGCGAGGTAGCTCATCACCTGCTTAGGGTCGCGCTCGTCGTGAACCAGCAGGCCGAGCAGGTCGCCGTTCGGGCTGCGGTCGCGGATATGGAAGGTCAGCCCGCCCTCGGGGCTCGAAAATCGGCCTGGCTGAAGCACTTGCGAGATCAGGTCGGCACGGACCTGGGTCACGAAAGTGCGCAGCTCGCGCATGCTCGCAGGGGTGACGAAAACGTTGGCGAGGAAGATGCCGAGACAGACCAGGCCGGACATCAGGAGCAGGGAGGAGCCGATGCGCCACACCGGCGCGCCGGAGGCGGTCATCACGATCAGCTCGCTGTCGCCATTCATGCGATCGAGCGTGTACAGCGCGGCCATCAGCATAGCGTTTGGGGCGATGAGCGCGATGAGGCTCGGCAGGCTCAGCATGGTCATCTGCAAGAACAGCAGGAAGCCCTGACCTTGCGATGTGATTAAGTTGAGCTCTTTCAACGCGGTAGCCAGCCAGACGACTGACGTAAGCGTAAGCAAGATGACGAAGAAAGCGTTCGCCACCTGCTTGAACATGTAGCGGCCGAATAGCGTCATGGCCGTTTCGCGAAGTCCCCCATTTGGTCCCCAGCCGACAGGCTTCTGTTTGCTTATTGGGAAATGCCAACCTGCTGGAGCCAAACACGATTCCCATCAGTCTAACATGGCGGAATTTCGGCTTTTTCGAATGGCTTGCTTTCGCCGCGCGCAACATTTACCTAGGTCACTCACATTCCCCGCCGCTGTTGCAAAACTGCACCAGTGATCGCCCGGTGCCGATTTTGCCGCCCGCGCGATTCCCCGGTCAATTGCTCCAAATTTGACGGTGAAGGGACCCGAAGGAGTTTGCCCGTGAGCGATCAGACCGCCTTGTCCTTTGCCACCAAGAGCGCGCCCGCCGATGGCGTGGCGGTGGTGTTCGCCGGGGAGGGGCCGAAGCTCACCCAGGCCGCCCAGGATCTCGACAAGAGGTCGAAGGGGCTGCTCGCCAAGGCAGCCGAGATCACCGGGTTCAAGGGCAAGAAGGACCAGTTCGTCGATCTGATCGCGCCGCAAGGATTGAAGTTCGCGCGAGTCATTCTCGCCGGCGTCGACAAGACCGCGTCCTTTGGCCAGGAGGACTGGCTCAATCTCGGCGGCAGCGTGCGCGGACTTCTCACCGGCAAGGAGGCGCCGACGGCGCATGTCTTCCTCGAGAGCGCCGACGGCAAGGTGACCGGCGCCGACGCCGCGAGCTTCGCGCTCGGCGCATTGCTGCGCGGCTACAAGTTCAAGAAGTACAAGACCAAGCCGAAGAAAAAGAACGGCGCCGCTTCTGCCGATACGAACGATCGCACGCTGAAAAAGATCGTGGTGCATTGCGACGATCCGAAAGCGGCAAACCAGGCGTTCGTCGCGGCGCGGGCGATTTTCGATGGCGTCACGCTCGCGCGTGATCTCGTCAACGAGCCCGCCAACGTGCTCGGCCCGGCCGAATTCGCGGCGCGTGCGAAAGAGCTCACCAAGGTCGGCGTGCAGGTCGAGGTGCTGGGGTTGAAAGCGTTGCAGAGACTCGGCATGGGCGCGCTGCTCGCCGTCGGGCAGGGCAGCGAGAAGCCGAGCCACGTCGTCGTCATGCAATGGCGCGGTGCCGGCCCCAAGGGCGGCGAGCCGATCGCTCTGGTCGGCAAGGGCGTCACCTTCGACGCCGGCGGCATCTCGCTGAAGCCCGCCGCCGGCATGGAGGACATGAAGGGCGACATGGCGGGCGCGGCGTGCGTGGTCGGGCTGATGCAGGCGCTCGCCGAGCGCAAGGCCAAGGTCAACGCCATCGGCATCATCGGTCTCGTCGAGAACATGCCGAGCGGGCGGGCGCAGCGTCCGGGCGACGTGGTGACGGCAATGTCAGGGCAGACCATCGAGGTGCTGAACACCGACGCCGAGGGTCGCATGGTGCTCGCCGATTGCCTCTGGTACGCGCAGGAGCGTTTCAAGCCGAAGGCGATCGTCAATCTCGCGACGCTGACCGGCGCGGTGATGGTCGCGCTCGGTAAGGAGCATGCCGGGCTGTTCAGCAACAGCAACGAGCTTTCCGACTGGCTGGTGGATGCCGGCAACGTCACCGGCGAGAGATTGTGGCGGCTGCCGCTCGGACCGAAATACGACAAGATGATCGACTCGAAGGTCGCCGACATGAAGAACACCGGGGGGAAGTGGGGCGGGTCGATCTCCGCTGCGCAGTTCCTTCAGCGCTTCATCAAAGATGGCACGCCGTGGGCGCATCTCGACATCGCCGGCACGGCCATGTCGTCGGTCGACAGCGAGATCAACCGGAGCTGGGGATCGGGCTTCGGCGTCAGGCTGCTCGACCGTCTGATCAGCGATCATTACGAGAAGCGCTGAGCGTGATTGGTGCCGCCAATCGAGCCATCCATAAATTTTCCATAATATACCTTATGCGAATCTCGGATGTGGGGCCGAAAATGGCTCTGCGCCGCTATCCCATTGGTTCCACGACTGAATATCGGGTACCAGCGCGGTGTTCTGGCGCCCTATGGTTGGTGCCGCGTCATGGCTGATGGCCGCGACAAGAAGCACACGCTCGACGATCTGCTCGCTGTCATGGCGCGTCTGCGCGATCCTGTTTCGGGGTGTCCGTGGGACGTGAAGCAGAGCTTCGTGACGATCGCCCCCTACACCATCGAGGAAGCTTACGAGGTCGCCGACGCGATCGCGCGCGAGGATGTCGGCGGGCTCGAGGATGAGCTCGGCGACCTCCTGCTCCAGGTCGTCTACCACGCGCAGATGGCGGCGGAGCAGTCGCTGTTCGGCTTCGCCGACGTGGTCGATGCCATTACGCGCAAGATGATCCGCCGGCACCCGCACGTGTTCGCCGATCCCAAGTTGCGCGATGCATTCCTCTCGTCTGGGGCTTGGGAGCGCGTCAAGGACGAGGAGAAGGCGGAGCGCGGCGGTGGGGTCCCCGTCTCGCATCTCGACGACGTGCCGCTTGCGCTGCCTTCGCTGACGCGCGCGGTCAAGCTGCAGAAGCGCGCGGCCAAGGTTGGCTTCGACTGGCCGAGTCTCGCTCCGGTTCTCGCCAAGGCCGAGGAAGAGATGGCCGAGTTGAAGGAAGCGATCGAGAGTCACGGCGACGACAGCGAGCAGGCGAAGCGGGTCAAGGAGGAGTTCGGCGATCTTCTGTTCGTGATGGTCAATCTCGCGCGGCATCTCAAGGTCGATCCGGAAGCAGCACTGCGCGATGCCAATGCCAAGTTCGTGCGGCGCTTCAGGAGCATCGAGGCGGCGCTCGCCAAGGACAAGCGGGCTTGCGAGGACGCCACGCTCGAAGAGATGGATCAGCTCTGGGACGAAGCCAAGGCCGCCGAGCGGAAAGAGTGACTATTCCGCTGCACCCTTAAGCCGCGCCGGACCGGCGAGGCGGGCGAGCCTGTCACGCTTCTCGGGGGCGATGCGGATATGCAAGGCGGTGACCCCCTCGCCCAGATCCTCGCGCGCGATGACCTCGCAATTCTCGTGGATCCAGTTCGACAGTGCGCCCTCCTCGGGCTTCAGCGCGATCATGAGCGTGTCGCGCGCGCGATTGAGCCTGCGCTCGATCTCGGCGAGCAGCATCTTGATCCCGTAGCCGGTCACCGCTGAGACGAGCACTGTGCCCGCCCCCTTCGACTCCTTCTCGATGCGCTTCAGTGCGGCCGCATCGAGCAGATCGGCCTTGTTCCAAACCTCCATCACCCGGTCGGGCTCGCCTTCAGCCTCGATGCCGAGCTCGGCGAGCACGGCGTTCACGTCCTCGCGCTGGCTCGCGCTCGCGACATCGGCGATGTCGCGCACATGCAGGATGAGGTCGGCCTGGAGCACCTCCTCGAGCGTGGCGCGGAAGGCGGCGATCAGCGTGGTCGGCAGATCAGAGATGAAGCCGACGGTGTCGGACAGCACGGCCTTGGAGCCGCCGGGAAGCGGCAGCGCGCGGATGGTCGGATCGAGCGTGGCAAACAGAGTGTCCTCGGCCGGCACCTTGGCGCCCGTCAGCGCGTTGAACAGCGTCGATTTTCCGGCATTGGTGTAGCCGACCAACGCGGCTGACGGATAGGGCACGCGCTCGCGCGATTTCCGGTGCAGGGAGCGCGTCCGCTTCACCTGCTCGAGCTCCTTGCGGATGACGTCGATGCGCTCGCCGATCAGCCGCCGGTCGGTCTCGATCTGCGTTTCGCCGGGGCCGCCGAGAAAGCCGAAGCCGCCGCGCTGCCGCTCAAGATGCGTCCACGACCTGACCAGCCGGCTCTTCTGATAGACGAGATGGGCGAGCTCGACCTGGAGGCGTCCTTCCCGCGTCCGCGCGCGCCTGCCGAAAATCTCGAGGATCAGGCCGGTGCGGTCGAGCACCTTGGCGTCCCACGCGGTTTCGAGGTTGCGTTGCTGGACGGGCGTGAGCGGATGATCGACGATGACGAGCTCGGCCTCCTCGGCGCGTATGAGCCCGGCAAACTCCTCGACCTTGCCGGAGCCGAACAGCGTCGCCGGCCGCGGATTGGGCACCGGCACGAGACCGCTCGCCTTGACGTCGAGATCGATGGCCGCGGCAAGTCCGACCGCCTCGTCGAGACGCGCCTGCGGCGAGCGCGCGGAAGTGTTGCGGCTCTTCGCGCCGCGCGCGCTCTGCTTGCTACCAAGAACCGGCGCCAGGACAACCGCCTTGGTGCGTCCACGCCCGCGCGCGTGTCCGGCCTCGCGCCGGGTCCGCTCCTTCTTACGCTTCAGCTCTCGCGGATCGGTCGGACGCAATTACTCAGCGGCACCTTCCGCTTCGGTGATGTCCGCAAGCTGAATGGGCTGACCCGGCATGATGGTCGAGATGGCATGCTTGTAGACGAGCTGCGAATGGCCGTCACGACGCAGTAATACGCAGAAATTGTCGAACCAGGTTACGACCCCCTGGAGCTTCACGCCATTCACTAGGAAGATCGTCAGCGGTGTCTTGTTCTTGCGAACATGATTGAGAAAAGTGTCTTGAAGTGACTGCGTGCGCTCAGTCGCCATGGGCTTCCCCGTCCCTTTGGTCAACGCTTACGCCTCTTCTAGTGTCGCCGGAATCGTTCCCCGCCCGGCTCAGCCTGACGCATTAGACGCGATTGATAGGCAATCTAGCAAGAGGGCTGATTGATAAGACTTCCCCGCCCCACTCTAGCGCAAGGCCGGGCTCCTTTCATTGGAATTGACGCCGAGAGCCCGCAGTTTGCGGTGTAGCGCCGACCGCTCCATGCCGACAAACTCGGCCGTTCGCGAGATATTGCCGCCGAATTGGTTGACCTGGGCGAGCAGATATTCGCGCTCGAAAATCTCCCGCGCGTCGCGCAAGGGCAGCGACATCAGATGCTCACCCCCCGCCCCGTTGGGCGATAAAGGGACTGGCGAAATGATCTCCTCCGGCAGCATCTCGGCAGTGATGATGGTCTCCGGATCGCCGCCGACGAGAATCATCAGCCGTTCGATATTGTTGCGAAGCTGGCGAACGTTGCCGGGCCAGTCGTGCGATTGCAGCACGGCCATTGCGTCCTCGCCGATGCGCCGCGGCGGAAGGCCGGAGGCGACCGAGATGACTTGGACGAAATAGCGCACGAGCTCAGGGACGTCCTCGCGCCGCTCCGACAGCCCGGGCACCTTGATCGGCACCACGTTGAGCCGATGAAACAGATCCTCGCGCAAGCGTCCGGAGGTCATTTCCTTCTGTAGATCGTGGCTGGTCGATGACACCACGCGCACGTCGACATGCACCTTCGGTCCACCGCCAAGCCGCTGAAAGCGCTGCTCGACCAGCACGCGCAGGATCTTGGCCTGCGTCTCGAGCGGCATGTCGGCGACCTCGTCGATATAGAGCGTGCCGTTATGCGCCTCCTCCAGCGCGCCGACCTTGCGCGGGCCGGAGCCAGCGCCGTCCTCGGTGCCGAACAGCTCGAGCTCCATGCGGTCCGGCACCATGGCGGCGGCATTCAGCACCACGAACGGGCCGTCGGCGCGCAGCGACTTCGCGTGCATCACCCGCGCCGCGAGCTCCTTGCCGCAACCTGACGGTCCGGTGATCAGCACGCGGCTATTGGTCGGCGCCACCTTGTCGATGGCTTGGCGGAGCTGATTGAGGGCGACCGACTTGCCGATCATCTCGAACGAATAGCTGCTCCGCTCGCGAAGCTCGCGGTTCTCGCGCTTGAGCCGCGAGGCTTCGATCGCGCGCGTGGTGATCAGCAGCAGGCGGTCGGCCTTGAACGGCTTTTCGATATAGTCGTAGGCGCCGCGCTTGATCGCCGCCACCGCGGTCTCGATATTGCCGTGGCCGCTGATGATGATCACGGCGAGATCGGGATGCGCCTTCTTGATGCGGTCGAGCAGCTCGAGCCCGTCGAGCTTGGAGCCCTGCAGCCAGATGTCGAGGATCACCAGCGACGGGCGACGCTCCTCGAGCGCCTTCAGCGTCTCGTCGCTGTCCTTGGCGAGCCGCGTCGAGTGGCCTTCGTCCTCGAGAATGCCGCCGATCAGCTCCCTGATGTCGGCCTCGTCATCGACGATAAGGATGTCAGACGCCATGAGTTACTCCCTCTTCCTCCTCGACCGCCTCGGCGGCCTCCCCCGTCGCGGCTTGGAGGGCGCCCGGCCGCTCGACTTCCGGCTCCCCGACAAGGGCCTCCTCACGATCGGTCATCGGCAGATCCATGCGTACCGATGCCCCTTCGATCTTGCCGTTGCGTTTCGGCGCATCGGCGAGTTGCAGCGTCCCGCCATGCTGCTCGGTGATGCGCTGCACGATGGCGAGCCCGAGCCCCGTGCCCTTGACGCGCGTGGTCATATAGGGCTCGACCAGGCGATGGCGGTCTTCCTTGGGGAGGCCGCAACCATTGTCGATCACGGTGATGAGCAGACGGTCGCCCTTGGCGCGGACCTTGGCCACGACGTGGCCGGTGCCGGCGCGCGCGGGGTCGGCCTCGACTGCGGTGTCGATCGCCTCGCTGGCGTTCTTGACGAGATTGGTGACCGCCTGGGTCAGCAGCCGGCGGTCCGACAGCGTCACCACCGGCTTGTCGGGCAGGTCGAGCTCGAACCTGATTTCCGGCCGGCTTACCTGGAATAGGAATACCGCCTCGCGCACGACGTCGCGCACGTCGTTCAGCTCCATCACCGGCTTCGGCATGCGGGCGAAGGCCGAAAACTCATCGACCATGCGCCCGATGTCGGACACCTGGCGGATGATCGTATCGGTGCATTGCTCGAACACCTCGCGGTCCTTGGTAATCGAGTCGCCGTATTTGCGGCGGATGCGCTCGGCCGAGAGCTGGATCGGGGTAAGCGGATTCTTGATCTCGTGGGCGATGCGCCGCGCGACGTCGGCCCAGGCGGTGCTGCGCTGAGCGCTGACCAGCTCGGTCATGTCGTCGAAGGTCACCACATGGCCTTGCGCATGCTGGCCGGTGCCCTCGCTGGTAACGCGCACGGCGAAATTGCGCTCGATGCCCGCGCGCCGGAGCGTGATCTGGTCGGTGACGAGGCGCTTGCCCTGCTTCTGCGCGCGCTTCAGCAGCGCGCCGAACTGGGGCACCGCCTCGGCGAGCTTCTTGCCGGTGAGGCTCGCCTCCTTGGCGCCGAGCAGAGTCTCGGCCGAGCGGTTGATCAGCCTGATGGTGCTGTCGGCATCGACGCCGACCACGCCCGCCGTCACGCCCGACAGCACCGCCTCCATGAAGCGTCGGCGCTCGTCGAGCTTGGTGTTGGCGCCGACCAGCTCGTCGCGCTGGGTCTTGAGTTCCGACGTCATGGTGTTGAAGGTCGTGCCGAGCTCGGCCAAATCGCCGTCGGCGGGATTGACGTCGACCTCGACGCCGAGATTGCCTTCCGAGATCTCCTGCGCCGCGCCTATCAGCTGGACGATCGGCGCCACCAGACGATTGGCGAACCACATGCCGATCCAAATGGCCGACAGGAGAAGCGTGAGCGCGATCGCCACATACATCAGCCCGAACGCCACCTGCACACCTGCACGGCGCTGCTCGAGCAGCTGATACTCGGCGACGTTGGCGCGTGTGGCGCGGAGCTGCTGGAGCACGCGCGCGTTCACCGGGCGGATCACGTAGAGATAGGTATCGTTGAAATTGTCGAGGCTCTTGATGGCGCCGACCAGGCTGGTCTGGCCGGGCGCGATCACGATCACCTGGCCCTTCTTAGCGAGGTCCATCGCCTCTTTCGGCGGCGCCCGGTACGGAAACTCTTGCATCGACGACGCGGTTGCCAGCACCTTGCCGTCGCCGTCGATCAGATAGGCCATCGGCAGCGCCCTGATCGAGGCCTGCGCGCTCAGGAACGTGCCGAAGCCTTGCGGCTGCGAGCGCACCAGCTCGACCGCCTCGTCGATGTCCTTGGCCATGCCGAGCGTGTCGGTGCGGATGACTTGGCCGTGCTCCTGGAGATAGGCGGTCGCCACGTCGATCGAATTCTGGATGATCGATTTGGTGCGGACCGAGAACCAGTGATCGAGGCCGCGGTCGAGCGACACGCTGGCGAACACGGCAAGCAGGATGGCCGGCACCACTGCAATCACGCTGAACAGGCTGACGACGCGGGCATGAAGCTGAGCGCCGGCGACCTGGCGGCGCCGCGCGAGCCAGAGCCCGCCAACCTGCCAGGCGATGATCACCAGCATGGCAAGCACGAGCACGAGATTGATGAGCAGCACCCCGACCACCACGAGATGGGAGGGCACGATCGGCGTAAGCCCGGTCAGGATGGCGTAGGTGGCGAGCCCCGAGCACAGCGAGAGCACCATGGTGATCAGGCCGAGCGTGAAGGGGAGGCGCGAGCGCACCGGATCGCGCGGCGCGGCAGCTACGCCGGACAGCTTCTTCTCGGTCTTATCCACAAGGTCGATCATGGCTGGGCGGCGACGCCAAGACGCCATACGTTGGGCCGCATCGGGCAAGGATTGGAAAACGCTACGCAACCGCTTTCCCCTGCTCTCCCTTGGGATTCTCGCCGGTCGAGCGCCGGTTTATCGTTTTGGGAGTGTCCGCCTTAGCCTGATGCAATAAAATCACAATGTGGCGCTTTGGCGACATTGTGTGAATATTGGCACAGCTTCAACCCGTCAGGCTACATGGCTGTTCGCATGTGAGAATCCTGGCTTTGGAACAGCCCGATCGCGACAATTCAAATCGTAGAAAATTAGCGGCCGTCGCGTCTCGATCAGGTGCCCGCAGTCCTGATCACCTTGATGCCGAGATCGCGGATCTTCTTGCGCAAAGTATTGCGGTTGAGGCCGAGCAGGTCGGCGGCGCGGATTTGGTTACCGCGGGTCGCGGCAAGCGCTGCCGTGATGAGCGGGAACTCGACCTTGCGCAGAATGCGCGTGTAGAGGCCGGACGGCGGCAGGTCCTGGCCGAAGCTCATGAAGTAATCGGCGAGGAAGCGCTCGACGGAATCGGACAGATCGCCGGACTGCTCGGCGGCGTCGGTGAACGGCGCGCGCGCCGCGCTCGCGAGCTCGTTGTCGACGATATCGACGCTGACGATGTCCTGGGCGTAGATCGCCGAAAGGCGGCGCACCAGATTCTCAAGCTCGCGCACATTTCCCGGCCAGTGATAGCGCTTAAGCCGCTCGATCGCCGCCGGCTCGAAGCCTTTCGGCGGCAGGCCCTCCTTCTCGGCGATGGCGAGGAAGTGGCGCACGAGATCGGGAATGTCCTCGAGCCGCTCGCGCAGCGGCGGCAGGCGGAGCGGCACGACGTTGAGCCGGTAGAACAGATCCTCGCGGAACAGACCCTGGTCGATCTGTTGCTGAAGGTCGCGATTGGTGGCGGCGATGATGCGGACATTGGTCCTGATCGGGGTGCGGCCGCCGACCGTGGTGTACTCGCCTTCCTGAAGCACGCGCAGCAGCCGCGTCTGCGCCTCCATCGGCATGTCGCCGATCTCGTCGAGAAACAGAGTACCGCCTTCGGCCTGCTCGAAGCGCCCGATATGGCGGTTCTGCGCTCCGGTGAAAGCGCCCTTCTCGTGGCCGAACAGCTCGGACTCGATCAGCTCGCGCGGGATCGCCGCCATGTTGATGGCGACGAACGGCCCGTTACGGCGCTTGCCGTATTCGTGCAGCGCACGCGCGACGAGCTCCTTGCCGGTGCCGGACTCGCCGGTGATCATCACCGTGAGATCGGTCTGGGTGAGGCGCGCCAGCACACGATAGATGTCCTGCATCGCCGCGCACCGGCCGATCAGCGGTAGGCCTTCATTGGTTTCGGCCGAAAGCCTCTGGGCGCGCTTGCGCGGCTCGGCGAGTGCGCGACCGACCACCGCCACGAGCTCGTTCAGGTCGAACGGCTTCGGCAGATACTCGTAGGCGCCGCGCTCGGCCGCGGTGATCGCGGTCATGAAGGTGTTTTGCGCGCTCATCACGATGATCGGCAGGTCGGGCCTGAGCTTCTTCACCCGCGGGATCAGGTCGAAGGCGCTTTCGTCCGGCATCAGCACGTCGGTGATGACCAGATCGCCCTCGCCCTGGCTGATCCAGCGCCACAGCGTCGCGGCATTGCCGGTGGCGCGGGGCGCATAGCCCGCGCGCGCCAGTGCCTGGTTCAGCACCGTACGGATCGCGGCGTCGTCGTCGGCAATGAGAATGTTGCCTTTGCCCATCACAGTCTTAGGTCCGCACGGTTGGAGTTGTGTCGCTCTCGGCCATCGGCATCAGCGCGCGAAACACCGTAAATCGCGGTCGCGAGTCGCATTCGATGATGCCGCCATGATCGCCGATGATCTTCGCCACCAGCGCCAGCCCGAGGCCGGTGCCTGACGGCTTGGTGGTGACGAACGGGTCGAACAGATGCGGCAGAAGGTCGGTCGGCACGCCCGAGCCGTTGTCCTCCACCGCGATCTCCAGCGGCAGGCTGACCCGCGCCTGGCTGCCCGGCACCGACAGGCGCACGCCAGGCCGGAACGAGGTGGTGAGCGTGATCTGGCCGTCGGCCCTCTCCTCGCCGATCGCCTCGGCGGCGTTCTTGACGAGGTTGAGGAACACCTGGATCAGCTTGTCGCGGCTGCCGGGCACCGGCGGTAGAGAGGGATCGTAATTCTCGACGATCTTGATTTGGCGGGCGAAGCCGGTGGTGGCGATCTGCTTCACGTGATCGAGCACGTCATGGATGTTGACCGGCTCGCGCTGGAGCGGACGCTCGTCGCCGAAAATCTCCATGCGGTCGACCAGCTTGCAGATGCGGTCTGACTCGGCGCAAATGAGCTGCGTCAGGGTGCGGTCGTTGTCGGTGCGCTCGGCCTCGAGAAGCTGCGCCGCGCCCCTGATGCCGGAAAGCGGGTTCTTGATCTCATGCGCGAGCACGGCGGCAAGTCCGGAGACAGCGCGCGCGGCGCCGCGATGGGTGAGCTGCCGCTCGATCATCTGCGCCATGCTGCGTTGCTGGAGCATGATCAGCACGCGCCCCGGGGTCTCCGGCAGAGGCCCGGCGTAAAGATCGACCAACTTCGGCGCGTCGAACCGGTACGAGCCCAAGTCGACGCCGTATTCGTTGACGGTAGTGCCGTTCCGCTGCACCTGCTCGACCAGCGCGATGAGCGGGCTGCCGAACGCGACGACGTCGCCGAGGTGGCGCCGGCAAAGCACGCCCGCGCTCATCTGGAAGAAGTCCTCAGCTGCGGTGTTGGCGTAGTCGATCCGCAAGCTCTCGCCGATGACGAGGAGCGGATGGGGCAGAGCGCTCAGCAGAGTATCCGCTATGATGGGGACGGACTCTGCCGAGCGGCGGGCGCTCGTCTTTTTGGTCGAGCCGCTCAAGCGGTGTATCCTTGCCGAGGTCTTTTGTTGTCGTGATCGAGGATGCACAATTTTTATGCAAGACCCCCTTATGATCTTTAATTGGGCACCATACGAGGGATTTACCGCGGGAGCAACACTCGTTTTGCCGCAGTGCAACATTTTATTTTTTCAAGGTTTAAGACGCGCAGGGAGATCCTTTCTGTGAGCGTTACTGCGTTGATTGTGGCTGCTGGCAGAGGCGCGCGAGCCGCGAGCGAGAGTGGCCGGCCGAAGCAATATTGCCGCATCGGCGGGGTCGCCATGCTCGAGCGGACCATCAGCGTGTTTGCGGCGCACCCAAGCGTCGATGACATCCTTGTCGTGATCCATGCGGACGACGCGCCACTTTACCAGGCAGCCAGCTCGCCCTACGCGGCACGGCTCCGCGATGCAGTCTCTGGCGGCGCGCGGCGGCAGGACTCGGTGCGTGCCGGGCTCGAAGCGCTCGCTCAGGCGTCGCCCTCCTCCGTGCTGATCCATGACGCGGCGCGGCCATTCGTCGATGCGCCGCTGATCAGCCGCGTGATCGCCAGTCTCGACGCGCATGATGGCGCCCTCCCCTGCCTCCCCGTCACCGATACGCTGAAGCGCGCGAGCGAGGGCCGCATCACCGAAACGGTCGAGCGCGATCGACTATGGCGGGCGCAGACGCCGCAAGGCTTCCGCTTCGATGCAATTCTCGCGGCCCACCGCGCGGCGTCTGCCAATGTCGCGCGCGAGTTCACCGACGATGCCGGCATCGCTGAATGGTACGGCCTCGACGTGGCGCTGGTCGAGGGCTCGGAGGGCAACCGCAAGCTCACCACGGCGGAGGATCTGCGCATTGCCGATGAGCTGTTGCGGAGCGAGCCGTCGCGCCCTGCCGGCACGATCCGCGTCGCTTCGGGCTACGACGTCCATGCCTTCGGGCCGGGCGACGCGGTGATGCTTGGCGGCGTTCGCATCCCGCACGCCAAGAAGCTCACCGGCCACAGTGATGCCGACGTGGTTCTGCATGCGCTGACCGACGCCCTGCTCGGGGTGATCGCCGAGGGCGATATCGGCGTGCACTTTCCGCCGTCGGATGCGCGCTGGCGCGGCGTTGCCTCCGAAATCTTCCTCAAGCACGCCGCTTCGCTGGTCCGCGAGCGCGGCGGGGTGATCGTCCATGTCGATGTGACGCTGATCTGCGAGGCGCCGCGCATCGGACCCCATCGAGAGCCAATGCGCGCGGCGATCGCCGCAATGCTCGGTCTCGAGGTCGGACAGATCAGCATCAAGGCGACCACCAATGAGGGGCTGGGTTTCATCGGCAGAGGCGAAGGGATCGCGGCGATGGCGACGGCGACCGTGAACCTGCCATGAGCCTCGTCATCGCCATCGATGAGCGGCTGATCGGGCGGGCCGCCGCGCTGCTCGATGCCTGTCGTGCGCAAGGTGCTACGATCGTCACCGCGGAATCCTGCACCGGAGGTCTGGTCGCAGCGACACTGACGGCGGTACCCGGCTCCTCCGACGTGTTCGAGGGCGGCTTCGTCACCTACGCGAACGTCGCCAAGAGCGAGATGGTTGGCGTGCCCTATTGGCTGATCGAGCGCCACGGCGCGGTGAGCGAGGACGTCGCCCGAGCCATGGCCGGCGGCGCGTTGACCCATTCGCGCGCGAGCCTGGCCGTCGCCGTCACCGGCATTGCCGGGCCTGATGGCGGCTCGGCGGAAAAGCCGGTCGGGCTCGTGCATTTCGCGGCCGGGCGGCGCGACGGCCCGATCTGCCATGAGAAGGTGCTGTTCGGCGATCTCGGCCGGGCCGAGATCAGGCGGGCAAGCGTCGAGCGCGCGCTCGCATTGCTCGGCTCATTGCTGTGAGGCGATTGCGCTCTCGCCTTTGCGTCCATAGACCGCATCGGCGCGCGCCTCGAAGGCTTGCGTATATTTCTGCACAGCCTTGGCGAAAAGCCCGCCGATCAGCCGCTCGAACAGCCGCGAGCGGAAGCTGTAGGCGATATAGAACGACACCTCGCACGCCCCCTCGCCGAACGGGATGAAACGCCAGCGGTTCTCGAGATGGGAGAATGGCCCGTCGAGATATTCGACGAGAATCGCGCGGGCCGCGGTGTCGAGCGTGACCCTGGTGGTGAAACTCTCGCGGATCAGCTTGTAGCCGACCGTCATGGTTGCGATCAGCACCTCGCCGTTCTCGCCCCGCTCGCGGCGCTTGATTGCAAGCGCCTCGCAGAGCGGCAGAAATTTCGGATAGTCCTCGACGCGCGCGACCAGAGCGAACATGTCCTCGGCCGAATGGGCGATGCGGTGGCTGGTCTCGAACACATGCATGAGAGGGGGCGAGCGGTGCTAAGCGCGGAGCGGGGCCTGGCGGGCCGCCTTGAGCCGGACAAAGTCCTCGCCGGCATGATGCGACGAGCGGGTCAGAGGGCTCGATGCCACCAGCAGGAAGCCTTTCTCCTCGGCGAGGCGCTTGTAAACTTGGAACTCGTCAGGCGTGACGAAGCGGTGAACCGCTGCATGCTTCCGCGTCGGCTGGAGATATTGCCCGATGGTGAGGAAGTCGACCTCGGCGGCACGGAGATCATCCATCACCGCGCTAACCTCGTCTTCCGCCTCGCCCAAGCCAACCATGATGCCGGATTTGGTGAACAGCCGCGCGTTGAGCACCTTGGCGCGCGCGAGCAGATCGAGCGAGTGGCGATAGTCGGCGCCGGGGCGAATGCGCCGGTAGAGCGACGGCACGGTCTCGACATTGTGGTTGAACACGTCGGGCGAGGCCTCGGCCACCAATTCGAGCGCGCCCGCCTTGCGCAAGAAGTCTGGCGTCAGCACCTCGATGCTGGTCGCCGGGCGCGCGTGCCGGATGGCACGAATGGTCGCCGCGAAATGGCAAGCGCCGCCATCGGCAAGATCGTCGCGATCGACCGAGGTGACCACGACATGGGCAAGACCGAGCGCGGCGACCGCCTCGGCGACGCGCTGCGGCTCGTTCGTATCGAGCGCGCCCGGCTTTCCGGTCCGCACATTGCAGAAGGCGCACGCCCGCGTGCAGGTATCGCCCATGATCATGAAGGTGGCGTGGCGCTTGCCCCAGCACTCGCCGATATTCGGGCAGGCCGCCTCCTCGCACACGGTGACGAGGCGATGCGCGCGCAACGTCTCTCGCGTCGCGTCGAAATCATGCGCGCCAGGTGCCCTAACGCGAATCCACGGCGGCTTCGGCAGGACCGGCGTATCGGGCAGCCGCGCCTTCTCGGGATGGCGCGGCCGCACCGTCACATCTGCCTGACCGATCACAACGACCATGAAAGCCGAACTCAACTCGCCGGAGAGCGGTCCCTGAAGCGCCGCCAAACCCACAATACGATGATGGCGCCGACCGAGGCCACGACGAGATTGCCGACCCAGCCGTAGAACTCGACGTGCATCAGATTGGCAAGCGTGCCGCCGACGAACGAGCCGGCGATGCCGACCAAGAGATTGGTGAGCAGGCCGTGATCGCTCGAGGTGACCTTCTCAGCGATATAGCCGGCAAGAATGCCGATGACCAGCATGCCGAAAAAGCCGACGCCCGGCATCGACAGCAAGGTTTGCGCGTTGTTCATCGTGACCTCTCGAGTTCCTTCCACGGCAGGCGCCAGAGCGCGCGCCGACGCCGATCCATATAGGCCTAAACGCCGCCGGTTACAGGGGCGAGGCGGCGCCTATCGCATGCGCTGCCAGACCAGGATGCAGATGATGGCGCCGATCGTGGCGATGATGATCTCGCCGATCAGGTTGTAGGCGCCGAGCCCGAGCAGGCCGGCGAGCAGCCCGCCCACCACGGCGCCGATGATGCCGATCAGAAGATTGACCAGAAGGTCCTGCTGGCGGCCGAGGATATAAGAGGCAAGCGCGCCGGCGATCAGGCCGACGACGAGAAAGATGATAAGGCTCATGATGTTGCTCCCCTAGTTGTCGGGCTCGACCGATCCCTGGCCACCAGCATCAGATGTGAAGCGCGCGGCCATAGGCGTCGAGCACCGATTCGCCCATCATCTCCGACAATGTCGGGTGGGGGAAGACGGTTGCCATCAGCTCGGCCTCGGTGGTCTCGAGCGTCCTCGCTATGGCAAAGCCCTGGATCAGCTCGGTCGCCTCGGCGCCGATCAGATGCGCGCCGAGCAGAGCGCCGCTCTCGGCGTCGAAGATGGTCTTCACCATGCCTTCCGTCTCGCCAAGCGCGATCGCCTTGCCGTTGGCCGAATAGGGGAAGTGGCCGATCTTCAGCACGCGGCCGCCCTCGCGCGCGGCCGCCTCGGTCAGCCCGACGCTGGCGATCTGCGGCGAGCTATAGGTGCAGCCCGGGATATTGGTCTTGTCGAGCGGATGGACGCCTTCGACGCCTGCGATCTTCTCGACGCAGATTATGCCCTCATGGCTGGCCTTGTGGGCGAGCCAGGGCGGTCCGACCACATCGCCGATGGCATAGAGCCCGGCCGCGCCGGTGCGGCACCATTCGTCGACGACGATATGGCCCTTGTCGATCCCGACCCCCAGCTGCTCCAGACCGAACCCTTCGACATTGCCGGTGATGCCGATGGCGAGGATCACGCGCTCGGCGGTCACTTCCGCGGCCGTGCCGTCCTCTCTGCGCAGCGTGGCGGTGACGCTGTCGGCGCCCTTGTCCAGGCGCTCGACGCTCGTGCCGGTATGGATGGCGATGCCTTTGCGGATGAAGGCCTTGCGTGCGAACTCGGAGATCTCGGCGTCCTCGGCGGGGAGGATGCGGGGCAGCACCTCGACCACGGTGACCTCGGCGCCGAGCGAGCGATAGAAGCTCGCGAACTCGATGCCGATCGCGCCCGATCCCACGATCAGCAGCGATTTGGGGAAACTCGTCGGCACCATCGCTTCCTTGTAGGTCCAGATCAGCCTGCCATCGGGCTCGAGCCCAGGCAGGGTGCGCGCCCGCGCGCCGGTGGCGACAATGATGTGCTTGGCCTCGATCTCGGGCAGCGCCGCGCCGTCCTTGCCGGACACCGCGAGGCGCGCCACCCCGATCAGGCGCGCCGTGCCCTTGATCACCTCGATCTTGTTCTTGCGCATCAGATAGGCGACGCCGTTCGACAACCGCTCGGCCACCTTGCGGCTCCGCTCGACCACGCGGGCGATGTCGAAGCCGACATTGTCGCACGCGAGCCCAAACTCTGAGGCGCGCCGCATCGCCTGATACAGCTCGGCGGTACGGAGCAGCGCCTTGGTCGGAATGCAGCCCCAGTTGAGACAGATGCCGCCAAGCTGCTCGCGCTCGACGATCGCTACGGTCATGCCGAGCTGTGCGGCGCGGATCGCGGCGACATAGCCGCCGGGACCCGAGCCGACCACGGCGAGGTCGAAGCGTGCGCTCGTCATGGGCTGAAGCTCACTCGGCGGAGAATGGAATCGTGTCGCCTGCAATGCTGCCGAAAGGCGTCTTTGGCCTGACCGCGATCCTCAAGATGAGCCATTGGACGATGACCGTCAAAGCCGGCGGCGCCGCCATGACCAGGAACGTCCGCAGGCTCTTATAGGCGTCGAAGCCGATATAGCGCCAGCCGTCGGACATGGCGAGCAGGTAGAAGCCGATGATCGGCACGAGCAGAACGCCGAGCAGCGCCTATGACCGCGGCGCGGTTCTCGGCCACCAGCAGCGTGACACCGTAGATGATGGGACCGAGCACGGCGAAGATGACCACGCCGTAGCCGCCGACCGCAGCGTCGATATTGCAGGCAAGCCCCTCGCCTTCGCAAGGAATGGCGCCGACGGTCTCCATGAACACCACGCCGGCGAGGAACGACAGAACGCTGGCCGCAAGCAGCGCCAAGACCAGCCGAACGTAAGGCCTGTGCATGGCGCTCTCCCCCTACACCAGCATGGTCACGGGGTCTTCGATGAACGCCTTGAAGGCGGCGAGCAGCTCGGCGCCGAGCGCGCCGTCGATGACACGGTGATCGACCGAGAGCGTCACGCTCATCATGGTCGCGATCTTGAGCGCGTCGTCCTTGACCACGGGACGCTTCTCGGCGCGGCCGACCGCCATGATGCTCGATTGCGGCGGGTTGATCACCGCATCGAAGCGGTCGATGCCGTACATGCCGAGATTGGAGATGGTGGTGCTGCCGCCCTGATATTCGTGCGGCGCGAGGCGTTTGGAGCGGGCGCGCGCGGCGAGATCGCGCATCTCGTTCGAGATCTCCGACAGGCTCTTCACCTCGGCGTTGCGGATCACGGGGGTGAACAGGCCGCCGCCTTCGAGCGCGACCGCAACGGCGATGTCGGAGGCGCGGTGACGCAACAGCCCGGCCTCGGTCCAGGTGGCGTTGGCGGCCGGCACGGTCTGGAGCGCCATGGCGAGCGCCTTGACGATGAAATCGGTGACCGAGAGCCTGAAGGCGCGTGGGCCTTCCTGAGGCGCCATGCCGTTCAGCCGTGTGCGGGCGGCGAGCAGAGCGTCGAGGTCGCAGTCGATGGCGAGATAGAAATGCGGGATGGTTTGCTTCGACAACGTCAGCCGCTCGGCGATGAAGCGGCGCATCGTGTCGTGCGGCACGACCTCGTAGGAGCCGGGCTCGTACAGCGCGAGGACCTTGGCGTCTGACATCGCTTCGGGTGGTTCGCGCCACTCGACCATCTCGCGCTGGCGCGGCTCCGGCATCGCTTCGACCTCCACGGCCGCCGCTTCCGGAGGCTCGGCCTCCAGAGGCTCAGCCGCCAAAGGCTCGCGCTCGATGGTCTCCGGCTCGATGCACGGTGCAGCGCGCGGCGGCGCCGATACCGCCCGCTCGACATCCATCTTCACGATGCGGCCGTGCGGGCCGGAGCCGGCGAGCGCGGCAAGCTCGATGCCCCGCTCGCGCGCAAGCCGCCGCGCCAGGGGCGAGGCAAAGAGGCGCTTGGCGTGGCCGTTGGCGCCGTTCGCCCTGATCTGCTCGGCGATCTTGTGCATCACGAGCTCGGCTGAGACGTCACGGGCCTCACCCTTCGAGACTGGCGCCGGCGCGTCCACCTCAGCGTGAGGACGGTGATCCCCCTCGCCCCCGCGGGGAGAAGAGGGCGCCGCGGAGTCGTCGTCGGTGAGGAGCGTGGCGATCGGCTGGTTCACCGGCACATGCTCGGTGCCCTCCGCCACCAGCAGCTTCGCGATGCGCCCCTCGTCGACCGCCTCGACCTCCATGGTCGCCTTGTCGGTCTCGATCTCGGCGATCACGTCGCCGCTCCTCACGAGGTCGCCTTCCTTGACGTGCCATTTGACGAGCTTGCCCGTCTCCATGGTGGGCGACAGCGCCGGCATGAGGATCGGCGTGGTCACGTCAGACATCCAGCACGCGGGTGGTCATGGCTTGTTCCCAATGCTCGCCGTCGAACAGGCCGACGCTCCTGACGGTGACCTGGCCGTCGTCGAGGCAGCGCACGTTCACGCTGAAGCCATCGGGCTTAGAGCGCGGCACGTAGAAGCTCTTTATCCCGCATATCGAGCAGAAATGATGCTTCGCCGTGCCGGTGTTGAACGTGTAGGTCGTGAGCCTGTCGGCGCCGGCCATCAGCCTGAAGCGTTCCTTGCCGACGATGAGATGGAGATAGCCGCTCTTGCGGCAGATCGAGCAGGTGCACTCGGTCGCCTCGATCTCCTCTGGCGCAAGCACCTCGAAGCGCACTGCGCCACAATGGCACCCGCCCGTCTTCCACTGCATCGGAGCTTCCGCCATGTCCGCATCACTCCCGGTAGCAGACCGATTTCACCGCGGCGACGACCTGCGCCACGGACGGCAGCGCCAGCTTCTCGAGATTGGCGGCATACGGCATCGGCACGTCGGCGCCGGTGATCTTGATCGGCGGGGCGTCGAGATCGTCGAATGCCTCGGCCGCGACGCCGGCGCAGATCTCGGTGCCGATCGAGCACACCGGCCAGCCCTCCTCGACGGTGACGATGCGGTTCGTCTTGCGCACCGAGGCGAGCACCGTCGCCAGGTCGAGCGGCCGCAGCGTGCGGAGGTCGATCAGCTCAGCCTCGATGCCCTCGCCGGCGAGATGCTCGGCCGCTTCGAGCGCGTAGGCCATGCCGCGGGCATAGGAGACGATGGTCACGTCCCTACCCGTGCGGGCGATGCGCGCCTTGCCGATGGGGATGACGAAGTCGTCGAGCTGCGGCACCTCGAAGCTCTGGCCATAGAGCAGCTCGTTCTCGAGGAAGATCACCGGCGAAGGATCGCGGATCGCGGACTTGAGCAGGCCTTTGGCGTCGGCGGCGGTATATGGCGCGATCACCTTCAAGCCAGGCACGCTCGCATACCAGGCCGAGTAATCCTGGCTGTGCTGGGCGGCGACGCGCGCCGCCACGCCGTTCGGTCCCCGGAAGACGATCGAGCAGCGCATCTGGCCGCCCGACATATAGAGCGTCTTGGCCGCCGAGTTGACGATGTGGTCGATCGCCTGCATGGCGAAGTTCCAAGTCATGAACTCGACGATAGGCTTCAGCCCGGCCAGCGCGGCGCCGACGCCGACCCCGGCAAAGCCGTATTCGGTGATCGGGGTGTCGACCACGCGCCTTGGACCAAACTCATCGAGCAGGCCCTGGCTCACTTTGTAGGCGCCCTGATATTGGCCGACCTCCTCGCCCATGAGGAACACCGTGGGATCGCGCCGCATCTCCTCGGCCATGGCGTCGCGCAGCGCCTCGCGCAGGGTCATGGTGACCATCGCTGTGCCCGGCGGCACCTCGGCTTCCGGCTTTGGCTCGTGCGGGGCAACGACCGGTCCGGCCGGCGCCTTCTCCACGAGCGGAGGCACCTCGCCGAAATCGGGCGCCGGCATGTCCGTGGAGATCGGGGGAAGGCTGCTCGCCTCACCCACGCCGGCAGCCTCGCCGTCGACCAGAAGCAGCGCGATCGGCTTGTTCACCGGCACGTGCTCGGTGCCCTCGGCCACGAGCAGCTTGCCGATCCGCCCGTCATCGACCGCCTCGACCTCCATGGTCGCCTTGTCGGTCTCGATCTCCGCGATCACGTCGCCGGCGCGAACCGCGTCACCCTCGCCGACATGCCATTTGACGAGCTTGCCCTCCTCCATGGTCGGAGAGAGCGCGGGCATCAGGATCTCTGTGGGCATCGCCTAGGGATCGCGGGTTCAGGCGTAGACGTCGGTGTAGAGCTCGGCCGGGTCGGGCTCGGGGTCAGTTTGCGCGAACTCGGCCGCCTCGTTCACCAGGAGGCGGACCTCGCGGTCGATCTCCTTGAGCTCGTCGTCGGTGGCGCGTCCCCCGTCGAGCAGGCGATTGCGCACCAGCTCGATCGGGTCGTGATGCTGGCGCATGTCCTGCACCTCCTCGCGCGTCCGGTATTTGGCAGGGTCGGACATCGAGTGGCCGCGATAGCGGTAGGTGCGCATCTCGAGGATCGACGGCCCGTTGCCGCCGCGCACGAAGGCCAGCGCGCGCGTGCCGGCGTCCTTGACGGCGGTCACGTCCATGCCGTCGACCTGCTCGCCGGGGATGCCGAAGGCAAGCCCGCGATGATAGAGCTCCTCGGCCAGCGCGCTGCCGCGCTCGACGGCGGTGCCCATGGCGTAATGGTTGTTCTCGATGACATAGACGACGGGGAGCTTCCACAGCGAGGCCATGTTGAAGCTCTCATAGACTTGGCCCTGATTGGCTGCGCCCTCGCCGAAGAAGGTGAGGCAGACGCTGTCGTTGCCGCGATATTTGTTGGCGAAGGCGAGCCCGGTGCCGAGCGGGGCCGGCGCGCCGACGATGCCGTGGCCGCCGAAGAAGTTCTTTTCCACCGAGAACATGTGCATCGAGCCGCCCTTGCCCTTGGAATAGCCGTGGCGGCGCCCGGTGAGCTCGGCCATCACGCCCCTCGGCTCCATGCCTGAGGCGAGCATGTGGCCGTGGTCACGATAGGCGGTGATGATCTGATCGCCTTGCTTGATCGCCATCTCCATGCCGACGACGACGGCCTCCTGGCCGATATAGAGATGGCAGAAGCCGCCGATAGCCCCCATGCCGTAGAGCTGCCCTGCCTTCTCCTCGAACCTGCGGATCAGCAGCATCCGGCGATAGGCGTAGAGCTCCTGCTCGCGGCTGAGGACGGGCTTGTCCGGGAGGCTTGCCTCCGGAGGGCTTGCCGCTGGAGGATCCGCCGCGTCTCGCCGCGCGTCGTCAAGCCAGAGATTGGCCGCGCCGGGGGTGAGGCTTGGGCTGGTCACGTCCTTGCTCCTTCGATTCTCGCCCCTTGCGCAAAGGCTAGCATGGCTTGGAAGCGGCACGAAAGGCGCGGTGGGGCAACCATAAGCGTCATTCCGGCGATCGCGGGAATCCAGAAAGGCATCGTAGCGCTGGATCGGGGCTTGCGCCGGGGTGACGATGTCAGCGCTTGGGCAGCATGCGGGTCGCCGGGTCTGGCGGCGGCTGGCGGCGCTTCAGCATCACCAGATCGTCCTGATGGGCGAGATTGAGGATGGCGCGGGCGCGCTCATCGAGCATGTCGGGGTCGAGGCTTTCGGGCCTGAGCAGGGCCACATCCCGCTCCAGCCTGACGCGCACGTCCTGAAGCCCGGCGAGCTCGCCGGCAAGCACCTCTTTCCGGCGCTCCAGGTCGGCGCGGGCCTTCAAGCCATGATCGCCGATCTGGAGGTGATAGGCGAAATAGCCCCCGGCCCCGCAGGCGAGCAGCGGAAAGATGAAAGCGCTGAACCGCATCTTTTGGCCCATCCCCCGGTCTGGGCAACGCGCGCCCAACCATTCTCCCCGTCATGCCCGGACGTGTGCCGCGCATCCATGTCTTGAGCCTCGTGGCGGCGAAAATCGTGCATGGCCAGGACAGACCCGGGCCAGGACGAATTCTCTTCAAGCAAGGAATCCCCAGAATCACCCGCGGCCCGTTAAGCGGACGTTACCGACTCAGCGCTTCAGCACCGAACGGCCGGCATAGCGGGCCTTTTGCCCAAGCTCCTCCTCGATGCGGATGAGCTGATTATATTTTGCCACACGGTCCGATCGCGCGAGCGAGCCGGTCTTGATCTGCCCGCAATTGGTGGCAACGGCGAGGTCGGCGATGGTCGCGTCCTCGGTCTCGCCCGAACGGTGCGACATCACCGCCGCGTACCCGGCGTCCTGCGCCATGCGCACGGCGTCGAGCGTTTCGGTCAGCGTGCCGATCTGGTTGACCTTGACCAGGATCGCGTTGGCGATGCCCTGGTCGATGCCCTGCTTGAGCCGCGTGACATTGGTGACGAACAGATCGTCGCCGACCAGCTGGCAGCGGTCGCCCAACGTCTCGGTCAGGGCGCGCCAGCCGTCCCAATCGTCCTCGCTCATCCCGTCCTCGATCGAAAAGATCGGATAGCTCCCGACCAGCTCGGCGTAATAGGCCGCCATCTGGGAGGAGGTGAGGCTTCGCTTCTCGCCTTTGAGGAAATAGCGGTCCTCGGCGAAAAGCTCGGTCGCGGCCACGTCGAGGGCGAGATAGACGTCCTCTCCGGGCTGGTAGCCGGCGACGGCGATCGCCGACATGACGAAGTCGAGCGCCTCGCGGGTCGAGGCGAGATTGGGGGCGAAACCACCCTCGTCGCCGACCGCGGTGGTGTGGCCGGCGCCCTTCAGCGCATGACGGAGCGCGTGGAAAACTTCGGCGCCCATGCGCACCGCCTCGGCAATGCTGGACGCGCCGACCGGCACGATCATGAACTCCTGGAAGTCGATCGGATTGTCGGCGTGCGCACCGCCATTGATGATGTTCATCATGGGGACGGGAAGCAGATTGGCGCCGGGACCGCCGACATAGCGGTAGAGCGGAATGCCTTGCGACAGCGCTTCGGCCTTGGCGGCGGCGAGCGACACGCCGAGGATCGCGTTGGCGCCGAGCCGCTTCTTGTTGTCGGTGCCGTCGAGATCGCGCAGGCGCTGGTCGAGCCCGCGCTGGTCGGACGCCTCAAAGCCGGTCAGCGCGGTCCTGATCTCGCCATTGACCGCCTCGACCGCCTTCTTGACGCCCTTGCCGCCATAGCGCTTACCGCCGTCTCTCAGTTCGTGCGCCTCGTGCGCGCCGGTCGAGGCGCCCGACGGCACGGCGGCGCGTCCGTGATGGCCGTCCTTCAGCACCACATCGACCTCGACGGTCGGGTTGCCGCGGCTGTCCAGGATCTCGCGGCCGAGTATCGTGCTGATGGCGGTCATGTGCTGGGCCCTTCCCAAATGTGGGGCCCTCTTAGCGGAACCGCCGCTGAAGCGGAAGCCCTAGACGCGCGGTGCCGCTTTCGGCACGGGCGTGCTCGCCATGGGAACGCCCTTGCCCTTGCGCGGCGGCCTGCCGCAGCCGGGCAGCGGCGTCATCATCACCTCGACGCCGGGATCGTAGGTGTTCATCGCGCCCGAGGCCGCATCGACGCCAAGCCCGATGATGCCGCCGAACAGCACGTTGCCGGCGGTCATGACCTCGGTATGCGAGGCGAGCGTGTTGACGCCTGGATTGTAGCATTGCGCCGTGCAGGAGACCGCGACGTTGTTCTTGCTCTTCGGCAGCGTGATGTTCGCGGGTGTCTGCACCGTGCGGGTGCCGATCGCCGGCGATTGCAGTTGGCAGAGCGCGCCGGGCACGCCTGGCGTATTCACCGAAACCTGCTGCTCGGTGCCTTTGACGATGGTCGAGCAACCGGCGAACAGGATAGAGATTGCGCAGCACAAGACGGCAGTTGCACGTTGCATAGGCCGAGCCCCCGATGCTTCGCATCCTGTTGGTTGAAGATAGACAGAGTACAACCTGATGGCGAGTCAAATGTCCCCTACCCCACAGGATATTGGCGCGCTGGTTCTGTTTTCGGGCGGTCAGGATTCGACGGTCTGCCTCGGCGTCGCGCTCGACCGCTACGCCCGGGTGGAGACCGTTGGATTCGATTACGGCCAGCGGCACGGGATCGAGCTCGATTGCCGCCTGCGCGTTCGCGAGCAGATCGCGCTGCGCTTCCCGGACTGGGCTCCACGCCTTGGGCCGGACCACGTGATCGACATCGCGAGCTTCGGTGCGATCGGCGACACCGCGCTGACCTCCGAGGCAGAGATCGAGATGCTTGCCACTGGCCTGCCTTCGACCTTCGTGCCCGGGCGGAACCTCGTGTTCTTCGTCTATGCCGCGGCGCTCGGCTACCGGCGTGGACTGCACACACTTGTCGGCGGCATGTGCGAGACGGATTACTCGGGCTATCCCGATTGCCGCGATGCCACGCTTCGTGCGCTCGGCGAGGCGATCAGGCTCGGCACCGAGGTCCCCTACACCATCGAGACGCCGCTGATGTGGCGCACCAAGGCGGAGACCTGGGCGCTCGCTGACACGCTCGGCGGCGACGCCTTGGTCGATCTCATCGTCGAGGAGACCCATACCTGCTATCGCGGCGAACGGGGGCTCCGCCATGACTGGGGCTATGGCTGTGGGACCTGCCCCGCGTGCAAGCTCCGCGCCAAGGGCTTTGCCGATTGGCGAGGTTTGCCCCCCGAAAGCCGGCGCCAGAGCGTCTAGTGCTTGCACGGGCTGCTCAAACACCCGACCGAGGCTTTTTGTCTCGTGGTAAGCTGCAAAACGACTTGCGCCCTGGCACCAAGGTGCTGCTAACGTCCCCGCCGAGGCCGACAATTTGAGAAAATGGAAAAAGTCGGGAGGGAGGAGCGTGGAGATGAAGCGAAGCCTAAAAAGAAACGTTCTTAGCGTTTTCGTTGGAGGAATAGCATTATTGGCCCTGGCCGCTTTGGGCATTGGCAGCATTCCCTGGATTTCTCACGCTGCCGAAGAGGCCAAGGAAGAAAAGGCCGAGCCGGATAAGCCCAAGGAAGAGAAAGCGACGGGCGACGAGGCCTGCTGCAAGGCGGGAGACACCACGCCGCCAACCGAGTTGGTGGAGAAAGTCCCACCGGGAGAGTTGCACAGCCCCTATCAAGACTACGCCAAGCTGGCGAAGGACGACCCTGATCTCGTGAAGAAGTTCCGTCTGCCTGGGTGCAACGAGTGTCACGGCGGTACCGGCGGCGGCGGGTTCTGCCCGGCCTTGACCCAAGGCGTCTGGTTCTGGGGCAACACCGACGACGTTTTGTTCAGGCTCGCTACGCTCGGATCGGCGGAGCTCGAGAAGCGCGGCTTCGTTCGCTATCAATATGGCAGCGTGCACGCGCCCATGCCGCCGATGGGCTTCAGCGTCAAAACCTCGGACGATCTGTGGAAAATCATTGCCTTCATTCGTTCGATCAATCCGCCTGGGGCCAATCCTCCTGAAAAAGTGATCCCGGGAAAATTCACCGCCCCCGGAGGCGCAAAGTAGACGTAGCGGCTTCGAGCGGTCTGTCTGCTCGACCCCTGCACGCTCCGTGATTGGAGCGCGAAGACGACCCGCATCGACAACGAGCCGCAGCATCACTGCGGCTCGTTTCTTTTTGGGTCCGACCTATGAGGGTTCGGGAGGAGTTCCGCGGTCACGGCACCGCACCGTAAAGTGAGTTGAGTTGATCGGCGCGGTGCACGCATCGTCGCATCAGGTTGGGCCTTGAGAAAGGAAACGCCTTGATGAGACGTCCCCAAAGCCGCGTCCTCGCCATCCTCGTCGCACTGTCAGGCCTGTTGGCATTGAGCGTCCTGGCATTCAGCGTTTTGGCTGTCGGCGAAATGTCCTCCTACGCCGCCGAGGAGAAGCCCACGGCGGAGAAGCCGGCAGGTGAGGCCGAGGCCTGCTGCAAGGCGGGCGACACCACGCCGCCGACCGAATTGGTGGCGAAGTTTCCCAAGGGCCAGCTGCATAGTCCCTATCCCGACTACGCCAAGCTCGCCAAGGACGACCCGGACCTCGTCAAGAGGTTCCGGCTGCCCGGTTGCAACGAATGTCACGGCGGCACTGGCGGCGGCGGTATCTGCCCGCCTTTGACGCAAGGCGTCTGGTTCTGGGGCAATACCGATGACGTGCTGTTCAGGCTGGTGACGCTCGGCTCGGTGGATTTGGAGAAGCAGGGCTATACGCGCTTGGGCTGGGGCAGCGTGCATGCGCCGATGCCGCCGATGGGTGGCACCATCAAGACTTCAGATGACCTTTGGAAAATCATCGCCTTCATTCGTTCGATCAATCCGCCCGGCACCAATCCTCCCGACAAGGTCCTGCCGAAGGAGTAGTTCCGGGGCCGAAGGCGCTTGCGTTTCGCGGCGGAAACGCCAGATTGCGCGCATGTACGCCGTCAAGGAAATCTACTACACGCTGCAAGGCGAAGGCGCGCAGGCCGGGCGCCCTGCCGTATTTTGCCGCTTCGCCGGCTGCAATCTCTGGTCGGGCCGCGAGCGAGATCGCGAGGCGGCGGCCTGCAATTTCTGCGACACCGATTTCGTCGGCACTGACGGCGCAGGCGGCGGCAAGTTCGCCGAAGCCGCGGCACTCGCCAGCGCCTGCCGGGCCGCCTGGCGGGGGAATTCCGGCACGCCGCCTTTTGTCGTGCTGACCGGCGGCGAGCCGATGCTGCAGGTTGATGAGGCGTTGATCGAGGCGCTGCACGGCGCCGGTTTCGCCATCGCCATCGAAACCAACGGCACGCTACCGGTGCCCCGCGCGATCGACTGGATTTGCGTCAGCCCGAAGGCCGGCGCTCCCCTCCTCCAGCGCTCGGGCGACGAGCTCAAGCTCGTCTACCCGCAAGCGGCGCTGGACCCGGCTCAAATCCAAAACCTCGACTTCGCGCATTTCCTGCTTCAGCCGATGGACGCGGGCGCGCGCTCGCCGGCCAATCTCCGCGCCGCGATTGACTATTGCCTCGCCCACCCCAAATGGCGCTTGAGCCTACAGACCCATAAGCTGCTAGGGCTGCCCTAATCCCTGGCAGCGCCGCGCGAAATCCCCTAAACGACTGCCATGCGCATCTACAAAGAGTTCACTTTCGAGGCCGCCCATTTCCTGCCATCGGCGCCGCAAGGCCATCCGAATGCGCGGGTGCACGGACATTCGTTTCGCGTGCGGGTGACTATCGACGGCGAGCCCAATCCGGAGACCGGCGTGATCGTTCATCTCGACGATGTCGAGGCCGCGCTCGCCGACATGCAGGATGCGCTCGACCACCGCATGCTGAACGAGGTCGAGGGCCTGTCGCAGCCGACGCTGGAGCGGATCGCGACCTGGCTGTGGGACCGGCTGCACAATCGGCTGCCCGGCCTTGCCGAAATCGTGGTGGCACGCGATTCCTGCCGCGAGGGCTGCATCTATCGCGGTCCCGCGCCGCGGCTTGCGGCGGAGTAGCATCCGATGGCGCGCAAGATCGGCGGATTGAAGCAGCTCGGCAACACGACGCCGATGCCGAAATCGCCAAGTGAGGCCGAGCTCGAGCGTGTGCCCAATCCGCATCGGGACGCGGCTTATGTGGCGCGCTTCTCGTGTCCCGAGTTCACCTGTCTCTGCCCGATCACCGGCCAGCCTGATTTTGCGCATTTCGTCATCGATTACGCGCCTGGCGCGTGGCTGCTCGAATCGAAATCGCTCAAGCTCTATCTCGCGAGCTTCCGTACCGTCGGCGCCTTCCACGAGGATGCGACGATCACCATCGCCAAGCGCGTCGTCGCGCTGATCGAGCCTGCGTGGCTTCGGATCGGCGGCTATTGGTATCCGCGCGGCGGCATCCCTATCGACGTGTTCTGGCAGCACGGGACGCCGCCCGAAGGCGTGTGGATCCCCGACCAGGGCGTGGCGTCGTATCGCGGCCGCGGCTGATCGCCTTTGGACCTCATCATCACCAATGGCGACGCCGCCGGCGAATTGCTCCGCCGCGCCATTCCGCGCGCAGAGGTGCTGCCGTGGCGTGACGTGCTGCATGAGGGGCCGGTGCCGCCGACCGGCACGCTCGCCGAGCTGACCGCGATCCGCGCCGAGTATCTGGCGGACCGGGGCTGGGGCGAGCGGGAGGAGATCGCGACCTATTTGCAGGCGCGCGACCGCGGGCTCGCCCATTCGACGGCGTTCGACCGCGTAATCCTGTGGTTCGAGCACGATCTTTACGACCAGCTCCAGCTGTTGCAGATTCTCGACTGGTTCAGCCGCGCGCCGATGAACGCAGACGGATCACTTCTCCTGGTGCAGGCGTCCGAGTTCCTCGGGCGTCAAACCGAGGACGAGATCGAGGCGCTAAAAGCCTTGGAGGAGCCGGTCACGCAAGAGCAGCTCGCGCTCGCGGCTGACGCCTGGGCTGCCTTCCGCGCGCCGACGCCCGAGCCGTGGCAGGCGCTTCTCGGCGGCGATCTCTCGCCCCTGCCCTTTCTCGCATCCGCCGTGCGGCGCATGCTTGAGGAGCTGCCCGGCCTCGACGGCCTTTCCCGGAGCGAGCGGCAGGTCCTCAGCGCCGTTGGCGGAGGCATCACCACGCCGCCGGCTCTGTTTGTGGCGGTGCAGCGGACCGAGCAGGCCGCGTTCATGGGAGACTGGAGCTTCTTCGGTCTGCTCGATGGGCTCGGCCTCGCCCGCGTCCCTCTGATCGCCGGGCTCGACGGCGCGCCCTTCAGCCCGGAGTCGACAAGCCCAGCCTATTTCCAGAGCGAGCTGGCGCTGACGGCGTTCGGCGAGGCGGTGCTCGAAGGCCGCGAGGACCATGCCGCCATGAACGGGATCGACCGCTGGTGGGGCGGCACGCATCTCACCAGCGAGCGCCTGTGGCGCTTCGATGCGGATGCTGGGCGGCTCATCTCGAGCTGAGGCGGTTTAGGCGAGCTTCTTCACCAGCCTGTCGATGGCGATCAGCTCGGCGAGCAGCGGCTCGAGCGCGGCGATCGGCAGCATGTTGGGTCCGTCCGACGGCGCCCGATCCGGATCCTGATGGGTCTCGATGAAAATGCCGGCGACGCCGACCGCGACGGCGGCGCGCGCCAGCACCGGCACGAAGCGCCGCTCGCCGCTGCTCGACGTTCCCGCCCCTCCGGGCTGCTGCACCGAATGGGTCGCATCGAAGATCACCGGCGCGCCCGTCTCGGCGAGAATCGGCAGCGCGCGCATGTCCGACACGAGCGTGTTGTAGCCGAACGAGACGCCGCGCTCGGTGACGAGCACGTTCGGGTTGCCGGCGCCTGTCAGCTTGGCCACCACATGGCGCATGTCCCAGGGTGCGAGGAACTGGCCCTTCTTGACATTGACCGGCTTGCCGGTCGCAGCGGCCGCGAGCAACAGGTCGGTCTGGCGGCAGAGAAAGGCCGGGATCTGCAGAATGTCCACCGCCTCGGCGACGCCCGAGCACTGCTCGGCCTCGTGAACGTCGGTGACGACCGGCAGGCGGAGGCGCTCTCTGATCTCGGCGAAAATCGGAACCGCCTCGGCGAGTCCCATGCCGCGCGCGCTTCCCACGCTGGTGCGGTTCGCCTTGTCGAAGGAGCTCTTATAGACGAGGCCGATGCCGAGCCGCGCGGCGATCCCCTGCAGCGCCTCGGCCGTTTCCAGCGCATGCGCCCGGCTTTCGAGCACGCAAGGCCCGGCGATCAGGGCCAACGGCGCGGTCTGCGCGAAGCTCACGCCGCCGACGATGACGCGCTCGTTCGGTGGCAAGGAGTGGTGCTGGTTCACGGGGCCTTATAGCGCTGTTCGGCCATCCTGGCGAGTTTGAGCAGGCTTGGGCGTCAGGCGGGCGGAGCTGTCTAAGGCTCCGTCCGCTTCCATTTCGGGCGGTTCTGCTCATAGCGGCTGATGACGCTCGGGAACTCCGGCAGCCAGGGTTCCCGCCTGTATGGTCCACAGCTCATAGCTCGGCAGAAATAGCCCGATCTCATCGAACGACCCGGGATAGAGGTAGAATTCGTCGTCGCGTCCATACGTTGAATAGGCCGGCGCGCCGCAGGAACGGCAGGAATAGCGCCGCGCCTGCGCCGAGCTTGCGAACTCGATCGCATGGCCGGTGACCGTCACGGCCCCGGTCGGGAACACGGCAAAGAAGTTGAAGGCGCCATGCGCTTTCCGGCAGGTCAGGCAGTGGCAGAGTCCGACGCGATAGGGCTCTCCCCTCGCCTCGAATCTTACACCGCCGCAGGGGCAGCCGCCTTTATGGATGCTGTCGGGCATTGAACGGCGTTCACCAAGTTACACCAGGCGGCTCTGCTCGACCGCGGCGCCGATGAACGAGGCGAACAGCGGGTGCGGCTCGAAGGGGCGCGACTTCAGCTCGGGATGGAACTGCACGCCGATGAACCAGGGATGGTCCGGCACCTCGACGATCTCAGGCAGAAGCCCGTCAGGCGATAGCCCCGAGAAGCGCAGGCCCGCAGCCTCGAGCTTGTTGCGGTAGCGCATGTTCACCTCGTAGCGGTGGCGATGGCGCTCGGATATGCGGGTGGTGCCGTAGATCTCGGCCACCTTGCTGCCCTTGGCGAGCACCGCGTCATAGGCGCCGAGCCGCATCGAGCCGCCGAGATTGCCGTTGGCTTCGCGCTGCTCGAGCTCGTTGCCGCGCATCCATTCGGTCATCAGCCCGACCACGGGCTCAGGCGTCGGGCCGAACTCCGTCGAGCTCGCGCCCTCGATGCCGGCCTCGCGCGCGGCGTCGATCACCGCCATCTGCATGCCGAAGCAGATGCCGAAATAGGGGACGTTCCGGGTGCGCGCGAAACGTGCCGCCCTGATCTTGCCCTCAGAGCCGCGCTCGCCGAAGCCGCCTGGGACGAGGATGCCGTTGACATCTTCCAGATAGGAAGCGGCATCGTGGCTCTCGAAAGTCTCCGACGGAATCCATTCGAGGTTGACCTTCACCTTGTTGGCGATGCCGCCGTGGACCAGCGCCTCGTTCAGCGACTTGTAGGCGTCCTTGAGGCCTGTGTATTTGCCGACAATGGCGACGGTCACCTCGCCGTCGGGATTGGCGACGGTCTCGGAGATCTCCCGCCAGCGTTCGAGGTCGGGCTCGGGCGCATTGGTGATGTTGAACGCGGCGAGCACCTCGCGATCCAGACCTTCGGCATGATAGGCGCCGGGCACGTCATAAATGCTGGCGACGTCGAGCGCCTGGATCACCGCCTCGGGCCGCACATTGCAGAACAGCGCGATCTTGCGCCGCTCGTCGCGCGGCAAAGGCCGGTCGGTGCGGCACAAGAGAACGTCGGGCTGGATGCCGATCGATCGGAGCTCCTTGACGGAATGCTGGGTCGGCTTGGTCTTGAGCTCGCCGGCGCTCGGGATGAACGGCACGAGCGTCAGATGGATGAAGGCCGAGGAGCCGCGCGGCAGCTCGTTGCCGAGCTGGCGGATCGCCTCGAAGAACGGCAGGCCTTCGATGTCGCCGACCGTGCCGCCGATCTCGCACAGCACGAAGTCGACGCCCTCGTTGCCCGCCGTGACGAAACTCTTGATGGCATCGGTGACATGCGGGATGACCTGCACGGTCGAGCCGAGATAGTCTCCGCGGCGCTCCTTGGCGATGATCTGCTGGTAGATGCGCCCGGTGGTGATGTTATCGGCCTGGCTCGCCGGGCGCCCGGTGAAGCGCTCATAATGGCCAAGATCGAGATCGGTCTCAGCGCCGTCGTCGGTGACGAACACCTCGCCGTGCTGATAGGGGCTCATGGTTCCGGGATCGACATTGAGATAGGGGTCAAGCTTGCGCAAACGCACGCTGAACCCACGCGCCTGGAGCAGCGCACCGAGCGCCGCCGAGGCAAGCCCCTTGCCGAGTGAGGAAACCACGCCGCCGGTGATGAAAACGTACCGCGCCATGGGCCTCGACCCTACACCAAAACGGGAGCGAGTCGTAACCCCCAAACGGAGCTTTCCCCGTGGAACGTTAAGGCTGAGTCGCGCTGCCGGTTATTTCGACTGCGGGGCTTGCGGCGCCGTGGGCATGGCCGGGGGTGCGACGGGTGCCGGTCCGCTCGGGGCCTGAAGCGGCGCCAGGCCGCCTGCTGCGCCCCCGGCCGGGCCCAGGATCGAGGGTGTCGCCCCGTGCTGGCCTGCCAGGATCGACAGAGCGAGGCTGCTGGCGAAGAAGCTCGCGGCCAGGATGGCGGTGGTCTTGGTCAGCGCATTGCCGGCGCTACGGCCGGTCATGAAGCCGCCGCCGCCGCCAATGCCGAGCGCGCCGCCTTCGGAGCGCTGCAGCAGAATGACGCCAACCAGCGCCAGGGCAATCATGACGTGAATCAACAGGAGTACAGTGCTCATCTTGTCGCCTTGGTTTTTGAAGGCGTTGTCTTATCCGAATCGGCCACGGTTTGGCTAGGGTTGCTATCGGCGGTATCTGACGGTTCCATAACCGGCTTGCGGTCGGGAAGCGGCACGGCGTCGGTATCGGCTGGCCCGGCGGGCGCCGCGATCGCCTTTTTGTCGACGCCCCCGCCCCGGCAACGAAACGCGATCTTTGCCTCGACATCGAGGAATTTCCGCACCTGCTCGAGCTCCTGGTCGTTCAGATGGTCCTTGACCCAATCCGGCCCGCGGTCGAGCGCCGCCTGCATACTGGGGGTGAACAGCTTCCTGCGGTCATTGGCGAGACTGGCGCAGCTCGACTTGTCGAGCGGCTCGGCGGCCGCGCGCGAGGCGGGCAGCGTGACGGGGCACGAAACCAGAAGAGCCATGGCGATGAAGCGCAGCAACGGCATCATGGCGTCCCGCGGGAAAAATCCCCGCCATATCAACTCCATCACACAATGACGAAAATTGGCTCGCTTGCCAACCCTGGCAGGGTTTGGCCATGACGGTTTTGCGATCCCTCAGGCAGTTCGGCAACAATAAGCGGCGAGGATGGCATAGAGGTCGCTTGCCTTGAGGCTGGCGCCCCCCACCAGAGCCCCGTTGACGTCGGCGACCGCTAAGAGCTCTCTGGCATTGGCAGGCTTCACCGAGCCGCCATAGAGGATGCGGAAGCGGCGGCTCTCGGCCTCGCCCACGAGATGGCCGAGCTCCTTGCGAATGAAGCCATGCATCTCGGCAATGTTTGCCGGCGTCGGCGTGAGCCCGGTGCCGATGGCCCAGACCGGCTCATAGGCGATGACCGTGCTGCTCGCCCGAGAGCCTTGCGGAACCGAGCCCTTCAGCTGACGCCCGACCACTTCGAGCGCCGAGCCGTCGCGCCGCTCCTTCTCGGTCTCACCCACGCAGATGATGGCGGTCAGCTTGGCGCGATGGGCGGCCTTGGCCTTGGCATTGATCAGGCCGTCGACCTCGCCGTGATCGATGCGCCGCTCCGAGTGACCAACGATGACCGCGGTGGCGCCGGCGTCAGCCAGCATCTCGGCCGAGATATCGCCGGTGTGGGCGCCGGAGGCCAGCGGATGGCAGTCCTGGGCGCCGAGACCGATACCGGTTCCGGCCAACGTGTCGCGGGCGCGGGCGAGGAGCGTCGCCGGCGGGCAGACCATGAGATCGGCCCCAGTCACGGGCGCCCGCTTCAGGTGATCCTTGAGCTCCGCAAGCTCCACGAGAGACGGCGAAACGCCGTTCATCTTCCAGTTGCCCGCGACAAGCGGTCTGATCGCTGCTCCGTCCACCGCATTCCCCCGAGCCAGGCACGCCATTAAGCACGCGTTTTGCAACGCGTTTGACGGCCATCCCCGCCTTGCCGCGCCTCTGCTTGCTACCTATGATGCCGCCGCCGCGCGAGGAGTGTCCAGCATCGGACGCCAGCGCGGCTTTGGCAATTGACGAATGGAAGGCGAATAACGCGTGGCACTCGACACATTACGCAAAGGTGCGGGACGGCTCTTCGGCATGATCCTCATGGGCCTGCTGGTACTGAGCTTCGGCATCTGGGGCATCGCCGACGTTTTCAGGAATTACGGCAGCCAGACCCTCATCAAAGTCGGCAACACCGAGATCGCGCCGCGCGATTACATGCGGGCCCAGCAGGAGATGCTGCGCGCTATGAGCGCGCAAGCCGGCAGGAGCTTGAGCCTTCAGGAGGCGCGCGCCATGGGCCTCGACAGCCGCGTGCTCGAGCGGCTGATCGGCGGCGCCGCGGTCGATACCCACGCGCACGATCTCGGGCTCGGCATCAGCGAGCAGGCGCTGCTCGATCAGATCATGCAGGATCCCAACTTCAAGGACCCGACCGGCAATTTCAACCCAGCCGCCTTCCAGCAGACGTTGCACAATATTGGCCTCACCGAGCAGGGCTATCTCGCTTCGCAACGCGAGACCAATCTCCGCCGGCAAATTCTCACCACCGTCGGCAAGGTGGTGAATACGCCCGATGTCCTGATCGCGGCGCTCAACCAATATAACAGCGAGACGCGCACGCTCCGCTTCGTGCTGGTCGCCGACAGCGCCGCCGGTCCGGTCGGCGATCCGACCGACGACGACCTCAAGCGCTATTACGACAATCACCATCAGGCCTTCACCCAGCCGGAGTTCCGCAAGGTCGGCATCCTAGCCGTCACGCCGGAATTGGTGAAGGATCAGGTGAAGATCACCGACGACGACATCAAGGCGGCCTACGAGGCGAGCAAGGATACGCTCGGCACGCAAGAGAAACGGCACGTGCAGCAGATCGCCTTTCCCGATTTGTCGGCGGCCAACGCCGCCTACCAGAAGCTTCAATCCGGCACCGACTTCGCGGCAATCGCCAAGGACCAAGGCCTGAGCGAGGCCGACATGGATCTCGGCACCATCACCCGCACCCAGATGGCCGACCCCGCGGTCGCCGACGCCGCCTTCAAGCTCGAACTGAACAAGGTGAGCGAGCCGGTGACCGGCAAGCTCGGCACCGTGGTGCTGCTCCGCGTGACCGAGATCACGCCTGGCAAGGTCCCGACCTTCGACGAGGCCAAGGCCGATATCGAAAAGAAAATCCTGAAAGACCGGGCCTCCGGCGCGATCTTCGAGCTGCATGACAAGATCGAGGACCAGCTCGCCTCGGGTGCCAAGCTTTCGGAGATCGCCGACAAGCTCAAGCTCACCTACCTGACCATCGACCAGGTCGATCGCCAAGGCCGGAAGCCCGACGGCTCGAACGTGACGCTGCCGGCGCAGAAGGATGTGCTGAACGCGATCTTCGCCACCGACACCGGCGTCGAGAACGACCCGATCGACGCCAAGGATGAAGGCATCGTCTGGTACGAGGTGCTCGGCGTCGTGCCCGAGCAGCTGAAGCCGTTCGATCAGGTCAAGGACGAGGTCACCAAGGATTGGCGCGTCGAGGAGGAGCGAAACAAGGTGGCGAAATATGCGCAAGAGCTGGTCAACAGCTTGAGCGCCGGCAGCAAGTCGCTCGAGGACGTCGCCAAGGAGCTCAAGGTCGAGGTCCTGACCAGCGATCCGATGAAGCGCGACGGCATGGCCGTCTACGTTCTCCCCGCGGCGGTGTCGCAAGCCTTCACGCTGCCTGAGGGCGGCTATGGCTCGGCGCCGTCCGGCATCGGCGAAGGCCGCACGGTGTTCAAGGTCGACAAGGTCACCCCGCCAGCGGCCCTTGCGGCGCCGGAGGAAAATGCGCTCAACGGGCGCATCAAGCAGCTGCTCGGCGAGGACGCGATCTCGGAATATTTCGCCGCGCTCGAGCAGCGCTACGGGGTCAGCGTCAACGAGCAGGCGCTCGCGAAGCTGGTCGGCACCAACAACGAGGAGCAATGAGCCCGGCTTCCGCCCCCGTCACGCCGCTTCCCGAGCAAGGGGGCGGCGCTCCGATCGAGCCCGACTTTGCCTCCTTCGCGCGGCTCTACGAAGAGGGCATCGCACAGGTCGCCTGGACGAGGCTCGTCGCCGATCTCGAGACGCCGGTCTCGGCGATGCTGAAGCTCGCCCATGAGCGGGCCAACAGCTTTCTTCTGGAGTTGGTCGAGGGCGGTGCCACGCGCGGCCGCTATTCGATCATCGGCTGCGAGCCCGATCTCATCTGGCGCGCCGACGGCGGCAGGGCCGAGATCAACCGGGCGCCGCAATCAGACCCGCACGCTTTCGCCCCCTCGCCGCTTGCCGCGCTCGCATCGCTCCGCGCGCTGCTCGCCGAATTGGCGATTGCGCTCCCGGCCGAACTGCCGCCGATGGCTGCCGGCATCTTCGGCTATATGGGCTACGACACGGTCAGGCTGATCGAGCATCTGCCGAGCGACAAGCGCGATCCGTTGGGGCTGCCGCACGCCATCCTGGTGCGGCCGACGCTGATCGCGATCTTCGATGCGGTGAAGGACGAGATGACGGTCGTGACGCCGGTCAGGCCCGCGCCGGGCGTCAGCGCCAAGGCGGCTTACGCGCGCGCGTCGGACCGGCTTGGGGTTGCCGTCGAGCGGCTCGAGCAGAAGCTGCCGCATGCGAGCGAGCCGAACACGAGCGCGCCCCATCCCGAGCCCAAGGCCGCCACGCCGCCCGAGGCCTATATGGCGAAGGTCAGCCGCGCCAAGGAGTACATCGCCGCCGGCGACATTTTCCAGGTGGTGCTGAGCCAGCGCTTCGAAGCCCCGTTCACGCTGCCCTCCTTCGCGCTCTATCGGGCGCTCCGCCGGGTGAACCCCTCGCCCTTTCTCTATTATCTCAATTTCGGCGAGTTCGCCGTGGTCGGTTCGAGCCCCGAGATCCTGGTCAGGGTGCGCGACGGCAAGGTCACCATCCGCCCGATCGCCGGCACCAGGCCGCGCGGCGCGACGCCTGCCCAAGATAAGGCTCTGGCCAAGGAGCTGCTGCACGACGCCAAGGAGCGCGCCGAGCATCTGATGCTGCTCGATCTCGGCCGGAACGATGTCGGTCGCGTGGCAGAGGTCGGCAGCGTGCGCGTCACCGACTCGTTCTTCCTCGAATATTACAGCCAGGTGATGCACATCGTATCGAATGTCGAAGGCAAGCTCGCCTCCAGCCACGACGCGGTCGATGCGCTGATGGCGGGCTTCCCGGCCGGCACCGTGTCGGGCGCGCCGAAGGTCCGCGCCATGGAGATTATCGATGAGCTCGAGGACGAGGCACGCGGCCTTTACGCGGGCTGCGTCGGCTATTTCTCCGCCGACGGCGACATGGACAGCTGCATCGTGCTCAGGACCTCGGTGGTGAAGGACGGTGTGATGTATGTTCAGGCCGGCGCCGGCGTCGTCGCCGATTCCGTGCCGGAGCGCGAGCAGGCCGAATGCCTGAGCAAGGCGCGCGCTCTGTTCAAGGCTGCCGACGAGGCGGTGCGCTTCGCCGCGCGCGCCAAGCGCGGCCAGTGACAGAGACGGGACCGCCATGCTGACGCTCAGCCTGCTTCGTCATGCGAAATCGAGCTGGCACAATCCGGCCATACCGGACCTTGACCGGCCGCTCGCCACCCGCGGCGTGGTCGATGCGCCGCTAATGGGTCGCGCCATGACCGAGCGCGGCATCGATCCCGACCTCGTGCTGTGCTCCTCGGCGCGGCGCACCCGCGATACGCTCGCGCTCGTGCTGCCCGAGCTCAAGGTCGAGCCCAAGGTCGTCTATGACGATGCGCTCTATCACGCGAGCGCGGCCGAGATGCTCGAGATGATGCGGGCCGTGCCGCCCGGCGCGAGCCGCCTGATGCTGGTCGGACACAACCCCGAGATCCATGCGCTCGCGCTCGATCTCGTCGGCTCGGGTCCCAAGCATTATCGCGACAAGCTCAAGGAGAAATACCCGACCGCCGGGCTGGTCGTGGTCAATTTCACCAGCGGCGCGTGGCAGAGCGTCACGGTAAATAGCGGCGAGCTCAAGCTCTTCCTCACGCCGAAGGACCTCAAGCCCTAGGAGCTTCCGGCAATCCTTGACGGCGCGGGCGCCTGAAGCGTAACACCACGTCATGCTGACGCTTATCGATAACTACGACAGCTTCACCTACAACCTCGTCCATTTCCTCGGCGAATTGGGCGCCTCGACGCGCGTCTACCGCAACGACAAGGTGACCGTCGATGAGGTGCTGGCCGAGGGACCTGAGGCGATCGTGCTGTCGCCAGGGCCTTGCGACCCGGACCGCGCCGGCATCTGCCTCGATCTGATCTCCCGCGCCGGGCCGGTGGTGCCGATTCTCGGCGTCTGTCTCGGCCACCAGGCGATCGGCCAGGTCTACGGCGGCCGCGTGGTGCGCGCGCCGACCCTGATGCACGGCAAGCTCTCCAAGGTGCACCACACCGGCAAGGGCCTGTTTGCCGGCCTGCCCCAGGACTTTGCCGCCACCCGTTATCATTCGCTGGTGGTCGAGCGCGCGAGCCTCCCCGCCGATCTCGAGATCACGGCGGAGACCGCCGACGGGATCATCATGGGCCTGCAGCACAAGCGGTACCCGGTTCACGGTGTGCAGTTCCATCCAGAGAGCATCGCGTCGGAGCACGGCCATCAGTTGCTCGCCAATTTCCTCGACCTCGCCCGCGTCGAGCGGCGCTCACGCGGAGGCTCGCACAGAGAAGCGGTCGGTGCCCTCTAGGGTCGAGACCCCCAGCTTCGCGGTCGATGGGATGGTCGCGCCCGCCGACCTCAGTGCGGCGCTCGGCAAGATCGCCTCGGGCCAGACCCTCACGCAGTTGGAATTGGCGCAGGCCTTCGAGCTGATCATGTCGGGGGCCGCGACCGACGCGCAGCTCGGCGGGCTGCTCATGGGACTTCGCGTGCGCGGCGAGACGGTCGACGAGATCGCCGGTGCTGCCCGCGCGCTAAAGCGGTGCGCCATCACGGTGAAGGCGCCGGCGGGGGCAATCGACACCTGCGGGACGGGAGGCGACGGCAAGAATACGCACAATATCTCGACCTGCGCCGCGTTCGTGGTGGCCGGCGCCGGCGTTCCCGTCGCCAAGCACGGCAACCGCTCGGTCTCGTCGCGCTCGGGCTCCGCCGATGTGCTGGCCGCGCTCGGTGTCAATGTCGAGTGCGGACCCGAGATTGTCGCGCGCTGCATCGAACAATGCGGGCTCGGGTTCATGTTCGCGCCGGTTCATCATCCCACTATGCGCCACGTTACGAGGGTGAGGCGCGAGCTCGGCGTCCGCACGATCTTCAACCTGCTCGGACCGCTCACCAATCCGGCCGACACCAAATTCCAGGTGGTCGGCGTCTTCGCCCGGCAATGGGTCGAGCCGCTCGCCAAAGTGCTCGGCCTGCTCGGCGTCGAGCGGGCCTGGGTGGTGCACGGCGACGACGGGCTCGACGAGCTCACCACCACCGGCATCAGTCATGTCGCGGTGCTCGACCAGGGTCGGGTCTCGACGTTCAAGATCTCGCCGCGCAATGCCGGGCTCCCCGATGCGCGGCCTGACGATTTGACCGGCGGTGATGCGACCGAGAACGCCGCCCATATCCGCGCCGTGCTGCAGGGCAATCGCGGGCCGCTCAGGGACATCGTGCTGCTCAATGCCGCGGCGGCGCTACTCGTCGCCGGCAAGGCCAACTCGCTCCGCGACGGCGTGGCGGTGGCTGGAGAGGCGATCGACAGCGGCAAGGCCAAGGCCGTTCTCGATGCGCTGGTTGCTCTCAGCCATGGTAAGGTCTGACGCCGTGGCAAAGGTCCTCGACACCATCATCGCCTATAAGCGCGAGGAGCTTGCTGCCGCCAAGCAGGCGGCAAGCGCCGAGGAGATGTGCGCACGCGCCAAGTCGGCGCTCCCCGTGCGGCCGTTCGCCGAAGCCTTGAAATCGCGCATCGCTGACGGACAATTCGCGCTGATCGCCGAGATCAAGAAGGCGAGCCCGTCAAAGGGGTTGATCCGCGCCGATTTCGACCCGCCCGGCCTTGCCCGCGCCTATCAGCAAGGTGGCGCCGCCTGTCTTTCGGTTCTCACCGACACGCCGTCCTTCCAGGGGCGCCCCGAGTATCTCGTCGCGGCCCGCGCGGCGACCTCGCTGCCGGTACTCCGCAAGGATTTCATGCTCGATCCCTATCAGGTGCTGGAGGCGCGAGCCTGGGGCGCCGATTGCATCCTCATCATCATGGCAGCGGTCGACGACGCCGTCGCGCGCGAGCTGACCGCCGCCGCCCAGGCGCTCGGCATGGACGTGCTCGCCGAGGTGCATGACGAGGCCGAGCTTGCCCGTGCGGCGCAGCTCGACACGCAGCTGATCGGCATCAACAACCGCGACCTCAAGACCTTTGCCACCACGCTCGCCACCACCGAGCGTCTGGCGCCGCTCGTGCCGCATGACTGCGTGGTGATCGCCGAGAGCGGCATCTTCACTCATGCCGACATCACCCGGCTCGCAGCGTCTGGCGTCAGCGCCTTTCTCGTCGGCGAGAGCTTGATGCGTCAGGAGGATGTGGCAGCGGCCACGCGCGCGCTGCTGACGGGCTCGGTAGCCCGCGTCGAGGCGGCGCAATGACGGCGCGGCTCAGCCACCTCAACGACAAAGGCGAGGCGCGCATGGTCGATGTCTCCGACAAAACCGTCACCGCGCGGACGGCCATCGCCGAAGGCTTCGTGTCGATGGCGCCGAAGACGCTCGATCTCATTCTCGGCGGCCAAGCCGAGAAGGGCGATGTGCTCGCGACCGCGCGGATTGCCGGCATCATGGCGGCCAAGCGGACGGCCGAGCTGATCCCGCTCTGCCATCCTTTGCCGCTGACGCAAGTGACCGTCGCGTTCGAGCCGTCGCGCGATCCGCCGGGCCTCAGGATCGAGGCTGCCGCCAAGGTCGATGCCAAGACCGGGGTCGAGATGGAGGCGCTGACCGCAGTGTCGGTCGCCTGCCTCACGATCTACGACATGTGCAAGGCGGTCGACCGGGCGATGTCGTTCTCCGGCATTCGCCTTGTGGAGAAATCCGGCGGCCGCTCGGGTCACTTCAAGCGTTGATGGCACTTCTATCTGTCCCTGAAGCTCTCGCCCGCGTGCTTGACGGGCTTGCCCCGCTCGAGGCCGAGAACGTTTCGATCGAGGCGGCGCGCGGCCGGGTGCTCGCCGGCGACCTCGCCGCACGCCTGACACAGCCGCCGTTCGATGCCTCGGCTATGGACGGCTACGCGGTGCGCGCGAAGGACATGGCCAACTTGCCGGCGTCAGTCAGGCTAATCGGCCTTGCCGCGGCGGGCAGCCGCTTCTCGGGCCGCGTCGGTGAGCGCGAGGCGGTGCGCATCTTCACCGGCGCGCCGGTGCCCGATGGCGCCGACACCGTGGTGATCCAGGAGAACACCGAGGACGCTAACGGCCTGGTCGTCGTCAAGGAGGTGGCTCCGGAAAGCCATATCCGTCCGCGCGGCCAGGATTTTTGGGAGGGCGACGTGCTGCTCAAGGCCGGAACGCGGCTTGGCGCGCGCGAGCTCGTGCTCGCCGCAGCCATGAACCATGCCGAGCTTCCAGTTCGCCGCAAGCCCAAGGTCGCGATCCTCGCCACTGGCGATGAGGTCATGCCGCCCGGCTCGGTGCTCGGCCCCGACCAGATCGTCTCCTCCGTCCCCTATGGGCTTGCCGCGCTGATCGAGGCCGAGGGGGGCGAGGCGATGCGGCTCGGCATCGCCAAGGACGAGCCGACCAGCCTCGTCACGCTCGCCAAGTCCGGCAGCGCCGCCGACATCCTGGTGACCATCGGCGGGGCCTCGGTCGGCGAGCGCGACCTGGTGGCGAGCGCCCTGAAAACCGCGGGGCTCGAGCTCGACTTCGCCAAGATCGCCATGCGGCCGGGAAAGCCCATGCTCTATGGCCGCATCGGTGCCCAGCGCGTGCTCGGTCTCGCCGGTAATCCGGTCTCCGCGCTGATCTCCGCGCATGTGTTCCTGAAGCCGATGCTTCGCCGCATGCTTGGGCTTGCCGAGGCGGCACGGCCGCTGCCTGAGGCGATCCTCGGCGAGGCGCTCGAGGCCAACGGGTCGCGCCAGCATTATCTCCGCGCCGTCTCCGCGTGGGGTGGCGACGGGGCGCGGACCGTGCGCCCCCTGCCCTCGCAGGACTCCTCGCTCGTGGCTGCGCTCGCCCGCGCCGACTGTCTCATCCTGCGCGAGGCCGAGGCCCCGGCGCTGGCCCAGGGCGCCCGCGTCAGGATCGTCCCGCTCGACGGCGATTAAGTCGCCGGAAACCAGAATCGCGCGACTCAGGCTGAAAGACGGGCCTCTACCGCGTTCGGCGGCATTCCCGCTTGCGGAACACAAACAGAACAGATAAAATGTTCATGCTTTGTACAGGCAAGCAGTCGAATTGTTAAAGCGCCGAACGAAGCAAGTCCAAACCGCTCAAAGGGGACCAGATGCTCACCTCGAAGCAGAAAGAGCTTCTCATGTTCATCCATGAGCGGTTGAAAGAGACCGGCGTGCCGCCCTCCTTTGATGAGATGAAGGAAGCCCTCGACCTCAAGTCGAAATCCGGCATCCATCGGCTCATTACCGCGCTCGAGGAGCGCGGCTTCGTGCGCCGGCTGCCCCACCGGGCGCGCGCCATGGAGATCATCAAGCTTCCGGAATCGGTGCCGCAGCCGCTCGCCCAGCGCTCGCGCGGCTTCTCGCCAAGCGTGATCGAGGGCAGCTTGGGACGCGTGCCGCAGGTCGCCGAGGGTGAGAGCCTGCCGCAGACGGTCAGCGTGCCGGTGATGGGCCGCATCGCCGCCGGCGTGCCGATCGATGCGATCCAGACCAGGCTCAGCACCATCGAGGTGCCGCCTGAGCTGCTGAGCAAGGGCGAGCATTACGCGCTCGAGGTCAAAGGCGATTCCATGATCGAGGCCGGCATCCTCGAAGGCGATACCATCATCGTTAAGCGCTGCGAGGATGCGAATAACGGCGACATCGTCGTGGCGCTGGTCGACGAGGCGGAGGCCACGCTGAAGCGCCTGCGCCGCCGGGGCGATTCCATCGCGCTCGAAGCTGCCAATCCGAGCTATGAGACGCGTATCTTCGGTCCCGACCGCGTGCGCGTTCAGGGCCGGCTGGTGGGTCTGATCCGCCGCTATTAGTCCCTACGGATTGGGGTCGCCGTCGAGGCGGCGGTCGGGCGCATCGGCCCCGCTATCACTGCCACTTGGCGCATAGGTATTGCCCGACGCAGGAGGCCGATCCGCCCGCGCGGGCGTATGGTCCGGCACCCAGGGCCGGCGGCCGCGCAACTCGGCGACAGTCTCGGTGCGGATCGATAGCCCCTCGATATAGAGCGCGTGCGCGCCCTGCTCTTTCAGCATGTGGCGGTCGACGATGACCCGCGCCGCGCCGCATCTCTTGCCGATGGAGAAGGGGGCGATGACGATGTCGGCGAGCCGACAATCCTCCTCGAGCGCCGCAGGGTGTCGGATCAGCGCGACGATCTTCCCCTTCACCGTGCCGATGCAGCCGAGCAAATCGCATTTGAAGGCGTCGCTGGAGGCGGCGCCGGCGTCCCGCCCGTCGCCGTCGGCGAGCAGCCAGTTGTCGACGCTGTAGCCGGCCGCCGTCGCCGGCGGAAAGATGAGGCTGCCGCCTTCCGAGCGGAGCGCAGCCGTCTCACCGTCGCGATCGATCAGCACGTCAGGTCGGGTCGCGGGCGGCGCCAGTGCAAGGCCGCACGCGGCGATGACCAGGCCGAGCGCGCGGGTGCGCGTCTGCCACAGACACAGCCACAAGCCGCCGAGCACCATCAGCACGAGCGCCAAGCCGGAAATCTGCGGCAGCACCGTCACCGCGCCGGGCCAGCCGGCGACCCATTGGCCGACCCACACCATCGCATCGATGCCGAAGCCCATCGCCTTGAGCGGCCAAGCCTCCAGTCCGAACGGCATGGCGGTCAAGCTCAGCAGCGCCATCGGCATGATCAGCAGGCTGACGAGGGGCGCCGCCAGCAGATTGGCGATCAGCCCGTACTCTGTCATGCGGTGGAAGTGATAGACGGCGAACGGCGCAATCGCGGTACTGGCGACGAGCGTGGTGAGCGCCGCGCCGGCGACGATTGCCCAGCCTTTACGTAAGCCCCGCCAGAACGGGCTCACGTCGGCAAGGCCGTCGCGCTCGCGCCGCGCCAGCCACTCGAACAGCGCGACGAGCGCCACCACGGCGGCGAACGACATCTCGAAGCTCGGGTCGAACAGCGATTCAGGTGCAACGATGAGGATGGCGAGCGCGGCGAGCGCGACGTTGCGCATGGTGAGCGCCGGCCGGTCGAGCATCACGGCGATGAGCACGATGCTCATCATGATCCACGAGCGCACGGTCGGCACGGCGGCCCCCGACAGAGCGAGATAGAAAGTCGCGGCGGCGAGCGCCGCGGCGGCGGCCCATTTCTTGATCGGGTAGTTGAGCGCAAGCCGCGGCCAAAGCGCGAGCAGCGCGCGCACCACAAACAGCACGGTCCCGGCCACGATCACCATATGCAGGCCCGAGATCGAGAGGATATGCGCGAGGCCTGAATCGCGCATCGCCTGTTTCACCTCATCCGAAATGCCACCCTGCTCGCCGGTCATCAGCGCAACCGCGATCTCTCCCGTCTCGCCCGAGAGAACGTGGCGGACGCGTTCGTTGATGGCGGCGCGTACGGCATCGATCGCCTGCCAGGCGGCGAGGTCGAAAGGCGGCGCGCGCGGCGCCTCGATCTTCTCGACCTTGCTCGAGGCGTAGCCCGTGGCGCCGAGCCGCGCGAACCAGGCCTGGCGGGCGAAGTCGAAGCCCCCTGGCTCGACCGGCTCGGGTGGCGGCTGGAGCGTGGCTTTGAGCGTGACCAGCGCGCCGGTCTGGTTGATTGGGTTGCCCTTGGCGGGAAGCGTGACGCGCACGCGGTATGGGAGCTCGGCCGGTTTTATTTCGCCGAGCGCCGTGACCCGCAACGTCAGCCGCGCCCTGCCCTTGTCGCGGAGCTCATGGTTCTCGATGAACCCGGTGACCGACACGTAGCGGAGCTCGTGGGCGAGCACCGGTGCGCGCGCCAGCTCGGTCCTGAGTTTGGCATCGGCGAAGCCGAGCGCGAAGGCAAGCGACGCCCCGCCGATGGCGAGCCCGAGCGGAGCGGTGCGAAGCGTGAGCGCGAGCCCAAGCGCGCCGACCACGAGGGCGAGAGCGATGCGAGGATCCGGCTCGGCTTGAAGCGTGAAATAGGTGACGATGCCGCCGGCGAACAGCACGGGGATCCATAGGAACCAGCGGTCGGTCTCGGCTTCGAGCGCACGGGCGGCTGAGGCGAAAGCGATGACGATAAGCCCGTCGCGACCCCGACTCGCGCCGCGATCCTCGCCCCAATCCTGTTCGCCCCGCTTCGGCATGGCGATACCGAGAACCGGCAGGCGCGCTCCCCCCGCACCCGCCCTTACCCCGCAACCGAGGCCATGCTACATCACGCCCGCATCCGTCCCTAGCCCCTCACTCGGAAGCCCTCCGCACAGCCATGAGCGACAAGGTCATCACGCGGTTTGCGCCCTCGCCGACGGGCTATCTGCATATCGGCGGCGCGCGCACCGCTCTGTTCAACTGGCTCTACGCCAAGCACACCGGCGGCAAGATGCTGCTCCGCATCGAGGACACCGATCAGGCGCGCTCGACCGAGGGGGCGATCCTCGCCATCCTCGATGGGCTTCGCTGGCTCGAGCTCGATTGGGACGGCGAGCCCGTCTATCAGCTTGCCCGCGCCGAGCGTCACCGCGAAGTCGCCGATCAGCTGCTCGCAAGCGGCAACGCCTATCGCTGCTACGCGAGCGCCGAGGAGCTTGCCGCGATGCGCGAGCGTGCCCGCTCCGAGGGCCGCTCCCCTGGCTATGACGGCACGTGGCGCGACCGCGACCACGGCGAGGCGCCCGAGGGTGTCCCGCCAGCCATCCGCTTCAAGGCGCCGCGCGACGGCGAGACGGTGATCGAGGATCGCGTGCAGGGCCGCGTCGTGTTTGCCAACAAGGACCTCGACGACCTCGTGATCCTGAGGAGCGACGGCTCGCCGACCTATAATCTCTCGGTCGTGGTCGACGACCACGACATGGCCATCACCCACGTCATCAGGGGCGACGACCACCTCACCAATACTGGGCGCCAGAGCCAGATCTACAAGGCGCTCGGCTGGGACACGCCGGTATTCTCGCATGTGCCGCTGATCCATGGGCCCGACGGCGCCAAGCTCTCCAAGCGCCACGGCGCGCTCGGCGTCGAGGCCTATCGGGCAAAAGGCTATCTGCCCGCCGCGCTCCGCAACTACCTCGTCAGGCTCGGCTGGAGCCATGGCGACGACGAGATCATGTCGATGGAGCAGATGGTCGAATGGTTCGATCTCGACGCAATCGGCCGCTCAGCGGCGCGATTCGATTTCGTCAAACTCGAGAATTTGAATGGCCACTACCTTCGCGAGACGCCTGACGGGGAGATCGTGCGCCGGCTTAAGGCGCTCGTGCCCGAGCTTCCCGACGGTGCGGCGCGTATGGCCGAGATTGGCGCCGACGGCTGGCAGAAGCTCGAGCGGGCCATGCCGGGCCTCAAGGAGCGCGCCAAGACGCTAGTCGATCTGCTCGACAGCGCCGCCTTCCTCTTTGCCAAGCGCCCGCTCGCGATCGACGACCAGGCGGCGAAGCTGCTCGACACCCAGGGCCGCGAGACCCTCGGCGCGCTTTCGCCGCGCCTGGAGGCGGTCGAGCCCTGGACGGCGCAGGCGGTCGAAGCCTCGGTGCGCGCCTTTGCCGAAGAGAGCGGCCGCAAGCTTGGCAAAGTGGCCCAACCGCTTCGCGCCGCGCTCACCGGCAAATCGACCTCGCCCGGTATCTTCGACGTGCTCGAGGTGCTCGGCCGGGAGGAGTCGCTTGCGCGTTTGCACGATCAGGCTGCTACGGTTAAGTCTGCTTAACATTTCAGCAGCGCCACATGTTGCACTGCGGCAGAATTGGCGCGAATATGCGGCAGTGCAAAAACGGGTTCGCCAAGGCCGCAACCGCCGCAAACGTCATGCGTTCATTGGCGACCCCTTCCCACACGTTGGTTAAGGAGCCTTCTAGATGAGCGTCGCAGAAAACCTTCGCACGTCGGACGAAGCCGAGGCATCTGTCTTGATCGACGGCTCGAGATACGATTTTCCGATCAAGAAGGGGACGATCGGCCCCGACGTGATCGATATCAATACCCTTTACCAGGAGACCGGCTGCTTCACTTACGACCCGAGCTTCACCTCGACGGCGAGCTGCGAGTTGAAGATCACCTATATCGACGGCGACAAGGGCATTCTGCTCTATCGCGGCTATCCGATCGACCAGATCGCCGAGTACGGCAATTTCATCGAGACCTGTTATCTGCTGCTCTACGGCGAGCTGCCGACGCTGAAGCAGTACTCGGCGTTCGACAACCGCATCGTCAACCACACCATGGTGCATGAGCAGATGACCCGGTTCTACACCGGGTTCCGCCGCGACGCTCATCCGATGGCGATCATGGTCGGCGTGGTCGGCGCTCTATCGGCCTTCTATCACGACTCGATCGACATCAAGGACCCGAACCAGCGCGAGATGGCATCGATCCGCATGATCGCCAAGATGCCGACCATCGCGGCGATGGCCTACAAATATTCGATCGGCCAGCCGTTCATCTATCCGCGTAACGAGCTCAATTACGCGGCGAACTTCCTGCATATGTGCTTCGCCGTGCCGTGCGAGGAGTACAAGGTCGATCCGATCTTGGCGCGCGCCATGGACCGCATCTTCATCCTGCATGCCGACCACGAGCAGAACGCCTCGACCTCGACCGTGCGGCTCGCCGGCTCCTCGGGCGCCAATCCGTTCGCCTGCGTCTCGGCGGGCATCGCCTGCCTGTGGGGTCCGGCGCATGGCGGCGCCAACGAGGCGGCGCTCAACATGCTGCACGAGATCGGCTCGGTCGACCGCATCCCGGAATTCATCCGGCGCGCCAAGGACAAGAACGACTCGTTCCGCCTCATGGGCTTCGGCCACCGGGTGTACAAGAACTACGATCCGCGCGCGAAGATCATGCAGAAGACCTGCCATGAGGTGCTCGATGCCGTGGGCCACGGCGACGATCCGATCCTCCAGGTCGCGCTCGAGCTCGAGCGGATCGCATTGTCGGACGATTATTTCGTCCAGAAGAAGCTCTATCCGAATATCGACTTCTACTCCGGCATCACGCTGAAGGCGCTCGGCTTCCCGACCGACATGTTCACCGTGCTGTTCGCTATCGCGCGGACGGTGGGCTGGATCGCCCAGTGGAAGGAGATGGTCGAAGACCCCTCGCAGCGCATCGGCAGGCCGCGGCAGCTCTATACCGGAGCGGCCGAGCGAAACTACGTGCAGAACAACGCGCGGGTGGCCGTCTAGAGCACGATGCCGAAAAGTTGAGACTTTTCGATTGCGTTAGAGGCAAAGAGATAGAGCGAAATTCCGAGTGGACGGATTGCGCTAGCTGGGTTTGGTCGCATCGCCTTTGGCGTCGTCCGCCAGGGCGTGACCGACGAGGAACAGGCCGAGCTTGTTTGCCGCCGCGACGGTTGCGGCGGGCTCGGCCATAAGCACTCGCCCTGCCGCGACGGCAACGCCGGCAAGCCCGGCCTCGGCCGCCTTGTTCAGCGTCTCAGCCCCGATGGTCGGCAGGTCGACGCGCCGCTCCTGGCCAGGCTTGGGCGCCTTGACGATGACGCCCCGGCCAATCCGCCCTGCCCGCCCCAAGCGGCGAAGCTCGGCGCAGCGAAGCAGCATGGCGTCGGTACCCTCGGCGGCTTCCACCGCGAGAACATGGCCGTTGGCCACCACGGCAGCCTGACCAACGTCGAACCGACCAAGCGCGCGCACCACCGCAAAGGCCATGTCGATATCGGCGCTGTCCTCGGCGGAAGGAACCTTGTCGCCGAGTGGCCCATCTCCGGCCAGAAGCTCTGGCGCAACGTCGTCGGCGCCGTGCACCCGGTAGCCCTTGCCCTCGAAGAAGCGCACGACGCGCGATAGGACATGGTCGTCGCCGCCGCTGCGCAGGCCGGCGATGTAGGGCAGGTTGCGGATCGCGCCGAAATCGAAGCGCATCTTGGTGAAATCGGGCCGATCGACGCCGCCGATGATGACGATGTCGCGGCAGCCATGGTCGTCGAGGGCGGCGAGCAGCTTGCCGAGCTCGCCCCATCTGGTCCAGGTGTGGGGAAAGCGCTCGATCTCCTCGCGCGTCTCGCCGCGAATGCCGACAATGTGCAGTGGCAGGCCGCGCGCTTCAGCCGACTCGGCCAGCACGCGAGGAAGCGGACCGCGTCCGGCGATGATGCCGAGTGGGCCGGCTATCGCGACGGCGTCGCGCGGCTTCGGCGCCGGCATCTATCGGCTCGGTGTCGCGGCATTGTTGGGCACGGTGAACGAGCGGTCCGATTGGATCTTGATGAACTCGATGATCTGCTTGACGAGCGGGTTCGTTGCGAACATGCCGTCGACATCCTCGATCCGCTCCTTGAGCGTCCCTTCGCTCGCGAACAGCAAGCGATAGGCCTGACGCAGCTCGTGGATCTGCTCGCGCGGGAAGCCCTTGCGCTTCAAGCCGACGATGTTGAGGCCGCCGAGCGTCGCGCGGTTGCCGATCGCCATGCCGTAGGGGATGACGTCGGCGGTGATGCCCGACATGCCGCCGATGAACGCATAGGCGCCGATGCGCACGAATTGATGCACCGCCGACAGCCCGCCGACGATGGCGCCGTCGCCGATCGACACATGGCCGCCAAGCGTGGCGCCGTTCACCAGCGTGACGTTGTCGCCGAGCTCGCAATCGTGGGCGACATGGGCGGCGATCATCAGCAGGCAGTTGGCGCCGACCTTGGTCGCCATGTGGCCGCCTTTGGTGCCGGTGTTGATGGTGACGTGCTCGCGAACGATCGTCTTCGCGCCGATGGTCAGCGTACTCGGCTCGTCGCGATATTTGACGTCCTGCGGCGCGGTGCCGAGGCAGGCGAACGGGAACACCTTGCAGCCGGGCCCGAGCGACGTCCGCCCGGTGATGACGGCGTGCGAATGCACGACGACGCCCTCGCCGAGTTCGACATCGGGTCCGATCACGCAGAACGGGCCGATCTCGACCTTCGGCCCAAGTTTCGCGCTTGGATCGACCGCAGCGGTCGCATGGATGTTGGCCATGCTCGCCCTGGCTAGGTCTCTACGATCACGGCGCTGACCTCGGCTTCGGCGACGAGGTTGCCGTCGACCTTCGCCTGCGCGCGAAAGCGCCAGACGCGTCCGCGATTGCGCATCTTCTGAACGTGGTAGCGGATGGTGTCGCCCGGCACCACGGGCCGGCGGAAGCGCGCTTTGTCGATCGCCATGAAATAAACGAGCGGCGGCTGCTTGAACTCCTCGATGTGGCGCATGCAGAGCGCGCCCGCGGTCTGCGCCATGCCTTCGATGAGGAGGACGCCCGGCATCACCGGATTGCCGGGGAAGTGCCCCTGGAAATAGGGCTCGTTGGCGGTGACGTTCTTGATGCCGACGGCCGAGCGGTCACCGTCCATGTCGACAATGCGGTCGACAAGCAGAAACGGATAGCGATGCGGCAGAAGCTTGAGGATGTCGGTGATCTCCGCCGTCCCCAGCTTCGATTTGACTCCGCTCTCATTCATCCGGTCCGGCTCCCTTGGCAAGCGGGCTACTCGCCCGTCCCGCCGCTCCCTTCGTCCTGATCAAGCTTCAAATCCTTGCGTTCGGCAAGCTTGCGCAACAGCGTCAGCTCCCGGAACCACAATCGCACCGGCTTGGCCGGGGTGCCGCCCCAGCGCGCGCCCGGCGGCACGTCGCCCCGCACATTACTGCTCGCGGCGATCTGAGCGCCAGCGCCGATCTTGACATGGCCAACCACCCCCACCTGGCCGCCGAGCGCCACGAAATCGCCAAGCTCGGCGCTCCCCGAAATACCGGTCTGGGCGACGATAATGCAATGCCTTCCAATAACCACGTTGTGCCCGATCTGCACGAGATTATCAATTTTCGTGCCCTCCCCGATCACCGTGTCGCGCAAGGCGCCGCGGTCGACGGTGGTGTTGGCGCCGATCTCGACATTGTCCTGGATGACCACCCGCCCGATTTGCGCGACTTTCAGGTGACCGGTCCCGCTCATGGCGAAGCCGAACCCGTCTTGGCCGATGGCGACGCCTGAATGGATGGTGACATGGTTACCAAGGATAGCGTGGGTGAGTGAGGCATTCGGCCCGATATAGCAGTTCCGCCCCACATAGACGCGGTAGCCGATCACGCTGCCGGCGGCGATCGTCGTGCCGCTGCCAATCCGCGCCTCGGGCCCGATCACCGCGCCGGGCTCGACGACGGCGCCAGGCTCGATCGAGGCGCTTGGGTGGATCGGGATGCCCTCGCCCGAGGCCGCGTCCTCGACGGCGGCCTTGGGGTTCAGCGCGTCGGGATAGAACAGGGCCATGATCCTGGCGAAGGCGCGGTACGGCTCTGGCGTGATCAGGCAGGCCATGCCGGCCGGGGCCTGGACCGCGAATTTCGGGGCGACCAGGCAGGCGCTCGCCGCCGTTCTGGCGAATAGCGGCAGGTATTTCCGGTTGTCGAGGAACGAGACATCGCCCCGTCCGGCGCTGTCGAGCGGCCGCACATCCTTGATGGCGAGGCCAGGATCGGCACCCTCGGCTTTCGCCTCGGCGGCCTCCGCCACGACGCGCAGGGGAAACGGGCCCGCCCGCTCGAAGAAACCCGGATGTTCCATCAAATTCCCAGCGGGCAGCCCCGCGACATACTCCATGACGCGAAGCCATAGACTGAAATTGCCGTGTTTAGAAGTTTGTTGAGGCGCCGAAGCGGAACAGCTCGGTCCGGTCGAAATCGGCCTTCAGCAGGGCCTGGGCGATATCGGCGCGGAGCGGGCCCAATGGGGACTGCCAGATGATACTGAAACCGGTCGACATGCGCACCTGCGCGCTGTCGTAAATGAAGCTGTGCTCCTGGTTGACGGCGTTCACCGCGAGCTGGCTCGGATCCCAAAGAGAGCCGGCATCGACGAACACGGCGCCCTGCATGCCAATATTCTCGGGGATGAAGGGGAACGGGAACCTCAGCTCGGCCGTGGCCGCCCAGAACAACTGACCGCCGAGCGAGTCCTTGCTGCAATCACTCACCCTGTTCCCGTTGACCGGGTTCTCGCAAGCGTCTCGCGGGCCAAAGCCGGCGCGCTTGAAGCCGCGCACCGTCTCGTCGCCCTTGAAGAACAGGTCGGTCAAGCGGACGTCCTGGCCGCCCCAGCCCACGATGTTGCCGCCCTGGGCACGGCCGACCAGGGTGATCTTGTTGGTGACCGGATAATAGCCGCGCGCGTCGGCGACCGAACGGAGGTAGTTGACGTCCCCGCCTATGCCCGCGAGGTCCTGCGAGAAGGAAGCGAATACACCGGAGGTCGGCGCGGCGGCCAGATTGCGCGTGTCGTAAGCAAGCGTGTAGCCGATGCTCGACACATTGACCGTGCCCGCGCCCTGCTTGACGGCGAGCGAGGCGTTGTTGCTGACGTCGTAGATATCCTCGTTCTCGAACTTGTAGCGCAAGCCGAGCTGGGTGTTGTAGCCGACGGGGAAGCCGAGGCGGATATCGCCACCGCTATTGCGCTCCTTGAACGAGGCGACGTCGGTAAAGTCGACCTCCTTATGGAACAGGTCAAAACCGGCGGCCATGTTGCGATCGAGGAAGCGCGGCTCGGTGAAGCTGAAATCGACCTGCGCGCGCTCGAGGCTGCCGGAGAAGCCCAGCCTGACATACTGGCCTTTGCCCATGAGGTTGCGCTCGGTGATGCTGATGTCGCCGATCACGCCTTCGCTGGTGGAATAGCCGACGCCGAAGGACAGTTCGCCGGTCGGCTGCTCCAGCACCTTGACCGTGAGCACTACGCGGTCGGGCGAGCTGCCCGGGTCGGTGTCGATGTCGACGGTCTTGAAGTAGCCGAGCCCGCGGAGCCGCTTGCGCGCGGCCTCAACCAACAGCCGGTTATAGGCGTCGCCTTCCGCCAGCCGGAACTCGCGCCGGATCACCTTGTCCTCGGTCCGGAAATTGCCGACGATGTTGATGCGCTCGATATAGATCCGCGGGCCTTCCTCGATGACATAGACGATGCCCATGGTGTGGCTCGCCTCGTCGCGCTCGAAGCGCGGTCTGACCTGGCCGAAGGCGTAGCCCTGCTGGGAGACGGCGATGGTAAGCGCCTCGATCGTCTTCTCGACCTTCTCGGAGTTGTAGACCCGCCCTGACCTGGTCAAGATCGAGCCGCGCAAGGCGTCGACATTGAGCGACGGCAGCGCGCTCTCGATGTCGATACCGGCGAACCGGTAGCGCTGGCCTTCGTCGACGGTGAAGGTGATGAAAAAGCCGCGCCCGTCCCGGTCGAGGTCGGCTGTGGCGGAGACGATGCGGGCGTCGGCATAGCCGTTCTTGAGATAAAACTGCCGCAGAAGCTCGCGGTCGAGGCTCAAGCGGTCGGGATCGTAGATGTTGGTGCCTTTGAGGAAACTCAAAAGGTTGGTCTGCGTCGTCGAGATCACGAAGCGAAGCTGCGAGTCGCTGAATGCCTCGTTGCCGATGAAATTGATGGCCCTGATCTTGGTGGTCGGGCCCTCATTGATCTCGAACACCACGTCGATGCGGTTGTTGTCGAGATTGATGATCTTGGGATTGACGCCGGCGGCGTAATAGCCCTGCCGGCGATAGACATCCAGGATGCGCTGCACGTCGGATTGCACGCGGGCGCGGGTGTACACGGCGCGGGCCTTGAGCTGAACCTCGGCGGCAAGCGCATCGTCCTCGACCTCGCGATTGCCTTCGAAGGCTACGCGGCTGATGATCGGGTTCTCCACAACGACGACGACGATCGTCGCACCTTCGCGCCTGATGCGCACGTCCTGGAACAGGCCGGTGGCGAACAGGGCCTTGAGCGATTCGTCGATCTGGGCGGGATCGTAAGCGTCGCCCGAGTTGAAGGTGAGGTAGGAGCGCACCGTCTCGGGCTCGACGCGCCTGTTGCCTTCGACGCGGATGGTCTGAATTACGCCTTGGGCATGCGCGGAGAGGTCGCCAAAACTCACACTGAGACCCAGCGAGAGCGGGACGCTACTCAACACAAGAAGGGCCGCGAGCAGCCCTCGTGCAAACGTCCACCGCACCATTACTGGTGTCTTCCCCTCAAAGCCGATCCCCGCCGCCGCGCTGGCTTAGAGACCGAAACTGGCCATTGTTTTGTGGCCGATTTTTGATTCAAGCCCCGTCACGCGAGCGGGGGCGCGTAGGCCCCCGCCTGAGTCTCGTCCTGCGCCGTCAGTCTCACAAAAATTTCAAGTGAATCAAGTCATTCCAGGTTGCAAAGATCATCAGCATGAGAACAAAGGCGAGGCCAATGCGAAAGCCGATTTCCTGGGTGCCCTCGCTCAGCGGCCGCCCCCGCAGCGCCTCAATTCCGTAGAACAGCAAATGGCCGCCGTCGAGCATCGGAATTGGAAATAGGTTAATGAGGCCGATGCTGACAGAAATGATTGCGGCAAGATTGAGAAGCGCAACAAAGCCGGCAGTAGCCACCTGGCCGGAGACTTGCGCAATACGGATCGGCCCGCCGAGCTGGTCGGCCAATTCCCTTCCCGTCACCACGTCGTAGAGATACCCGAGCGAGCGGGAGATGACGAAATAGGTCTCTTTCAGCGCCATGACAAAGGCGGTCACCGGATCGTGCCGCTGTAGCGTCCACTCCTCGGGCGCCGCGTTCCGCTGGATGCCGAGCAGCCCCATGCGCATGGTGTTGCCGAATTGGTCGGTAATCTCCTTGAGCTCGGGCGTCACGGTGATGTCGACGGTCTTGCCCGCACGGTCGACAACGAAATGCAATGACATGTCGGGGCTCATGCCGACAATGCGCTGCATCTCGCCGAAGCTCTCGATGGCCGACCCGTCGATGCTGACCACGCGGTCGCCGGCAAGGAACCCGGCTCTCTCGGCGACGCTGCCGGGGTTGACGACGTCCACCTTGGCGGCAGTGATGCGCTCGCCGAAAACGCCGAAAATCGCGGTGAAGATGACAATAGCGAGCAGGAAATTGGCGATCGGACCCGCCGCCACGACGGCAGCGCGCTGGGCGAGCGACTTGCCTTGGAAGCTGCGTGCCCGCTCCTCGGGCGTGAGTTGCTCAAGCGTCCTACGGCCGCCGCCGGCGCTCGCGGCGTTCTCATCGTCGATGAACTTCACGTAGCCGCCGAGCGGGATCCACGCGATCTTCCATCGCGTGCCGTGGCGGTCGTTGAAGCCGACGATCTCCGGACCGAAGCCGATCGAGAAGGCCTTGATGCCCACCCCGCACCAGCGCGCCACGAGGAAATGGCCGAGCTCGTGGATGAACACCACGACGGTCAGAACGAACAGGAACGGGAGCAGATAACCGAGCAGGGTGTCGCCAAAGCTCCAGAGCTTAACTATCGTGTCCATAAGGCGAAGTTACCTTTGAATTTTGACCCTTGTTAGCCCGCCCTACCCTGCCAATGCAAACCGGGCGATGAGCGAATTGGCCGTGACGCGGGCCGCTTGGTCGATCGCGAGCACGTCCTCGACGCTTGCCGGTATATGGGCGATCAGATCGGAATTTGCAGCAAGCGTCGCCTCGACCAGCCGGACGATGGCCAGGAACCCGATTCGCTTGGCGAGGAATGCCTCGACCGCGACCTCGTTGGCGGCGTTCAGCACGGTGCCGGCGCTGCCTCCCGCCTCGAGCACCTCGCGGGCGATGCGGAGCGCGGGGAAGCGCGCGGCGTCGGGCGCCTCGAAGGTCAGGGTGCCGAGCGCGGCAAGGTCGACGCGCTTGTTCGGGACATGCATGCGCTCGGGCCAGGCGAGGCTGTAGGCGATCGGCGTGCGCATATCGGGGCAGCTCATCTGCGCCAGCACCGAGCCGTCGCTCAAATAGACCAGGCAATGGATGATCGATTGCGGGTGGATCAAGACTTCGAGCTTGTCCGGTCCGAGCGCGAAAAGGTGATGCGCCTCAAGGAGTTCTAGCCCCTTGTTCATCAGCGTGGCGGAGTCGATGGTGACCTTCGGGCCCATCGACCAGTTGGGGTGTTTGAGCGCCTGCTCTGGTTGTGCGCTCTCCATCTGAGCAAGGCTCCAAGAGCGGAACGGGCCGCCCGAGGCGGTGAGACACACGCGCTCGATCCGCTCATGCCGCGCGCCGACCATGGCTTGCGATGCGGCCGAGTGCTCCGAATCGACGGGCAGCAGCGTGGTCTTGGCGCGGGCCACCTCGGCCATGAAGATCGTGCCGGCGGTGACCAGGCATTCCTTGTTGGCGAGAGCGGTCGCGGTCCCTTGGCGGACAGCTTCGAGCGTCGGCTTGAGCCCGGCGGCGCCGACGATCGCCGCCATCACCCAATCGGCGGGGCGGCCCGCGGCCTCGATCAGCGCGGCCTCGCCGGCGGCAACCTCGATGCCGGTGCCGGCAAGCGCCGCGCGAAGCGGCGCGTAGCATTTGGCATCGGCGATCACGGCAAGCTCCGCGCGGTGCAGGATGGCGAGCTCTGCAAGGCGGCTGACGTTCCGCCCGCCGGTCAGCGCCACCACTTGATAGAGCGACGGGTTCCGCCCGATCAAATCGAGCGTACTCTCGCCGATCGAGCCGGTGGCGCCGAGCACCGAGATCCGGCGTGGCCGCGTCGCCCGCGTTTCAAGCCCGATGGAGCGCGATGTCAGTGACGGCAGCACGGCGTTCCTCGCCTTCACCAGATGAGCAGGCCGCGGCCCGGGTTCGCCGGGTCGCGGAGCGCGATCAGGCTAGCCAAAATCGCGGCAAGCAGAAGGCCGTCGATGCGGTCGAGCAGCCCGCCATGGCCCGGAATGAGCTGGCTCATGTCCTTGGCCCCGAAGCGGCGTTTGACCGCGCTTTCGAGCAGATCGCCGAGCTGGCAGCCAAGCGCCAGCACTACGCTGGCGAGCGCGAGCTTCCAGGCAGAACTGTCCTTCAGCGCGAACGCGAAAGCATAGCCGACCAGTGCCGGGGCAAGCGTGCCGACGATGAACCCGCTCCACGTTTTGCGCGGCGAGATGCTGGGCACGAGCTTAGGGCCGCCGATCAGGCTGCCGGCGGCATAAGAGGCGGTGTCGGTGGTCCAGGCGACGGCGAAGACATAAAGCACGGCGATGGCGCCGAGCGATGGATCGCTGCGCAGGAAGACGAGTGCCGCGGCAGGGAGCGCCGCGTAAGCGAGCCCGGCGAGCGACCAGACGGGATGGCTGGTGCCGCGGCTCGCGATGCCGATCGCCACGGCGGCGGCGGCGAGCGCAATCAACGCGAGGTCTGCGTGGCCGAGCGTCAACAACACGGCGACGGCGGTCACGGCAGCCGCCTCGATGGCGGCGATCCGATCGAAGCTCGTTCCCCTGACGAGCCGTCCCCACTCCCAGGCGATGATGACGCCCGAGGCGATCACCAGGACGAGAAAGGTCCAGGGGCTGGCGATGGCCGCGCCAAGCGCGAGGGCTCCGAGCACCACCGCCGAGGCGATGCGCAGCAGGACTTCGGATTTTCGGCTCACCGCGGGGTCGCGGTCTTTCTCAGGGAGCGTTCCGGTCCGCGTCACGCGGTCGATCTCGCCGAGGTTCCGCCGAAGCGCCGGTTACGCCGTTGGTATTCGGCGAGCGCGGCTTCGAGATGCTCGCGGGAAAAGTCAGGCCAGTAGCAGTCGGAGAACACGAACTCGCTATAGGCAAGCTGCCACAGCAGGAAATTGGACAGCCTGAGCTCGCCGCTGGTGCGGATGAGAAGGTCGGGGTCGGGCAGGTCAGCGGTGTCGAGATAGGTGGCGAAGCGCTCTGGCGTCACCTCAGACGCATCGAGCGTGCCCTTGGCCACATCCTCGGCGACGCGGCGCGCGGCGCGGGCGATCTCGTCGCGGGCGCCATAGTTGAAAGCGATGGTCAGATTGAGAGAGGTGTTGTCCTTGGTGAGCTCGATCGCGTCGTCGATCAACCTGAGCAGATCGCGCTCGAGCCCTGCCCGCGTGCCGATCACGCGGATCCTGACGCCGTTCTTGTGCAGATCGGCGAGGTCGCGGCGGATGAAGCGGCGCAGCAGCCCGAACAGGTCGTTGATTTCTTGGCGCGGCCGCGACCAGTTCTCCGAGGAGAAGCTGAACAGAGTGAGGTGGGTCACGCCGAGCTCTTGCGAGGCGTTGACCGTGCGCCTGACGCTCTCGACCCCCTGGCGGTGGCCTTCCGCGCGCGGCAGACCGCGCTCGGCCGCCCAGCGCCCGTTGCCGTCCATGATGATCGCGATATGACGGGCGACCTGTCGGTCGGTCGCCTTGAAGGCAAGCTTATCCATCGCCAGCGTCACGGTCGGCTGCTCCGGTTGAGGGGTGAGGCGATGTCCTTTGGCCTTACCCAATTAAACTCGCATGACCTCTAGACTTGCATGACCTCGGCTTCCTTGCTCGCAAGGGCCTCGTCGATCTCTTTGATAATCTTGTCGGTCAAGTCCTGCACCTTGGTCGAGAGCGTGTGGTGCTCATCCTTGCCCATTTCGCCGTCCTTCTCGGCCCGCTTCAGATGCTCCATGCCGTCACGGCGGACATTGCGAACCGCAACGCGCGCATGCTCGGCATATTTGTGGGCGACCTTGACGATCTCCTGCCGGCGCTCCTGGTTGAGCTCGGGGATCGGCAGGCGCATCAGCTGGCCCTCGACCACCGGGTTGAGGCCGAGATCCGATTCCCTGATCGCGCGCTCGACCGCGCCGATCTGGCTCCGGTCCCACACTTGAACGGTGATGAGCCGCGATTCGGGCACGTTGACGGTAGCGAGCTGATTGAGCGGCATGGGGTTGCCATAAGCCATGACCATGATCGGGTCGAGCAGGCTCGCATTGGCGCGGCCGGTGCGCAAGCCGCCGAACTCGCCCTTGAGCAGGGCGAGAGCGCCCCGCATCCGGCGCTCGATCTCCTTAAGGTCGAAGCTAGCCATGTCGCCTTCCCTGCCGCCCCGCCGCGCCCGTTGCTCGGGCTATCGGACGGGGTTGGATTACGTTCGGCATCCGCAAAAAACGTCTTAAGCGCTTCCTACGCGCCCCGTCCCCCGTCGATCGTGGTCGAGGAGCCTTTTCCTTGTAGCACCAGAGCCAAGCTGCCTTGGCTCTTGATGGAAAACACAATTATCGGAATTCGATTGTCCCTCGCAAGCGCGATTGCGGCGCCGTCCATGATGCGCAAATCTTGCTTAAGGACGTCGTCATAGCTCAGCCGGTCGTAACGCTTGGCATTTGGCGTGGTTTCCGGGTCGGCGCTGTAGACGCCGTCGACCTGAGTGGCCTTGAGCAAGGCGTCGCAGCCCATCTCGGCGGCGCGGAGCGCGGCCGCGGTGTCGGTGGTGAAGAACGGGTTGCCGGTGCCGCCGGCGCAGATCACCACCCGGCCCTTGTCGAGATGGTCGAGCGCCTTGTCGCGAATATACGCCTCGCACACCGTCGGCATAGGGATGGCCGACAGCACGCGCGTCGGCTGGCCTTCACGCTCGATCGCCGCCTGGAGAGCGAGCGCGTTCATCACCGTGGCGAGCATGCCGACATAGTCGGCGTGGGCGCGGTCGAGCCCGACCTCGGTTGCCATCAGCCCGCGAAACACGTTGCCGCCGCCGACCACGAGGCAGATCTGCGTGCCGGCCGAAGCCGCCGCGGCGATGTCGCGGGCGATCGGAGCGATGACGCCGAGGTCGATGCCGTAACCCTTGTCGCCGGCGAGAGCCTCGCCCGACATCTTGAGTAGGACCCGCCCAAAGCGGAGCTTCTTGGAAGCTGCCGTCCCTGCCATCAGGCTCCCTCCCCGCTCGCTCGACGAGCCGTTCGCTCCGTTGGACGGAGCTTTACGCCGTCTCCTCGCTCGTCCGGTCGATGCCCTCGCCGAGCGCGAAACGGTAAAATCCGGTGATCTTGATCGGCGCGCCTGCCGCAGTCTCGGCGGCCGCGATCGCCTTGGCAACGGTCGTGTCGGGATCGTGCACGAAGGCTTGCGCCAGCAGCACCACCTCCTCGTAGAACTTGCGGATGCGCCCTTCGACCATCTTGTCGATGACGTTGGCGGGCTTGCCCGATTCCTTCGCCTGCTCGCTCAGGACCGCGCGCTCGCGCTCAACCACCGCCTGGTCGAGGCTCTCGACGTCGACGGCTTGCGGATTGGCGGCGGCGATATGCATGGCGACCTGGCGGCCGAAGCTCTTGAGCGCGTCGGCGTCGCCGGTCGAATTCGAGCGCGACGATGACGCCGATCTTGCCGAGGCCGGGTGCCATCTGGTTGTGAATGTAGCTCGCGACCGCGCCCTTCTTGACGTCGAGATAGGCGGTGCGCCTGAGCGTCATGTTCTCGCCGATGGTGCCGATCATCTCCTTGATGGTGTCGGCGACCGTGCCCTTGCCGCCGGGGAACTTGGCCGCGGCGAGCTTGTCGAGATCGCCCTTGGCGCCGAGCGCCGCCTCGGCGATGCCCTTGGCCATCGCCTGGAAGGTTTCGTTCCGCGCGACGAAATCGGTCTCTGAGTTGACCTCGACGAGGGCGGCGTGATGCGCGTCGGCGGCGAGCCCGATCAGGCCTTCGGCGGCGACGCGGCCGGCCTTCTTGGCGGCCTTGGCAAGACCCTTGGCCCGCAGCCAATCGACCGCTGCCTCCATATCGCCGCTCGTCTCGGCGAGCGCCGCCTTGCAATCCATCATGCCCGCGCCAGTCTTGTCGCGCAGGTCCTTGACCATGGTCGCTGAAATCGACATGCCGTTCCTCTAATCCGTGCCGCCGCGTCGGAAGTCGCGGGCGAAAGGCTTGCGCCGTTAGTCCTCTTGCCCAGCCTCGGCCGGCTGAGCGGCTTGCTCGGCGGGTTTGGGCTTGCCGCGTGGTCCGCCGCCGCCGCCGCCGCCGCCGCGCCGATTGTCGGGCCGTCCGCGGTTGCCGCCGCCCGGGCCTCTGCCATCGTTGCGCGGCGCCGGCTTCTTGCGGCGGTCGGGTCTCTGAGCGGGCCGCTCAGAGGGATCCTCTTCAAGCCCGGCCTCGCCGACCGGCTCCTCCGCAGCGCCGAGATCGACGCCGACCGAGCCTTGCGCGCGCTCGATGCCGTCGATCGCTGCGCGCGAGATCAGGTCGCAATAGAACGTGATGGCGCGTCCCGCGTCGTCATTGCCGGGGATCGGGTGACTGATGCCTTCCGGATCGCAGTTCGAATCGACGATCGCGACGACCGGCATATGCAGCTTGCGCGCCTCGGCGATGGCGATCGATTCCTTGTTGGTGTCGATCACGAACATCAAGTCGGGCAGAGCGCCCATGTCCTTGATGCCGCCGAGCGAGCGCTCGAGCTTGTCCTTCTCGCGGGTGAGCTGGAGCAGCTCCTTCTTGGTGAGACCATGGGTCTCGCCGGCCAAGAGCTCCTCGAGCGACTTGAGCCGCTTGATCGAGTTCGAGATGGTCCGCCAGTTGGTCAGCGTGCCGCCGAGCCAGCGGTGATTGACGTAATATTGCGCGCAGGACTTGGCCGCCTCGGCGACCGCCTCCGATGCCTGACGCTTGGTGCCGACGAACAGCACGCGGCCGCCTTTGGCCACGACGTCGGAGATGGTCACCAGCGCCTGATGCAGGAGCGGGACCGTCTGGGTCAGATCGATGATGTGGATGTTGTTGCGGGAGCCGTAGATGAACGGCGCCATTTTCGGGTTCCAGCGATGGGTCTGGTGACCAAAATGCACGCCAGCCTCCAATAGCTGGCGCATAGTGACATTGGGCAGTGCCATTGGCCTGCTTGCTCCTTTTTCCGGTTCTGCCGCCGCGGGGTGAGAGACCGGCCCTAAAGGCCTGTCACCGGAGCGAGCGCAAAGGCCAAAGAAGCCGATGTGACGCTTGATCCCCGCGTGTGAGATGGGCGGTTTATAGGGAGCGCGACCAGCCTTTGCAAGGCCCAGCGCCCCGAAAGCAGCGGGTTTTGGGCCTAAAGCGCGCTGATCGCCGCCACGCCCTCGACCTGCTTGAGGGCGCTACGCTGCTTCGGCGTCGCGTCGATGCCTTGCGGCAGCACGAACTCGACCTCGCGGGTCTCATCGAGCCGGAGCACGAGGCGGAACTGGCCCTGGCCACCGCCGCCGAGTTGCTCGGCAAGCGGGGCGAGCGCCCGCGTATCGTCGAGATAGACCTTCATGCCGGCGTGGCGGGCCTCGGCGGCCTTCTCCAGCGAGACGATGCTCTGGACGCGGGTCTTGATCGCCTCGCCGTCAGGCTCGGCCTCCACCGTCAGCAGGACCACGGTCCCCGGCTCGAGCAGAGACCGCGAGGCGGTCAGCAGCTCCGAGAACAGCACCGCCTCGAACTGGCCGGTCGCGTCCGAGAAGGCGGCGAAGGCATAAGAATTGCCGGTCTTGCCCTTGCGCTCGCGGGCATGCAGCACCGTCCCGGCGAGGGTGCCGACCACGCGGCGGCTGCGCGCCTTGGCAGCGAACTCGATCCAGGTCTCCGCGCCGAGCGCTTCGAGTACCTCTTTGTAATCGTCGAGCGGATGGCCGGTGAGAAAGAAGCCGATCGCCTCGAACTCGCGCGAAAGCTGATCGGTCGGGCTCCAAGGCTTCGCTTTGGGAAAGCCTTGCATCTGCCGCGCGGCATCTCCTCCGCTCGCTTCGGGCGCAGACATGGCCGGCAGGAACAAGGCCCCCTGACCGGCCTGGTTGTCTCGATGAGCCTGCTGGGCGAGCGTCAATATGCGCTCGACATTGGCGAAGGCCGTCGCCCGATCGACACCGAGCTCTTCCAAGGCGCCCGTCGTTGCCAAGGTCTCGAGCGCTCGCTTATTCATGGAATGAGGATTGATGCGGCGTGCGAAGTCCGACAGGTCGCGGAACGGCCCCTTCGCCTCGCGCTCGGCGCAAAGATGCTCGACCGCATGGCGGCCGACATTCTTCACCGCGGCGAGCGAATAGCGGATGGCCCCGTCGCTCGGCAAGAAGCCGGCCCCCGACCGGTTGACCGATGGCGGCTCGACGCGAATCCCGAGCCGGCGCGCTTCCTGGGCGAAGCCGTTCAGCTTGTCGGCGTTGCCCATGTCGAGGGTCATCGAGGCGGCGATGAACTCGGTCGGGTGGTTCGCCTTGAGATAGGCGGTCTGGTAGGCGATCAGCGCGTAGGCGGCGGCGTGGGATTTGTTGAAGCCGTAGCCGGCAAATTTCGCCACCAGCTCGAAGATGTATTCGGCGCGCGCGCGGTCGACGCCGTTACCCACCGCGCCCTCGACGAAGCGCGTCTTCTGCGCGGCCATCTCCTTCTTGATCTTCTTGCCCATGGCGCGGCGGAGCAGATCGGCCTCGCCGAGCGAGAAGCCGGACAGCACCTGGGCGATCTGCATCACCTGCTCCTGGTAGATGATGATGCCGTAAGTCTCCTTCAGGATCGGCTCGATCATCGGGTGCAGGCTTTCGATCGTCTCGCGGCCGTGCTTGCGATTGACGTAAGAGTCGATGTTGTCCATCGGGCCGGGGCGATACAGCGCGACAATGGCGATGATGTCCTCGAAGCGGTCGGGCTTCAGCTTGCGCAGCGCGTCGCGCATGCCCTGACCTTCGAGCTGGAACACCCCGACCGTGTCGCCACGCTGCAGCAGCGCGTAGCTCGCAGAATCATCGAGCGGGAATTTGGCCGGGTCGATGACGGCACCGCTCCGACCGATCAGCTCGCGCGCGGTCTCGATCACGGTCAAGGTCTTCAGCCCGAGAAAGTCGAACTTCACGAGCCCCGCTGCCTCGGCCCATTTCATGCTGAACTGGGTCGCGGGCAGCTGGGCGCGCGCGTCGCGATAGAGCGGCACGAGCTCGATCAGCGGCCGGTCGGCGATGACCACGCCTGCGGCATGGGTCGAGGCATGGCGGAAGAGGCCTTCGAGCCGCTGGCCGATGTCGAGCAGCTTGGCCACGATCGGCTCGGCGTCGCGCGCCTCTTGGAGCCTGGGCTCGGCCGCTATCGCCTGAGGCAGCGTGATCGGGTTCGCCGGATTCATCGGCACGAGCTTGCATAGCCGGTCGACCTGGCCGTAGGGCATCTGCAGCACGCGGCCGACATCGCGAAGCACGGCGCGAGCCTGGAGCTTGCCGAAGGTGATGATGTGCGCAACGCGGTGCGCGCCGTAGCGCTCGCGCACATAGGCGATCACCTCGTCGCGACGGTCCTGGCAGAAATCGATGTCGAAGTCGGGCATCGATACGCGCTCGGGGTTTAAGAAGCGCTCGAACAGGAGCCCGAAGCGGATCGGATCGAGATCGGTGATGGTCAGAGCATAAGCGACGAGCGAGCCGGCGCCTGAGCCGCGGCCCGGGCCGACGGGGATTCCTTGCGCCTTAGCCCATTGGATGAAGTCGGCGACGATCAGGAAATAACCCTGATAATTCATGCCGGTAATCACATCGAGCTCGAACGACAGGCGCTTTGTGTAGGCCTCTTCTTCGTGGCCAGGCGCCACGCCATGCTGGGCGATGCGCTGCTTGAGCCCGGCCTCTGACTGGCGCCTCAGCTCGGCCGCTTCGATCTCGCCGCGCGCGGCTGTCGCGGATGCGTCAGCAAGGAAAGGCGGCAGGATCGGCTCACGCTCCATCGGCCGGTAGGCGCAGCGCCGCGCGATCTCGATGGTGTTGTCGAGCGCCTCGGGCAGATCGGCGAACAGCTCGGCCATCTTGGCGCCGGTCTTGAAATAATGCTCGGGGCTGAGCCGGCGCCGCTCGTCGACCGCGACATAGCTCCCCGCGGCGATGCAGATCAGCGCGTCATGCGCTTCGAAGTCCTCTTGCGTGGCGAAATAGGGCTCGTTGGTGGCGACGATCGGAAGATCGAGATCGTAGGCCAGGCCGAGCAGAGCGGGCTCGACGCTGCGCTCCTGCGGCAGGCCGTGGCGCTGCAGCTCGACATAGAGCCGATCGGCGAAGATCGCATGCAGCGCTTCGAGCCGGTGGCGGGCAAGCTCGGGGTTGCCTTCGGCGAGCGGGCGGTCGATCACTCCCTCGGGTCCGCCGGTCAGAGCGATCAGGCCTTCGGCGTGGGCGGCAAGGTCGGCGATCGCGGTGACCACCTCGCCCAACTCGGCCGCCGCAAAATAGGCGTTGGTCGAGAGCCGCATCAGATTGGCGTAGCCCGCCTCGTCCTTGGCGAGGAGCGCGATGCGGCCATCGGCGCGGGGGCCGCGCAGCTCAGTCCCTGGCGCCGTCTCCTTCTCGGCGGCGAAAGTGAGCGACAGAGTGAGCCCTATGATGGGCTGGATGCCCGCCTCGGCGAGGCCTTCGGAAAATTCGAGCGCGCCGAACAGATTGTTGGAATCAGTCAGCGCCAGCGCCGGAGCGCCATCGGCGCCGGCCAGCGCAGCGAGCTTCGGGATGGTCAGCGCGCCTTCGAGCAGCGAATAGGCCGAGTGCACCCGAAGATGCACGAAGGGCTCGCTCTTCCCAGTCATTTGCTTCATCCCAGCAAGAGTCACCGCCGATGGATTCGGCACAAGCGATGACCCCTCTCCATCCGATATTTGTCCACCGTTTACACCGTGCGTTCCGGCAGCGTTCTTATTTTGTTCCACATGAAACAAGGCCCGTCAAGCTCTTGATACGGCCGCGCAACATACTGATTTGGCGAGATAATGTCAGGAGATCGGAATCAGCTGCGGGCGACTTTGGCCACGATCACCTCTTCCTCGACGAGAAGGCCGTCGGTGAGGCGGAGCGTGCGGTCCATGCGGGCGGCGAGCTCGAGATTGTGGGTCGCTATCACCGCCGCGACGCCCGAATTGCGGATGAGCTTCAACAGCTGCTCGAACACGCGCTCGGCGGTCGGCGGATCGAGATTGCCGGTCGGCTCGTCGGCCAGCAGCACCCTGGGCTCGTTCGCGACCGCCCGCGCAATCGCCACGCGCTGCTGCTCGCCGCCCGAGAGCTGCGCCGGGCGATGATCCCAGCGCTCCTCGAGCCCGAGCGATTTCAGGAGCTCCCTCGCCCGTGCCTCGGCCCTCTGCCGCGTCATGCCGAGGATGAGCTGAGGCAGCACGACGTTCTCGAGCGCGGAGAACTCAGGAAGCAGATGATGGAACTGGTAGACGAAGCCCACCTCCATCCGGCGCATGCGCGTCTGCTCGTTGTCGGAGAGCTTGCCGCATTCGACGCCGTTGATGATCACGGCCCCTGTGTCGGGCCGCTCGAGCAGCCCGGCGATGTGGAGCAATGTGGACTTGCCGGCGCCTGACGGCCCGAGCAGGGCGACCGTCTCGCCGGGATAGAACGAGGCCGAGGCGCCCTTAAGCACTTCGATGCGGCGGGTGCCTTGCGTATAGCCACGCTCAAGGCGTTCGAGGCGGAGCTGAGGTTCAGGTTTGGCGCGATCCAATTTGGCCCCTACTCGTAGCGCAAGGCTTCGACCGGATCGAGACGCGATGCGCGCCAGGAGGGATAGAGCGTGGCGAGGATCGAGAGGATCAGGGCCATGATCACCACCGAGGCCGTCTCGCCAAAGTCCATCTCGGCCGGCATCTGCGACAGGTAATAGAGCTCGGCAGAGAACAGGTCGGTGTCGGTGAGCCAGCCGATCAGCCGGCGCAGATGCTCGATGTTGAGACAGATCAGCACGCCGAGCGCGAAGCCCGCAAGCGTGCCGACGATGCCGATCGCGGCGCCGGTGATGAAGAAGATGCGCATGACCGAGGCGCGCGTCGCGCCCATGGTGCGCAGGATGGCGATGTCGTGGCCTTTATCCTTCACCAGCATGATCAGACCGGAGACGATGTTGAGCGCGGCGACCAGAACGATCAGCGCGAGGATCAGGAACATGACGTTGCGCTCGACCTGGAGCGCGGTGAAGAACGTGGCGTTTCGCTGCCGCCAGTCGCTGATATAGATGCTGGGACCGCCGGCGGAGATGATCTTCGGCGCTAGCTCGCCGACCTCGTCGGGCGAATCGAGCACCACTTCGAGCACGGTCACGCTGTCGGGTTGATTGAAGTAAAGCTGCGCCTCGTTGAGCGGCATGAACAGGATCGACGCGTCATATTCCGACATGCCGATCTCGAAGATGGCGACCACCGGATAGCGCTTCACGCGCGGCGCGGTGCCGAGCGCGGTCGAGGCGCCGCGCGGGGTGAGCAACGAGACCTGGTCGCCCACGCGCACATTCAGCTCGTTGGCGAGGCGGCTGCCGAGAGCCACGCCGGGCTGCTTGTCGAAATTGTCGAGCGTGCCGAAGCGAATATTCTTCGACACCGCCTTGAGCTCTTTCAGATCCCGCTCGCGCAAGCCCCGCACCAGGGCGCCGCTCGAGGTCGACGGCGTCGAGATCATCACCTGACCCTCGACCAGCGGCAGCGCGTATTTCACGCCGCCAACCTGGCGGATGCGCGTCGCAACGTCGTCAAAGTCGGTGAAGTTGGCGAGGCTATGCACGACGACATGGCCGTTCAGCCCGAGCATCTTGTTGAACAGCTCTTGGCGAAAGCCGTTCATCACCGCCATGACCACGATAAGCGTCATGACGCCGAGCGTTATGCCGATGAAGGAGAAGCCGGCGATCACCGAGATGAAGCCCTCCCTGCGACGCGCGCGCAAATAGCGGAGCGCGATCATCCATTCGAAGGGTGAGAATGCCGGTGTGCCCTGCTCTTTGCTCATGCCGCCTCCTTCTTCGCTTCGGCGTGTGACGTGACCAGCCGATTCAAGGCGGATTCGAAGGTAAGACTATGGCGGGCACCGGTCGCCCGCTCTTTCAGCTCGATCTCGCCGGAAGCCAGCCCCTTGGGCCCGACAACGAGCTGAAATGGCAGTCCTATCAAGTCCATAGCAGCAAATTTCGCCCCTGCCCGGTCGTCGCGGTCGTCATAGAGCACGCTAAGCCCGGCCTTCTCCAGGCTCGCGTAAATGTCCTCGCAGGCTTTGTCGGTGGCGGCATCGCCGACCTTGACGTTGATCAGGCCGACATCGAACGGCGCGACCGATCGCGGCCAGATAATGCCGGCATCGTCGTGCGAGGCCTCGATGATCGCGCCGACCAGGCGCGACACGCCGATGCCGTAAGAGCCCATCTGCACCGTCACCAGCTCGCCGCCGGGGCCCTGCACCCGCGCGCCCATGGCTTCGGAATATTTGGTGCCGAAGAAGAAGATATGGCCGACCTCGATGCCGCGTGCCGTCACGCGGTCCTTCTCCGGCACCTCTGAGGCGAAGCGCTCGGCATCGTGCTTCTCCGAGGTCGCGGCGTATTTGCCGGTGAACGTATCGACCACGGAAGAGAGATCGCCCTCATAGTCGATATTGGCGCCGGGGGAATCGAGCGTGACGAGGTCCTTGTGGCAATAGACCTCGCTCTCGCCGGTGTCGGCGAGGATGATGAACTCGTGGCTGAGATTGCCGCCGATCGGCCCGGTCTCGGCGACCATCGGCACGGATTTCAGCCCCATGCGGGCGAAGGTCCGCAGGTAAGACACGAACATCTTGTTATAGGACTTGACCGCGTCCTCGACCGTGAGATCGAAGGAGTAGGAATCCTTCATGAGGAACTCGCGCCCGCGCATCACGCCGAATCGCGGCCTGATCTCGTCACGGAACTTCCATTGGATGTGGTAGAGGATGCGCGGCAGCTCCTTGTAGGATTTGACCGCGTCGCGAAAGATCGCGGTGATCAACTCCTCGTTGGTCGGCCCGTACAGCATCTCGCGCTCGTGACGGTCTTTGATGCGAAGCATCTCCTTGCCGTAGACTTCATAGCGGGCGCTCTCCCGCCAGATCTCCGCCGGCTGGATGGTCGGCATCAGCAACTCGAGCGCGCCGGCGCGGTCCTGCTCCTCGCGAACGATCTGCTCGATCTTCTGCAACACGCGAAAGCCGAACGGCAGCCAGGAATAGATGCCGGCGCTCGACTGGCGGATCATCCCGGCGCGGAGCATCAGCCGGTGCGAGACGATCTCCGCTTCCTTGGGGTCGTCGCGGAGCAGCGGCAGAAAATAGCGGCTGAGGCGCATTGGCAGCTTTTCGGGCGTTAGGGGCGATCGCTGGGTGCGGTGCCCGTTGGGATATGAGCCGTGCCTGACGACGGAAGGCTCGCCTCCCCGCAAGGCCCAGGAAGCGGCTAATAACCTACTTTCGCAAGGCGAGGCAATCCTGGGAGAAAATGCGCGCGAGCCTGTATCCGGGCGCGCGACTTCGCGCAACACGCGAAAGGCATCGGCGGTCACGCGTTCGGCTTGCTGTGACCACAATGCGCGCGAGCGAAGCATGCCTATTCTAGAGGCAGAAGAAGCCGCGATTGTCGGCAGCAAGAAAGCCCTGTTTCGAAGTGCTTCCAAGCAATCCGATTTTGTCAAGGGGGGTGGGCAAGCATAAATCTACGGCGGTTGGCCACAATCGAGGTGACAATTTGGCGCGTCTCATCTAGGGTGCATTTCACAACGTCGGAGAGTTCGGGACCGGTAAACGATCTCGGGTTGAAGCGTTGAGATTGGACCAGGTCCAAGTCTTGGGAGGAAGTAACTCCAGGCGCGCTGATCATGTTGGAGCATGGGCGCAGCCGCTCTTTTGCCGGCATACTCGACATTCGAAATCGATGGACGAGCCTCGCTTAGGCAGGGGAGACAAGGAGTCACGTTACTGAAGCAAGGTCGATCGGGCCTTGCTTTTTTTTGTCTGCCGTCCGGCGCTCTCGCCCGTTACTGCACGTGCTCGTAGCGCGGGAAGAACGGGATGTCGTCGAGCGCGATCACGTGGTGCACGATAATCAAGTAGAGCACCGCGAACACGATGCTCGATAGGACCGTGGTCGCCACCATCTTCGGCAGGAGATTGGGCGCGTGCGGCGCGCTCTCCACCGCACCAGGCACCACCTTCTCCCCTTCCTCCTCCGACGTGCGCACGCCGATCGGCAGCACTGCGAACAGCACGATCCACCAGATGACGAGGTAGATGGCCAAGCCGAAGGCTACACTCATGGCGGTTAGGCCTGCTCGAGCTCGACCAGCGTGCCGCAGAAATCTTTGGGATGCAGGAACAGCACCGGCTTTCCGTGAGCCCCGATCTTCGGCTCTCCCTGGCCCAGAACGCGGGCGCCCTGCGCCACCAACCGGTCGCGCGCTTGCTTGATGTCGGGCACCTCGTAGCAGAGATGGTGGATGCCGCCATTCGGATTGCGATCGAGGAAGGCGGAGATGGGCGATTTGTCGCCGAGCACGCCGAGCAGCTCGATCTTGGTGTTGGGCAGCTCGATGAACACCGTGGTCACGCCATGGTCGGGCTGGTCGACCTCTTCCGACACATGGGCGCCGAGCGTCGTGCGGTAGACCTCGGCGGCGGCCTTCAGATCCGGTACGACGATAGCGACATGGTTCAAACGTCCGATCATCGAACTCTCCTCGCGTAACTAGCAGCCCTATATCACCGTCAGCAGCACCGAGCACATCGGCTTCTTGCCCCAGGCCTGATTGACGGCGGCGCGCACGCCGCGGCGGACCGCCTCGCTGACCAGAGCCGGGTCCTTGCGCCGCGGCTTCGGGATGCTCTGAATGGTGCCGATGGCGGCGTCCCGGGCGATCGTGGCGAAGGATGTGCCGCGCGTGTCGGTCGCGGGGAGCCCGGTGACGGCCACTTCGGGATCGGCAAGCAGGCTCCCTTTGTCGGACAGCACCAGCGACACGGCGACCGAGCCGGCAAAGCTCAGCTTGCGCCGCTCGCGCACCTGGCCCTCGGCCTCCCGCGTCAAGATCGAGCCGTCGCGGTAGAGCCGTCCGACCGGAACCTCATCGATGATCGCGGCGGGGCCCGGCAGGAGCCGCACCATGGCACCGTTCCGCGCCCTGATAACCTCGCTCACGCCGAGCCGCTCGGCGAGCTTGGCGTGAGCCTCCAGATGCCGCCCTTCGCCATGCATGGGGATGGCAATCTGGGGTTTGACCCAGCGATAGAGCTGCTCGAGCTCGCCGCGGCGCGGGTGGCCCGAGACATGGACGGCTGCGTCCTGGTCGGTGATGAGCTCGAGGCCGCGATCGGCGAGGCCGTTCTGCACGCGGCCTACGGCTTTCTCGTTGCCGGGGATGGTGCGCGAGGAGAAGATCACCCGGTCACCCGGATCGAGCTTGACGTTGGGGTGCTCGCCTTGGGCGATGCGCGCCATGGCCGCGCGGGACTCGCCCTGGCTGCCGGTGCAGAGCGCGACGACATTCTCGGGCGGAAGCTTGGCAAAAGCCCTCTCCTCGTAAAACGGCAGATCGGGGTCGAGGTAGCCGGTCGCCTGCGCCGCCTCGATGACACGAAACATGGCGCGGCCGACCACCACCAGCTCGCGGCCGGCGGCGCGGGTGGCGTTCGCCACCGAGCGGATGCGCGCGACATTGGACGCGAAGGTGGTGACTGCAACGCGCTGGCGCGCCTCGCCGATGAGGCGATTGAGCGTCACCGCCACGTCGGCCTCCGACGGCGACACCCCATCGCGGATGGCATTGGTCGAGTCGCAGATAAGCGCCGCCAACCCCTCATCGCCGAGCGCTCTTAGCCGCGCTTCGTCGGTCGGCGCGCTCGTCAAAGGCCTCTCATCGAGCTTCCAGTCGCCGGTATGGAGCGCGGCGCCCAGCGGCGTCCTGATGATCACCGCCGAGGGCTCGGGGATCGAATGCGACATGGCGACCAGCTCGACATCGAACGGACCAATGGCGCGGCGGCCGCCCATCGGCATGACCTCGAGCGGAAAGCCTGCGAGCATGCCGGTCTCGGACAGCTTCGACTTGAGCATCTCGGCGGTAAAGGGCGTGGCGTAGACGGGGACGCGGCCAAGCAGGGGCCAGAGATCGACCACCGCGCCGAAATGATCCTCATGGGCATGGGTCAGCAGCAGGCCAACGATGTTGCCGCGCTCCTCCTGGAGGAAGCCGATGTCGGGGAGGATGATGTCGACGCCGGGCTCCTGGTCGCCGCCGAAGGTGATGCCCATGTCGACGATCAGCCATTCGCGATGGCGGGCGCGGCCGTAACCGTAGAGATAGAGATTCATGCCGATTTCGCCAACGCCGCCGAGCGGCACGAAGACGAATTCGGCCTTTGCGTCCGATTTTCGAGACATATCGCGGCTGTTCGCCCTCACCGCCTCGAGAAGAAGACGTCGCCGGCAGTGACGCGGTATTCGCCGCCGCCGGGCATCAGCAGCCTGAGCGCGCCGTCGGCGTCGAGGCCGCCATACACGCCTTCGGCTTCCTGACTGCCGACGCGCACGGTCAAGGGACGCCCGGTAGGCCCGGCGCGGTCGAGCCAGGCGCGGCGGATGGTCGGGAAGCAGGCGCCCTCGCCCCAGCGGTCCAGCCATTCGAGCGTGCTCGCGGCGAGCGCTTCAAGCGCGTCTGCTGGCGTCACGGTCATGCCGTAAGTGGCAAGGCTCACGGCTGCCTGGGGCAGGTTCTCGGGGTGGCTCGCGAGATTGATGCCGGTGCCGATCACCACCACCGAGCGGTTCTCGTTGGCGCCGCCGACATTCTCGAGCAGCATGCCGGCCACCTTCTCGCCGGCCAGCAGAACGTCGTTAGGCCATTTGAGCAGCACCTCCGACCGCCCCTCATAGGCGATCAGCTTGGCGATGGTGTCGAACGTCACGATGCCGGCAACGAGGGCGAGCTGGCTCGCCACCCGCAAGGGGCAATTCAGCCCGATCAACAGGCTCGCGAACAGATTGCCGGGCTGGGAGACCCATTCGCGCCCGCCGCGGCCGCGGCCCTGCGACTGCCGGGCCGACCAGATCCACAACGGGCCGGGCTCGCCGGCGAGCGCGCGGCGGCGCGCCTCGGCATTGGTCGAGTCGACCGTCTCCAGCTTGAGCAGGCGATGGCCGCTTGGCAATTTCGGCGATGGCGATGAGATATAGCTCATTAAGACAATGACTTATCAGAACAGAGATTTCGCTGCCGCTTCAGCGACCGCAACCAGCGGCGCCGGGTGGACGAAATAGAGCAAAGTGAACAAGCCACTCACCCCGAGCACGGCGGCAAGCGGCGCATCCATCGGCTCGAAGCGTTCGGCAGGAGCGTCAAAGTACATGATCTTGACGATGCGAAGATAATAATACGCACCGACGACGCTTAACAGCACGCCAATTACCGCGAGCACATAGAGGCCCGAGTGGATGGCGGCAAGGAACACGTAGAACTTGGCGAAGAAACCTGCAAGGGGTGGAATGCCGGCAAGCGAAAACAGTAGCATCGCCAGCAGGAAAGCCATGGTCGGACTTGTGCGCGACAAGCCTGAAAGCTGGTCGATGTCTTCAACCATCCGCCCGCCACGCCGCATGGCGAGGATGCAAGCGAAGGTACCGAGCGTCATGGCGAGATAGATGGCGAGATAGACGATCACGCCCTGCACGCCCTCGGCGCTGCCGGCGGCAAGCCCGACCAGTGCATAGCCCATATGGCCGATCGAGCTATAGGCCATCAGCCGCTTGATATTGGTCTGGCCGATCGCCGCGAACGAGCCGAGAGCCATCGAGGCGATCGACAGGAACACCACGATCTGCTGCCACTGCACCGTCACCGCCGGGAAGGCGGTGATCAGCACGCGCACGGTCAGCGCCATGGCGGCGAGCTTCGGAGCCGCGGCGAAGAAGGCGGTGACGGGGGTCGGCGCGCCCTCATAGACGTCCGGTGTCCACATATGGAACGGCACGGCCGAGATCTTGAAGGCGAATCCCGCCATCAGAAACACGAGGCCGAAGATCAGCCCGAGATTGGCGCCTGATGGCTGCACCGAAGCGGCGATGGTGGCGAAGTCGGTCGAGCCGGTGAAGCCGTACACCAGCGATGCGCCGTAGAGCAGCATGCCCGAGGACAGCGCGCCGAGGACGAAATATTTGAGGCCGGCCTCGGCCGAGCGCGCGGAGTCGCGCCTGAAGGCGGCGACCACGTAAAGCGCGAGGCTCTGAAGCTCGAGCCCGACATAGAGCGAGATGAGATCGTTGGCCGAGATCATCATCATCATGCCGGTCGTGGCGAGCAGAACCAGCACCGGGAACTCGAACTTAAGGCCCCCTGCCCGGCGCCAATAGTCGATCGACATGAGCAGCGCCGCGGCCGCGCCGGTCAGCGTGAGCAGCTTCAACACGCGGGCATAAGGATCAACGATGAAACTGCCTGAGAACAGGGTCGCCGTGCCTTCACCGCCGGCGACGGACACGCCGGCTGCGACGATGACGAGGATGGCGAGCCAGAGCACGAGCTCGCCCCGCTCGCGCTTGGCGGCGACGCCGAGCATCAGCAGCGCCATGGCGCCGCAACTCAGGATCAGCTCAGGCAGGATGATTTCGATATTGAGGGTTTCGAGCATTGACGCTGCCCTCACGGCGCCAGAGCGAGTTGTGCCGCAAGCCGAGCTTGCTCGGCGGCGGCAAGGCTTGCGTGATAGGTCTTGATCAGAGCATCGACCGAGACGGCCGACGCATCGAGGATCGGCGCCGGATAGACGCCGAACAGGATGGTGAGCACGACGAGCGGGGTCATCACCGCGACCTCGCGCCAGGTCAGGTCGGTGATGAATTTGAGGCTCGCCTTCTCCAACTTGCCGAAGATGAGACGGCGATAGAGATAGAGCGCGTAGGCCGCGGACAGGATGATGCCGGTGGTGGCGAGGAACGCGACCCAGGTGTTGATGCGGAACGCTCCGGTCAGGCTCAGGAACTCGCCGATGAAGCCGGACGTGCCTGGCAGCCCGACATTGGCGAGCGTGAACACCATGAAGCAGAAGGCATAGACCGGCATGCGGTCGGCCAGGCCGCCGAAGGCCGCGATCTCGCGCGTATGCATGCGGTCGTAGATCACGCCGACGCAGAGGAACAGCGCAGCCGAGACGATGCCATGCGACAGCATCTGGAAGATGCCGCCTTGCAGGCCCTGCATGGTGAGCGTGAACACGCCGATAGTGACGAAGCCCATATGCGCGACCGAGGAATAGGCGATGAGCTTCTTGACGTCCTCCTGCGCGAGCGCGACCAGCGAGGTGTAGATGATGGCGATCACCGACAGCGCGAAGATGAGCGGCGCGAATTCGGCCGAAGCGAGCGGGAACATCGGGATCGAGAAGCGCAGGAAGCCGTAGCCGCCCATCTTCAACAGGATGCCGGCGAGGATCACCGAGCCTGCGGTCGGCGCCTCGACATGGGCGTCCGGCAGCCAGGTATGCACCGGCCACATCGGCAGCTTGACGGCGAACGAGGCGAGGAAGGCGAACCACAGCCAGGTCTGCATCTTCGGCGGAAAGCCGTGGGTGAGCAGCGCCGGGATGTCGGTGGTGCCGGCCTCCCAATAGATCGCCATGATGGCGAGCAGCATGAGCAGCGAGCCGACCAGCGTGTAGAGGAAAAACTTGAAGCTCGCATAGACGCGCCGCTGCCCGCCCCAGATGCCGATGATCAGGAACATCGGGATCAGGCCGCCCTCGAAGAACAGATAGAACAGCACGAGGTCGAGCGAGGTGAACACGCCGATCATCAGCGTCTCGAGCACGAGGAAGGCGATCATGTATTCCTTCACGCGGGACGTGATCGCGATCCAACTCGACAGGATGCAGAGCGGCATGAGGAACGTCGTCAGCAGCACGAACGGCATTGAGATGCCGTCGATGCCCATGTGGTAGCTGATCGGGCCGAGCCAGGGCTTGAGCTCGACGAACTGGAATTGCGCCGTGGTCTGATCGAAATCCCGCCACAGGATGAGCGACAGGCCGAAAGTGACGAGCGTGGTCCACAGCGCAATGAAACGCGCGTTGCGGAATGTGCTTTCGTCCTCGCCGCCGAGGATGGCGATCAGGAGCGCGCCGAACAGCGGCAGGAAGGTAACGGTCGACAGGATCGGCCAGGCGTAGCTCATGGCTTGAGCCCCCCGCCGGCGAAGATGAAATAGGTGATCAGCAGCGCGACGCCGATCAGCATGGCGAAGGCGTAGTGAAAGATGTAGCCCGATTGGAGCTTGACCACGCGGTTGGTGATGTCGATGACGCGCGCCGCAACACCGTCGGGGCCGATGCCGTCGATGATCCTACCGTCGCCGGTCTTCCACAGGAAGCGGCCGAGCCGCTTCGCCGGGCGGACGAAGATCGCATCGTACAGCGCGTCGAAATACCAGGCGTTGAGCAGGAACAGATAGGCGCCGCGAAAGCGCTTGGAGAGCCCGAACGGCACCAGCGGGTTGGTGATGTAGAAATACCAGGCGGTGGCAAAGCCTGCCGCCATGGCAAGCGTCGGCGCGGCCAGCACCCAGCTTGGCACCTCGTGATGCGGCTCGGCGTGGATGACGAGCGAGCCCCGCCAGAACTCCTCCTGGCCGCTGCCGATGAACAAATGCGAGAACAGCACGCCCAAGAGCAGCGCGCCGAGCGCGAGCAGGATGAGCGGCACGCCCATGGTCCAGGGCGGCTCATGCGCATGCGCGAGAACCTCCTTGGGTTCGCGCGGCTTGCCCTCGAAGACGAGGAACATCAGCCGCCAGGAATAGAACGAGGTCAGCACGGCGGCGATCAGGGTCAGCACGAAGGCGTAGGTACCGACTGAGCTGTGCGCGGCATAGGTCGCCTCGATGATGGCGTCCTTCGACACGAAGCCCGAGGTGAACGGGAAGCCGGTCAGCGACAGCGTGCCGATCAGCATCATGGCGAAGGTGAAGGGCAGTACCTTGCGCAAGCCCCCCATGCGGCGCATGTCCTGCTCGTGATGAAGCGCGTGGATCACGGCGCCCGCGCCCAGGAACAGCAGAGCCTTGAACGATGCGTGGGTAAACAGGTGGAACATGCCGGCGCCGTAAGCGCCGACGCCTTCCGCCGCGAACATGTAGCCGAGCTGCGAGCAGGTCGAGTAGGCGACCACGCGCTTGATGTCGGTCTGCACCAGCCCGACGGTCGCGGCGAAGAAGGCGGTGGTCGCGCCGATGATGGCGACGAAGCCGAGCGCGATCGGCGCCAGCTCGAACAGCGGCGACAGCCGCGCCACCATGAACACGCCGGCCGTCACCATGGTCGCGGCATGGATCAGCGCCGAGACGGGGGTCGGCCCCTCCATGGCGTCGGGCAGCCAGGTATGCAGCAGGAACTGCGCCGACTTGCCCATCGCGCCCATGAACAACAGCAGGCAGATCAGCGTCAGCGCGTCGACCTGGTAGCCCAGGAACTCCATGGTCTTGCCGACCTGGTCGGGAGCCGAGGCGAACACCGTGTCGTATTGCACCGAGTTGAACAGGGTGAACACGGCGAAGATGCCGAGCGCGAAGCCGAAATCGCCGACGCGGTTGACGATGAACGCCTTGATGGCGGCGTTGCAGGCCGACGGCTTGTGATACCAGAAGCCGATCAGCAGATAGCTCATCAGGCCGACGCCCTCCCAGCCGAAAAACAGCTGGAGGAAATCGTCGGCGGTGACCAGCGCCAGCATGGCGAAGGTGAACAGCGAGAGATAGGCAAAGAAGCGCGGCCGGTGCGGGTCGTCCGCCATGTAGCCGATCGAGTAGAGATGCACGAGGCCCGATACCGTGGTGACCACCACCAGCATCACCGCGGTCAGCGTGTCGATACGAAGCGACCACGCCGATTTTAGCGCGCCGGAATCGATCCAGCGCAGCAGCTCGATGCGCTCCTCCTGGCCGTTCAGCGCCACCTGATAGAAGGCGAGATAAGACAGCAGCGCGGTGATCAGCACGAGCGTCGTGGTGATGACCTCGGATGCGCGTGCGCCGACCAGCCGGCCGAAGAAGCCGGCGAAGATCGCGCCGAGCAGCGGTAGGAGGAGGATCGCCTGATACATGCGCTGGAGCTCAGCCCTTGAGGAGGTCGATCTCGGCCACGTCGATCGTGTGCCGGTTGCGGAAATAGACGACGATGATGGCGAGGCCGATGGCGGCTTCCGCGGCGGCGACGGTCAGCACGATCAGCGCGAACACCTGGCCGACGAGGTCGCCATGGAAGGATGAGAAGGCGACGAGATTAAGGTTTACCGCAAGCAGCATCAGCTCGACGCTCATCAGAATGACGATCACGTTCTTGCGGTTGAGGAAGATGCCGAAAATGCCCAGCGTGAACAGGATCGCGGCGACGGTCAGGTAATGCGACAGCCCGATCGTCATGACAGCCCCCTGCCCGACTCGACCTCGACCAGCTCGACCGCCTCTTCGCGCGTGCGGCCGATCTGCGCCGAAATATTCTGCCGCTTCACGTCGCGCTTGTGCTGAAGGGTGAGCACGATGGCGCCGACCATGGCGACCAGCAGGATGAGTCCGGCTGCCTCGAACAGATAGACGTAGCGCGTGTAGAGGATGGCACCGAGCGCCGCCGTGTTGCTCATTTGCGCGATCGGCGGGGTGGGCGCCTGCGCGACGATCTCTGGCGCCGTTACCCAGGCGCCGACAATCAGCACCAGCTCGACCAGTAGCAGAAGCCCGATGGTGGCGCCGATCGGCAGATATTTGAGGAAGCCGGCGCGGAGCTCGGCGAAATCGACGTCGAGCATCATCACCACGAACAGGAACAGCACCAGCACCGCGCCGACATAGACCACGATCAGGATCATCGCCAGGAACTCGGCGCCGAGCAGCACGAACAGGCCAGCGGCGTTGAAGAAAGCGAGGATCAGGAACAGCACCGCGTGCACGGGGTTCTTGACGGAAATCACCATGAACGCCGCGCCGACGCAGAGGGTGGCGAACAGATAGAAGAACAGCGCACTCAGCATTATTGCGGCTCGGCCTTTAGTCCCCCTCTCCGCTGTGGGGAGAGGGTTGGGATGAGAGAGATCAACGATGCCGGAGCCGCGGAAGCCACCTCAGCCGGCTCGCTGAGCGAGCCGAACTTTCCCCACTGGAGAGAGGGTAAGTCAGCGCCGCCTCCCATATGCGAAATTCCCCTCACCTGTAAGGCGCGTCGAGCGCCAGGTTCTTGGCGATCTCGCGCTCCCAGCGGTCGCCGTTCGCGAGCAGCCGCTCCTTGTCGTAATAAAGCTCTTCGCGAGTTTCGGTGGCGAACTCGAAATTGGGCCCCTCGACGATGGCATCGACCGGACAGGCTTCCTGGCAGAAGCCGCAATAGATGCATTTGACCATGTCGATGTCGTAACGGGTGGTGCGGCGCGTGCCGTCGTTGCGGCGCGGTCCCGCCTCGATGGTGATGGCCTGGGCCGGGCAGATCGCCTCGCACAGCTTGCAGGCGATGCAGCGCTCCTCGCCGTTGGGATAGCGCCTGAGCGCATGCTCGCCGCGGAACCGTGGCGAGAGTGGGCCCTTCTCGAACGGGTAGTTGATGGTCGCCTTGGGCGCCACGAAATATTTGAGAGCAAGCCAGAAGGCTGACAGAAATTCCATCAGCAACAAAGACTTGGCTGCGTCGGCGAGACGCTTCACGTGAGGCTCTCCTTCAGGCGCGGTGCTGCCAAAGCTGCAATATCGCAGCGACCAGCACCACAAAGCCGAGCGACAAGGGCAGGAAGACCTTCCAGCCGAGCCGCATCAGCTGGTCGTAGCGATAGCGCGGCACCATGGCTTTGACCATGGCGAACAGGAAGAACAGGAAGCACACCTTGAGGGTGAACCATAGCACGCCGGGAATCCAGGTGAAGGGCGCCACGGGAAATGGCGGCAACCAGCCGCCCAGGAACAGGATCGTGCCGAGCGCGCACATCAGCACTACGGCGACGTATTCGCCGAGCATGAAGAGCATATAGGGGGTCGAGGAATATTCGACCATGAAGCCGGCGACGAGCTCGGACTCGGCTTCCAGCAGGTCGAAGGGCGGGCGGTTGGTCTCCGCCAGAGCCGAGACGAAGAACACCACGAACATTGGGAACAGCGGCAGCCAATACCAGCCGAGCAGGCCGAACCGGTTCTGCGCCTCGACGATGTCGCCGAGATTGAGCGAGCCGGCACATAGCAGCACGGTGATGATGACGAAGCCGATCGAGACCTCGTAGGAAACCATCTGCGCGGCGGATCTGAGCGCGGCGAGGAAGGCGTATTTCGAGTTCGACGCCCAGCCGGCCATGATCACGCCGTAGACCTGCAAGCTCGAGATGGCGAAGATGAACAGGATGCCGACATTGAGGTTCGCCACCTCCCAGCCGCGCGCGACCGGGATCACCGCCCATGCCGACAGCGCAAGGCCCGCGGTGACGAGCGGCGCCAGCAAAAAAATGCCCTTGTTGGCGCCAGCCGGAATGACCGGCTCCTTGAGGACGAATTTGAGGAGGTCGGCGAAAGACTGCCACAGCCCCCACGGCCCGACCACGTTAGGCCCGCGCCGCATCTGCACAGCGGCCCAAACCTTGCGGTCGGCATAGAGCAGGAAGGCGACGATGACCAGCAGCGTGACGAGGATTGCCACGCTCTGCACCACGATGAGCGCGAGCGGCAGGCCATAGCTCGTCCAGAACTCAGCCATCGGTGCCGGTCGCCTTGTCGGCCGAGCCCGAATGCAAGGCGCTCAAATTCGCCATGATGGCTGAGGCGCGCGCGACCGGGTTGGTGAAGTAATAGTCGTCGACCGCGCGGGCGAAGCGCTCCTTGCCGAGCTTTCCTTGCGTGTTGGCGAGCCGCTCGATCGCGCCGGCATCGGCCGGAACGATCAAGTCGAGCAGCGCCAGATGCGGATGGGCCGCGTACATCTTGGCGCGAAGCTGTTGCGTCGTGTCGAACGGCAGAGATTTGCCGAGCACGGCCGACAGCGCGCGGAGGATCGTCCAGTCCTCGCGCGCCTCGCCCGGCGGGAACACGGCGCGCGTGGTCATCTGCGTGCGGCCTTCGGTGTTGACGTAGGTGCCGTCCTTCTCGGTATAGGCGGCGCCGGGCAGGATCACGTCGGCGCGATGCGCGCCCTTGTCGCCATGACTGCCCTGATAGATGACAAAGGCTTTGCCCAAGCGGTCCATGTCGATCTCGTCGGCGCCGAGCAGATAAATGGCATCGAGTTCGGCCCTGGCCGGCGGCGTCGAGCATCGCCTCGACGTCAAGCCCGCCCTCGCCCGGCACGAAGCCGAGATCGAGGCCGGCAACGCGCCCAGCAGCCGCGTGAAGCACGTTGAAGCCGTTCCAGGCGAGATCGGCTTTGAGTGCGCCGATAGCGATTGCGGCCTTGGCGGCGAGCGCCAGCACCGACGCTCCGTCGGGACGGGCCAGCGCCCCCTGGCCGACGATCAGCATCGGCCGCTCGGCGTCTGCGAGCTTCTTCAGGAATGGATGCGAGCCGTCGGCGATCTTGGCTAACGTTTCCGCGCCCGCGCCGAGATAATCGTGTGCATAGGTGAGGTCGGCTTTGTCGCCGATCAGCGCGACGGGGAGCTTCCCTTGCGTCTGACGCACACGCTTGAGAATGCGCGCGTTCAAAACCGGCGCCTCGTGGCGCGGGTCGGTGCCGACGAGCAGGATCGCGTCGGCCTGGTCGATGCCGGCGATCGTCGAGTTGAACAGATAGCTGGCGCGCCCATGCGCGGGATCGAGCGCGGCGCCGTCCTGGCGGCAGTCGATATTGGGCGAGCCCAGCTGATCGGCGAGCAGCTTCAACGCGAACATCTCCTCGGCGGCGGCGAGGTCGCCGGCGATCGCGCCAAAGCGCTTGCCGTCGAGCCCCTTGAGCTTACCGGCGATTGCAGCGAATGCCTCGTCCCAGCTTGCCGGCTGAAGCGCGCCGTTACGTCTGACATAGGGGCGGTCGAGCCGCTGCGTGCGCAAGCCGTCCCATACATGTCGCGCCTTGTCGGAGATCCACTCCTCGTTGATGGCGTCGTTGACGCGCGGCAGGATGCGCATCACCTCGCGCCCGCGCGCATCGACGCGGATGGCGCTGCCGAGCGCGTCCATCGTGTCGATCGAGGGCGTCTTGGTCAGCTCCCACGGCCGCGCGCTGAAAGCATAGGGCTTTGAAGTAAGCGCGCCGACCGGGCAGAGGTCGACCACGTTGCCCGACAGGTTCGACAGCATGCCCTGCTCGAGATAGGTGGTGATCTCCATGTCCTCGCCGCGGCCGATCGCGCCGAGCTCCTCGACGCCGGCAACTTCGGTCATAAATCGGATGCAACGCGTGCAATGGATGCAGCGCGTCATGAAGGTGCCGATCAGCGGCCCAAGATATTTGTCGGCGACGGCGCGCTTGTTGTCCTGGAATCTCCCGGCGTCGAAGCCGTAGGCCATGGTCTGGTCTTGCAGATCGCACTCGCCGCCCTGGTCGCAGATCGGGCAATCGAGCGGGTGATTGATCAGCAGGAACTCGAGCACGCCCTCGCGCGCCTTCTTTACCGTTGCGGAGTTGGTGATGATGGTCGGCGGCGTGCCGTCGCGTCCAGGTCTCAAATCGCCGACGCCCATGGCGCAGGAGGCGACCGGCTTCGGCATGCCGGCGACCTCGACCAAGCACATGCGGCAATTGCCGGCGATCGACAGGCGCTCGTGATAGCAGAAGCGCGGGATCTCGACGCCTGCCAGCTCGCAGGCCTGAATCAGGGTGATGCCGGCCGGCACCTCGATCTCGCGATTGTCGATGATGAGCTTAGGCATGGTCGCGCAAGGCCTCTGTCACGTAGGCCCGGAATTTCGGGGTGTATTGCTCGAGGTAGCCGGAATTCAGGAAGTGCGGCGACTGTAGATAGTGGCGATGCGGGCGAAGCTGAATCCGCACCGCCGCCTTCCATTCCTTGGTCGGCGACACCTCCAAGATCTCCTCGCTTGCATTCAGCATGGTATCCACGAACATCTCATATTTCTGGAACAGTTCGAGGCTGCCGTCGACGGTCAATGCCGCGTAATCGAACGAAGCGAGGTTCAGCGTCGGATCGGAAAGCTTCGGATTGTCAAAAGCGAGCCTCAGGATCTCTCTCCACAGTTCATTGGCATTGGCGCGGCGCTCGGCGTTGCGGCTCTCCGAGATGGAGAGATGCGCGTAGATCAAGGCGGCGACGGCAGCCGCCGCCATCAGCACGTTGGCGAGCGTGACGGCATTGTCCCAGAGCCATTGCATGCACCGGCCTACTCCGCAGCCACGGGTACCGAGGGGCTTAGCGGGCGCACGGCGCCGGCATCGATGCGCTCCTCGATCACATGGCGGAAATGTCTGATCAGGCCCTGCACCGGCCAAGCCGCCGCGTCGCCGAGCGCGCAGATGGTGTGGCCCTCGACCTGGTAGCTGACATTGAGCAGCATATCGATCTCGCCGAGCTCGGCCTCGCCGCGCGCCATGCGCTCCAGCACGCGCCACATCCAGCCGGTGCCCTCGCGGCAGGGCGTGCACTGGCCACAACTCTCGTGCTTGTAAAAATAAGACAGACGCGCGATGGCGCGGATGATGTCGGTCGACTTGTCCATGACGATCACCGCCGCCGTGCCGAGCCCGGTCTTGAGCGCCTTCAGGCTGTCGAAATCCATGGGCAGGTCGCTGCACTGGCTGGCCGGAATGCACGGTACCGACGAGCCGCCGGGGATGACCGCGAGCAGATTGTCCCAGCCGCCGCGCACGCCGCCGGCATAATGGTCGATCAGCTCGCGGAGCGGCACGCCCATCTCCTCCTCGACATTGCACGGCTTGTTGACGTGGCCCGAAAGACAGAACAGCTTGGTTCCGGTGTTGTTGGGGGGGCCGAGGGAAGCGAACCAGGTGGCGCCGCGACGCAAGATGTCGGGGACGACGGCGAGGGTCTCGACATTGTTGACGGTCGACGGCGCGCCGTACAGCCCGACATTGGCGGGGAACGGCGGCTTCAGCCGCGGCAGGCCCTTCTTGCCTTCGAGGCTTTCGAGCAACGCAGTCTCCTCGCCGCAGATATAAGCGCCGGCGCCGTGATGCAGATAAAGCTCGAAGTCCCAGCCATTGAGGTTGTTCTGGCCGATCAGCTTGGCGTCATAGGCCTCGTCGATCGCCGCTTGAAGGATCTCGCGCTCGGCGATGAACTCGCCGCGAATATAGATATAGGCGACATGCGCGCGCATGGCGAAGCCGGCGAGGAACGAGCCTTCGATCAGGAGCTGCGGATCGTGACGCATGATGTCACGGTCCTTGCAGGTGCCGGGCTCCGACTCATCGGCATTGACGATGAGATAATTGGGCCGCCCGTCAGACTTGGTCGGCATGAACGACCATTTGAGCCCGGTCGGGAACCCGGCGCCGCCGCGACCACGCAGACCGGAGGCTTTCACCTCCTCGATGATCGCCTCGTGGCCGCGCTCGACCATCGCCTTGGTGCCGTCCCAGGCGCCGCGCGCGCGAGCAGCCTTGAGCCGCCAGGAGTGCAGGCCGTAGAGATTCTTGAAGATGCGGTCCTTGTCTTGCAGCATCATCTGTCTTTCGCCGGCTTCGTCTTGCGTCCCTTGGCGAGCGGCGGCTTGGCTAGCGCGGCCTCGGGCTGATTGGCGGCGGCGGCGGGCCGCTTGGCCTCCGAGTCGGCCAGCGCCCCCGGCACCTTCGCTGTAAGCCGGTAGTTCGGCGGCGCATCCTCGGGCAGCTCGTTCTTGTAGAGCTCGAGATCGAGCAGCGTGATCGCGTCGCCGATCGGCTCGGACGAGTGCCGCCCGTTCTGTGGCCCCGGGGTGATCTCGCGCCCCGCTTTCAGATCGGCGAGCAGGCGCGCCAGGCTCTCCGGCGTCAGGTCCTCGTAATAGTATTTGTTGATCTGCGCGACCGGCGCGTTGACGCAAGCGCCGAGACATTCGACCTCGGTCCAAGAGAACAGCCCGTCATCGGTGACGCGGTTCGGCTCACCGATCAGCTCGCGGCAGGCTGACTTGATCTCCTCGGCACCTCTGAGCCAGCACGGCGTCGTGCCGCAAACCTGCACAAAGTTCCGGCCAACCGGCGCCAGATTGAACATGGTGTAGAAGGTCGCGATCTCATAGACGCGGATGAATGCCATGCCGAGCATCTCGGCGACATAACGCAGCGCCGGCTCGGGCAGCCAACCGCCCATCTGCTCCTGCGCCCGCCACAGCAGCGACAACACCGCGGAGGCCTGCTTGCCGTCCGGGTATTTCTTGATCTGGTCCTTGGCCCAGTCGAGATTTGCCGGCGCGAAGGCAAACCCCTCGGGCTGCTCGGCGGCAAGGCGGCGGAGGCTCATTGTCTCAGTTCACTTCTTATTGCCTGGCGGAGCCTCACCGGTCGATCTCCCCGAACACGATGTCGATCGAGCCGAGCACGGCGGAGACGTCGGCGAGCATATGGCCGGTGCACAGAAAATCCAGAGCAGCGAGGTGGGCGAAGCTCGGCGCCCTGATCTTGCAGCGATAGGGCTTGTTGGTGCCGTCAGACACGAGATAGACGCCGAACTCGCCCTTGGGCGCCTCGACTGCGGCATACACCTCGCCGGCCGGCACGTGATAGCCCTCGGTATAGAGCTTGAAGTGGTGGATCAGGGCTTCCATCGAGCTCTTCATCTCGGCGCGCTTGGGCGGCACCATCTTGTGGTTCTCGACGTTGACCGGACCGATCTCGGTCGACAGAAGCTCGCAGCATTGCTTCATGATGCGGACCGATTGGCGCATCTCCTCCATGCGCACGACGTAGCGATCGTAGCAATCGCCGTGCTTGCCGATCGGGATGTCGAAATCGAGCTCGGCGTAGCACTCGTAAGGCTGGGATTTGCGCAAGTCCCAGGGGGCACCCGAGCCGCGCACCATGACACCGGAGAAGCCGCGCGCCCAGGCGTCCTCCAGGGTGACGATGCCGATGTCGACATTGCGCTGCTTGAAGATGCGGTTGTTGGTGAGCAGCGTCTCGATGTCGTCGCAGGTCTTCAGGAACGGGTCGCAGAAGGCGTAGATGTCGGCGACCAGCTCGGGCGGAAGGTCCTGATGCACCCCGCCAGGGCGGATGTAGGCCGCATGCATGCGGCTGCCGCTTGCCCGCTCGTAGAACACCATCAGCCGCTCGCGCTGCTCGAAACCCCAGAGCGGCGGGGTGAGCGCGCCGACGTCGAGCGCTTGGGTGGTGACGTTGAGGAGATGCGACAACAGCCGGCCGATCTCCGAATAGAGCACGCGGATCAGCTGGCCGCGCTTCGGCACGGTGACGCCGACCAGCTTCTCGACCGCGAGCGAATAAGCGTGCTCCTGGTTCATCGGCGCGACGTAATCGAGCCGGTCGAAATAGGGCAGCGCCTGGAGATAGGTCTTATGCTCGATCAGCTTCTCGGTGCCGCGATGCAACAGCCCGATATGCGGATCGACGCGCTCGACCACCTCGCCGTCGAGCTCGAGCACTAACCGGAGCACGCCGTGGGCGGCAGGATGCTGCGGGCCGAAATTGATGGTGAACTTGCGCTCGTCGCCAGCGCGCTCGCCACTCTCGGCGTCGATATCAGCGTCGTGTGTGTCGATCTCCGCCATCATGCGTCGACCTTGGTTGCGACTTTTGCCTGCTTGGCGGCGACGCCGCGATTGAAGCGGTTCCACGAGACGATGAAGCGCTCATGCGTACCTGAGCCGATCTCGTCCACGCCGTCATGGGCGCTCACTTTGAACTTGGCGCGCGGGCCCCTCACCTCGATGCATTCGGCATCGACCGTGACGATCATGCCGGGGGGCGTCGCCGATTTGTGCGACACGTCGATATGGGTGCCGAGGCTGCCCTCGCCGTCGTCGAGATGGGGCGCCATCAGCTGTACGCAGGTCCATTCCATCAGCCCGACCATGAAGCCCGTGGCGAACACCTCGGGCATGGCCGCGAGCTCTACGGATTCGGCATAGAGCTGCGGCACCGTCTTGCTCTTCGGCACGGTATAGGCAAAGCGGTGCTTGAGGCCCGCCGTGAGCGTCGGCTTCATGATTTGTCGCCCCGCCGCGCCTCGCCGGCCTTCTCATCGCCGGGGATGGCGGCGTCCATGCCTTCCCACGGCGAAAGGAAGTCGAAGCTCCGATATTCCTGCATCAGCTTGACCGGCTCGTAGACCACGCGCTTCAGCTCGTCGTCGTATCTGAGCTCGACGAAGCCGGTCAGCGGGAAGTCCTTGCGCAGCGGATGACCCTGGAAGCCGTAATCGGTGAGAATGCGGCGAAGGTCAGGGTGCCCGGCGAACAGGATGCCGTAGAGATCGAACGCCTCGCGCTCGAACCAGTCGGCGCCGGGAAACAGCGCCACGAGGCTCGGAACCGGGTGCGCCTCATCGGTCTTGATGCGCACGCGGATGCGGTGATTCAGCCACGGGCTCAACAGATGATAGACGACGTCGAAGCGCTGCTCGCGGTCGGGATAATCGGCGCCGCAGATGTCGATCAGACAACCGAAACGGCAGAGAGAATCGTCGCGGAGCAGAGCGATCACCTCGATCAGGTCGTCGCGCGGAATCTCGATGGTCAGCTCGCCGAGCGCCACCTTGGCCTCGATCAGCTTCGCGCCGAGGCGGTCGGAGAGATAGCCAGCAAGCTTACTGAGAGCTTCGTCCATCACGGCTCCAGGACGGGTTCGGACCGATCAGCGCTCGATCGTGCCGGTCCGCCTGATCTTCTTCTGTAGGAGGAGCACGCCGTAGACGAGCGCTTCGGCCGTGGGCGGGCAGCCTGGAACATAGATGTCGACGGGAACGATGCGGTCGCAGCCGCGCACCACCGAGTAGGAATAGTGATAATAGCCGCCCCCATTGGCGCATGACCCCATCGAAATCACGTAGCGCGGCTCGGGCATCTGGTCGTAAACCTTGCGCAAGGCCGGAGCCATCTTGTTGCAGAGCGTGCCGGCGACGATCATCACGTCGGATTGCCGCGGGCTGCCGCGCGGCGCGAAGCCGAAGCGCTCGAGATCGTAGCGCGGCATCGAAGCCTGCATCATCTCGACCGCGCAGCAGGCAAGCCCGAACGTCATCCACATCAGCGAGCCGGTGCGCGCCCAGTTGATCAACTCGTCGGCGGTGGTGGTGAGGAAGCCCTTGTCGGCGAGCTCGTTGGAGAACACGTCGAAGCTGGTCGCGGCAGGGGTGATCAGTCCGCCGCTGCGGCCCTCTTTATCGAGATAGGCTTCATGGCCTAATCCCATTCGAGCGCGCCTTTCCGCCATTCATAGATAAAGCCGATAGTGAGAACGCCCAGGAACACCATCATCGCCCAGAAGCCGAACGCGCCCACCTGCCTGAACGCCACGGCCCAGGGAAACAGGAAGGCGATCTCGAGGTCGAAGATAATGAACAAAAGTGACACCAGGTAGAAGCGGACGTCGAATTTCATGCGTGCGTCGTCGAACGCCTCGAAGCCGCATTCATAGGCCGAGACCTTCTCGGGATCGGGCTTGCGCACGGCGATCAGGAAGGGCGAGACGAGCAGCGCCGCGCTTATGACGAAGGCGATGCCGATGAAGATGACGAGCGGCAGATAGGTCTGAAGCAACTGGCCCATGGCTCTTCTTGCCACTTTTCTTGGGTGTAAGGGAGGCCAAAATGGCGGGAGCGACGGGGCTCGAACCCGCGACCTTCGGCGTGACAGGCCGACGCTCTAACCAACTGAGCTACGCCCCCGCGGGCGGCGAGGCGTGCGGCCTCATCCAAGGTGAGTTAAGCGAGCGCTGGTGCCAAGTCAAGCTGACGGGGCCCGCATGTGGCCCTCGCATCAGGTAAATCCGGTTTTGGTGGGCGGTGACAGGCTCGAACTGCCGACATCCACGGTGTAAACGTGGCGCTCTACCAACTGAGCTAACCGCCCTCTAGATTAAAAGTGCGACCCCTCGTCTCTTCTCGTCACTTTGCCGTAGCCTCAATAGCCGGTTCGGCGCAATACCTTCTCGTACCTCACGGCCACGGAACCAATGCCATGCGCCCCGTCCTGCCTTCCCTCCTAGCCGCAAGCCTATTGGCCGCGTTGTCCGCAAGCCTGCCAGGATCGGCTCGCGCGGAGGATGCGCCCGCCGGCAGCTATGAATGCTGGTATTTCACCACTGCCCAGCCGCAGCAGAATTTCGACCTCAAGGGCGCGAGCTATACCGACGCGTCCGGCGCAAGCGGCTCGGTCGAAAACTCGGGCGGCAAACTCCACTTCAGCGGCGGCAATCTGAACGGCCAGACGGCGGTCTACAAGGGTGGCAACCCGCCGACCATCAGCTTCATCGACGGCAACGGCGAGGAGCAGTTCTTCTGCCAGCTTGCGAAGTGATCGCGCCACATCTCGCTGCTTTCAGCTTGGCTGCCGCATTGCTGACCGAAGCTGCCGCCGCCGCGAGTATCGCTGCCGGACCTTACGAATGCTGGTTTTACAGCACGCCCCAGACGCTCCGGAATTTCACTCTGGAGGATCGCGGCTACATTGATGCTGCTGGTGTTCGGGGTTCGGTCGCCGTCTCGGGCAAAAAAATCCGGTTCAAAGGCGGCACCCTGAATGGGCGAACCGGCATCTATAACGGCGGCAGTCCGCCGACCATCAGCTTCTACAATGCCGATGGCGAGCAGGTCCTGCTCTGTCAACGCAGCAAAACAATAAAGGCGAAGCCTCGCTAGAAGAAGCAAGGCTCCGCCTCTGAAAAATCCAGTTCGTCGAGGCCTAGCTGTTGCAGGCTTCTTTGAGCGCCTTGCCGGCGCGGAATTTCGGCACGCGGGAGGCCGGGATCTGTACCTCGGCGCCGGTACGCGGATTGCGGCCCGTCGAGGCCTTGCGCTGCGCGACCTGGAAATTGCCAAAGCCGACGATGCGCACGGTGTCTCCTCCCTTCAAGGCCTTCTCGATGTTCTTGAACGTCGCGTCCACGGCTTTCTCCGCCGCGTCCTTCGACAGATCGGATTCTTTCGCCACATGGGCGACCAGCTCAGCTTTGTTCACGGGTCATCATCCTTTCGCTCGGCCCCAATCGGAGGGGGTTTCGCCTCGAGGCCGCTTGGGTAGGCTCCGATTCACAAACAAGTGGTGTATGACTGGCGCAAAAAACCCGGAAAATCAACAAAAATGGTCCGACTCGGTTGCCCGGGCCGGACCACTAAATTGAGGCAAATCCGCGGCGGAAGCGCCGGTTGCCGCACCTTAATGCGCGGTGACGCCGGCGGGGGTCTCGTCCTTCGGGGCGACCACCTGGGCAGGCTCGCGCGCCTCCTCCCATACGATCGGCTGTGGCATGCGGGTGAAGGCGATCTTCAGAACCTCCTCCATCCGCGATACCGTGCGGATATCGAGAACATTCTTAAGCTCGTCCGGTATCTCCGTGAGATCCTTGGCATTTTCGTCTGGGATGACCACCGTCTTGATGCCCGCCCTAAGGGCCGCAAGGAGCTTCTCCTTGAGGCCGCCGATGGGCAGCACCCGGCCACGCAGCGTGATCTCGCCGGTCATGGCGACCTCGCGCTTGACCGGGATTCCGGTCATCAGCGACACGATCGCCGTCACCATGGCAACGCCAGCTGACGGGCCATCCTTGGGGGTGGCCCCTTCCGGAACGTGGACGTGGATATCCCGCCTTTCGAACAAGGGCGGTTCAATGCCGAAATCGACGGCCCGCGACCGCACATAGGCATTGGCGGCCTGGATCGATTCCTTCATCACGTCGCGCAAATTACCGGTCACGGTCATCTTGCCCTTGCCCGGCATCATCACGCCTTCGACCGTCAGAAGCTCGCCGCCGACCTCGGTCCAGGCAAGGCCGGTGACCACACCGACCTGGTCCTCGAGCTCGGCCTCGCCGTAGCGGTATTTCTGCACGCCGAGATAGTCTTCAAGATTCTTGAGCGTCATCTTGATCGACTTCTTCTTGCTGGTGAGCAGCTCCTTGACCGATTTCCGGGCGAGCTTGGCCACCTCGCGCTCGAGATTGCGGACGCCCGCCTCGCGCGTGTAACGGCGAATGATCTCCTTCAGGGCATCGTCATCGAGGCTCCACTCGTCGGCCTCAAGGCCGTGCGCCTTGGTCATGGCCGGCAGCAGGTGGCGCCGCGCGATCTGCATCTTCTCGTCCTCGGTGTAGCCCGCAATACGGATGATCTCCATGCGGTCCATGAGGGCGGGAGGGATGTTGAGCGTATTGGCGGTGGTGACGAACATCACGTTCGACAGATCGTAATCGACCTCCAGATAGTGGTCGTTGAAGGTGTGGTTCTGCTCCGGGTCGAGCACCTCGAGCAGGGCGGACGCCGGGTCGCCGCGGAAATCGGCGCCCATCTTGTCCACCTCGTCGAGCAGGAACAGCGGGTTGATCTTCTTCGCCTTCCGCATCGACTGGATCACCTTGCCCGGCATCGAGCCGATATAGGTGCGGCGGTGGCCCCTGATCTCGGCCTCGTCACGCACCCCGCCCAAGCTCATGCGCACGAACTCGCGGCCAGTGGCGCGCGCGATCGACTTGCCGAGCGAGGTCTTGCCGACGCCGGGAGGGCCGACCAGGCAAAGGATCGGGCCCTTCAGCTGGTTGGTCCGGTTCTGCACCGCGAGATATTCAACGATGCGGTCCTTGACCTTCTCGAGCCCGTAATGATCCTCGTCGAGGATCTTCTGCGCCTCGTCGAGGTCGCGCTTGATCTTGCCCTTGACCCCCCACGGGATGGTCAACAGCCAGTCGAGATAGTTGCGCACGACGGTCGCCTCGGCGGACATCGGGCTCATCTGGCGGAGCTTCTTGAGCTCGCCAAGCGCCTTCTCACGGGCCTCGCGGGAAAGCTTTGTCTTCTCGATCTTCTGCTCGATCTCGGCGAGGTCGTCCCTGCCCTCCTCGCTGTCGCCGAGCTCCTTCTGGATCGCCTTCATCTGCTCGTTCAGGTAGTACTCGCGCTGCGTCTTCTCCATCTGACGCTTGACGCGGCTCCTGATCTTGCGCTCGACCTGGAGCACCGAGATCTCGCTCTCCATCAGCGTGAACACGCGCTCGAGCCTGTCGGAGACCGAAGTGATCTCGAGGATCTGCTGCTTCTCGGCGATCTTGATCGCGAGGTGCGAGGCGATGGTATCGGAGAGCTTGGAATAGTCCTCGATCTGGCTCGCGGTGCCGAGCACCTCGGGCGAGATCTTCTTGTTCAACTTCACATAGCTCTCGAACTGCGAGACGACGGAGCGGGCAAGCGCCTCGATCTCTTCCTCGGAGCCAACGCTCTCCTCGACGCGCTCGATCTCAGCCTCGAAATAGCTCTCGTTCTCGGTGTAGCGCTTGATCGAGGCGCGGCGCGTGCCCTCGACCAGCACCTTCACGGTGCCGTCGGGCAGCTTCAGCAGCTGGAGCACGGAGGCGAGCGTGCCCATCTGGTAGATATCGTCGGTGGAGGGCTCGTCGTCGGAGGCGTTCTTTTGCGCGACCAGCAGGATCTGCTTGTCGGACCGCATCACCTCTTCGAGCGCCGCGATCGATTTCTCGCGGCCCACGAACAAGGGAACGATCATATAGGGGAAGACGACAATGTCGCGGAGCGGCAGGACCGGATAGAGCTCCGGTGCATCCTCTGTGGTCGTGGACGGCTTGGTTTCGGTCATGGCAGTTCCGTCGCTTTCTTGCTAGGCGGAACCGTCGAGGCATCCCGCCGTTGTCTCGGTAATCCCCTTCCCCAAGGCCCGCTCACGAGCCCCAAGCTTACGGTAAACGAGAGTACCTCCCCTGTGTCTATTCGACGCCAGTTCGCTTAGGTGGCGACCGACAGAGGTACCGTCAAGTGTCCGCCGCCCCGGATTTTCAACAATTTGACCGGGATTCGCCCCGTCCTACAAGCAGGAACGGTGCCATGTCCCCCGACCATCTCCGGGAAGCGCGGGATGCGGTTTTCCGACAGGATCGTGCTCAAACCAAGACCGAGGTGCGGTCCTATTCGGCCTGTTCTGATGCGCGTTTAGGCATTCGCGCCTAGGCGCTCGTTCCGAGCTCTTCGTGGCGGTCGGAGTAGATGCGCAACGGACGAGCCTTGCCTTCGACCACCTCGGAGGAGATCACGACCTCCTCCACGCCGCGGAGCGAGGGCAGCTCGAACATGGTGTCGAGCAGAAGGCCCTCCATGATCGAGCGGAGCCCGCGGGCGCCGGTCTTGCGATCGATCGCCTTCTTGGCGATGGTGCGCATGGCCTCGTCGGCGAAGGTCAGCTGCACGTCTTCCATCTCGAACAGCCGCTGATACTGCCTGACCAAGGCATTCTTGGGCTCGGTCAGGATGCGCATCAACGCCTCCTCGTCGAGGTCGTCGAGCGTGGCGATAACCGGAACGCGGCCGATGAACTCGGGGATCAGGCCGAACCTGAGCAGGTCCTCGGGCTCAACCCCCTTGAGAATGTCGCCGGTGCGCCGATCGTCGGCGGCTTCGACCTTGGCGCCGAAGCCGATCGAGGTCGACCGGCCGCGGGCGGCGATGATCTTCTCGAGGCCGGCGAAGGCGCCGCCGCAGACGAACAGGATGTTGGTGGTGTCGACCTGGAGGAACTCCTGCTGCGGGTGCTTGCGTCCGCCTTGCGGGGGCACCGAAGCGACGGTCCCTTCCATGATTTTGAGCAGCGCCTGCTGCACGCCCTCCCCCGACACGTCGCGGGTGATGGACGGATTGTCGGATTTCCGACTAATTTTGTCGACCTCGTCGATATAAACGATGCCGCGCTGCGCCCGCTCGACATTGTAGTCGGCAGCCTGGAGCAGCTTGAGGATGATGTTCTCCACGTCCTCGCCGACATAGCCGGCTTCGGTCAGCGTGGTGGCGTCAGCCATGGTGAAGGGCACGTCGAGAATGCGTGCCAAGGTCTGCGCGAGCAGGGTCTTGCCGCAGCCGGTCGGGCCGATCAGCAGGATGTTCGACTTGGCGAGCTCGACGTCGGAGTTCTTGCTCGAATGGTTGAGCCGCTTGTAGTGGTTGTGCACCGCGACCGACAGCACGCGCTTGGCATAATCCTGGCCAATCACGTAATCGTCCAGAACGGCGCAGATCTCCATCGGGGTGGGCACGCCGTCGCGGGACTTCACCAGAGAGGATTTGTTCTCCTCGCGGATGATGTCCATGCAGAGCTCGACGCATTCATCGCAGATGAAGACCGTCGGGCCGGCGATTAGCTTGCGCACCTCATGCTGGCTCTTGCCGCAGAAAGAGCAGTAGAGGGTGTTCTTCGAATCGGTTCCGCTCACCTTGCTCATTCGTTCATCCAGTTCTTCTTCGTCTTTAGGGCGCGCGTGGCGGAATTCCGCCCTTGCACCAGCCTTCTTGTTTGCCGCCTCGCAAAGTTTGAGCCCCCTCCCGTCCGAACCGGACGCCCGAAGTGCAATCTCAGCATGCTAGGGCGGCACTGATCAAGGATTGATTAAAGGCAATGTTTCCAACAGGCCAAAATCCCAATGCCGATAGCCCTTGCAGGGTTCGTGCCTAGCCGACGCGACTGCCAGCCGGCAATTCGCCGGTTAGCCATAACCGATGGGTCAGGAGACCGTCGTCAGCTTCTCGATCTTTTCCTCGAGCGCGTGGCGCTTGGTGATGACCTCGTCGATGAGACCGAATACGCGGGCATCCTCAGCCGACATGAAATAGTCGCGGTCGAGGGTCCGCTCGATGGTCTCATAAGGTTGGCCGCTACAGCGGACATAAATATCGTTCAGCCGACGCTTCATCTTGATGATGTCCTCAGCGTGGCGCTCGATGTCGCTCGCCTGGCCCTGGAAGCCACCAGAGGGCTGATGCAGCATGATGCGCGCGTTGGGGAGCGCATAACGCATGCCCTTCTCGCCGGCGCAGAGCAGCAGCGAGCCCATCGACGCCGCCTGCCCGAGGCAGAGCGTGGCGACCGGTGGCCTGATGAATTGCATGGTGTCGTAGATCGCCATGCCGGAGGTGACGATGCCGCCGGGCGAGTTGATATACATGGAGATCTCTTTCTTCGGATTCTCGGCTTCGAGAAAGAGCAGCTGCGCCGTGATCAGAGAGGCGACGTAATCCTCGATCGGGCCGGTGACGAAGATGATGCGTTCCTTGAGCAGGCGCGAATAGATGTCGTAGGCGCGCTCGCCCCGGTTGGTTTGCTCGACCACCATGGGAACGAGCGTGTTCATGTAGATATCGGCCGGGTGTTTCATCGTATCGGTTCCAAGGGCTTGAGGGCGGCGGCGCCCTAGCGGCCTCGCCTCAGGGACAGCGCAGTTTCGCGAATCTCTAGGCTCGGACCCCTACATATGGGTTCGATGGGGCAAACGGAAGGGGGGATGATACCCCTCACCGGCGCCTGGGGGTCTCACTTCTTCTTTTTCTTCTTTGGCCCGTGGTCATGATCGTGGTCGTGCCCATGATCGTGGTCATGAGCGTGGATCGTGGTCGTGCCCATGATCGTGGTCGTGCCCATGATCGTGGTCGTGAGCGTGATCATGAGTGTGATCGTGCCCGTGATCGTGGTCATGATCATCGTCAGGGTCGGCGTACAGCTCCTCGGCCGTCACGGTCTTGTCGGTGATCTTGGCGAGCTCGAGGATATAGTCGATGACCTTGTCCTCGAAGATCGGCGCGCGAAGCTCGGCCAGAAGCTGCGGGTTGTTGCGATAGTAGTCGTAGACCTTGCGCTCCTGCCCGGGGAACTGCCTGACGCGCTCGAGCAGCGCGCGGCTGACCTCATCGTCGGTGACGTTGATCTGGTTGCGCGTGCCGACCTCAGACAAAACGAGCCCCAGCCTGACGCGCCTTGCGGCGATGTCGCGATAATCGGCCTTCGCCTTCTCCTCGGTCGTGCCTTCGTCGGCGAGGGTCCGTTTGGTGCGCTCGAGGTCAGCCATCACCTGGCGCCAGATCGCCTCGAACTCATTGTCGACGAGGGTCGGCGGCAGCTCGAAACTGTGGCCTTCGTTCAGGGCGTCGAGCAGGGCGCGCTTCAGCTTGAGTCGCGACGCGCCCGCCCGGTCCTGCTCGAGGCGCTTCTTGACCGTGTCGCGCAGCGCCTCAACCGTCTCCACCCCGAGTCCCTTGGCGAAATCCTCATCGACGTCGGGGGTCTCGGGCGATGCCACCTCCTTTACCTTCACCTCGAAGCGCGCCGTCTTGCCGGCAAGGTTGGTCTCGGGATAGTCGGCCGGGAAGGTCGCATCGACCTCGCGGTCGTCGCCTGCCTTGGCGCCGGTTAGGCCTTCCTCGAAGCCCGGAATGAAATTGCCGCTGCCAAGCTGGATCGGCGCGTTCTCGGTCGCCCCGCCGGGGAACGGCTCACCGTCGATTTTGCCGACGAAGTCGATGGTGAGACGGTCGCCGGTTTCGGCGGCGCCCTCTTTCGGCTTGTAGCGAAGATTGGCGGCGCGGAGCCGGTCGATTGCCTTGTCCATATCGCTGTCGGTCACCTGGGCCACAGGGCGCTCGAGCGCGATCTTGCCGAAATCCATCGCCTCGATGTGCGGCATGATCTCGAAGGACAGCGTGTAGGCAAGGTCGCTCGCGCCGGAGAAGATCTTGTCGATCTCGCCCTGGTCCTCGGGGAGGACGACCGTCGGCTGGAAGGCCGGGCGCTCGTCGCGCTGCGAGATCGCCTCGCGGCTCGTATCGGCCACGGCCTGCTGCACCACCTCGGCCATCACCGAGCGGCCATAGACCTTGCGCAGATGCTCTTTGGGTACGTGCCCCGGGCGGAAGCCCTTGATCCGGGCGCGGCCCTTGAGCTCATCCAGGCGCTCCGATAGCCGGCGCTCGAGCTCGTCAGCCGCGATGACCACCTTCAACTGGCGGCGCAACCCTTCGGCATTCGTTTCCGTGACGTTCATACCGCTTCAATCCACCGTGTGTTCGGCGCCGCTCCTGGCGCTTCGATCTTCAGAATTACCAGCCAACGGGAAGTTGGTTGGTGCGGGCGGAGGGAGTTGAACCCCCACGGCCGAAGCCACCAGAACCTAAATCTGGCGTGTCTACCAGTTTCACCACGCCCGCTTGAGGATCGCGCGCCGCGCGCGCAGGCCTTCGACCTCGCGGTCTATATCACAGCGGATTCCTCGGCTGCTAGCCCAAGCAAACCCTTTGCGCGCGCCTTTCCCTCTACTGCCTCGCGGGCCGCTCGTCTATGATGCTTCCCCTTTCCTTACCTGCCGCTCGCGATGCCATCCCTGCCGTCAATCCTGCCAATTGCTGGCCTCTTGGCCCTGCTTGCTGCCCCGCTTGCCGCCGACGCGGCGGAGGAAGACCGCTCGCAGGTCGGCAGCATCGCCAAGGTCGAGAACCAGGCCTCGATCGTGGCCTCCTCGGCGGCAAACCCCGCAGTGGTCGGCGCGGCCGTGCACATGAAGGACGAGCTTCGTACCGGCGCCGACGGCCGCATGCAGGTGACTTTCCTGGACGACACCGAGCTTACGCTCGGCGAAAATGCGAGCGTGGTCATCGATCACTATGTCTACGATCCCGACAAGGGGAGCGGCGAGGCCTTGCTGCAGACCACCAAGGGCGCCTTCCGCTTCAGCACCGGTCGGATCAAGCAGCTCAAGGAGAACACCATCCTCATCACCACCGCCTTCGCCGATATCGCCGTGCGCGGCACCGAGTTTTGGGCCGGGCCGATCGACGGCAAATATGGTGTGCTGGTGCTCCAAGGTGAGGTCGCCGTGTCGAACCAGGCCGGCAGCGTGACGCTGTCCAAGGCGGGCGAAGGCACCAGCATCGCCTCCCCGCTCGATGCGCCGGGAGCACCCAGCATTTGGCCAGAGGCGAAGGCCGCGCGCGCGCTCGAAGCCGTGACGTTGCATTAGCTCAGAAAGAAAGGCTTATGGCTGATGAAGAAGATTGGCTTGCCGCTCGCGATCGTCGTCCTGCTCGCGGGATTGTTCATCGCCTGGAGCTATCTGACCACCGAAAATAATGTCGGGGCGATCGAGGCGCAGCTTCCTTCAGAGGAGCAGCTGAACGCGATGTCGCCCGACGCGCTTGCCGCAATCAAAGCCGAGCTCACGAGCGACTGCACGAAGGTCGCGGGCATGGCCAAGAATCCTGTCGCCCGTTACCTGCGCGGCGACGCCATCAAGAGCCTCGGCGAGCGCTGCGACCTGATCAACGCGAGACTCGGCTCGGTCGAGGGGCCTTAAGCCGATCCAAGTTTCGCCCGATGCGCGCAAAGTCATGCCAGCCGAACGGCGCGGCGCGCAATTTAGCTGGCTTGCGGCGGTCGATCCCGCTCATTAGTTTGCCGCATCGAGCCCGCATAAGACCACAAGGCCGCAAGTGTCCTACCGCAATGGCATTATCGAAGCGATCGGCAACACCCCGCTGATCAAGCTGAAACGCGCGTCCGAAGAAACCGGCTGCCTGATCCTCGGCAAAGCCGAGTTCATGAACCCGGGCCAGTCGGTCAAGGACCGCGCCGCTCTGTTCATCATTCGCGATGCGCTGAACTCAGGCAAGCTCCAGCCGGGTGGCACCGTGGTCGAGGGCACCGCCGGCAATACCGGCATCGGGCTGGCGCTGGTCGGCAACGCGCTCGGGCTGAAGACGGTCATCGTCATCCCCGAGACGCAATCGGATGAGAAGAAGCAGATGCTGCGCCTCGCTGGCGCCGAGTTGATCGAAGTGCCGGCGGTGCCCTACAAGGACCCCAACAACTACGTGAAATATTCCGGCCGCCTCGCCGAGGCGCTCAGCCGCTCCGAGCCGAACGGCGCGATATGGGCCAATCAGTTCGACAACGTCGCCAACCGCCAGGGCCATATCGAGACCACGGCGCAGGAGATCTGGAACGAGCTCTCGGGCAAGGTCGACGGCTTCATCTGCGCGGTCGGCACCGGCGGCACGCTGGCCGGCGTGTCGATGGGGCTGAAGGAGCACAACAAGGACGTCGTCGTCGGCCTCGCCGATCCTAACGGTGCCGCGCTCTACAATTTCTACAAGCACGGCGTGCTCAAGTCCGAAGGCAGCTCGATCACCGAGGGCATCGGCCAGGGCCGCATCACCGCCAATCTCGAAGGTGCGGTGGTCGATCAGGCCTACCAGATCCCCGACGCCGAGGCGCTGCCCATCGTTTTCGACCTTCTGAGCGAGGAAGGACTGTGCCTGGGCGGGTCGAGCGGCATCAACGTAGCCGGCGCCATCAGGCTTGCGCGCGAGCTCGGTCCCGGCCACACCATTGTCACGGTGCTTTGCGATTACGGCACCCGCTACCAAAGTAGGCTGTTCAACCCCAAATTCCTGCGCGAGAAGGGGCTGCCGGTGCCACAATGGCTCGACCAGGGGCAGGAAGCGCCACGCAGCGTATTTGTCTAGATTTGCAACGGAGATGCGGAATTGCCGAAGACGCAGACATCTTTGATTGAGACCGAAGAGCTCGCCCGCGAGCTTGATGCCCCCGACCTGGTCATCCTCGATGCCTCCTGGCATATGCCGGCCGAAGGCAGGAACGCACATGCCGAATATCTCGCCGAGCATATTCCGGGCGCGCTGTTCTTCGACATCGACGAGATTGCCGACACCAAGAGCGCGCTGCCCCATATGCTGCCGCCGCCGGAGAAGTTCTCCTCGCGCATGCGCAGCATGGGCATAGGCGACGGATCGCGCATCGTGGTCTACGATTCGGCCGGTCTGTTCAGCGCCGCGCGCGTATGGTGGACCTTCAGGGTCATGGGCGTGCAGGATGTGAGCGTGCTGAATGGCGGCCTTCCCAAATGGAAGCGCGAGGGCCTTCCGCTAGAGAGCGGTGAGCCGACGGCGCGCACCGCGCGGCACTTCACCGCTAGGCGCAATGCGGATCTCGTGCGCGATCTCACGGACATGAAGTCGCTGATCAAAGATCGTAACGCCGAGATCGTCGATGCGCGGGCCGCCGAGCGCTTCGCCGGCAAGGCGCCGGAGCCCCGCGCCGGGCTTCGCTCGGGGCATATTCCCGGCGCCCACAATCTCCCTTTCGGTAGGCTGATCACCAAGGACGGGACGCTCAAGCCTGCGCCCGAGGTCGAGCGGCTGTTCGAGGAGGCAGGCGTCGATCTCAGCAAGCCGGTCGTGGCGAGCTGCGGCTCCGGCATCACCGCGAGCGTGCTTGCGCTTGCGCTTGCCGAGCTCGGGCATCGCCGAACCTCGGTCTATGACGGCTCATGGTCGGAATGGGGCGCCGATCAGAACCTTCCGATCGAGACGAGCTAGGTTGCGCTCTTGAGGGTCCCCTCGCCTCGTTCAGGCCTATGAGCAAGCGAACCAGGAAACAGAAGGCCGAGACGCGGCTCGCGCATGCGGGCCGTGAGCCCGCGCGCCATCATGGCTTCGTCAACACGCCGATCTATCGCGGCTCGACCGTGCTGTTCCCGACGCTCGCGAGCATCGAGGCGAACACGCAGGACTTCACCTATGGGCGGCTCGGCACGCCGACGGTGAAGGCGCTCGAGGAGGCGCTCGCCGAGCTCGAAGGCGGTCACCGCACTCTGCTCACGCCGTCAGGACTGTCGGCCATTGCCGCGACGCTGCTCGCTTTCGTCTCGGGCGGCGACGAGGTGCTCGTCTCGGACAGCGTCTATCAGCCGACGCGGCGCTTCTGCGATCACGTGCTGAAGCGACTCGGCGTCAAGACCACCTATTACGACCCGTTGATCGGCGGCGCGATCGGGGAGCTGCTCAACGAGCGGACCAAGGTGGTGTTCACCGAGTCGCCCGGCTCGCAGAGCTTCGAGGTGCAGGACATCCCGGCGATCGTGAGCGCCGCGCACGAAGCCGGCGCCGTGGTGATCATGGACAATACCTGGGCGACTCCGCTCTTCTTCAAGCCGTTCGCGCACGGGGTCGATATCTCGATCCAGGCTGCCACCAAATATATCGTCGGCCATGCCGACGCCATGCTCGGGGCCATCACCGCGAGCAAGGAGGCCGCGCGCGCGGTCGAGGCCTCGCACACCGATCTTGGGCTCTGCCCCGGCCCTGAGGATGCCTATCTGGGCCTCCGAGGCTTGCGTACGTTGGCGGTCAGGCTGGCGCGCCATCAGCAATCCGCGCTTGAGCTAGCCAACTGGCTCGGCGGCCGCCCCGAGGTCGAGCGCGTGCTGCACCCTGCCCTTCCCTCCGACCCCGGCCATGCTCTGTGGAAGCGCGACTTCACCGGCGCCTCCGGACTGTTCGCCATCGTTCTGAAGCCTGTGGCGCACGCGAGCCTCGGCGCCATGCTCGACGGCCTACAGCTGTTCGGCATGGGCTATTCCTGGGGCGGCTTCGAGAGCCTGATTCTGCCGTTCAACCCGAGCGCCTATCGCACGGCGACGAGATGGCAAGCCGAAGGCCCGGCGCTTCGCCTGCATGTCGGGCTTGAGGACATCGACGACCTGAAAGCCGATCTCGATGCCGGCTTCAGCCGGCTCGCCTCGCACAGCAACTCAAAGGGAAGTTGACGTCATGGACCTGAAGCTCCGCGGCAAGCGCGCGCTCGTCACCGGATCGACCGCCGGCATCGGCTTCGCCATCGCCCGCGGGCTCGCTCGCGAGCGCGCCGAGGTGATCGTCAACGGCCGCTCCGAGCAGAGGGTCGCCGAGGCCATTCAGCGCATCAGCTCCGAGGTCGGCTCGACCGCGACCGGGGTGGCTGCCGATCTTTCGAGCGCCGAGGGCGTCAAGCGGCTGATCGAGGGCGCCGGGCGGGTCGATATCCTGGTCAACAATGCCGGCATCTTCGAGCCGGTCCCCTTTGGTGACATTTCCGACCAGGACTGGTTCCGCTTCTTCGAGCTCAACGTCATGAGCGGGGTCAGGCTGGCGCGCGCGCTGCTGCCGCCGATGCTCCAGCGCAATTGGGGCCGCATCCTCTTCATCTCGAGCGAGTCTGCCCTGCAGATCCCGGCTGAGATGGTGCATTACGGGGTGACCAAGACGGCACAGCTCGCGCTCTCCCGCGGCATCGCCGAAAGCGTGGCCGGCACCGGCGTCACGGTGAATGCGGTGCTGCCGGGACCGACCCGTTCGGAGGGGGTCGTCGACTTTCTGGCCAAGGTCGCCGCCGAGCACAAGACCGAGAGCGCCGCGGTCGAGGAAGAATTCCTGCGCACCATGCGGCCCTCATCGCTGATCCGCCGCTTCGCCGAGCCCGACGAGGTCGCGAACCTCGTGGTGTTCCTTGCCGGCGAAGGCTCCTCGGCGATCACTGGCGCCGCGCTTCGCGTCGATGGCGGCGTGGTGCGCAGCATCGTTTAGCCGCGCGGACGCCTTAACGCTAGTCGAGCCGATAGGCGACCAGAGAGTTGTCCAGCATCATCGGGATGAGCACGACCTTGTTGTCGGGAAGATAGGTCAGGTCGGCGCTGCCTTGGTTTAGGTCGAGCAGCTGATCGACCTTGCCCTTGGCATCGATGCTGTAGAGCGCGCCCTTGGCCCAATCGGTGACGAGATAGCCGGCGGGCGCGAGCGGCTCAAGCCCGGCGAGGTTGCCGATAGGCTCGCCCTTGCCGATCTTGCTGATGGCTTGAGTGGCGATGTCGACCGAGAGCAGGCCGGCGATCTCCTGCTTCTGCCCGACGCTTGCTACCTTGCCGAACGAGGCGACGATCAGCTTGTCGCCCTGGACCAACAGTCCGTTAGGATTGTTGAGATTGTCGTTGGCGAGCCAGGGCTCGAAGCTTCCGTCCTTCAGCCGCCAGATCGTGTTGGTCGGCGTGTCGGAGGCGTAGACCACTCCGTCCGGGCCGGCGACCACGTCGTTCAAGAACAGCGCACCGTTGGCCGGGTAGCGCTTGACGATCGCGCCGGAGGCGGCGTTGATTTCGACCAGCTGATCGATGTCGGCCACGTACAGCGTGCGGTCGTGGAGCGCGAGGCCGGTCGGCGCGTCGAGCCCCTTTACCCAGTCGCGCGTCACGATCTTGCCGTCGCCGTTCAGCTTGGCAATGAAACCGTTGCCGTCCTTCTGCATAATGGCGCCGTTGATGTTGCTGACATAGATGGCGCCGGTGGCGGGATCGAGGACCGCCGAATTCCGGTTGGGCCAGACCCTTGGTCTCCCAGAGCAGCTTGGGCGCCGCGTCGGCCGTGCCCGAGAGCAGGGTGAGAGCGAGGATCAGTCCGACGACGGTCCGCATGACGATTGGCACCCCGGTCGCGAAGGATTGGCGGTCCCGGAAGGATTCGAACCTTCAACCCTCTGCTTAGAAGGCAGATGCTCTATCCCTTGAGCTACGGGACCCCTTGAGGATCGGGAGACTATAACCGAAATCTCATGTCAGTGCGTCCAACGGTCGGTGCCGGCCGAACTTGAAATTCTCGGCATAGGATTTCGGTCTCACTTCCGAGCCTGGCTGCTCCTCGAGGCGGAAGGCGATGCCGTGGCGCGTGGCGTAAGCGACCGCCTCGTCCTTGGTCGCGAAGCTCATGCGGACTTGCGGCCTGGTCTCCGCCGAGCTTGTCCAACCCATCAGAGGCTCGATGATGCTCGGCTCGTCGGGGATGAATTCCAGCACCCAGTCGCGCGTTTGCGCCTTGCCCTGCTGCATCGCGGTCTTGGCGGGCTTATAGATGCGGGCGGCCATATCGGTCCTCGTTCGACGGCGGCTCGGAATGGTCGGGGCAGCAAGATTCGAACTTGCGACCCCCTGCTCCCAAAGCAGGTGCGCTACCAGACTGCGCTATGCCCCGATTCCGATTCGCTCCTGTTTGGCTGCACACCGGCCAAATGCCTGGCAGCCATTGGCGACATACATAGTTCGCCTGAGCCCCCGAGGCTAGCCTCTCTCCTTCACCAAAGCGCTAATGAGCGTGCGCGCCGTTCGTCCGTCATCCGGGCGAAAGATGGAATGGCCACCGCAGACCGGCGCTACTTCTTGGCGAGGCCGGGATAGATCACCTTGTCGCCGCGCTTCAACCCGATCTTGCTAGCCTCCCCGGCATTCAGTTCGAGGACGCCGACAATGTCGCCGTCGGAGGGGATCAGCGTGGTGGAGAAAGGCTCGGCGTTCTGCTCGATGCGATGCACGCGCGCGTCGGATGAGATGAACACCATGTCGAGCGGGATGATGGTGTTCTTCATCCACATCATCGCGGGCTGCGGCGGGTCGTAGAGGAACAGCATACCGTCATTCTCTGGCAACGAGCGCCGGAACATCAGTCCGAGCGCGCGCTCCTCGTTGGTGACCATCACCTCGATATTGAAGCTGTGATCTCCGGTCGCGGTCTTGAACACGAGCGTGCCGTTGCCTGCGGCGAAGGCCGCTAGCGGCGCGGCGAGAAGCGCGAGCGAAAGCAAAAGCGCCGCGAGGTGGCGGCGCTTCATCCGAAGATTTGCAGTCGTCAGTGAGAGGACGGACCCTGCGCGCCGTCCGGCTTCAGCTCCGCGGCCATCAGACCTTTCGGTCCCCTGCCATAGCGGACCATGACCGACTGCCCGGGCCTGAGCTCGGTGAAGCCGCAACGCCGGAGCGTCTCCATATGCACGAAGATGTCGAGGGTCTGCATGCCCCTGCTCAAGAAACCGAAGCCGCGCAGCCGGTTGAACCATTTCACCACCGCCCGCTCCCAGTCGCTCTCCGGGATGACGATGACATGGGTCCGCTGCGGCAATTGCGAGGGATGCACCGCCGTCGAATCGTCCATCGAGCGGATGCGGAACGCCTGCAAGCCCTTCGGCCGACGCAGCACCTCGCATACCACGCGCGCACCCTCGTAGGCGGTCTGGAAACCGTCGCGGCGCAGGCACGTTACGTGCAGGAGAACGTCGGGTAGATCCTCGTCCGGAACGATAAACCCATAACCCTTTGACGCATCGAACCACTTAATCGATCCTGACACTTCGAAGACATCAACTGTGGCCTCTTCGTCGCGTTGGGTATGGCCCTCTATACGTGGCGGTTCTTTCGCCCCCATGCCGCATTCCCCCGCTAAACTTTTCACGCAGCCGACCGACGCCCCACACACGAATCGGCTGGAATACTCTCTTTGCGAACATAGCATCGCCGTAACGCGAGGCCACTGGAATTTTCCGACGCATTCTTCCTTCTCCACAATTCGCAGGCGCCTTCGACGCAACTCCGCAACGGCACAGGCAAGCATCTGATCGACAAGCAAATCTTCCGACATATGCGCGCGCGACGCATCGCCTGTGTAATTTTGCACTTCGTGCGCGATGCGACGACGCAAATGTCTCTGCCGTCGAGAGAAATTTCAGTTGTGAGCGGCCGGATGAGGCGTCTTTGGACGCCGCGCAACGATGATGCGTCAATTGGGCTTGGCAGGTGTGGAAAAGAGACACGACCGTGACGCGCTTGCCACACACCCGGCCGCGCGCTAATGAGCGGTCGCCTGTCGAGGCTCGCGCAAGCTTGAGCCGAGGCACGTTTCAAGGGTGCGCGTAAGGAGACGAAGGCGATGAAATATCTACATACGATGGTGCGCGTTTCCGATCTCGATCGATCGCTCGACTTCTACTGCAACAGTCTCGGGCTGAAAGAGGTGCGCCGCACGGAGAGCCAACAGGGGCGATTCACGCTGGTCTATCTGGCGGCTCCGGGCGATGAGGACGCCGAGGTCGAGCTTACTTATAATTGGGATCCCGAGGCCTATGGCGAGGCCCGCAATTTCGGCCATCTCGCCTTCGAGGTCGACGACATCTACGCCGTCTGCGAGCGTCTCCAGAAAAACGGGGTGACGATCAACCGCCCGCCGCGCGACGGCTACATGGCTTTCGTCCGCTCGCCCGACAATATCTCCATCGAGTTCTTGCAGAAGGGCGGGCCGAAGCCGAAGCAGGAGCCCTGGGCCTCCATGCCCAATACGGGCAAGTGGTAGCCGCGCTTCTTCGCCCATCATTCTGGCGGAAGCTGGTGTCCGGATACAGCTTGCGCCGGAATGGCGCCGCCGGTGCGTCTGGACTGG